>JAXMGO010000021.1:0-90639 GCA_046347255.1 Steroidobacteraceae bacterium
AAATCCGTCGAATTATACCGGAGCGGCGGGCGCGCCGGCGCCCCGGGCGCCGCACGGTGCAGCAATTTGGCTTATCCTTGCCCGATTGCGCCGGGGCGGACGCGATGGAATGGCCGCCAGGAGAGGCTCGAAGGCCATGGCCCACCTCATCAACCTGCTGCTCGTCACGGGCCTGACCACCCTGTCAGGGCTCATGGACGCGCGCGGCTTCTACTACGCGCCGCTCGCCTGGCCCGGCGGCCGGCTCGACGCCCGCTACGCGGCCCTGGCGATCGGCTGCTTCGTCGGCGGGCTCTCGCTCTACATCCTCGCCGTGCGCTTCATGCAGCACGTGGGCGTCGGCAGCGTCGCGGTGCAGAGCGCCGTCTGGTTCGTGGTCACCGCGGTCGGCATCGCCGTGCTGGACGGCTCGGTGCTGCAATGGACGCGCGCGCAGCAGGTCGTCGGCCTGCTGGTCTTCATCGGCCTCGCCTGGCTCATCGCCTCCACCCGCGCCGCCAGCGCCTGATCCCGCGCGCGCCGCGCTCCTGACGCCCAACGGCGACAGGTGGACGCCTGTTCAGGGATCATTCACGTTCACTGCCGTCAAATCTCCGCGTGGAAGAGGAGATGAGTCGGCCAATGATGGAAGACACCGAGGTGACCCGGCCCGCGCTCGCGCGGGTCGTCAGCGTCGACACGGCGAGCCGCGCGCGCGCCGGGGGCTCGACCGCCGAGCGCCGCGCCCGCCTGGTCGTGGCCTGCGCCTGCGACATCCTGGGCCTCGATCCCGGCGCCATCGCCGGCGAGATCCGCCTGCCGCTGTCGGTCGAGGAATTCGAGCAGGCCCTGCGCCAGCGCTATGCGCTCACGCATCCGGAACTGGTGTTCCGCACCGATTCGACGCTGGAGCGCGCGCGCCTGGAACGGCGCGGGCTGGAATCGATTCCGCGGGTGATCCTGCGGCAGGGTGCGCCGCGCCGCAAACGCGCCTAGGCGGGTCGGGCGGGGAAAGTGGTGGGCCGTGTAGGGATCGAACCTACGACCAAGAGATTAAGAGTCTCCTGCTCTACCAGCTGAGCTAACGGCCCACGTACTCGACCAGACGTGGAAACTGGGGTGGACGACGGGACTCGAACCCGCGACGGCCGGAATCACAATCCGGGACTCTACCAGCTGAGCTACGTCCACCGTCAAAACTGAACATTGGCGCGCCCGGCAGGACTCGAACCTGCGACCACCGGCTTAGAAGGCCGGTGCTCTATCCAGCTGAGCTACGGGCGCACTCACACCTGAAGTGGTCGGGGCAGAGGGATTTGAACCCCCGACCCTCTGCTCCCAAAGCAGATGCGCTACCAGACTGCGCCATGCCCCGCCTGAAAAGGCCCGGTCCTCCGGAAAGCCACCCCGGGCGGCGTTCCGCACCGCACGGGGGCGCGCATCATACGTAACCGCCCGCTCCAGCGTCAATTTTCGCCCGCGCCGGCCGGGCCGGTGGCGGATAATGCGCGGCGCCGCGCGGGCCGCGGCCGGGAGGCGCAGGTTGGATTTCATCGCGAAGCTGCGGGCGCGCTGGGCCGAGGCGGATTCACTGCTGTGCGTGGGGCTGGACCCCGACCCGGCCAGGCTGCCGGAGCCGCTGCGCGGCCACCCGGACGCGCTGTTCGAGTTCGGCCGCTCGATCATCGAGGCGACCCATGACCTGGTGTGCGCCTACAAGCCGCAGATCGCCTATTACGCGGCGCAGCGCGGCGAGGAGCCCCTCGCCCGCACCCTCGAGTACCTGCGCCGCGAGCACCCCGGCATCCCGCTGATCCTCGACGCCAAGCGCGGCGACATCGGCAGCACCGCCGAGCAGTACGCGAGCGAGGCCTTCGACCGCTACGGCGCCGATGCCGTGACGGTCAACCCCTACCTCGGCGGCGACTCGCTCGAGCCGTTCACGCGGCGGCGCGACAAGGGCGTGGTGATCCTGTGCCGCACCTCGAACCCCGGGGCGCGGGACCTGCAGGACCTGGAGATCGGCGGCGAGCCGCTGTACGCGCACGTGGCGCGCAAGGCGGCGCGCGAGTGGAACGCGCACGGCAACTGCGCGCTGGTGGTCGGCGCCACCTGGCCGGAGCAGATGCGGCGCGTGCGCGCGATCGTCGCCGACATGCCGCTGCTGGTACCCGGCGTCGGCGCGCAGGGCGGCGACGTCCAGGCGCTGGTCCAGGCCGGCCGCACGACCGACGGCGCCGGCCTCGTCATCAATTCATCGCGCGGCATCCTCTACGCCGGCGGCGGCACGGACTTCGCCGCCGCCGCGCGCCGCGCCGCGCAGGCGACGCGGGCGGAGATCAACCGCCATCGCTGAAACCCGCGGCCGGCCGCCGCGGGACGCGTCGCTCAGAACGCGCTCCAGTCCTCGCCCGAATTGGCGGCCTTCGGCGGCGGCGTGGTCGCCATCGCGCCCCTCACTTAACGCTGAAAGGATGCACGGGCGCACTCGGGCGCCGGGCCGGCGCGCGGCGCGCGCCCGTGCTGCGCTTCCGCTCCGCTTCCGCGTCGCGACCGGCGCGGGACGCGTGTCGGCGTTGGGCGTGGTCGATACGCCTTGGGCGGAGCCTGGATCAGGCGGCGTCGATCGCCGCGCGCGGAGAGCGATCGAGAGGATGCGCGATCGCACGGAACCGAAATGGAACCGCCTGCCTCTTCCAAACTCCACGCACCCACCACGCGCCGGGCGTGCGCACGCACGCGCCCGAGTTCTGCTGCGTGGCCGCGGCGCGCATCGGCGTCACCGCGATGTTCGCCTGCTGGCGCCCGAGTGCGCCCGTTCCTGCGACCGAGGGATGTCGCGAGAGAGCGTGCCATGCGCACTGCCGCGCCGACTGCACGGTCGACCATCGCCGCCGGCGGCGACCAGCCGGGCGGCGCCGCCGCCACCCTGCCGACCGACTCCTCCGCCAGATGGTGATCCCGCTGGGGCTGGTGGCTCGAGCACGACGCCCGCCTCGGCCAGCTCCTTGCGCAGGCGGTCCGCCGCGGCGCGTCCTTCGCCTTGCGGGCCGCGAGCCGCGCGGCGATGCGTTCCTCGATCTGCTGTTCGCTGAGCAGCACCGTGGTCGGCTCGTCGGCGCATTCGGACGGGAACCCGTGGCCGGAGAGCCGGAACCACTCCTCCGGGTCCAGGCGCAGCAGGCCCATGACGCCGCCGAGCGCGCGCAGTTCGGCCGCGAGCCGCGCCGCCTCCTCGTGCCGGCCGCCGGCGCGCGCCGCATTGAGCTCGCGCGCCAGGCCCTGCAGCACGGCGAAGGCCTCCGGCGTGTTGAAGTCGTCGTCGAGCGCCTCGGTGAAGCGCGCCGTCGCCGGGCCCGGCGGCGCCGCGCCGGCCGGTTCGACGCCGCGCAGCGCCGTGTAGAGCCGGCACAGCACGCCGTCGGCCTGCTCGAGCGAGGCCTGGCTGTAGTTGATCGGCCCGCGGTAGTGGCTGCCGAGCAGGAAGGCGCGCATCACCTCCGGGTGGCGCAGCCGCGGCAGCACCTCGCGCAGCGTGAAGAAGTTGCCCAGCGACTTGGACATCTTCTCGTCGTTGATGTTGACGAAGCCGTTGTGCATCCAGACATTGGCGAAGGCGTCGCCGGTCGCGCCGCAGGACTGCGCGATCTCGTTCTCGTGGTGCGGGAACTTCAGGTCCATGCCGCCGCCGTGGATGTCGAAGTGCGTGCCGAGCAGCGCCGTCGACATCGCCGAGCACTCGATGTGCCAGCCGGGCCGGCCCGCGCCCCAGGGCGAATCCCAGCACGGCTCGCCCGGCTTGGCGTGCTTCCACAGCACGAAGTCGAGCGGATCGCGCTTGGCCTCGTCGACCTCGATGCGCGCGCCGGCGCGCAGGTCCTCGATGCGCTTGCCGGAGAGCCGGCCATAGCCCTCGAAGCGGGCCACCGCGTACATCACGTCGCCGTTCGGGGCGACGTAGGCGTAGCCGCGCTGGATCAGCCGCTCGATCATGGCGACGATGCCGGGAACGTGGCCGGTGGCGCGCGGCTCGTGGTCCGGGGGCAGCACGGCGAGCGCGGCGCAGTCCTCGTGCATCGCCGCGATGAAGCGCGCCGTCAGGCGCTCGATCGGCTCGTGGTTCTCGGCGGCGCGGCGGATGATCTTGTCGTCGATGTCGGTGATGTTGCGCACGAAGGTCACGGCGTAGCCGCGCCACGCGAGGTAGCGGCGCACCAGGTCGAAGACCACCAGCATGCGGGCGTGGCCGATGTGGCAGTAGTCGTAGACCGTGATGCCGCAGACGTACATGCCGATGCGCCCCGGCTGGATCGGCGCCAGGGCTTCCTTGCGTCCGCTCATCGAATTGTGGATCTGCAGCATCCCTCGCTCGCCTCAATGTCCCTGGGCAAATCTCGACAGGCGCTCGCGCACCGTCGCCGCCGGCAGCAGCGCCAGCAGCGCGCCGAAGTCCGGGCCATGCAGCCGGCCGGTCAGCGCCGCGCGCAGCGGCGCGAACAGGGCGGCGCCCTTCGCGCCGGTGGCCGCGCGCAGCGTCGCCACGTCGACGCCCTCCCCGACCGCCGCCGCCGCGCGGGCGAAGAAGGCCGGGCCGGCCGCGTCGATCGCACGGGCCGCCTCCGGCTCGGGCGTCACTGCGGCAGTGAACAATAGTTCGGCCCAGGCGCGGGCGTCCTCGGCCAGCGTCACATTCGGCAGCACCGCCGCCACGAAGGCCGGCCGGCGCCCGGCCGGAACGCTTTGCATTGCCGCCTCGAGCCAGGCCGCGGCCCGCTCCGGCGTCAGCGAGCGCACCCACAGGGACTGCCAGTGCGCGAGCTGCACCGGGTCGAAGCGCGCCGGCGCGCGCTGCAGGTGGGCCGGATCGAAGTGCCGCGCCATGCCGGCGAGGTCGAGCAGGCCGTTCTCGGCGGTCGAGTGCCCGAGGCGGAACAGGAGGTTGCACAGCGCCTCGGGCGCGTAGCCACGTTCGCGCCAGGCGCGCAGGCTCGGGGCGCCATGGCGCTTGAGAGCGGCACGCCGTCGGCGCCGGTGAGCAGCGCGACGTGCGCGTAGGCTGGCGCCGCCAGGCCGAGCGCGCGCAGGATGAGCAGCTGGCGCGGCGTGTTGGCGAGGTGGTCCTCGCCGCGCAGCACCAGCGTGACGCCGGCGAGCGCGTCGTCGACGGCATTGCAGAAGAAGAACGCCGGGCCGCCGTCCTCGCGCTGCAGGATGAAGTCGCCGAGGTCGTCGCTGGCGAACACCTGCGGGCCGTGCACGCCATCCTCGAACGCGATGCGCTCGCCGCGCGGCACGCGGAAGCGCCAGGCCGGCCGGCGCCCGGCCGCGAGCCGCGCCGCCTGCGCGCCCGCGTCCAGCACCCGGCAGGTGCCGGCGTAGCGCGGCGGCCGCCCGGCCGCGCGGCTGCGCGCGCCGCGACTGCTCGAGCTCGGCGCTGGTGCAGTAGCAGGGATAGGCGTCGCCCGAGGCGACCAGCCGCTCGAGCTGCGCCTGGTAGACGTGGCGGCGCGCGGACTGGCGCCACTCGGCCGGCGCCGCGCCGCTCCCGGGCCCCAGGTCCCAGTCGAGCCCGAGCCAGCGCAGGTCCTCGACCAGCGCCGCGGTGTGCGCCTCGAGGCTGCGGCCGGCGTCGCTGTCCTCGATGCGCAGCAGGAAGCGGCCGCCGGCGCGGCGCGCCAGCAGCCAGCTGAACAGCGCCGTGCGCGCATTGCCGAGATGCAGCTCGCCGGTGGGACTGGGCGCGAAGCGCGTGACGACGGCCGCCTGGGACATCCTTACAATGTTACGGGATTCCATCACGGACCGGGCACCGGACCTTGACCACGCTGTTCATCTCCGACCTGCACCTGGATGCCGCGGCGCCGGACGCCGCGGCGCAGTTCCTCGATTTCCTCGCCGGGCCGGCGCGCGCCGCCGACGCGCTCTACGTGCTCGGCGACCTGTTCGAGGCCTGGGTCGGCGATGACGACGACGACCCGTGGCGCGCGCGCATCTGCGCCGCGCTGCGCGCGCTCGCGGCCGGCGGCGTCGACTGCCACGTGATGCACGGCAACCGCGACTTCCTGCTGCAGCGGGGCTTCGCCGCGCGCAGCGGCTGCCACCTGCTGGGCGATCCGACCGTCATCGAGCTCGGCGGCGAGCGCGCGCTGCTCACGCACGGCGACGCGCTGTGCACGGATGATGCCGCCTACCAGCGGCTGCGCGGCGTGGTGCGCCAGCCTGCCCGGCAGCGGCGCTTCCTCGGCGCTGCCGCTCGCCACGCGCCGCGCGCTCGCCGGCGCCGCGCGCGCCGGCAGCCGCCGGCACATGCAACGCGCCGCGCCGACCATCATGGACGTGAACGCCGCCGCGGTGCGCGACGCGCTGCGCGCCACCGGCGTGCGCACGCTGATCCACGGCCACACGCACCGCCCCGCCGTGCACGAATTCGAGCTGGACGGCGCGCCGGCGCGCCGCATCGTGCTCGGCGCGTGGTACGAACAGGGAGCGTGCTCGCCTGGCGCGACGGCCGCTACGCGCTCGAGACGCTGCCGCGCGGCGGCCCGGAGTGAAAGCGCAGCAGCTCGTCGGGCGCCGTGGCCAGCCCGGCCTCGACGGCCGCGAGCTCCGCCAGGCGGTCGCGCCACTGCGCCTCCCCGCCCGGTGACGCGGCGGCGGCGCAGTCCAGGTACAGGTCGATGTGGCGCGCCTCCGAGCGCTCGAGCTCGGCGTAGAAGCCGGCGAGCGGCTCGGCGAGGCGCGGCACCAGCAGCCGGAAGCGCTCGCAGGAGCGCGCCTCGATCAGCGCGCCGATGAGCAGCAGGTCGAGCCGCCGGCCGGGTTCGCTGGTGCGCATCGCGGCGCGCAGGCCGGCGGCGTAGCGCCCGGGGCGCAGCCGGCGGTGCGCGACGCCGAGCCGTTCCATCATGCGCGTCACCTGCTCGAAGTGGCGCAGCTCCTCGCGCGCCAGGCGCGCGAACGCCAGGTTGTCGCGCTGCTGCTCGGGGTAGGCGAACATCAGCGCGAGCGCGGTCGAGGCCGCCTTCTTCTCGCAGTTGGCGTGGTCGAGCAGCAGTTCCTGCCAGCCGGCCGCCGCCGCCTCCACCCATGCGGCGGGCGTCGGCGCCCGCAGCGGATCGGCGTGGCGCGGCGTGGCCGCGCTCATGCGAGCGCGACGCGGGCCAGCCACTCGCTGCGCGCGGCCTCGATGCGCCGCGCCGCGGTGAGGGCATCGGCGATGCGTCCGGAAGGTTCCTTGGCGAGCAGCGAGTCGAGCAGTGGCTGCAGGCTGGTGAACGGCTCGGGCAGCAGCGGGAGCGGCGCGTTGCGGTGCATGTACAGCACCGCCATCGGGTTGTCGGCGGTGTACGGCTTGGCGCCGGTGAGCATCTCGTAGAGCACGATGCCGAGGCTGTAGATGTCGCTGCGGGCGTCGAGCGCCTGGCCGTGCCCCTGCTCCGGGCTCATGTAGTGCGGCGTGCCGAAGATCAGGCCGGTGTCGGTCAGCTCCAGGTCGAGCGCCAGGTGCTTGGCGAGCCCGAAGTCGATCAGCGCCACCTGGTCCTCGGCGCGCATCATGACGTTGCCGGGCTTGAGGTCGCGGTGCAGCACGCCGGCGGCGTGGATCGCGCCGAGCACGCGCGCGATCTGCGCCGCGATGCCGAGCGCCTCCGCCGGCGCGAGGCCGCCGCGCATGCGGCGGCGCAGGTCGCCGAGCGGGAAGTACTCCATCGCCAGGTAGGCATGGTCGTCGGCGACGCCGAGCTCGTAGAGACGCACGACGTTCGGATGCCGCACCTTGGTGGTGATCTCGTACTCCTGCAGGAAGCGGTCGAACACCTGGTCGACGCCCGAGGCGTTGCGCTGCGAGGGCGTGACCTTGAGCACGACGAGCGCGCCGGCCTTCTCGCTCTCGGCGATGTAGAGCTGCGAGACCGAGCCGCGGGCCAGCAGGCGCGCGCGCCGGTAGCCGGGGATGCGGGCATCGCCGAAGCGGCGCGTCTCCTCCGCCTCGGGCGACACGCGCCAGTCGGCGAGCTGCCGGCGATGCTGCTGGCCGGCGCGCTCGACCGCGTCGAGCAGCGCCTCGTGCGCGATGCGTTCCTTGGCCAGCACCGCGAAGGCGCTCCAGGCGGAGGCGGCCTCGCGCACCTGCGCGTCGTCGCGATCGGCGAGGAAGATCACCGGCGCGAAGCCCGGCCGCGTGGTCAGCTCGCGCAGCCACTCGAGCCCATCGCCCCCCGGCCAGCTCTGCGCGAGCAGCACCGCGTCGTAGCCCTGCGCCAGGAACTCCGGCGGCACCGCGCCGCGCTGCAGCGGCGCCCAGGCCGACAGCTCGACCTCCGGCCAGCGGCAGCTCAGGTGGTGCCGGATCCGGGCACGCGACTTCGGATCCTCCTCGATGTAAAGCAGGCGCATCAGGTTTGGGCTACAAGTCTTTGTCCGGCATTGTAATCACAGGCACGCGGGCGAGGCAGCGCGCCGCGTCGGCCGGCCCGAGCCGGAGGGCCGCCAGCAGCACGCCGTCCCCTGCGGCTACCGGCACTTCCGGGTCCGCCCCGCCCCCGGCCGGTCGGCGGGCCGGCGGCCGGGCCGCCACCAGGTCGCCGGCGAGCGCCAGCAGCTCCTGCGCGCCCGACCGCCCCGATTCGAGCTCCCCGCCGGCGAGCGCGATGCGCGCGCAGGTCTCGGCGTCGACCAGGGCACCCTGGCCGCCCGCGCCGGCGATGGCCCCGAGGGGCATGCAGATCAGCGCCCGGCCTTCGCGTCCCGCGATCAGCGGGGCGGCGGCCAGCGCCACGCGCAGCGCCGGAGCCTGCCCGGCTTCGGCGGCCAGCGGGCCCAGGCGCGCGCACACGGGCGCGCCACGCATCTCCAGCTGGTGCACGAGGCGGACGGCGAGCCGCGCGGCCGATTCGGCGCCGCGGCCAGTTCGAGGTCGAGCGGCAGTTCCCAGCCGGCCACGCAGGCGCGCGCGGCGGCGGCGCGCGCCTCCGGCGCCACGGCCGCCAGCGCGCGATGCAGCTCGAGCAGCAGGCGGCGGTGCGGGCCGTGCACCCTGGGGGGCCCGTCAGCTGCCGACGATCTTCAGCGGGCCGTTGCTGCCGCGGCGGCGGCGCTTGGCCTCGTCGGAGCGGTCGCGGCCGAGGCGCTCGAGGTACTCGGCGCTGATGTCGCCCGTGACGTACACGCCGGAGAAGCACGAGGTGTCGAACTCGGCGATCTTGGCGTTGTCGTGGCGGCAGGCGTTCACCAGCTCGTCGAGGTCCTGGTACACGAGCCAGTCCGCGCCGATGAGCTGCGCCACTTCCTCGTCGGTGCGGCCGGCGGCGACCAGCTCGCTGGTCGCCGGCATGTCGATGCCGTAGACGTTCGGGAAGCGCACCGGCGGCGCCGCCGAGGCGAAGTACACCTTGCGGGCGCCGGCCTCGCGCGCCAGGTCGATGATCTGCGCCGAGGTGGTGCCGCGCACGATCGAATCGTCGACCAGCAGCACGTTCTTGCCGCGGAACTCCAGGTCGATGGCGTTGAGCTTGCGGCGCACCGATTTCTCGCGCTGCTCCTGCCCCGGCATGATGAAGGTGCGGCCGATGTAGCGGTTCTTGGTGAAGCCCTCGCGGTACTTGATGCCGAGCTTCTGCGCCATCTGCAGCGCGCTGGTGCGGCTGGTGTCGGGGATCGGGATCACGACGTCGATGTCGTGGTGCGGGTGCAGGCGGTGGATCTTGTCGGCCAGCCGCTCGCCCATGCGCATGCGCGCGCGGTAGACGGAGATGTTGTCGATGATCGAATCGGGCCGCGCGAAGTACACGTACTCGAAGATGCAGGGCGTGTGGCGCACGGTCGCGACGCACTGCTGCGAGTGCAGCCGGCCCTGCTCGTCGACGAACACCGCCTCGCCCGGGGCGATGTCGCGCACCAGCTCGAAGGCGAGCATGTCGAGCGCGACGTTCTCGGAGGCCAGCATGTACTCGGGGCCGCGCGAGGTCTTGCGCATGCCGAGCACCAGCGGGCGGATGCCGTTCGGGTCGCGGAAGCCGAGCACGCCGTGGCCGATGACCATGGCGACCACGGCGTAGCCGCCGCGGCAGCGGCGGTAGACGGCGCTGACCGCGGCGAAGATGTCGGCCGGCGTGACGCGCGGCGTGCCGATGCGCTGCAGCTCCGAGGCGAGCACGTTCAGCAGCACCTCGGAATCGGACTGGGTGTTGAGGTGGCGCCGGTCCTCGCGCGTGATCACCTCGGCGAGCTCGGCGGCGTTGGTCAGGTTGCCGTTGTGGGCGAGGCAGATGCCGTAGGGGGCGTTGACGTAGAACGGCTGCGCCTCGGAGGCGCTGTCACAGCCGGCCGTCGGGTAGCGCACGTGGCCGATGCCGACGTTGCCGCGCAGTTCGAGCATGTGGTGCTGCTGGAACACGTCGCGCACCAGGCCGGCGCCCTTGCGCACGCACAACTCGCCCTCGACCGCCGTCATGATGCCGGCGGCATCCTGCCCGCGATGCTGCAGCACGGTCAGCGCGTCGTAGATCCGCTGGTTGACGGGACTGGTGCCAACGACGCCGACGATGCCGCACATGCAGTCGCACTCCCAGGCGCTGGAAACTAGTCCGGGGCGTGATCGCCCCGGCCGGACGCAATGATACCCTCACCGACCAGCGACCGCAGCACGTTGCCGGCGCTCTCGCCCCAGGGCACCAGCAGCGACTTGCGGTACCAGGGCTCCTCCTGCAGGTGCACCGCATGGCAGAGGATCGCGAGCAGACCGACCGCGACCACGCCGCGCAGGAAGCCGAACACGAAGCCGAGCAGGCGGTCGACGCCGCTGAACAGCGAGAGCCGCACGAAGTGGTTGATGATGCCGCCGAGCGCGGTGCCGAGCAGCATGACGCCGCCGAAGATCAGCGTGCGCGCCGCCCAGGGCCGCACCGCCGGCGCGGCCAGCGCACCGCCGAGGTACGGCTCGAGCCAGTCGGCGCAGTGCCAGGCGAGCAGCACGGCCGCGAGCCAGGTGAGGAGCGAGACCAGCTCGCGCACCAGGCCGCGCACCAGTCCCCAGGCGCAGGAGAGCGCGACCAGCGCGAGCAGGAGGTAATCGGTCCAGATCATGGAATCAACCCAGGCTGCGGGGCCGCGATTCTACCCCGACATCCGGGCAGCATCGGCGCGCGTGCGTCTCAGCGCTGCGGCACGAGGGCCGCGCTGAGACCCAGCTCACGCAGTTTCTGTTGAATAGCCTGCGCGTCGTCGCGCGAGCGGTAGGTCATGGTGTGGACGCGGTACAGCCCGCGCGCATCGGGCCCGCTGACCGTGGCCCGGACGCCCAGGCGCGCGGCGCGCGAAGCCAGCCGGTCGGCGTTGGCGCGGCTGGCGAACAGCCCGAGCTGCACCTGGTAGCGGCCCGGGGCATCCTCCCCGCCCGCGCCCGGCGTGGCGGCCGGGGACGCCGGCGCCGCTGCCGCCGGCCTGGGCGCGGGCACGGGGGCGGCCGCCTGCGGAGCCAAGGCCGGCGACGCCGGCGGGACGGCCGGCGCGGTCCTGCACGGCGGCCGCCGGGGCGCTGCCGGTGGGTGCACGGCCCGCGGGCGGGCTGGCCGCTGCCGGACCGGCCGCAGGCAAGGCGCCGGCCGGCGCGGCCCGGCCGCCGCGCCCGGGGCGGGGAGCAGGCGTCGGCGGGCCCCGCGGCGACGCCGCCGGCGCGGCCACGTCGGCGCCACCACGGTCGGCGCGGCCAGCGCCGGCGTATCGCGCACGGTCGGCCCTCGCGTGCGCCGCGCGCGCGCGCGGCCGTCCTTGAGGTCGATCGTGTAGGCGCGCAGCGGCGGTCCGCGCGCATTGCCGGCGGCGGCGGGGGCCGCTGGCGGCCGGCCGCGGAACATCTCCGGGACCAGCAGCACCATCAGCGCCACGACGATGGCGGCGCCGGTCAGGCGTTGCTTGAGGCGATCCTCGATCACGATTTTCAGTATAGCCGAAGCCATTCGAGCGCCGGCCCGACGGCGTGGAACGAGCCGAAGACGACGACGCGGTCACCGCTGCGCGCCAGCGCGCGGGCGCGCTCGCAGCCCGCCGCGATGTCCGCCGCGCATTCGCCCGTGCCGCGGAGCGCTCCGGCCCGCGTGCGCAGCGTGGCGGCATCCAGGCCGCGCGGCTCGTCGGCGATGCCGCAGAAGATCCAGTGGTCGATGAGCGGATCGAGCGCGGCGGCGACGACGTCCACGTCCTTGTCGCCCAGCATGCCGACGACGCCGATGCAGCGCCCGGCGGCGGCCCGCGCGCGCAGCTCCGCGGCCAGCACGGCGGCGGCAGCCGCGTTGTGCGCGACGTCGAGCAGCCACTCGACCGCGCCGGGCACGACCTGCAGCCGCCCGGCGATGCGCGCGGCCCCGAGACCGGCCGCGACGGCGGCGGCGGCCGGCGGCGCGATGCCCGGGAGGCGTCGCAGCGCCGCGAGCGCCGTGGCGGCATTGCGGTACTGGATGTGGCCGGTGAGCGCCGGCGCCGGCAGCGCGTCGTAGCCGCCGGCGGCGTCGCGCCAGGACCAGCGCCCGTCGGCCGCCACGTCCCAGTGGAAGTCGCGCTCCGCGACCGCGAGCGCGCAGCCGAGCGCGGCGGCCGACGCGTACACGCTCGCCGGCATGTCGGCGGTGCCGAGCACGGCCGGCCGGCCGGCGCGGAAGATGCCGGCCTTCTCGGCGCCGATGGCCTCGAGCGTGTCGCCGAGCCAGTCGCGGTGGTCGAAGCCGATCGAGCAGACCACGGCGACGTCGGCATCGACGAGGTTGGTCGCATCGAGCCGCCCGCCGAGGCCCACCTCGAGCACGAGGGCGTCGGCGCGCGCCGCGCGGAACACCCACAGCGCCGCGAGCGTGTTGCACTCGAAGAAGGTCAGCGATTCGCCGTGGCGCGCGTCCTCGATGGCGGCGAAGGCCTCGACCAGCACCGCGTCGGCGGCCGGCGTGCCGTCGACGACGATGCGCTCGTTGTAGCGCACGAGGTGCGGCGAGGTGAACAGGCCGGTGCGCCGCCCGGCGGCGCGCAGCAGCGCGGCGAGCAGCGTGGCCGTGGAGCCCTTGCCGTTGGTGCCGCCGACTATCGCCGTGGGGCAGCCGGTGGCGGCGAGATCGAGCCGTTCGGCCACGCGCCGCACGCGCTCGAGCCCGAGCTCGATGGTGCGCGGATGGAGCTGCTGCTGGTAGGCCAGCCAGTCGGCCAGCGTGCGTCGCTCCGTGGCCACGCCCGGCGGCTCAGCTGGCGGCGGCGGCCAGGGGCGGCTGCTTCTGCAGCACGCGCAGCAGCGCGGCCAGGCGGTCGCGCATGTCGCGCCGGTCGACGATCAGGTCGAGGCCGCCGTGCTCGAGCAGGAACTCGCTGCGCTGGAAGCCCTCGGGCAGCGTCTCGCGCACCGTCGGCTGGATCACGCGCGGCCCGGCGAAGCCGATCAGCGCGCGCGGCTCGGCGACGTTGAGGTCGCCGAGCATCGCGAGCGACGCGGAGACGCCGCCGGTGGTCGGATCGGTCATGACCGAGATGTACGGCAGGCGTGCCTGCGCCAGGCGCGCGAGCGCGGCGCTGGTCTTGGCCATCTGCATCAGCGACAGCAGCGCCTCCTGCATGCGCGCGCCACCGGTCGCCGAGAAGCACACCAGGCCGCAGCGGCGCTCGATGCAGTGGTCCACGGCGCGACTGAAGCGCTCGCCCACCACCGAGCCCATCGAGCCGCCGAGGAACTGGAACTCGAAGGCGCAGGCGACCACCTCGAGGCCCTGCAGGCGCCCGGCCAGCGCGATCAGCGCGTCGCGCTCGCCGGTGTTCTTCTGCGCCTGCGCCAGGCGGTCGCGGTAGCGCTTGCTGTCCTTGAACTTGAGCGGATCCTCGGGCTCGACGCCGGCGCCGATCTCCTCGGCCGAGTCCTCGTCGAGGAAGGCGAGCAGCCGCGCCCGCGCGCCGATGCGCATGTGGTGGCTGCACTTGGGGCAGACGTTGAGGTTGCGCTCGAGCTCGGCGCGGTACAGCACCGCGTCGCAGGCCGGGCACTTGATCCACAGGCCCTCGGGCACGTTGCGCGTACGCCGCTCGGTCTTGATGCGCGACGGTACGATCTTCTCGAACCAGGACATGGCTTCTCAGATCCAGGGCAGCCCGGGAGGGCCGATCATAGCCGAATCGGCTGGCAGGCCGAATCCGGCCGCGTAGTGCACCTGCCACAGGTACAGGCCGTGGGCCGGAGCGGTGGCGGCGCCGGTGCTGCGGCGGCGCGATTCGAGCTGCTCGCGCGCCCGCGCGGGCGGCGCCTCGCCGCGGCCGACGAGCAGCAGCAGCCCGACGATGTTGCGCACCATGTGGTGCAGGAACGCGTTGGCCTCGACGTCGACGTGCAGCCAGTCGCCCTGGCGCACGACCTCGATGCGGTCGAGCCGGCGCACCGGCGAGCGCGCCTGGCATTCGGCGGCGCGGAAGGCGCTGAAGTCGTGCTCGCCGAGCAGGTACTGGCCCGCGGCCTGCATCGCGGCGGCATCCAGCGGCCGGTGCACGGCGAGCGCGCGGCCATGCGCCAGCGCCGAACGCGCCGTGCGGTTCAGTACGAGGTAGCGGTAGAGGCGCGTGGTGGCCGAATAGCGCGCGTGGAAGTGCTCCGGCACCGGCCACACCCAGCGCAGCGCGATGCCGGCCGGCAGGTGCGTGTTGGCGCCGAGCAGCCAGGCGCGCAGCCGGCGCACCGCGCCCGTGTCGAAATGGGCCACCTGGCCGCGGGCGTGCACGCCGGCATCGGTACGGCCGGCGCAGGTGAGCGCAACGGGTTCGTCGGCGACGCGGGCGAGCGCGGCTTCGGCCGCGGCCTGCACCGAGGGCGCACCGGGCTGGACCTGCCAGCCGCAGTAGGACGATCCGTCGTACTCGATGCCGACGGCGATGCGACCCATGCGGAGGCTGCGGTCAGCCGGGGAGCGATTCGATCAGGCGCCGCGCTTCCTGCTTCTGCGACACCGAGCCCTCGCTCAGCACCTCGTCGAGGATGCTGCGGGCCCCTTCCGGATCGCCCATGTCCATGTAGGCGCGCGCCAGGTCGAGCTTCGTGCCGACCTCGCTCATCGTCGCGGGCTCGAGGTCCGGCAGCGCCGTCTCGATGGTGAGCTTCTGCGTCTCCGACGCCGTGCTCGGCGCCGGCGCCGCGCCCAGGTCGAGGTCGAGCAGCGCGCCGGGCGGGATCTGGTGCGTGCCGGTCGCGTCCACGGGCTTGTCGAAGTCCAGGTCGATGTCCTTGAGCCCGTCGACCTTCAGCGCCGCGATCTGGCCGGTCATGCTGGTGTCGAATTCGGCCGGCGGCGGCGAAACCGCCGTGATCAGGTCGGTCTCGGTGCCCTTGGCGACCTCGTCCGGCGGCAGCATCGAGGCGAGGTCGTTGTCGGTGAACAGCCAGGTGCCGCTCTCCGAGATGCCCGGCGCCGAACCGGCCTTGCCCGTGTCCGGCTTGCCCGAGAGGCGCTCGCGCGCCGTCTCGTCCAGGCTCGCGAGCAGCGTCGGCGACTCGCCGGTCGCATCGAAGGAGACCTCGCCCTCGCCGCCCTCGAGCGCGCCGAGGTCGAGGCCCAGGTCGTCGAGCGCCACCTCGGCCGTGCGATCGCCGATCGGCAGGTCGGCGATGTGCGGCTCGAGTTTCTGGCGGATGGTCGGGTTGTCGCCGACGATCAGCGTCGGCTGCTCGACCGTGGGCGCATCGCCCGAGATGTTCTGCAGCGTGGTCACCTCGGCGGTGACGCCCTGCGCGTTGTCCTGCTCGGGCATCTCGCGCGTGATCCCGGTGCTCTCGGCACCGCGCAGCGGATCGTCGAGCACGAAATCCACGCCATCGCCACCGATGGTGCGCGACTCGCCCGTGCTGTCCTTGTCGCCCAGGGCCGCGCCCAGGTCGAGGTCGACGGCGTCCTCGGAGCGCAGCGTCACCGAGGGCTCGCCCATCAGGTCGAAATCGACGCGGTTCTGGCCGCCCTCGAGGTTGAGGTCGACGCCGGCGCTCGCCGCGCCGCCGAGGGCGCCGGTGCCGGAGAACAGCGGGTCATCCGGCGCGATCTGCCGGCCCATGATGACCGTCTTCTCCCACTCGCCCGGCAGCGCCTGCTCGCGCGCGGCCGCCAGGTCGTGCGCCGTGGCGAGGAACTGCTCCTTGTTGCCCCAGACGAAGAACACCTCGAGGAGCTTGAGCTTGAGGTCGCGGCGCTGCGGTTCACGCTGGATGGCCAGGCGCACCAGGTCGGCCGCCTGGTCGTACAGGCCGTAGGCCATGTGGAAGTCGGCTTCGGCGAGCGGATCGCCCTCGCCGACGGCACCCGGGCTGATGCCGAGCGCCGTGTCGCCGGAAATCGTGTCGTCGACCTCGACCGCGGCGGGCGCCGCGGCGCGCAGCGCGGCCGGATTGAGGCGCGGCTGCTCGCGGGTGCTGGAGGTCTCCTCGACCACGAAGCTGGTGGCTTCCTCATTCGGCAGCGCGCGCAGCGTCTGTGTCTCGGGCTGGCGCGGGCGCGGCGCCGGCGGCTCGAAGGCGGCGCCGGAGAGCCGGTCGAGCGAACGGTCGAACTCCATGCTCTGGCGTTCGCGCCACTTCTTCAGGCCGAAGATCCCGGCCGCCGCCGCGAGGATCAGCAGCAGCGGCAGGTACCAGTGTTCGATCAGCCAGTCGACCAGCGAGCCGCCTTCGGCCTGCGGCTGCGGCTTGGCGGCCGGCTTCGTCACCGGCTTGGGCTTCTTGACCGGCGGCTTCGCCTCGGTCGGCGGCGTCGCCGACGGTTCCGCGGCGGCCCCGGGCGGCGTGGCGGCCGGCGGCGTCGCGGCGGCCGGCGGCGCTGCCGCGGGCTTCGGCGCCTCGACCGGCGGCGTCGGCTTGGCCGGCGGCTGGCCCAGCTTGCGCTGCAGCTCGGCGAGCTCGCCGTTGCGCAGCTCCAGCAGGCGCTTCTGCTCGGTGACCTGTGCCTCGAGCTGGTTCACGCGCTCCTGCAGCGCGCTGGTCGCGGCCGCGGTCGCGGCGCCCTTGGTGCCCGTGCCGCCGACCGCGCCGCTGGCGTTGTCCTGCGGCGGTACGAGCCGCAGACGGCCGCCCTCGGCATGCGACGCCGACCAGTCGGCGTACTGGCGGTGCACCTCGGCCGAGGCTTCCGCCGGACCGATGGCATCGACCTCGGACTGCGCCGGGAGCTGCAGGGTGGCGCCCGAGCGCAGCTCGTTCATGTTGTTGCGATCGAAGGCCGCCGGGTTGGCGCGATAGATCGCCACCAGGCCCTTCTGGCGCGTGCCCGCGCCATAGGCGCCGGTGGCGATGCCCGACAGCGTATCGCCACGATGCACGCGATAGGCGGAGCCGGGGTTCGGGCCGCCGCTCGACTCGGCGACATGCTGGACCGGCGCGGGCGCCGGCGAGGCGGCCGCGGCCGACGCCGCCGGACGCTCGACCGTGCTGCTGCGCGCGGTGGCGCCGGCGACCGGCGCGGCCACCGCGGCCGGCGCCGCGTTCGAGGCCGGCGTGAACACGGGCGGATCGACCAGCACCGTGTACTCGCGTACCAGGTGGCCACGCGCCCAGTTGACGTCGACGAGCAGCGTCGCGAAGGGCTCGGTCACGGCCTCGGAGGACTGCACGCGGATGACGTTGCGGCCGTCGGCCGAGCGCCCCACCTGCATGCGCACATTGCCGAGGAACCCCGGGAAGTCGAGGCCATAGCGCGCGAAGCTGTCGCGCGAGGCCAGCGCGGCGTTCAGGCCCGAGAGTTCCTCGGCCGTGGCCCCGGTGACGTCGATCTCGGCGTCCAGCGGCGAATTGAGCGCCGACTTGAGGTGGATCTCACCCAGTCCAAGGGCAAAGGCGCTTCCCGGCGCGATCAGCCCAAGGAGCAGGAACTGGACCAGCTTGCGTTCGAACATCACCACTCCCAGTGGGCGGACACCATATGAAGCGCTTCAAAAACAACAACTTAGCGCGCTTTTCTGGGCCGTACGCTATTTGGGCCGCAATATAACTTAAATATGGTCCCGGACCAAAATCTCCGCGATCTGCACTGCGTTGGTCGCCGCACCCTTGCGGATGTTGTCCGCGACGACCCACAGGTCCAGACCCCGATCGTGGGAGATATCGTCACGTATGCGTCCGACATAAACCGTGTCGTGGTTCGCTGCTTCGGTAACCGCGGTGGGGTATCCGCCCGGCTTGCGCTCGTCCATGACCACCACGCCGGGGGCCTTTTCGAGCAGCTTGCGGGCCTCCGCGGCGGAAATCTTGCGGCGCGTCTCAATATGGACCGCCTCGGAGTGGCCGAAGAACACCGGCACGCGCACGGTGGTGGCGTTCACGCGGATCTGCTCGTCGTGGAAGATCTTCTGGGTCTCCCAGTGCATCTTCATCTCTTCCTTCGTGTAGCCGTTCTCCAGGAACTTGTCGATCTGCGGCACGCAGTTGAAGGCGATCTGGCGCGCGATGACCTTGGGCTCCACCGGCCGGCCGTTGAGCAGCTGCGCCGTCTGGTTGGCGAGCTCGTCGACCGCCTTGCGCCCGGCGCCGGCCACCGACTGGTAGGTGGCGACGTTGATGCGCTCGATGCCGACCGCGTCGTGGATCGGCTTGAGGGCCACGACCATCTGGATGGTCGAGCAGTTCGGGTTGGCGATGATGCCGCGCGACTTGTACTGCGCGATGTCCTCGGGGTTCACCTCGGGGACCACCAGCGGGATGTCCTTCTCGTAGCGGAACTGCGAGGTGTTGTCGATGACCACGCAGCCGGCGGCGCCGGCCTTGGGCGCGTACTGCGCCGAGACGTCACCGCCCGCGGAGAACAGCCCGATCTGCGCCCGCGAGAAGTCGAAGGTCGCGACGTCGATCACCGGCCACTCGCGCCCCTTGAACTTCACCGTCTTGCCCACCGAGCGGCTGCTGGCGAGCGGGAACAGCTCCTTGACGGGGAAGTTCCGCTCCTCCAGCACCGTCAGCATCATCTCGCCCACGAGACCCGTGGCACCCAGCACCGCGACATTCCACGACCTGCTCATCTTCGCCTCTCGTTCGATATCAAATGGGAAGAGAAAGAAAAGAAACCCGCTGATCAGCGCCGGGTGATATCCGGCGTCGCCGACACCACGTCGGCATTCTGCGCCCGGTGGCGCAGCCAGTGATCCATCAGCACCAGCGCCAGCATCGCCTCGGCGATCGGCGTGGCGCGCAGGCCGACGCAGGGATCGTGCCGGCCGGTGGTCACGACCTCGACCGGCTGGCCGGCCGCGTCGATCGTGCGCCCCGGCACCTGGATGCTCGAGGTCGGCTTGAGCGCGATGTGCACCACGATATCCTGGCCCGAGGCGATGCCGCCGAGGATGCCGCCGGCGTGGTTGCTGGCGAAGCCCTGGGGCGTGAGCTCGTCGCGATGCTCGCTGCCGCGCTGCGCGACGACGCGCGTGCCATCGCCGATCTCCACCGCCTTGACCGCGTTGATGCCCATCATCGCGTGGGCGATGTCGGCGTCGAGGCGGTCGAACACCGGCTCGCCCAGGCCCTGCGGCACGCCGCTGGCGCGCAGCGTGACGCGTGCGCCGATCGAATCGCCCGCGGCGCGCAGGTCCCACAGCAGCTGCTCGAGCTCGGGGAGGCGCGCCGGGTCGGGGCAGAAGAACGGGTTGTCGCCGGCCGCCTCGGGCGCGTGCGGCTCGAGCACCAGTGCGCCGATCTGGCTCAGGTAGCCGTGGATGCGCAGCCCGAGCCGCTCGGCCAGGTACTTGCGCGCGATCGCGCCGGCCGCCACGCGCATCACCGTCTCGCGCGCCGAGGAGCGCCCGCCGCCGCGGTGGTCGCGCCGGCCGTACTTCTGCTGGTAGACGTAGTCGGCGTGGCCGGGGCGGAAGCGGTCCTTGATCTTCTCGTAGTCGCGCGAGCGCGCGTCCTCGTTCCCGATGAGCAGGCCGATCGGCGTGCCGGTCGTATGCCCCTCGAACACGCCCGAGAGGATGCGCACCTGATCGCCCTCGCGCCGCTGGCTGACGAACTGCGAGGTGCCGGTGCGGCGCCGGTCGACGTCGCGCTGCAGGTCGGACTCGGCGAGCGCCAGCCCGGGCGGGCAGCCGTCCACGATGCAGCCGAGCGCCGGCCCGTGGCTCTCGCCGAAGCTGGTCACCGTGAAGAGCCTGCCGATCGTGTTACCCGACATCCACCAACCTCTGCCGGGAAGTCCCGGCCCTGCCACCGCGGCCCCGCGCGCCGTGCAGCAGCTGCTCGCGCGTCAGCAGGAATACCCCGCCGCCGCCGCGCGTGAATTCGAGCCAGGTGAAGGGCAGCCCCGGCCAGGCCCGCCGCACGGCGGCCTCGGTATTGCCGACCTCCACCACCAGCAGGCCGCCGGGGTTGAGGCGGCGCGCCGCCCCCGCGAGGATGACGCGCACCGAGTCGAGCCCCGTGCGCCCCGCCGCCAGCGCCAGCGGCGGCTCGTGCCGGTACTCCGGCGGCAGGCCGCGCATCTCGCTCTGCCCCACGTAGGGCGGATTGCTCACGATGATATCGTACCGGCCCCGGCCCAGCCCGCGAAAATGATCGGCCCGGACCGCGCGCACGCGGCGCGCGAGGCGCAGGCGCCGGATGTTGAGCGTCGCGACGGCGAGCGCTGCCGGCGAGATGTCCGAGGCATCGACGCGCGCGCGCGGGAAGGCGCGCGCCGCGGCGCAGGCGATGCAGCCCGAACCGGTGCCCAGGTCGAGGATGCGCCGCACGCGCCGCGCGTCGATCCAGGGCGCGAAACGCGCCTCGATCAGCTCGGCGATCGCCGAGCGCGGGATCAGCACGCGCGGGTCGACCTGGAAGCGCAGTCCCGCAAACCAGCAGCTGCCGGTCAGGTACACCACCGGGATGCGCTCGCGGATGCGCCGCCGCACCAGGGCCTCGACGGCGGCGGCCTGCGCGGCCGGGACGCGCCGCGCCGCCGGTGCCGGGCCCGGCGGGAGCGACAGTACGTGCCAGAGGATCGCCGCGGCATCGTCGTGCGGATTGTCGGTGCCGTGGCCGTAGTGCAGCCGCGCGCGCGCCAGCCGGCGCGTGCAGCGCGCGAGCAGCGCGCCGAGCGTGGTCGCGCGCGCCGTGTGGGATAATCGCTTCATGCAGAGACGTACCATCCTGACGCTGGTGTCGATTGGCCTGGGCGCCGCGCTCGCCGGGGCCCTGGTCGCGCGCCTGACGACGCAGGCCCCGGTGGTGCTCGAGGGCGGCACCTGGTTGCCGCGGCCGCGCCCGCTGGCCGAATTCCACCTGCTGGACCAGGACGGCCGCGCGTACGGCGCCGCCGACCTGCGCGGGCACCCAACGCTGCTGTTCTTCGGCTTCACCTACTGTCCCGACGTCTGCCCGACGACGCTCGCGGCGCTGAGCGAGGCGCTGCGCCGCCAGCCGCTCGCCGGGCTCCAGGTGCTGTTCGTCAGCGTCGATCCGGAGCGCGACACGGCCGCGGTGCTCGGCTCCTACGTTGGCGCCTTCAATCGCGAGTTTATCGGGTTGCGGGGCGACGCGCAGGCCCTGCAGCCGCTGATGCAGAGCCTCGGCGCGATCGCGCTGCGCCAGCCGCTCGCCGGCGGCGGCTACACGATGGACCACACCGCCACCCTGTACCTGATGGACGCGCGCGGCCGCCTGGTGGCGGTGTTCACGCCGCCCTATTCGCCCGAGCGCCTGGCGGCCGACTTCGCGCGCATCGCGCGCGCGGACCGGCTCTGATGGCGGCGGAGGCGGCGGAGGCCGGCGCAGGCCCCGGGGCACGGCTGTTCGTCGCGCTGCAGTACCTGCTGCCGCAGCACGCGCTCTCGCGCCTGGTGCGCGCCGCGACGCGCGTGCGCTGGCGCTGGTTCAAGAACGCCCTGATCCGCGCCTTCGTGCGCGGCTATCGCCCCGAGCTCGGCGACGCCGATCTCGCCGACCCGCTCGCCTACCCGAGCTTCAACGCCTTCTTCACGCGCCGGCTGCGCCCCGGCGCGCGCGACTTCGAGCGCGGGCCCGCGTGCGTGTGCTCGCCGGTCGACGGCACCGTCAGCATGGCCGGGCCGATCCGGGCGGGCACGCTGCTGCAGGCGAAGGGTCGCCACTACACGCTCGCCGAGCTGCTGGCGGGCGATGCGGCGATGGCGGCGCGCTACCAGGACGGGCAATTCGCCACGATCTACCTCGCGCCGTACAACTACCACCGCATCCACATGCCGCTCGGCGGCACGTGGCGCGCCGGCTGGTACGTGCCCGGGCGCCTGTTCAGCGTCAACGCGACCACCGCCGCCCGCGTGCCGCGCCTGTTCGCGCGCAACGAGCGCGTGGTCTGCGACTTCGACGCCGACGCCGGGCCCTTCGCGGTGGTGCTGGTCGGGGCGCTGAACGTCGGCAGCCTCGAGACCGCGTGGCACGGCGACGTGAGCCGGCACCGGCCGCGCGCCCCGGCGCCGCTGCCGCCGGTCGCCGCCGCGCAGGCCCACGCGGCACGCGGCGCCGAGCTCGGCTGCTTCAACATGGGATCGACGGTGATCGTGCTGCTCGGCACCGGCATGGGCGAGTGGGTCGCGGACCTGGCGCCGGGGCGGATCCTGCGCGCCGGCGAGCCGATCGGCGCGCTGCGCGCGCGCGGCGCATGAGCCCGCCGGCCGCGGACTGGCGGCCGGGCGCTTCCCGCGAGCGGCTCGAGCTGCGCGCCGCGCGCCTCGCCGCGGCGCGCGCCTTCTTCGCCGGGCGCGGCGTGCTCGAGGTCGACACGCCGGTGCTGGTGCGCCGCGCGGTCACCGACCCGCACCTGCATTCGGCGCAGGTGCAACTGCCCGGCTGCGCCGAGCCGCTGTACCTGCACACCTCGCCCGAGTACGCGATGAAGCGCCTGCTCGCCGCCGGGAGCGGCGACATCTACCAGATCTGCCACGTGGTGCGCGGCGAGGAGCGCGGCCGGCGGCACAACGCCGAGTTCACGCTGATCGAGTGGTACCGGCTCGGCGCCGGGATCGACGCGCTGATGGACGAGGTCGAGGAGCTGGTGCGGCTGCTGGCGGCGCCGGCCGCCGCGGCACCGGCCCGGCGCCTCAGCTACCAGCAGGCCTTCACCGCCGCCCTCGGGATCGATCCACTGGCCGCGGCGGAGGCCGAACTGCGCGCCGCGGCTGCGCGCCACGGCTGCGACGCGGGCGCGGTGCCGGCTGGCGAGCGCGATGCGCTGCTCGACCTGCTGATGGGCATGGTGGTCGGCCCGGCGCTCGGCCGCGGCGCGCCGTGCTTCGTGCATCGCTACCCGGCGAGCCAGGCCGCGCTCGCGCGGCTCGATCCCGCCGATGCGCGCGTCGCGCTGCGCTTCGAGCTCTACCTCGAGGGGCTGGAACTGGCCAACGGCTTCGTCGAGCTCACCGACGCCGCCGAGCAGGGCGCGCGCTTCGAGGCCGACCGGCGCGCCCGCCTGCTGCGCGGGCTGCCGGCGCCGCCGGCCGACGAGCGGCTGCTGGCGGCGCTTGCGGCCGGACTGCCCCAGTGCGCGGGCGTCGCGGTGGGATTCGACCGGCTGCTGATGCTGGCGTGCGGCGCGAGCGACATCGGCGGCGTGATGGCCTTCACCACCGACACCGCCTGAGGCGCGGGCTCAGCCCGACTTGCCGCGCGAGAGGTACTCGGAGGTACGCGTGTCCACGCGGATCACCTCGCCTTCGTTGATGAACAGCGGCACGCGCACCACGGCGCCGGTCTCGAGCTTGGCCGGCTTCTGGCCGCCGGTGGCGGTGTCGCCGCGCACGCCCGGATCGGTCTCGACGATCTTCAGCTCGACGTGCGCCGGCGGCGTGACCACCAGCGGCACGTTGTTCCACAGCGTGATGATGCAGATCATGCCGTCCTTGAGCCACTGCGCGGTCTCGCCGACGATGTCCTTGCCGGCGACGTACTGCTCGAAGTTCTCCGGCACCATGAAATGGAAGAAGTCGCCGTCGCTGTAGAGGTACTGCATCTCGACGTCCATCACGTCGGCGGCCTCGAGCATGTCGCCGGACTTGAAGGTGCGCTCGATGGTGCGGCCGGTCTTGAGGTTGCGGACCTTGATGCGGTTGAAGGCCTGGCCCTTGCCCGGCTTCACGAACTCGTTGTCGACGATGGCGTACGGGTCGTTCTCGAGAATGACCTTCATTCCCGCGCGGATTTCGCTGGTGCTGTAGCTCGCCATGGTCGTGACCGCCGTGATGTGCCGCCGGGTGCCGGCGGGGTACAAAAAAAGGCCGCGTATCATAACGGCATCCCCCTCCCCCTGCCAGCCGCGCCCGGGCCGCGGCAGCGGCGCCCGCCCCGGCACGTGCGGCGCGGGGATCCGGGGGGCCGGTCGCGGTCCGGCCGCCGCCGGCCCCGCCGGTGCCGGAAGTGGGCGCCAGCCCACAGGGCCGGGTGGACCACAGTGCTAGAATTTTTTCCATAATCGCCCCGGGCACACCCTGCCGGGAGCCCCGCGAGGCTGGAGGAACGGTTTTGGACGACACGACCGCGGTGCCGGTACTGGTGCACAGCGCCACGCGCGATCCCGTCGAGGCGCTCAACAGCATGCTGCGCAACGGCGGCCTGGCCGCGCATTGCACCTGGATCCCCGGCGTGCAGGACATTGGCGACGCTCTCGAGCAGCTCAACGCCGAGCTGCTGGTGTGCTACATGACGCCGGCGGCCGAGCTCGCCGACGTCGCCACGATCCGCGACCACGTCGCGCCGAGCGTGCCGCTGGTCGTGGTGCGCGACCACATCGACGAGACCGTGATGGGCGAGGACGCCCGCCGCGGCGCGCGCGACACCGTCAGCTTCCTGCACCCCGAGCGCCTGCAGACCGTGCTCCGGCGCGAGCTGCGCACCTTCCGCCTGGATCGCACCCTCTCCAGCACCCTGCGCGCGGCACAGGACTACCGCAGCCAGCTCGACACGGTGCTGCACCGCTCGAACGACGCGATCGCGCAGGTCCAGGAAGGCATCGTCGTCGACGCCAACGCCTCGTGGCTCGAGCTGTTCGGCTTCGACGACTCCGCGGCGATCGTCGGCCAGCCGGTCATGGACCTGTTCGCGGCGCATACGCATGCCTCGCTGAAGGGCGCCCTGGCCGCCTGCCTGCAGGGCCGCTGGAGCGATCACACGCTGCGCGCCGACGGCGTGGTGGCCGACGGTTCGACGGTGCAGCTCGAGCTGGTGCTGGCGGCCGGCGAATACGAGGGCGAGCCCTGCGTACGGCTGATCGTGCCGGCGCGCCGGCGCGACGAGCGGCAGCTCGAGGCCGAGCTCGGCGCCGCCATGCGCATCGAGGCCTCCACCGGCCTGTGGACGCGCCGCCACCTGCTCGGCGAGCTGCAGACGCGCCTCGCCACGCCGATGCGCGGCGGCGTGCGCTTCATCGGCTGCATCCGCCCCGACCGCTTCCGCCACATCGAGCGGCAGATCGGCCTGCTGGGGGGCGACGAGTTCCTGGCCGAATTCGCCGGCCTGGTGAACTCGCTCCTCGGCCCCAACGACCTCGCCGGCCACTTCGGCGGCACCAGCCTGCTGGTGCTGGTCGAGCGCGGCAATCCGCGCGACGCCGAGGCCTGGGCCGAGAGCGTGGTCGCGCGCATCGCGCGCCACCGCTTCCAGTTCGACGACCACGCGGTGCAGGCGACCTGCAGCGTCGGCCTCGGGCTCGTGCCCTACGCCAACCCCGACCTGAACGCGGCGGTGTTCGACGCCCTCGACGCCGCGCGCCGCAGCCGCGACCGAGGCGGCAACCAGGTGGTCGCCATCGACCGCGCCGACCAGGACACGCGCGTGCAGGCCTACGACCAGGTGTGGGTCAAGCACATCCGCGCGGCGCTGATGGAGAACCGCTTCCGCCTGGTGCAGCAGCCGGTGGCCAGCCTGCGCGGCGGCGAGGACAAGATCTTCGACGTCGCGATCCGCATGGTCGACACGCAGGGCAAGGAAGTGCTGCCCTCGGAGTTCCTGCCGGCCGCGGCGCGCAACGACCTGCTGAAGAACATCGACCGCTGGGTGATCGGCGCCTCGCTCGCCTTCGCCGCCAAGCGCCACCCGGACCTGCTGTTCGTGCGCCTGTCGAAGGACAGCGTCACCGACGCGGCGCTGCTCCCCTGGCTCGCCACGCAGCTGAAGGCGACCGGCACCGACCCGCAGCGCCTGTGCCTGCAGGTCACCGAGGAGGTCGCGGTGCAGCACCCGGCGCAGGTGCGGCAGCTCGCCGCGGCGCTGCGCGAGCTGCGCCTGCGCTTCGCGGTCGAGCACTTCGGCACCGGGAGCGACCCGATGAGCCTGGTCGAATCGCTCCCGCTGGACTTCGTCAAGATCGACGGCTCGCTGATGCAGGGCCTGGCCGGCAACGCCGACCTGCAGCAGCGCGTGCGCACGATCGCCGAGACGGCCGCGCGCCGCAGCATCCTCACGGTGGCCGAGCGCATCGAGGACGCCAACACGATGGCCGTGGTCTGGCAGCTCGGCGTGCAGTACATCCAGGGCTACCTGGTGCACGCGCCCGAAGAGGTCGTGCTCAAGTCGTGAAGCGGCGCGCGACCGCCGCCGCGCTCGCCGCCGCGCTGCTGGCCGCGGCCTGCCAGGACGCCGGCGACGCCGGCGGAGCCGGGGCGCAGCCCGCGGCTGCGATCCGCGTCGGCACCGCGCTTGCCGCCGAGCAGGTGCTCGCGCGCACCATCGACTCGGCCCCATCCTCGCTCGATCCCTCGCTGGTCACCGACGTGCCGGCGCAGCACGTCCTCGACGACCTGTTCGAGGGCCTGGTGCGGCTGTCCTCGGACGGGCACGCCGTGCCCGGCGTGGCGCGCTCCTGGGAAACCAGCGCCGACGGCCTCACCTGGACCTTCCACCTGCGCCCCGAGGCGCGCTGGTCGAACGGCGCGCCGCTCACCGCCGCGGACTTCGTCTATGGCTGGCGCCGCACTGTTGACCCGAAGACGGCGGCCGCCTACGCCCAGGCCGTCGCTCCGGTGCTGAACGCCTTCGAGATCGCCACCGGCAAGCGGCCGGTGACCGACCTCGGCGTCGAGGCGCTCGACGCGCACACGCTGCGCGTGCGCCTCTCGGAGCCGACGCCCTACCTGCCGTTCCTGCTGACCAACGCCTGGATGGATCCGCTGTACCGGCCGGCGCTCGAGCAGCATGGCGACGGCTGGACGCGCCCGGAGCACATCGTCTCGAACGGGCCGTTCAAGCTGCGCGAGAACGTGATCGGCACCCGCGTGACGCTGGAGCGCAACGCCGACTACTGGGGCGCCGCCGACGTGCGCCTGCAGCGCGTCGTGTACTACGCGCTGCCGGACCGCAATGCGCAGAGCCAGCGCTACCTCGCCGGCCAGGTGCAGTTCATCGAGACCATCCCGACCACGGACATCCCCTGGCTGCGGCGCCAGCTCGGTGACCAGGTGGTGATCAAGCCGTACTTCGGCACCTTCCTCATCGGCATCAACGACACGCAGCCGCCGTTCGCCGGCAATCCCAAGCTGCGCCTCGCGCTGTCGATGGCCGTCGATCGCGAGAAGCTGACCAGCCTCGTGCTCAATGGCGCCGGCTTCCCCGCCTACACGCTGGTACCGCCGCTGGAGGGCTACGAGCAGCCGCTGCCCGACTGGGCCCGGTTGCCGGCCGAACAGCGCCATGCGCTCGCCCGCCGCCTGTACCGCGAGGCCGGCTATTCGCCCGCGCATCCGCTGCGCGCCGAACTGGTGATCACGGCCGGCGACCCGGTGACCACGCTCACCTACGAGGCCGTGTGCGCGATGTGGCGCACGGAGCTCGGGGCGGAGATCGGGCTGCATCCCGAGGAGTTCAAGGTCCTGTTGCAGAACAACCGGCTGCACCTGAACATCCTGTTCCACAACGCGTGGATCGGCGATTATCCGGACCCGTACACGTTCATGCAGCTGTTCAAGACCGGCTTCGACCTGAACTACGGCGGCTACTCGCGCCCCGGCTACGACGCGCTGCTCGCCCAGGCGGCGCGCCTGACCACCAACGCCGAGCGCTACCGCGTCTACCAGCAGGCCGAGCGCTTCATCAACGAGGATGGCGCCTACATTCCGCTCTACCATTACGCCGTGCGCCACCTGGTGAAGCCGTACCTGAAGGGCTTCGCGCCCGACATCGTCGACCGCAACCCGTCGCGCGACATGTACCTGCTCGAGCACTCGGGCGACTAGCCGGCCATGCCGCGCTACCTGCTGCGCCGCCTGCTTGGTGCCATCCCGACGCTGCTGGTCATCGCCACGCTCGCCTTCGCGATGCTGCACGCGGCACCGGGCGGACCCTTCGACTCGGCCAAGCCGATGGAGCCCGAGATCCGCAAGGCGATCCTCGCCAAGTACCACCTCGACCAGCCGCTGTGGCAGCAGTACCTGCGCTACCTCGGCGACCTCGCGCACGGCGACCTCGGTCCCTCGTTCCAGTACCGCGGCACCTCGGTGAACGAACTCATCGCCCAGGGCTTCCCGGTGGACCTGGCCGTCGGGCTCACGGCGCTGGTGGTCGCGCTGCTCGCCGGCGGCAGCATCGGCCTGTACGCCGCCCTGCACCGCAATACGCGCCGCGACTGGCTGCTGATGGGCCTCGCCGTCATCGGCATCTCGGTGCCGCTGTTCGTGATCGCGCCGACGCTGGTGCTGGTGTTCGCGCTCAAGCTCCACTGGCTGCCGCCCGGCGACTGGGTCGCCGGCTCGCTGCGTCACCTGGCGCTGCCGGCGCTGGCCCTCGCCTGCCCGTACACCGCCTACATCGCGCGCCTGACGCGCGGCAGCGCCCTGGAGGTGCTCGCGAGCCCCTACATCCGCACCGCGCGCGCCAAGGGCCTGCCGCTGCGCGTCATCATGCTGCGCCACGCGCTGCGGCCGACGCTGCTGCCGGTGGTGTCGTTCCTCGGGCCGGCGATCGCCGGCGTGATCACCGGTTCGATCGTGATCGAGACGGTGTTCGTGCTGCCGGGCATCGGCCGCTATTTCACCATCGGCGCGCTCAACCGCGACTACACGCTGGTCATGGGCATCACGATCCTCTACGGCGCGCTGATCATCCTCTGCAACCTGCTGGTCGACCTCGCCTACGCGCTGCTCGATCCGCGCGTGCGGCACGAGGCATGAGCGCACGCCCCGGCCACGGGCTGTGGCACGACGCCTGGCGGCGCCTGCGGCGCAATCGCGCCGCGGTCGGTGGCGGCATCGTGCTGCTGCTGGTCCTCGCCGCCGCGCTGCTGCTGCCGCTCCTCTCGCCCTACAGCTACTACGCGCCCGACTGGGACCACCTGGTCGAGCCGCCGCGCTTCCACGGCTGGCATTTCCTCGGCACGGACGCGCTCGGGCGGGACCTGCTGGTGCGCATCATGTGGGGCTGCCGCATCTCGCTGCTGGTCGGCCTGGTCGCGAGCCTCGTCACGGTCGTGATCGGCGTGCTGTGGGGCACGACGGCCGGCTACCTCGGCGGGCGGACCGATGCGCTGATGATGCGCACGGTCGACGTGCTGTACTCGGTGCCGTTCATCCCCTTCGTCATCGTGCTCATGGTGCTGTTCGGCCGCGACCTGCTGCTGATCTTCGTCGCCATCGGCGCGGTCTCCTGGCTGGACATCGCGCGCATCGTGCGCGGCCAGACGCTGGCGCTGAAGAACCGCGAGTTCATCGAGGCGGCGCGCGTCGCCGGCGTGGGCGACGCGGCCATGATCCTCCGGCACCTGGTGCCGAACCTGCTCGGCATCGTGGTCATCTATGCGACGTTGACCATACCCGCGGTCATCCTGTTCGAGGCCTTCCTCAGCTTCCTCGGCCTCGGCGTGCAGTCGCCGATGACCTCGCTCGGCTCGCTGGTGGCCGAGGGCGCCGGGCGCATGCAGAGCTACCCGCACCTGCTGCTGGTGCCGGCGGTGTTCCTGGCCGCGATCATCTACGCGTTCAACTACCTGGGCGACGGCCTGCGCGACGCCCTCGACCCGCGGGACCGCTGAGCGATGCGCGCCACGGCGGCCACGGCCCCACCGGTGCTCGCGACGCGCGGGCTCGGCGTCACCTACCGCACGCCGTCCGGGCCCGTGGCGGTGGTGCGCGGCGTGGACCTGGAACTGCGGCGCGGCGAATTCCTCGGCATCGTCGGCGAGTCGGGCAGCGGCAAGTCGCAGCTCCTGCTGGCGCTGCTCGGCCTGTCGGCGCCGGGCGCGATCATCTCCGGCTCGATCCGCTACGGCGACACCGAACTGGCCGGCGCCGGCGGCGCCACGCTCAACCGCATCCGCGGCGACCGCATCGCCATGGTCTTCCAGGACCCGATGACGGCGCTGAATCCCTACCTCACGGTCGGCCTGCAGATCGGCGAGGTGCTGCAGCAGCATCGCGGCATGGCCGGGGCCGCGGCCCGGCGCCGCGCCGCCGAACTGCTCGACGCCGTGCAGATCAGCGAGGCGCGCCGGCGGCTCGCGCAGTACCCGCACGAGCTCTCTGGCGGCATGCGCCAGCGCGTGATGATCGCGATGGCGCTGGCCTGCGAACCCGAGATCCTGCTGGCCGACGAACCGACGACGGCGCTCGACGTCACCGTGCAGGCGCAGATCCTGGCGCTGCTGCGCGAACTGCGCGCGCGCACCGGCACCGCGGTGGTGCTGGTGACGCACGATCTCGGCGTGGTGGCCGAGCTCGCCGACCGCATCGCCGTCATGTATGCCGGGCGCTTCGTCGAGGAGGCGCCCGCGGCGGCGCTGTTCGCCGCGAGCCGCCACCCCTACACCGAGGCGCTGAAGCGCTCGATCCCGCGCATCGACGCGCCGCTTCCCGAGCGCATGGCGACCATCGCCGGCAATCCTCCGGACCCGGCTCGGCTCCCCGAGGGCTGCGCGTTCGCCCCGCGCTGCACGCTGTGCCAGCCGCGCTGCTGCACCGGCGCCGCGCCGCCACTGCGCCGCGGCGGCGCCGGGCACTCGAGCGCCTGCTGCCGCGACGACCTGCCGGCGGGCGGGAGCGCGGCATGAACGACGCCGTGCTCGAGGTGCGCGACCTCGCGGTGCACTACCGCATCGCGCGGCCCGGCGGCGGCCACGCGCTGCTGCGCGCGGTCGAGGGCGTGAGCTTCGGCGTGCGCCGCGGCCAGACGCTCGGCATCGTCGGCGAATCCGGCAGCGGCAAGTCGAGCCTCGCGCGCGCGCTGCTGCGGCTGGTGCCAGCGGCCGGCGGCCAGGCGCTGTTCCGCGGCCAGGACCTGCTGGCGCTCGAGGGCGGCGCCCTGCGCCAGGCGCGCCGCCACATGCAGATGATCTTCCAGGACCCGCTCGCCTCGCTCGATCCGCGCATGACGGTCGAGGAGATCGTGGCCGAGCCGTTGCGCGTCTTCGCCCCGGAACTCGCGCGCGCGCAGCGGCGCGCGCGGGTGCTGGCGATGCTCGAACGCGTCGGCCTCGGCACCGAGCACCTGGCGCGCTTCCCGCACGAATTCTCGGGCGGCCAGGCGCAGCGCATCGGCATCGCGCGCGCGCTGGTCCTCGAGCCCGAGCTGGTGGTGTGCGACGAGCCGCTGTCGGCACTGGATGTGTCGATCAAGTCGCAGATCAGCAACCTGCTGAAGGACCTGCAGCGCGAGCTCGGGCTGGCGCTGCTGTTCATCTCGCACGACCTCGCCGCCGTGCGCTTCAGCTGCGACGAGGTGCTGGTGCTGTACCTCGGGCGGGTGATGGAACTCGCGCCGCGCGACGCGCTGTTCGCGGCGCCGCGGCACCCATACACGCGCGCTTGCTCGAGGCGGTGCCGCTGCCCGACCCGGCGGCGGCGCGCGCGCGCCGGGTCGCGCCGCTCGGCGGCGAACTGCCCTCGCCGCTCGCGCCGCCCACGGGCTGCGTGTTCCGCACGCGTTGCCCGCGGGCCGAGGAGCGCTGCGCGCGCAGCGCCCCGCCGCTGCGGCCGGCGGGCACCGGGCAGGTGAGCTGCCACCTCGTGGAGGACTAGCCGTGCCGGGGCGTCGTGCCCGACCCGCGACCGGACTGCGCTGGTTCACGCGTGCGCGCTTCGCCCTGCTCGGCCACGAGGAACTCGCGGCCATTCTCTTCTGGGCGGCGGCCGTCGGGTTCGCCGGTGCGCTCGCCAGCGTGGCCTTCCGCGAGGCCATACGCCTGCTCCACTGGCTGTTCACCGGCCAGACCGGCGGGTTCGTGCAGACGGCGGAGTCGCTGGCCAACTGGCACCGCGTCGCGGTGCCGGTCGTGGGCGGGCTGCTCGCCGGCGCCGTGCTGCAATTCGGGCGGCGCCTGGTCGACGCGCGCCGCGCCGTGGACTACATGGAATCGGTGGTCGTGGGCGATGGAGCCATTGCGGCACGACCCACGCTGCTCAAGAGCCTGGCGTCGCTCCTGTCGATCGCCAGCGGCGGCTCGATCGGCCGCGAGGGCCCGATGGTGCAGCTGGCGGCGCTGCTCGGATCGAAGCTGGGCAGCGTCGGCGCGGCGCCGGTGCCTCGCCGGCGCCTGCTGGTGGCCTGCGGCGCGGCTGCGGGCATCGCCGCCGCCTACAACGCGCCCATCGCGGGCGCGCTGTTCGTCGGCGAAGTCGTCATGGGCTCCATCGCCATGGAGAGCTTCGGCCCGCTGCTGGTGGCCGCGGTCACCGCCAACGCCACCGTGCACCACTTCCTCGGCTACGGTCCGATCTTCGAAATCCCCGTCTTCACCTTCACCTCGAACTGGGAGCTGGTGCTGTACGCCCTGCTCGGCGTGCTGCTGGGGCATGCGGCACCTTCGTTCCTCGCGTTGCTGGACGGCGCGAAGCGCGCCTTCGGCCGGCTGCCGGTATCGCTGAGCCTCCGCCTGGGCGTGGGCGGCCTGATCGTCGGGCTGCTCTCGCTCCGCTACCCGCAGGTCTGGGGCAACGGCTACAGCGTCGTCGACGACATCCTCCACGGGAACGTGGTCGGCTGGATGCTGGCCGGCGTGCTGGTGGCGAAGCTGGCCAGCACCGCGGCCACCGTCGGTTCAGGCGCGGTCGGCGGCGTGTTCACGCCGACGCTGTTCGTCGGCGCGGCACTGGGCGCGCTCGTCGCCACCGCGGCACAGCCGCTGCTGCCGCACGTCATCACCGCGACCGGCGGCTATGCGCTGGTCGGCATGGGCGCGCTGCTGGCCGCGACGACGCACGCGCCGCTGATGTCCATCCTGATGATCTTCGAGATGACGCTGGACTACCAGGTGGTGCTGCCACTGATCCTCGCGTGCGTGACGGCGCACTACACGGCCAAGGTGTACCGCCGTGGCAGTTCGGTCTATGCCGAGGCGCTGCATCCGCCGACGCCGGACGCGACGCGGGACTGGCGCACGCGCACGGTCGGGCAGCTGCTCAAGCCGGCCGCGGCCGTCGTGACGCGCGACATGACGGTACGCGAAGTGCTCGCCCACCTGCCGGCACGGCCCGCCGAGAACGTCTACGTCATCGACGCCGACGGCCAGCTGGTGGCCACCCTCAGCCCGCGCACGCTGGTGCCGCGCGTGCGCCGCGACGAAGTGGCCGCCGGGGCGCAGGTGGGCGACATCGCCACGGCGACCGGCTGCTCGCTCACCCCGGACATGAGCCTCACCGAGGCGCTGGAACTGTTCCTGCGCGAGCGGGTCGCGACCCTGCCGGTCACCAGCGGCCAGTGGCACACGCGCCTGCTCGGCGAGGTGTCGCGCCACGACCTGCTGCTCGCCATCCAGGAACGGCTGTCCGAAACGCGCACGGCCTCGCTGGAGTAGGATCGGCCACCTGCTTGCGCACCGCTCGCCATCGCGTCGGGCCCTGCCGTGGAGTCGCACCATGAGAAGTCACTGGACGAGGCGTTCAGGCAACGTGCTCGGGGCAATGCTCGGGTTGTGGCTGTGCGCGGCGCCCGCGGCCGCGCAGCCGGCGACAGCACGACCGCCCGCCGCGCAGGCGACGGACGCGGAGCTGCTCGCGGAGCTCGGGCTGCAGGCCCAGTCGCCGCCGGTGCGTGGACGCGCCGGCTGGCAGGCACCACGGGTGATACTGGTCGGCGGCGAGGCGCGCGGGTGGCTCGGCGAGCTGCGGGCCATCGCGCCGGGCGTCCGCTTCATCGAGTACTCGCCGGCGACGCCGCGCACCGAGCTGGCCACGGTCGACGCCAGCATCGGCGTGTGCGACGCACCGCTCCTCGAGGACGCGACCCGCCTGCAATGGATCCAGTGGCTGGGGGCCGGCGTCGAGCGCTGCGTGCAGCAGCCGGCGCTGCGCCAGCGGCATCCGCTGCTCAGCAACCTGCAGCGCGCCGCCGGCCCGAGCATGGCCGAGCACGTCATCGCAATGATGATGGCGCTCGGCCGGCACCTGGACTACTTCCTGCAGCAGCAACAGCGCGGCACCTGGGCGGCGCAGGCGCAGGACATGCCCGCGCCGCAGGACCTGGCCGGGCATACCGTGCTCGTCGTGGGCCTCGGCGGCATCGGCACCGAGGTCGCCCGGCGTGCCCACGACCTGGGCATGCGCGTGATCGCCACGCGCGCCAGCGGCCGCGGCGGCCCCGACTACGTGAGCCACGTGGGCCTTCCGGGGGAGCTGCTGCAGCTCGCCGCCACGGCCGACTACGTGGTCAACTGCGCACCACTGACACCGCAGACCACCGGCCTCTTCAACCGCGAATTCTTCGCCGCCATGCGGCCGGGCGCCTACTTCATCAGCGTCGGCCGTGGACGCAGCACCGTCACCGCCGACCTGGTGGCCGCGCTGCAGGCGGGGCGCATCGCCGGCGCCGGGCTCGACGTCACCGACCCCGAGCCGCTGCCGGCCGCAAGTCCGCTGTGGCACCTGCCGAACGTGATCATCACGCCGCACGTCTCGGGCTACACGCCGCTGGCCGACCAGGCGCGCCGCGCCATCGTGCGCGAGAACCTGCGCCGCTACCTGGCCGGCGACGCGCTGTACGCCGTCGTCGACATCGACCGCGGCTACTGAGCGGCACCGGCGCGCGGCGTCCCCGCATTGACACCCGCCTCCCGGCGGTCACTACAATCGCGGCCATGCAAGCCTATCCGCACGTCTACACCGTCACCGCCCAGGGCGGTCCCGCCGGCCTCGTCCCGGTCAGCTCCGAGCGCCTGCCGACGCTGGATACCGCGCCGCCGCCGGAGTTCGACGGCCCGGGCGGCGTGTGGTCGCCGGAGACGCTGCTGTGTGCCGCGGTCGCCAACTGCCTGGTCCTGACGTTCCGCGCCGTGGCGCGCGCCTCGAAGTTCGAGTGGCTGGAGCTCGGCTGCCGCACCGAGGCCGTCCTCGAGCGGGTCGACGGCACGGCGCGCTTCACGCGCTATGTCTCGCACGCGACGCTCCGGCTGCCCGCCGGCGGCGACGCGGCCAAGGCCAGGCTGCTGCTGGAGAAGTCCGAGCACGCCTGCCTGGTCGCGAACTCGCTCAACGGCGAGCGCGTGCTGCACGTCGAGGTGACGCACGCGGCCTGAGCGGGCACTGCTGCGCGGCGTACGCGCCGCGCCGCGCGGCCGCGCGCGACGCGCTTCAGTGCTGCAGCCGGCGCACGCCCAGGAAGCGCAGCATGAAGTGCTCGTAGATCGGCTCGGACTTGCCACGGCGCAGCTTGTAGAGGAAATATTTCTCGAAGCCGATCTTTGCCCAGTGCACCCAGCGCCCCTTGCGGAACCAGTTGACGTTGCGCGGCGGGATCTGCGGCAACGCGACGAACGCGGCGCCGGTGTTGCCCATGTCGGCGAGGCAGATCGCGTTCCATGAGCCCTTGGCCGTCACCGGCTGGCCGGCGAGCTCGGCGGCGATGTTCCTGACGATCGCGGTGATCATGGTCTCGATCATGTAGCCCGTCTTCGGGGCCCCGGTCGGCACCGGCGTCACCTCGACCGGCGGAATCGCGATGCAGACGCCCGCCGAGTAGATGTTCGGGTACTTCTTGCTGCGCTGGTTCTCGTCCACCAGCACGAAGCCGCGCGGATTGCACAGGCCCTCGACGCCGGCCACCGCGTCCACGCCCTTGAAGGCCGGCAGCATCATCGAGAACCTGAACGGCAGCTCGTGTTCCTTGACGGCCTGGCCGTTGCGGTCGACCTCGGTCACGAACATCCTGCCGGCCTCGACGCGCGTCACCCTGGCGTTGGTGATCCACTTGACGTCGTTGTTGCGGAACTCGGATTCGAGCATGCCCTTCGAATCGCCGACGCCACCCAGCCCCATGTGGCCGATGTACGGCTCCGCGGTCACGAAGGTGATCGGCACCTTGTGGCGGATCCGGCGCCGCCGCAGGTCGGTATTGAGGATGAAGCTGAACTCGTACGCGGGGCCGTAGCAGCTCGCGCCCGGCATGGCGCCGACGATCACCGGCCCCGGTTCCTTGACGAACTCCTGGTAGGCCGCCCAGGCCTTCTCGGCATGATCGATGGTGCACACCGAGTGCGTATGGCCGGTCTCCGGACCGGCGCCCGGCACCTCGTCGAAGGCCAGCTTCGGACCGGTGGTGATCACCAGGTAGTCGTAGGGCACGTCGCCGCCGCCGGCCAGCACCAGGCGGTTGGCGGCCGCATCGATCTTCGCGACCGGCTGGCCGATGAAGTCGATGCCCCGCTTCTGCAGCAGCGGCGCGATCGGCAGCGTGATGCCCTTGCGCTTGCGCCAGCCGACCACCACCCACGGGTTCGACGGCACGAACTGGAAGTAGTCCAGCGCGTTGATGACGGTGATGCGGTGCTGCGCGCCGAGTGCCTGGCGCAGCTCGAAGGCCGCGGGCATGCCGCCGATGCCGGCACCCATGACGACGATGTGGGCCATGTCGGTTCCCCCATTCCAGGTTTGCTACGGATTCACTGCTCTCACGGTCGTGGCGGCGCGCCGGCGTCGGTGCTGCCCAGCTGCCGGTCGGCGGTCGCCACTTCCTCCGCGTCCAGCTCGCCGGCCACCGCCGCCAGCTCCATGCCCGCCAGCAGCCACTGCGTCTGCGCGCGCTTGAGGTCGGCCACGGCGCGCAGGTAATCACCCTCCGCCCCCAGCAGCTCCAGCGTCGTGCGCCCGCCGTTCTCGACACCGAGCCGCGTGGCATCGAGCCGCGTGCCCGCCGAGACAACCAGGCGCTGCAGGGCCTGCACGCGCGCGGCCGCGGTGCCGAGGCCGAGCCACCCGGCCCGGGTGCGCTGCTCGACCTGCAGCGTGGCGCCGTCGAGCTCGGCGCTGGCGCGCCGCTCGAGCGCGCGCGCCTCATGGCGCTGCGCGCTGCGCATGCCGCCCGTGAACAGCGGTATCGAGGCCTGAACGGCCACGCTCGCCTGGCGGCCGGTGGTGCTGGCGGTACCGAAGTCGCCGTCGCCGCGCAGCGACTCGCGGCCCGCCTGGGCGACGACGCTGACGCGTGGCGAGAGGAACAGGCCGTAGCGCGTCACCTCGGCGGCGGCGCGCTGCCGGGCGATGCGCTGCAGGGCGAGTTCCGGGCTGCCGGCGAGCGCGCGGTGCGTCCAGGCATCGAGCGACTCCGGCGCCGGCGCATCGCTCCCCGCGCCCGGCCGCACGTTGGCGAGCGCCGCGGCGTCCAGGCCGGTGAGATCGTGAAACGCCGACTCCGCCAGCGTCAGCGCATTGCGCGCATCGAGCTGCTGGACGCCGATGGCGTCGGCCATCGCCTGGGCCTCGCGCAGGTCGGTGACCGGTGCATCGCCCGCGTCGTAGCGGGCCTGCGCCGCGGCGCGGGTACGCTCGGCCGCGGCGCGCAGCCGCTCGAGCGCCTCGACCTGCGCGCGGGCATCGAGCACGGCGAAATAACCGCGCGCGGACCGCAGGATCAGCTGCTGGCGCGCGATGCGGAACTGCTCGCCCGCGGCGCGCGCCCCGGCGCGCAGCTCGCGGGCGCTGGCGTAGCGCGCGGCGTCGAACAACGGCTGCTCGGCCATGAACGCCCAGCGCGTCGACGTGCCGCCGGTGACGCGGGTGCGGAAATCCACGCCGGTGGTGCTGCCGAACCCCGGCGCGGCGAAGGCCGCGCCGAGCGTCTCGGACTCCTGGTTGCCGCGCCCGGCACTTCCCTGGGCGGACAACGACGGCAACCACAGCGCGCGCGCCTGCTCGGCCTGGGTGCGCCCGGCTTCCCACTGGGCGCGTTCGGCCGCGTAGGCCGGGTCGTGCTGTTCCGCGGCCTGCCACACCGCGCTGAGCGTGAGGTCACCGGCCGGCGCCACGGTTGCGCCGAGCGCGGCGATCAGTGCGGCGATCAGCCAGTCCATCACGCGCGCGCCACCCGCTGTACGACCCGCCCGCGTCATGACGCCTCCTGCACCGGCGCACGCTGCAGGGCTGCATCGACCCACGCTTCCAGCTGCGCCGCGGGCAGGGCACCCGAGCTGCGGGCGATCTCCCTGCCCCGCCGCATCAGGACCAGCGTCGGGATGCTCTGGACGCGGAAGCGTCCGGCCGTGGCCGGATCCGCGTCGGTATCGAGCTTGACGACCGGCAGGCCGGGGCGCCGCCGGGCCAATGCGTCGAGCGCCGGCGCCATCGCGCGGCACGGCCCGCACCACTGCGCCCAGAAATCCACCAGCACCGGCAGGTCGGAGCCGAGCGTGTAGCGATGGAAATCCGCGCCGGCGAGCGCCAGCGGCTCGCCGCGCAGCAGCGGCGCGCGGCACTTGCCGCACACCGGTTGCTCGCCCAGGCGCTCGGCGGGCACGCGGTTCGCGGCCAGGCAGGCCGGGCAGGTCACGTGCACGGCATCAGCCCTCGCCGCGCAGCCCGAGCCCGCGCAGGATGCGCTCCATCAGGCACCAGCGGGTCAGCCCGCTCTGCAGCAGGTTGGCGCCGACGAAGGCCGTGAACCAGAGCCACCAGGCGCTGTGGTACAGCGGGCTCGCCGCAGCGCCCAGGGCCAGCGACAGCAGGATGAAGACGCCGGCGATCACGCGCGTCATTTGCCAGGAAGTCATGCGATGTCTCCTTCAGGTTTGCGTTCGGGTTCGGGATGCTGGTGGCGGTAGACCGCGTAGTAGAGCAGCGGGATCACCACCAGCGTGAGCACGGTCGAGACCAGGATGCCGAAGATCAGCGAGATCGCGAGGCCGTTGAAGATCGGGTCGTCGAGGATGAAGAGCGCGCCGAGCATGGCCGCGAGCGCGGTGAGCGCGATCGGCTGGGCGCGCGTGGTCGCCGAGCGGATCACCGCCTCGCGGAACGGCACTCCGGCCTCGAGCTGCAGGTTGATGAAGTCGACCAGCAGGATCGAGTTGCGCACGATGATGCCGGCAAGCGCGATCATGCCGATCATCGAGGTCGCGGTGAACTGCGCGCGCAGCAGCGCGTGGCCCGGCATCACGCCGATGATGGTCAGCGGGATCGGCGCCATGATGATCAGCGGCGTCAGGTACGAACCGAACTGCGCCACCACCAGCAGGTAGATCAGCACCAGGCCGACGGCGTAGGCCGCGCCCATGTCGCGGAAGGTCTCGTAGGTGATCTGCCACTCCCCGTCCCACTTGAGCGCGTAGCCGCGATAGGGATCAGCGGGCTGGTGGATGAAGTACTCGCCCACCCGGCCGCCGCCCGGCGGCACGATGCGGCCGATCGCGCCGCGCAGTCCGAACATGCCGTACAGCGGGCTGTCGATGCGCCCCGCCTCGTCGGCCGTCACGTACACGACCGGCAGCAGGTCCTTGTGGTAGCGCGGCTGCTCCACCGTGGTGTCGCGCACCCTGACAAGCGCGCCGACCGGCACCAGCGCGCCGCTGGCGGCGCGCACGCCGAGCGACAGCGCCGCATCCAGGCTCCCGCGGCTCGCATCGGCGAGCTGCAGGCGCAGCGGCGCCGGGTACTTGCTGGCGTCCTGCAGGAAGCTCGCGTCGTTCCCGGCGAGCCCGGCGCGCAGCGTCGTGACGATCGCGGCGTCGGCCACGCCGAGGCGGGCGGCGGCCGCATGGTCGATCTCGAGCACCTGGCGCGGCGCCGGGGCGATATAGGTGGCGTCGACGTCCACCAGGCCGGACTGGCGCAGCATCGCGGTACGCACCGCGGTCGCCACGGCCAGGCGCCCCGCATCATCCGGCCCGTAGATCTCCGCCACGATCGGCGCCAGCACCGGCGGGCCCGGCGGCACCTCGACCACCTTGACGACGCCGCCGTGGCGCCGCGCGATGGCCGCGAGCTCCCCTCGCACGCGGGTCGCGATCGCGTGGCTCTGCTCGCTCCGTTCGTGCTTGCCGACCAGGTTCACCTGGATGTCGCCGAGTTCGCCGCCGCTGCGCAGGTAGTACTGGCGCACCAGCCCATTGAAGTTGATCGGCGCCGCGAGCCCCGCATACACCTGGTAGTCGCGCACCTCGGGCACGGTGGCGAGATAGCGGCCCATGTCGCCGAGCGCCGCGGCGGTGCGCTCCACCGGCGTGCCGGTCGGCATGTCGAGCACGACCTGGAACTCCGACTTGTTGTCGAAGGGCAGCATCTTCAGCACCACCCACTGCACGGCGGGCAACGCCACCGACAGCAGGATCAGCCCGCCGACGCCGGCCCACAGGCGGCGGCGGTTGCGCCGGCCCTGCTGCGGGTCGAGGAACGGGGTGAAGACGCGGCGGAACAGCGGCTCGAGGCGGCCCGCCAGGCCGCCGTGCGCGCCGTGGGCCGCGGGCCGGAGCCACAGGCGCGCCAGCCAGGGCGTCAGCACGAAGGCCACGGCGAGCGAGATCACCATGCCCATCGAGGCGTTGATCGGGATCGGGCCCATGTACGGGCCCATCAGCCCGGAGACGAAGGCCATCGGCAGCAGCGCCGCGATCACCGTGAAGGTCGCGAGGATCGTCGGCCCGCCGACCTCGTCGACGGCCGCGGGGATGACCTCCGCGAGCGGCTTGTGCGGATCGAGCTGCAGGTGCCGGTGGATGTTCTCGACGACGACGATCGCGTCGTCCACCAGGATGCCGATCGAGAAGATCAGCGCGAACAGGCTCACGCGGTTCAGCGTGAAGCCCCAGGCCCAGGAGGCGAACAGCGTGGCGGTGAGGGTCAGCGCCACGGCGATGCCGACGATCGCCGCCTCGCGCCGGCCCATCGCGAAGAACACCAGCGCCACGACCGAGGCGGTGGCGAACAGCAGCTTCTCGATCAGCTTGAGCGCCTTGTCGTTGGCGGTGTCGCCGTAGTCGCGCGTGATCTCGACGCCGACGCCCTCGGGGATCACGGTGTCGCGCAGTTCGGCGAGCCGCGCGGCCAGCCGGCGCGTGACGTCGACGGCGTTCTCGCCCGGCTTCTTGGTCACGCTCAGCGTGACCGCCGGATACTCGGCCGCGCCCTTGCCGGCGGTGCCGTACCAGACGTAGTGCTGCGGCGGCGGGGCGCCGTCGCTCACCTGGGCGACATCGCGCAGGAACACCGGCCGGCCGCCGCGCACGCCGACGACCAGGTCGGCGACCGCGTCGGCATCCGCCAGCGGTCCGCCGGCGTCGATGGCCACGGCCGTGTCGCCGCGCAGGATGCTGCCCGACGGCAGGCCCATGTTGGCCGACTGCAGCGTGCGCGCGAGCCCGGCGACGTCGATGCCGGCGGCGCGCAGCGCCTCCGGGTCGAGCACGATGTTGATCGCCCGCCCGGGACCGCCGACGGTGGTGACCTCGCGCGTGCCGGCGACGCGCTTGAGCTCGGCTTCGACGGCGTGCGCGACGCGTTCGAGCTCGAAGCCGCCGCTGGCGGAACGGCGGTCGTAGAGCGTCGCGGTGAGGATCGGCACGTCGTCGATCCCCTTCGGCTTCACGATCGGCTCGCCGACGCCCAGTCCGGCCGGCAGCCAGTCGCGGTTGGAATTGAGCGTGTCGTAGAGGCGCACCAGCGCCTCGGTGCGCGGCACGCCCACCTTGAACTGCACGGTGATCACGGCGAGGCCCGGGCGCGAGACCGACATGACGTGCTCGAGGCCCGCCATCTGCCCGAGCACCTGCTCGGCCGGCCCGGCGACCGCCTGCTCCACCTGGCGCGCCGAGGCGCCGGGATACGGGATCAGCACGTTCGCCATGGTCACGTTGATCTGCGGTTCCTCCTCGCGCGGCGTGACCAGCGCGGCGAACAGCCCCATCAGCAGGGCGACCAGTGCCAGCAGCGGCGTGATGCGCGCCGCCTGGAAGTAAGCCGCGATGCGACCGGCGATGCCCATGGCCTACTCGGTCGCGCGCCCGGCCGCGCGCGCCGCGGCCACCGGGTCCAGCGCCACGCGCTCGCCGCGCTCCAGGCCCGCGAGCACCTGCACGTCGGCGCCGGCCGCGGCGCCGAGCCGGACCCGGCGCAGCCGCGCCACGCCCTGCCTCATCCACCGCCGTAAACGGCGGTGACTTCGCTGCGTCCGGATAGACCGCGCCGATGCGACGCCGCGTGTTGAGCGTCGCCGGCGAGCTGCAGGCGCAGCACGGCGAACTGCCCGGGCTGCAGCATGGCGCCTGTTCGATATCCTCGCGGCACCTCGCGCGCCGTGGCTCGATGAATCGACGCCGGCACGACGCGCCACGAGGCGACCGCCAGCGCGCCGCTCGCGCCGGCCGCCGCGCCCGCCGGCGTGCGCGGCAGCACCTGCGCCGGCGCATCGGTGCGCAGGCGCGCCGCCAGCGATTCGGGGACCTGGGCGATGACGCGCAACGCGGCCGGGTCGTACAGGGCGACGAGCGGCCGCCCCGGCGTCGCCAGGTCACCCGGCGTCACCATCAGGTCCATGACACGGCCGGCGTACGGCGCGCTCACCGTGCGCCAGCCGGCGCGGGTGCGCGCCGCGCTGGCCTGCGCGGCCGTCGCCCGGGCCTCGGCCTCGGTCGAGCGCAGTCCCGCCTCGGCGCGCTGCAGGGCGGCGAGGCTGATGTACTCCTTCTCGCGCAACTGGCGGGCGCGCTCGTAGTCGGCCTGGGCGCTCGCCAGCGCGCGCGGCCGCGCCGGCCGCCGCCGCGCCGGCGGCGTTCGCGTCGTCGAGCGCGTCGCCGGCTCGAGGCGGACCAGCGGCTGGCCGGCGCGCACGGCATCGCCGTTGCGCACCAGCACCTCGGTCACGCGGCCGCTGGCCTGCGCGCCGAGCGTGCCCTGGCGGACCGGCGGTCGACGCTGCCGGTGGCGACAGGAAGAGCTGCCGCCCGCAGGTCCCCGCGCCCACCGTATGGGTATCGAGCGCGCCGGCCATCGCCGGCAGCGCCACCAGATCGCGATTCCACCCGCACCCGGTGCGTCGCATTGCCATCCCTCCGAGCTTCGAGTACTATATCGCTATATGGTGATGGACGCAAGCAGGGATATTGGCTACACTGCGGCCAATGGTGGCCGGCCGGGGTGCAGTCTCTTGAAGTCACTGGATGAACGGGCGCTGACCCACGTGGCCGACTACTTTCGCGCCCTGTCCGAGCCGCTGCGGCTCAGGATCCTCAACGCGCTGCGCGAGCAGGCCCGCAACGTCGGCGAACTCACCGAGCTGCTCGACTGCAGCCAGGCCAACGTCTCCAAGCACCTCGCCACGCTGACGCGCCTGGGGCTGGTCGAACGCCGCGCCAAGGGCACGGCGGCCTACTACCGCATCGCCGACCCGAGCGTCTACCAGCTGTGCGACCTGGTGTGCGGGCAGATGGCCGAGCGCTACGCGAGCCACGCGCAGCTGCTGGGCCACGCCGCCGGCGCGCGGCGGCCGCGGCGGCGCTGAACCCGGGCGGTCAGCGCGCTGCCGAGGACGCGAGCAGCACGCCGGCGATCACCAGCGCCGCGCCAGCGACGTGCGCCGCGCCCACCCCCTGCCCGAGCGCCAGCCCCATGGCGGCGGTCGCGACGGGAATCAGGTTGAGGAAGGCCGCGGCCCGCTGCGGGCCGACGCGCACGATGCCGTGGTTCCACCAGATGTAGGCGAGCGCTGCGCCGAACACCCCCATGAAGGCGAGCGACGGCCAGGCCGCGAGCGGCGGCAGCATCAGCGCCTCCGGCACGGCCAGCAGCGCGAACGCCAGCATCGTGGCGAGCCCCACCACGATCGACACGCCGGCCATCTGCAGCGCGCCGAGGCCGCGGATGTAGAGGCGCGGCACGACGCTGTAGACCGCCCAGCAGAAGCTGCCGCCGAGCAGCATCAGGTCGCCGTGCGAGAACTGCAGGCCGCGCAGCGCCTGCCAGCTGCCGCGGGTGACCACCACCAGCACGCCAGCGACGCCGAGCAACAGCCCGCCCAGCCGCCGCCCGCCCACCGGCTCGCGATGCAGGATCGCGGCCAGCACCACGATCATCGCCGGATTGAGCGCACCGATCAGCGCCGCATTGAGGGCCGAGGTCCGCTGCAGGCCGTAGAACATGCCGACGTTGAAGCCGAAGATGCCCACCGCCCCCATGACGAGCAGCGGCCAGGCATTGCGCCGCAGCGCCGCCCAGGCGAGCGGCTCCTGCCACAGCATGACCGGCAGCAGCACCGCGGCCGCGAGCACGAAGCGCCACAGGCTCGCCGCCAGCGGCGGCATCAGGCCGACGGCGTACTTGCCGAAGTGGAAGGTCGCGGCCCAGGCGAGGATCGTGCCGAGGAGCTGCAGGTAGGCGAGCGCGCGGGTGCGCCCGTCGCCCTCCGCCGCTCCCGGGTATGCGCCCGACATCAGCGGGCCGGCGGCGCGTCCGGCGCGGCGTACAGCCCGGCGTATTCGCGCCGCAGCTCGTTCTTCTGCACCTTGCCCATGGCGTTGCGCGGCAACGCCGCCACGAACAGCACGCGCTTGGGGATCTTGTAGCCGGCGAGGCGCTCGCGCAGCTGCCGTTGCACCGCGGCCTCGTCGAGCGCGGCGCCGCGCCCCGGCGCCACCACGACCGCCGTCACGCCCTCGCCGAAGTCCGGGTGCGGCAGGCCGATGACGGCCGACTCCTCCACGCCGGCGATCGCATCGATCGCCTCCTCGACCTCGCGCGGGTAGACGTTGTAGCCGCCGGAGATGACGAGGTCCTTGGCGCGGCCGACGATCCACAGGTAGCCGCGCTCGTCGATCCGCCCGACGTCGCCGGTGATGAAGAAGCCGTCGTCGCGGAACTCGGCGCGGGTCTTCTCCGGCTGGCGCCAGTAGCCGGCGAACACGTTCGGGCCGCGCACCTCGATGACGCCGGTCTCCCCCGCCGCCACGGGCGCGCCGCTGGCCGCATCCGCGATGCGCAGCTCGACCCCCGGCAGCGGCAGGCCGACGCTTCCGGGAACGCGCTCGCCGGCGTACGGGTTGGAGGCGTTCATGCCGGTCTCGCTCATGCCGTAGCGCTCGAGGATCGCGTGGCCGGTGCGCTCGCGCCACAGCCGGTGCGTCTCGGCGAGCAGCGGCGCCGAACCGGAGACGAACAGGCGCATGTGCGCGCAGGCCACGCGGTCCAGGCCGGGCTCCTGCAGCAGGCGCGTGTAGTAGGTCGGCACGCCCATCAGCACCGTGGCTTCCCGCAGTGCGGCCAGCACCGCGGCCGGCTCGAAGCGCGGCAGCAGTACCAGCGAGGCGCGCGCCGCGAGCACCGTGTTGATGGCGACGAACAGCCCGTGGATGTGGAACACCGGCAATGCGTGCACCAGCACGTCGTCCGGCACGAAGCGCCAGATCTCCGCCAGCGCCTGCGCGTTCGACAGCAGGTTGCCGTGCGTCAGCACCGCGCCCTTGGAGCGGCCGGTGGTGCCCGAGGTGTAGAGGATCGCCGCCGGATCGGACGTGGCGCGCGCGACGTCGGTGAAGGTCTCCGGCTCGGTGGCCGCCGCCGCCAGCAGCGTGCCGGAATCGGCGTCGGCCCCCAGCGTCAGCAGCCTCGCGGCACCGAAACGCTCGGCCAGCGGCAGCAGCTCGCGCCGCCGCTGCGGCGTGCACACCACGATGCGCGGCGCCGCGTCGTCGAGGAAGTACTCCAGCTCGTGCAGCGTGTAGGCGCTGTTGAGCGGCACGTAGACGCCGCCGGCGCGCAGCGTCGCCAGGTACAGCAGCACGGCCGTGGCGCTCTTGTCGACCTGCACCGCGACGCGGTCGCCGGGCTGCAGCCCCGCCCGGACCAGCGCATGCGCGAGACGCGCCGTCTGGCGCCAGGCATCGCCGTAGCTCAGCGCGCCGCCGTCGGGCGCGCGGATGAAGGTGCGCTCGCCGGCGATCTCCGGCGGACACAGCGCGCTGTAGAGGTTGCTCATCGCGGCGCGCCCCAAGCGCTCAGGCCGGCTCGAGGCGGTCGACCTTGCGCCAGCCGCGCGGCAGCACCGCGCCGCGCTGCGCGCGCTCGCCGCGGTAGTCCTTGAGCTCCGCGGCCTTGAGCGTCATCCGGCGATCGCCCGACCAGACCAGCAGGTCCTGGTCGGGGCGCAGCACGGCGATGCCGCTCAGCGTCTCCTCGCGCGACTCGGCCTTCTTCCCGGGGATGCCGAACAGCTTGTTGCCCTTGCCGCGCGGCAGCTCCGGCACCTCGGCCACCGGGAACACCAGCAGGCGGCCGTCGCTGTTGACGCAGGCGAGCAGCGCGTCGTTGCCGGGGACCGGCACGGCCGGCAGCACCCGCGCCGCTTCATCGACCTTGAGCACCACCTTGCCGGCGCGATTGCGCGTGTGCAGCTCCTTGAGGCGCACCGTGAAGCCGTAGCCGAAGTCGGTGGCGAGCAGCCACAGCTCCTCGGGCTCGCCTATCAGCACGCCGGCGAAGCGCGCGCCGTCCGGCGGGTCGAGGCGGCCGGAGAGCGGCTCGCCCTGGCCGCGCGCCGAGGGCAGCGTGTGCGCCAGCAGGCTGTAGGTGCGGCCGGTGCTGTCGAGGAACACCGCGAGCTGCGTGCTGCGGCCGCGCGCCGCGGCCTGGAAGGCATCGCCGGTCTTGTAGGCGAGCGTGCGCGGATCGATGTCGTGGCCCTTGGCGGCGCGCACGAAGCCGCCGGTCGAAAGCACCACGGTGACCGGCTCGTTCGCGACCAGCTCGGTCTCGTCGATCGCCTGCGCCGCCTCGCGCTCGACGATGCGGGTGCGGCGCTCGTCGCCATACTCCTCGGCGTCCTGCTGGATCTCGCTGCGGATCAGCTTCGTGAGCCGCGCCTTGCTGGCGAGGATCGCCTCGAGCTCGGCGCGCTCCTCGGCCAGCGACTTCTGCTCGTCGCGGATCTTCATCTCCTCGAGCCGCGCCAGCTGGCGCAGCCGGGTCTCGAGGATGTACTCGGCCTGCTCCTCGCTGAGCTTGAAGCGCTTGATCAGCACCGGCCTGGGCTCGTCCTCGCGCCGGATGATGCGGATCACCTCGTCGAGGTTGAGGTAGGCGATGAGCATGCCGTCGAGCAGGTGCAGGCGCCGCGCGACCTTCTCGAGGCGGTGCTGCAGGCGGCGCCGCACGGTGCGGCGGCGGAACTCGAGCCACTCGGCCAGCAGCGCCTTCAGGCCCATGACCCGCGGCCGGCCGTCCAGCGCGATGACGTTCAGGTTGACGCGGTAGCTGCGCTCCAGGTCGGTGGTCGCGAACAGGTGCGCCATCAGCTGCTCGACGTCGACGCGGTTGGAGCGCGGCTCGATCACCAGCCGCGTCGGGTTCTCGTGGTCGGACTCGTCGCGCACGTCCTCGACCATCGGCAGCTTCTTCTCGCGCATCTGCTGCGCGACCTGCTCCTGCACGCGGCTGCCGGACACCTGGAACGGCAGCTGCGTGATGACGATGCTGCCGCTCTCCTTCTCCACTTCCCAGGTGCAGCGGGCGCGGAAGCTCCCGGTGCCCTTGTCGTAGAACTCCACCAGCTCGCTGCGCGGCGAGACGATCTCGGCGCCGGTCGGCAGGTCCGGGCCCTTGACGTGCTTCATCAGCGCGCGCGTGCTCAGCTCAGGATCATCGAGCAGCGCGATGCAGGCCGCGGCCACCTCGCGCAGGTTGTGCGGCGGGATGTCGGTCGCCATGCCGACCGCGATGCCGGAGGCGCCGTTGAGCAGCAGGTTCGGCAGCCGCGCCGGCAGCAGCAGCGGCTCCTCGAGCGAGCCGTCGAAGTTCGGGCCCCAGTCGACCGTGCCCTCGCCCAGCTCGTCGAGCAGCGTGTCGGCGTAGCGCGTCAGGCGCGACTCGGTGTAGCGCATCGCCGCGAAGGACTTGGGGTCGTCGGCCGAGCCCCAGTTGCCCTGGCCGTCGACGATCGGATAGCGGTAGGCGAACTCCTGCGCCATGTGCACCATGGCCTCGTAGCAGGCCGAGTCGCCGTGCGGATGAAACTTGCCGATCACGTCGCCGACCGTGCGCGCCGACTTCTTGTGCTTGGAGGCCGCCGAGAGCCCGAGCTCGCTCATCGCGTAGACGATGCGCCGCTGCACCGGCTTGAGCCCGTCGCCGAGCGCCGGCAGCGCGCGGTCGAGGATCACGTACATCGAGTAGTCGAGGTAGGCCTTCTCGGTGAAGTCGCCGAGCGGGCGCTTCTCCACGCCCTCGAAGTTGAGTTCCTGGTCCTTCATGGGCGCGCCATCTCCGCAAGACTTTGGCCGAGGCGCAGGGCGGCCATCAGGGCGGCTCGCGTCGCTCCTCGATAATCGCTTTGGCTCGCCCGCCCTGATGACCGCCCGACACGTTTGCGAGGGCACGCGCGGGACCGCGCGCACGCGGCGACCAGGCGTTCGCGCGCGCGCCGAAGCGCCCGCCGCGGCCGCGACGCGACCGGAGGTCGACAACGGCCGGCGAGCCAAAGCGATTATCGAGGAGCGACGCGAGCCGGCCGTTGTCGACCTCGCGCGCATTGCGATCCCGGCCTGCGGTCCGGTCCGGGCGACTGCCTGTTCACACATCGGCGAGGTTGCCCTTGCTCTCGAGCCACTCGCGCCGGTCGGCCGAGCGCTTCTTGGCGAGCAGCATGTCCATCAGCCGGTCGGTGTTGTCCTTCGCCTCGATCGTCAGCTGCACCAGCCGGCGGGTCAGCGGGTTGATGGTGCTCTCGCGCAGCTGCGAGGGGTTCATCTCGCCGAGGCCCTTGAAGCGCGTCACCACCGGCCGCGCGCGCGAATGCTCGGCGGCCAGGCGCTTGAGCTCGGCGTCGCGCTCGGGCTCGTCGAGCGCGTAGATCACCTGCTTGCCGGCATCGATCCGGAACAGCGGCGGCTTGGCGACGTAGACGTGCCCGGCGCCGACCAGCGGCCGGAAGTGCCGCAGGAACAGCGCGCACAGGAGCGTGGCGATGTGCAGGCCGTCGGAATCGGCGTCGGCGAGGATGCAGATCTTGTGGTAGCGCAGGCCGCCGAGGTCGGGGGAGCCCGGGTCCACGCCGATCGCGACGCTGATGTCGTGCACCTCGGCCGAGGAACCGATCTCGCCCGGATCGAGCTCCCAGGTGTTCAGGATCTTGCCGCGCAGCGGCATGATCGCCTGGAAGTCCTTGTCGCGCGCCTGCTTGGCCGAGCCGCCGGCCGAGTCGCCCTCGACCAGGAACAGCTCCGAGCGCGCCGGATCCTGGCTGGTGCAGTCGGCCAGCTTGCCCGGCAGGGCCGGGCCGTTGACCGCGCGCTTGCGCGTGACGCGCTGCGCGGCCTTGAGCCGCTCCTGCGCGTTGGCGATGGCGTACTGCGCGATGCTCTCGCCCGCATCCGGGTGCTGGTTGAGCCACATCGCCATGGCGTCGCGCGCGTGCGTCTCCACCAGCGCCGCGGCCTCGCGCGAGCTGAGCTTCTCCTTGGTCTGGCCGGCGAACTGCGGGTCGCGGATCTTCAGCGACAGCACGTAGCAGACGCGGTCCCAGACGTCCTCGGCGGTGAGCTTGACGCCGCGCGGCAGGAGGCTGCGGAACTCGCAGAACTCGCGCACCGCCTCGACGATGCCGCTGCGCAGCCCGTTGACGTGCGTGCCGCCGGCGCTGGTCGGGATCAGGTTGACGTAGCTCTCGGCGACCGCCGGGGCGTCGTCCGGCGTCCAGGCGAGCGCCCACTCGACCACGTCCTGCTCCGAGGCGTGCTTGCCGGTGATCGGTTCGGCCGGCAGCCGCCCGCACTGGCCGAGCTGCTCGAGCAGGTACTCGCCCAGGTGCCCGGTGTAGAACCACTCCTCCTTCTCGCCGGTGGCCTCGTTCTCGAAGCCGACCTTCAGGCCGGCGCACAGCACCGCCTTGGCCTTGAGCACGCGCTTGAGGTCCGGCACCGAGAAGCGGTCGGTATCGAAGAACTTCGGGTCCGGCCAGAAGCGCACCGTGGTGCCGGTGTTGCGCTGGCCGACGGTGCCGACCACCTCGAGCTTCGAGGCGACGCGGCCGTCGCGGAAGCCGATGTTGTATTCCTTGCCGCCGCGCCGCACCCAGCACTCGAGCTGCTTCGACAGCGCGTTGACCACCGACACGCCGACGCCATGCAGGCCGCCGGAGAAGTCGTAGCTCTTGTTGTTGAACTTGCCGCCGGCGTGCAGGCGCGTGAGGATGAGCTCGACGCCGCTCACCTTCTCCTGCGGGTGGATGTCGACCGGCATGCCGCGGCCGTCGTCGGTCACCGCGAGCGAGCCGTCCTTGTGCAGCACCACGGCGATGACCTGGCAGTGGCCGGCGAGCGCCTCGTCGACGCTGTTGTCGATGACCTCGTGCGCGAGGTGGTTCGGGCGGGTGGTGTCGGTGTACATGCCCGGCCGGCGGCGGACGGGCTCGAGGCCGGAGAGGACCTCGATGTCGGATGCGTTGTAGGTCTGCGTCATTGCGCCGTTCGGTGCGTCCGCGTGGCTGGCGCACGCCGCCATGGCGCGCGCGGCGCGGATTCTAGCAGACGGCGGGCGCGGGACCGGCCCCACTGGCGGCGCGCTCGCGCCGTCGCGGCCTCAGTCGAGGTCGGCGAGCAGCGCGCGGCGCGTTTCCCCGGGGACCGGCTCGACGCGGGCCGAGTAGGCCGGATGATCGATGCCGGCATCGAGCGCCGCACCGGCCTTCAGGGCAGCGACCATGGCCGGCGTGAACTCCCAGCGCAGGAAGTGCACCGCCGAGGTCTTCTCGGCGGTCTCGCGGTCGAGGTCCTCGTCGGCCACCGCGTACACCGGCTCGTGCCCCGCGACGCGCAGCCAGCAGCGCCGCTCGAGGCCACGCAGCTCGCGCAGCCGCCCGGCGCGCTCAGCCGGGTCGGGGTACTCGATCAGCAGCGTCGCCTTGAGGTTGCCCCCGTCCGGGATCAACGGGTTGTAGGTGGCGAGCTCGTCCTCGATCCCGGCGGCCTCGAAGATGCGCTCGATGCGCAGCATCTCCTGCACCTGGTAGCGGACGGTCTCGCGGTCCTCGAAGCTCCAGGTGCAGTGCGCGCCGACGGCGAGCTGGCGCACGCGCCGGTGCTCCATCAGGCGCGCGCGGATCGCCACGCGCTGCAGCGCGTATTGCTCCAGCGACAGCAGGTCCTCGCGGCGCAGCTTGTGCATCAGATGCCGTAGGCGATGCGCAGCAGCTTCAGCGGGTGCGTCGGCGCCGCGTGCTGCGCATCCTCGAGGCCGCTGGCGATCTGGTGCCCGGCCATCGGGCAATCGCTCGCGTAGTAATCGGGCCCGGCCGCGGCCACGCGCTGCATGACCGGCCGGCCGATCTTCACCGAGGCCGCGCGGAACTCGCTCTTGACCGCGTAGGTGCCATCGTGCCCGGAGCAGCGCTCGATGACGTCCACGGTCGTCTCCGGCACCAGCCGCAGGACATCGCGCGTCTTCAGCCCGATGTTCTGCACCCGCAGGTGGCAGGGCACGTGGTAGCTGACGCTGCCGAGCGGGCGCTGGAAGTCGGTGCGCAGCAGCCCGGCCTTGTGCCGCAGCATCAGGTATTCGAACGGGTCGAAGATGCGGCGGCGCACGCGCTGCACGTCGGCATCCTCGGGGAACATCAGCGGCAGCTCCTGCTTGAACATCAGCACGCATGAGGGAATCGGCGCGACGATGTCGTAGCCGGCCTCGACCAGCCGCAGCAGCTCGGGAATGTTGGCGTCCTTGGCGCGCGCCACCGCCTCGAGGTCGCCGAGCTCGAGCTTGGGCATGCCGCAGCAGCGCTCGCGCCCGACCAGCACCACCTCGATGCCGTTGTGGCGGAACACCGCCGCGAGGTCCACCGGCAGGTCGGGCTCGTTGCGGTTGCCGTAGCAGGTGGTGAACAGCGCCACGCGCCCCGTGGTCTCGGGCGTCGCCCGGGGCTCGGGCTGGTGCAGCGGCTGCTCCCACAGGAGCGCGCGCGCCGGCGTCGAGTGGTACTTGGGCAGCGGCGCCTCCGGGTGCACGCCGAGCGCGTGCTCGAGGAGCTTGCGGCCCATCGGGCTCGCGTTCACCGCGTTGACCACCTCGGCGACGACCGGGATGCCGGCGAGGCGCCCGACCGTGTCCGTGGAAGTCAGCAGGCGGTCGCGCAGGCCGGGCCGGCCGGCGCGGAAGCCCTGCGCCTTGGCGCGCAGCATCAGGTGCGGGAAGTCGATGTTCCACTCGTGCGGCGGCACGTAGGGACACTTGGTCATGTAGCACATGTCACAGAGGTAACAGTGGTCCACGACCTTCCAGTACACCGCGCGCTCGACGCCATCGAGTTCGCCGGTGGGCGATGCATCGATGGCGTCGAACAGCGTCGGGAACGACTGGCAGAGGTTGAAGCAGCGGCGGCAGCCGTGGCAGATGTCGAAGACGCGCTCGAGCTCCTTGCCGAGCGCGGCCTCGTCATGGAACGCCGGGTCGCGCCACTGCAGCGGATGGCGCGTCGGCGCCCCGAGGCTGCCCTCGCGCACCCCCGCCCCCGCGCCGCCGCCCGCGCCCGCGCCCGCCATGCCGCTTCAGCCCCGACCCCGGACGCTCAGAGCGTGTCCAGGGCCTTCTGGAAGCGGTTGGCGTGCGAGCGCTCGGCCTTCGCCAGCGTCTCGAACCAGTCCGCGATCTCCGGGAAGCCCTCTTCGCGGGCCGCCTTCGCCATGCCCGGGTACATGTCGGAGTACTCGTGCGTCTCGCCGGCGATGGCCGCCTTGAGGTTGTTCTTCGTGTCGCCGATCGGCAGCCCGGTCGCCGGGTCGCCCACCTGCTCGAGGTACTCGAGGTGGCCGTGCGCATGGCCGGTCTCGCCCTCGGCGGTCGAGCGGAACACCGTGGAAACGTCGTTGAAACCCTCGACGTCGGCCTTGGCTGCGAAATACAGGTAGCGGCGATTCGCCTGCGACTCGCCCGCGAAGGCGTCCTTCAGGTTCTTCTCGGTCCGGGTCCCCTTGAGGTTCTTCATGGTTGGCTCCTCTGATGCCCTGACGGGCTTTAGACTGATTCTAAATTGGACAGAATTCTAGGACGCGCGCGGAAGCACCGTCAACGGCCGGCCGCCGCCGGCCGGGGGGCGGCGAGCATAGCAGTTTGACCGCGTGTTGCGCCGCTGTGTAAGGTCGCTCGCCCCATGGCACGCACTCCCCGACAACCGGGCTTCGAACAGACCTTGGCCGAACTCGAGGCGCTGGTCGCGCGCCTGGAGAGCGGCGAACTGCCGCTCGACCAGGCCCTCGCCGCCTTCGAGCAGGGCGTGAAGCTCACGCGCGCCTGCCAGGCGGCGCTGCAGGCGGCACAGCAGAAGGTGCAGGTCCTCACGCAGCAGGGCGGCGAAGCCCGCCTCGCGGACTTCAACGCCGCCGCGGACGCCGACGACGATGGCGACGATGCCGACGGCCGCTGAGCCCGCCACCGCCACCGCGTCCGCCTTCGCGCAGCGCATCGCGGTCTGGCAGCGGCGCATCGAGGCGCACCTGGACCGCACGCTGGGCGAGCCCGATCCGCCGACCGCGCGGCTGCGCGAGGCGATGCGCTACTCGGTGCTCGGCGGCGGCAAGCGCCTGCGGCCGGTGCTGGTGTACGTCACCGGCACGGCGCTGGGCGCCGCGCCCGAGCTGCTCGATGCCCCGGCCGTGGCCGTCGAGCTGATCCACGCCTACAGCCTGATCCACGATGACCTGCCGGCCATGGACGACGACGACCTGCGTCGCGGCCGCCCGACCTGCCATCGCGCCTTCGACGAGGGCACGGCGATCCTCGCGGGCGATGCGCTGCAGGCGCTGGCCTTCGACGTGCTGGCGGGCGGCACGGCCGCCCTGCCCGACGCCGCCCGCGCGGCCATGCTCGCGACGCTGGCACGCGCCATCGGCACCGGCGGCATGGCCGGCGGCCAGGCGATCGACATCGCCGCCGTCGGGCGAGCGCTCGGGCCCGGCGACATCGAGACCATGCACCGGCGCAAGACCGGGGCGCTGATCGCCGCGAGCGTGGAGCTCGGCGCGCTGGCGAGCGGCAGCGCCGCCGGCGCCCGCCTCGAGGCCCTGCGGCACTTCGGCGCGGAGATCGGCCTCGCCTTCCAGATCCAGGACGACATCCTCGACGTCACCGGCGAGACCGCGGTCCTCGGCAAGAAGGCCGGCGCCGACGAGGCGCTCGGCAAGCCGACCTACCCGAGCGTCTTCGGGCTGGAGCGCGCCCGCGCCCTCGCCGCCCGGCACCGCGACGCCGCGCTCGGCGCGCTGGCCCCGCTGGGCACCGCGGCCGACACGCTGCGCGAGCTGGGCGCGTACGTCGTCGACCGGGTGAACTGATGGCGTCCGGCCGGGCGCCCCGCGGTCCGTCCCGCGGGCGGTCGGCACCCGCCAGCGTGTAGACTCTCCGTTCCGATCCTATGAGCAACTCCAAGAGCCCCTGGCCGCTGCTCGGCGCCATCGAGTCGCCGGCGGACCTGCGCGCCCTGCCCGAGCGCGACCTGCCGCGGCTCGCCGTCGAACTGCGCGACTTCCTGATCCAGACGGTCAGCACGCGCGGCGGGCATTTCGCCGCCGGGCTCGGCACGGTGGAGCTCACCATCGCGCTGCACTACGTGTACGACACGCCGCGCGACCGCCTGGTGTGGGACGTCGGCCACCAGGCCTACCCGCACAAGGTGCTCACCGGCCGGCGCGACCGGCTCGGCACGATCAAGCAGCTCCACGGCCTCGCGCCGTTCCCGGCGCGCGCCGAGAGCGCCTACGACACCTTCGGCGTCGGCCACTCGAGCACTTCGATCAGCGCCGCGCTCGGCATGGCGGTGGCGACGGCGCTCGCCGGCGGGGACCGCCGCGCGGTCGCGATCATCGGCGATGGGGCGATGTCGGCCGGCATGGCCTTCGAGGCGCTGAACCACGCGGGGAGCCTGCCGCACGACCTGCTGGTGGTGCTCAACGACAACGACATGTCGATCTCGGAGAACGTCGGCGCGCTGTCGAACTATTTCGCGCGCGTGCTCTCCGGCAAGCTCTACACGCACCTGCGCGAGGGCGGCAAGCGCGCGCTGCGCCAGATGCCGCACGTGCGCGAGTTCGCGCGCCGCTCCGAGGAACACATGAAGGGCATGGTGCTGCCCGGCACGCTGTTCGAGGAGATGGGCTTCAACTACCTCGGCCCGGTCGACGGCCACGACCTCGGCGCGCTGGTGCGCGCGCTGCGCAACGTCAAGGGGCTCTCCGGGCCGCAGCTGCTGCACGTCGTGACCCAGAAGGGCAAGGGCTACGCGCCGGCCGAGCAGGACCCGATCACCTGGCACGGCCCCGGCCCCTTCGACCCGCAGAGCGGGCGGCTCATCAAGGAGATCACCGCGGGCCCGAGCTACTCGCAGGTATTCGGCGACTGGCTGTGCGACATGGCCGCGGCCGACACGCGCGTGGTCGGCATCACGCCGGCGATGCGCGAGGGCTCGGGGCTGGTCGAGTTCTCGCAGCGCTTCCCGACGCGCTACTTCGACGTCGCCATCGCCGAGCAGCACGCGGTCACCTTCGCCGCCGGCCTCGCCTGCGAGGGCCTGCGGCCGGTCGTGGCCATCTATTCCACGTTCCTGCAGCGCGCCTACGACCAGCTGATCCACGACGTGGCGCTGCAGAACCTGCCGGTGACCTTCGCGCTCGACCGCGCCGGCCTGGTCGGCGGCGATGGCGCGACGCACAACGGCAGCTTCGACCTCTCGTTCCTGCGCTGCGTGCCGAACCTGGTGGTGATGGCGCCGGCCGACGAGAACGAATGCCGGCAGATGCTCTACACGGCCGTGACACTGGATGCCCCGGCGGCGGTACGCTATCCGCGTGGCCAGGGTCCGGGCGTCGCGATCCAGCCGGTGATGCAGGCGCTGCCGCTCGGCCGCGCCGAGATCCGGCGGCGCGGGCAGTCGGGATTGCTGCTGCTCGGCTTCGGCCCGATGGTCGAGGCCGCGCGGCCGGTGGCCGAGAAGCTCGACGCCACGCTGGTCAACATGCGCTTCGTGCAGCCGCTCGACACCGCGCTGCTGCGCGAGCTGGTGCCGCAGCACGCCGCGCTGGTGACGCTCGAGGAGAACGTGGTCGAGGGCGGCGCCGGCGGCGCCGTGGCGGAGTTCCTCGATGGCGCGTCGCTGGCCGGGCCGCGGCTGCACCTCGGGATCCCGCCGCGCTTCATCGAGCACGGCAGCCGCGAGGAGTGCCTCGCCGAGGCCGGGCTGGACGTGGCGACGATCACTGCCAGCGTGGAGCGCTGGTGGGCGGCGGTGGGGAGCAATGCCAGGCCGGCGCGAGCGGCATCCAGGCTGGCGGCCGCGGGACGGCCGGCGGCCTCCGAATCGAGGTAGGCGGATGGACACGACGGCGACGACGAGCGAGGTGGAGAGCGGCGTGGTCGAGGACGTGCAGAGCCGCGCGGACCTGCGGCGCATCCCGATCAACCGCGTCGGCATCAAGGACATCCGCCACCCGGTGCGCGTCAAGGACCGCTCCAGCGGCGAGCAGCACACGGTCGCGACCTTCAACATGTACGTGAACCTGCCCCACAACTTCAAGGGCACGCACATGTCGCGCTTCGTCGAGATCCTGCACCACGAGCGCGAGATCTCGGTCGACTCCTTCCGCGCCATGCTGCGCGAGATGGCCGAGCGGCTGGAAGCCGAATCCGGCCACATCGAGATGAGCTTCCCGTACTTCGTGTCCAAGAAGGCGCCGGTCTCCGGCGTCGAGAGCCTGATGGACTACGAGTGCTCGCTGGTCGGCGAGATCTGCCACGGCGAGACGCTCACCTGGGTCAAGATCGTCGTGCCGGTCACCAGCCTGTGCCCCTGTTCGAAGAAGATCTCCGAGCGCGGCGCGCACAACCAGCGTTCGCACGTGACGATCATGGCGCGGCTGCGCAAGCACATGTGGATCGAGGAACTGATCGACATCGCCGAGAGCGAGGCTTCCTGCGAGCTCTACGGCATCCTCAAGCGCCCGGACGAGAAGTACGTGACCGAGCGCGCCTACGACAACCCGAAGTTCGTCGAGGACATGGTGCGCGACGTCGCCGTGCGCCTGAACAACGAGCCGCGCATCGCCGCCTACGTGGTCGAGAGCGAGAACTTCGAGTCGATCCACAACCACTCGGCCTACGCGCTGATCGAGCGCAACAAGGACCGCGACCCGCCGCCACCGGCGGGCTGAGGCGGCGACAAGCCGGGCCGGGCAGCAGGCCCTCGTTCCCGGCACGGTCGGCGGGTCCGGCCGCGGCCCCGTCTCGCTGCAGAGCGACAATCGCCCGCCGGGCTCGGCTAGAATGGCAATCATTCCGGCGCCAAGACCGGACAGGGGGCCCATAGCGCCGGTGGAAGCGATCGCGCCTGACATCTTCCTCTCCTACAACCGCGAGGACCAGGCGGTGGCGCGGCGCTTCGCCGAAGGGTTCGGGCGCGAAGGGCTGGACGTCTGGTGGGACGTGACGCTGCGCTCCGGCGAGGCCTACGACCAGGTCACCGAGCAGGCGCTGCGCAGCGCCAAGGCGGTGGTGGTGCTGTGGTCCAGGAAGTCGGTGGAGTCGCGCTGGGTGCGCGCCGAGGCTACCCTCGCCGACCGCCAGCACACGCTGGTGCCGGCGATGATCGAGCCTTGTGAGCGGCCGATCATGTTCGAGCTCACGCAGACCGCCGACCTGTGCCATTGGCAGGGCGATGCCGGCGACGCCGCCTGGCGCTCGTTCCTCGCCGATGTGCGGCGGTTCATCGGCGCGGCGCCGCCCGCCAGAGTCCCCGCCACCATGCCCGGACCGCACGCGGGGTCCGGCACGAACCCGACGGCTGCGGTCGGCCGCCCCGATGCCGAAGACCTGCGGCCCTCGCTCGCGCTCCTGCCCTTCACCAACCGGTCGGGCGAGCGGGCGGATGACGTCTTCGCGGACGGCATGGTCGAGGATCTGGTCGCCGCGCTGTCGCTGAGCCGCATGCTGCGGGTGATCGCGCGCAGCTCCACCCTGGCGTACCGTGACGGTGTCCGCGACGTACGCGCCATCGGCCGCGACCTCGGCGTGCGCTACCTGCTGGAAGGCAACGTCCGCCGGGTCGGCGCGACCCTGCGGGTGACGGCGCAGCTGGTCGACGCCGCCAGCGGCTCCATCCTGTGGACGCAGAAATTCGACCGGCCGCTGACCGAGCTCGCCGAACTGCAGGAGTCACTGGTCGTCGAAGTGGCGGCGATGCTCGGCGTCCAGGTCGAGTACGCGGAAATCGAAAGGGCACTGAAGAAGCCCGGCGACCTCAATGCCTGGGAGGCCGTGGTCCGCGCCCGGGTCGCCGGCATCCGCCAGAGCCCGGAAAGCCTGCGCACTGCCATTGCCGAAGCACGCCGGGCGGTAGCCCTGGCGCCCGGCTACGCCCTGGCACATGCCGCGCTGGCGCAGGCGCTGGCACTCGACAACTGGCATCGGACCGGCGGACGCGACGCCGACGTGGCGCGGGAGGCACGTGCGCACGCCGATGAAGCCCTCGCGATCGGCGCCAGCGATCCGTTCGTTCTGTCGGTAGTCGCCATGTCGCTGTGCCTGACCGGCGCCTGGCAGGAAGGGCTGGCATGCTCGCAGCGTGCGGTGCAGCTCAATCCCGGCAGCGAAGCGGCGCATACGGCCGCAGTCATGTTGTGCATGTACCTCCGGCAGCCCGAGGAGGCGCTGGTGCACCTCGACGCCGCGGCCAGGCTGAACCCCAGGGGGCCTGGTGCAAGCGTCGCGTGGCTGCAGCGCGCTGGCGCTCACTACATGGCGGAGCGCTACGAGCAGGCACTGGACGCCACGCGGCAGTCACTGCTCGCCAATCCGCAATTCACGTTTGCGCTCAAGGACGCCGTCGTCCACCTCGAGAAGCTGGGCCGTCGGCCCGAGGCCCAGGACGCATTGCGCCGCCTGCGCGCGAACGATCCGGGGACGACGCTGGAGCTGTGGGAGGCACGCCACCAGGCGAGCCTGCTGCACCCCGAGACGTCGGCCGAGATGTTCCGCGTCTTCCGCGACGTGTGGCTCGCCACGCCTGAAGCGCCGGCGGCCGCATGAGCGGCGCGCCTGACATCTTCCTTTCCTACAACCGCGAGGACCAGGCGGTGGCGCGGCGCTTCGCCGAAGGGTTCGGGCGCGAAGGGCTGGACGTCTGGTGGGACCAGACGCTGCGCTCCGGCGAGGCCTACGACCAGGTGACCGAGCAGGCTCTGCGCAGCGCAAAGGCCGTCGTCGTGCTGTGGTCGAGGAAGTCGGTGGAGTCGCGCTGGGTGCGCGCCGAGGCCACCCTCGCCGACCGCCAGCACACGCTGGTGCCGGCGATGATCGAGCCCTGCGAGCGCCCGATCATGTTCGAGCTCACGCAGACCGCGGACCTGTGCCACTGGCAGGGCGATGCCGGCGATGCCGCCTGGCGCTCGTTCCTCGCGGACGTGCAGCGGTTCGTGGCCGGTGGCACTCCGTCCGCAAAGCCACCCGCCGTGGCAGCGCCACCCTCGCCGCAGGCCTCGGCCGCGCCGCGGCCCGAGCGCCTGTCGATCTGCGTGCTGCCCTTCGCCAACATGAGCGGCGATGCGGAGCAGGAGTATTTCTCCGACGGCATCAGCGAGGACATCATCACCGACCTCTCCAAGGTGTCGGCGATGCTCGTCATCGCGCGCAATTCCGCCTTCGCCTTCAAGGGCAGGCAGGTGGACATCGCGCAGGTCGCCCGCCGGCTCAACGTCACGCACGTGCTGGAAGGCAGCGTGCGCAAGGCCGGCAACCGCGTGCGCATCACCGCGCAGCTCATCGACGGCGCCACCAACGCGCACCTCTGGGCCGAGCGCTGGGACCGCGACCTCAACGACATCTTCGCGCTGCAGGACGAGATCTCGCAGGCGGTCGTTGCGGCATTGAAGATCAATCTCCTGCCGGAGGAGAAGCAGGCGCTCCAGGAACGCGGCACCGACAACGTCGAAGCCTATGATCTCTTCCTGCGCGCGCAGGCCCAGCAGGGACTGCTCACCCCGCAGTCGTTCCAGCGCGCGATCGGCCTCTACCGCGAAGCGCTCGAGCTCGATCCGGATTTCTACGAAGCGTGGGCCTCCCTCGCGGGCATCTACAGCGGTGCGATCGTCCTGCTGCCGCAGTCCGCCGACGAGTGGCGCCGACTCAGCCACGAGGCACTGGAACGCGCCAGGCGCCTCACGTCGGACCCCGACCAGGTCATGCTCGTCCAGGGCGTGCAATCCATGTTCAGCAGCCGCGACTGGATCGCGGCTGGCGCCGCCATCGATCGAGTCGCCGGATCCAGCCCTTCCCGGTTGAGCGGGACGCGAATGGCCGACATTCGGGGCGCGATCGGCCTGTTCCTGGCCAGCGTCGGCCGGATCAACGAGGCCATCGACTGGTTCCGATCCCTCGCGAAGGCCGATCCGCTGGCGCCGATACTGATGTTGTTGTTCACGCTCGACTGCGCCGGCAGGTACGAAGAGGCCGAATCGGAGCATCGACGGATGTCGACGCTGCCGGGTGACGCCTCCTTCGTTGACTACTTCGCCCTGCGGCGCGCCATGGCGACCGGAAGCGCCGCGACCGTCAGGGACCGCTTCCGGGACTACCTCGCGCGTGGCCACGAGTTCTTGCCGATCCACCGCGAGGTCCTCGATCGGCTGGACGATCGGGCCGCAGTCATGCAACTCGTGACAGCGGCAGCGGCCGACCCGTTCTACCAGAACACCTCGCGCCTGGATGGCCTGGCCCACCTCGCCGCCTACGCCGGCGACGATGCGGCGGCGCTGGAGTACCTGCAGCGCGGCTTCGGCAGCCAGTTCCAGCACCAGATCGTCGACCTCTGGCACCCGCAGTTCAGGCCGGCGCGGGCGACGCCCGGATTCAAGCAGCTGGTACGCGACCTGGGCCTCCACGACTACTGGCGCGCCTCGGGCCGCTGGGGCGACTACGCGCGCCCGGTGGGCGCCGATGATTTCGAGGTGTACCGCTGATGACGGCGGCACCCGATGTCTTCCTCTCCTGCAACCGCGAGGACCAGGCGGTGGCGCGGCGCTTCGCTGAAGGCTTCGGGCGCGAGGGGCTGGACGTCTGGTGGGACCAGACGCTGCGCTCGGGCGAGGCGTACGACCAGGTGACCGGGCGGGCGCGGCGCAATGCACGGGCCGCGGTCGTGCCGTGGTCGAGGAAGTCCGTTGGCTCGCGCTGGGTGCGCGAGGAGCCACGTCACGCGGCCAGCCGGTTGAATCCGGAGGTCTCCGCGCGGATGTTCTCCGTGTTCAAGGACGTCTGGCTCGATACGCCACGGGAGCCGCCCACCGCATGAGCGAGCGCCCAGCAGCCCTGGACGGCGCGCCGCCGGCGCCGGCGGCGCGCTTCTGCGTCGCCGTCACCGGTCATCGCGACGGCAATGCCACCTACTCGGCCAACCGCTCCGGCATCGAGGCGGCACTACGCGACCTGTTCGCCCTCATCGAGGCCGCGGTGGCCGAATGCGCCGCGACGCACGCCGTGGCGCCCACGCGCCTGCACACCATGCTGGCGGCAGGAACCGACCAGGTGGCCGCGGCAGGTGCGCTGGCGCTCGGGTGGGAGCTGGTGGTGCCGCTGCCCTTCGGCCTGGGCCTGAACGCGGCGATCAATGCGGATCCGGCCAGCGTCGCGGAAGTGGATGCCCTGCTCGCCGACCCCAGCGGCGAGTCCGGGAACTGCAGCGCCCCGACGCGCCAGCGCGCCGCCCGCATCCACGCCCTCGCCCGCCAGGCGCGCGTGTTCGCCCTCGCCGAGCAGGACACGGGACTCGCCGCGCTGCTGCTCGCGACCCGCGCGGATCCCGCGGATGTGCGGCTCGCGACACGCTTCGCGGCCGAATGCTCGCAGCGCGTCGCCATTGCCGCACGCGTCATGATCGAGCAGTCGGACCTGATGGTCGCGGTATGGGACGGCACGTCGGCCGCACCAGTCGGCGGCACCGGCCACACGATCCAGGCGGCCCTCGATGCCGGCACGCCGGTCCTGTGGATCGACGCCCACCGGCCGCGCAGCTGGCGCCTGCTCGCGGGCCCGGAAGCGCTGGCGGGCTGCGTCGCGAACGCCGCGAGCAACGCCGCAGCCGACTCCGCCGCCGACACCGCAGCGGCGCCGCCGGACGATGCGTTGCGCGCCAGGCTGCGCATGCTCGTGGCGGGTTCGCTGCGCCCACCGGTGGGGCCGGACGGCGCGGCCCATCCGGCAGGCAGCGCTGGCGTGCATACGCTGGCGCGCGAGACACTGCATCGACACAGCCACCCCTGGTCGCACGCCTACCGCCGCATCGAGGCGCTGTTCGGGGCGACCGGCTGGCGCCGCCTGGCGCCCCTGCGCCAGGTCTACGAACGTCCCGAGGCCATCGCCACCGGCAGCGCGGCCAGGCTGCTGGCGCAGGCGCTCGAGCTGGAGGGCCAGGATCCGGAGCACGTACGGCGCATCGACACCGCGGTCCTGCGGCGCTTCGCCTGGGCAGACGGCGTCTCGGCCTGGCTGTCGGACGTGTATCGCGGGGGCATGACCGCCAATTTCCTGCTGGCAGCCCTGGCGATCATCGGCGGCGTGGCCTACCTGCCCTGGACCGATTCGGGGCACAAATGGCCCTTCGCGCTCGCGGAGCTGCTGCTGCTGGGCACGGTGCTCGCCATCACGGCGGCGGGACACCGCCGCCGCTGGCACGACCGCTGGCTGGCAACGCGGCGCATCGCCGAATACCTGCGGCATGCGCCGATCCTGCTGCTGTTCGGCGTCGCCCGCGCCCCGGGACGCTGGCCCCGCAGCACCGATTCGTCCTGGCCCGAATGGTATGCGCGCCAGGCGTTGCGCGAGCTCGGCCTGCCACGCCTGGCGGTCACCCCGGCGTACCTGCGCCGGGCGCTCGGCGGCCCGCTGCGCGAGCACGTGGTCCGCCAGCGCGACTACCACCGCGCCAAGGCGCATCGGCTCGAAACCGTGCACCGCAACCTCGACCGCAGCGCGGAGTTGCTGTTCGTCGCCGCGGTCGTGTCCGTGGCCTCGTACCTGGCACTGAAGGCCGGCGGCGCCGCCGGCTGGTGGTCGGCGCGGTTTGCCCACGACGGCTCCTACCACTTCACCTTGCTGGGCGTGCTGCTGCCGACGCTCGGCAGCGCGATTGCCGGCATCCGCTACTTCGGCGACTTCGAGCGCTTCGCGGCGATCTCGCGGGTCACCGCGGGGCGGCTGCAGGAGGTCGACGAGCGCATCACGCAGTTGCTCGCCGCGCCGGATGCGCGAGTGGATTTCGGCCGCGCCGCCGACCTGGCGCACGCGATGGACGAGGCGGTGGTCAGCGAGATCGAGAGCTGGCAGTCGGTCTTCGCCGGAAAGCGGGTCGCCGTCCCGGTGTGAACGCTACTCGGCGTTCTGCAGCCGGCTGATCAGCGAACGCAGGAACACGCGGTTGAAGCGCAGCTGGCAGGAGGCCGAGACCTGCTCGAGCAGCGTCGAGCTCACCTTCAGCACGGTGACCAGCTCGGCGGCGCGGATGGTCGCCGTGCGCTTGGCACCCTGCACGTAGCTGGTCTCGCCGAAGCACTCGCCGGTCGAGAGCAGCCCGACGGCCCGGCCGTTGCGCTCGACGCTGCAGGTGCCCGAGACGATGATGTAGAAGCGATCGTCCATCTCGCCTTCCTTGACGATCTCCTCGCCGGCGGCGTAGTCCTGCCACTGGCTGGCGCGCATCACCTCGTTGATCTCGGCGTGCGAGAAGTCGTGGAAGAACTTCAGCAGCCGCAGCAGGCCGAACTGCTCCTGCTGGTCCATGCGCGAGTAGCGCTGGCGCAGCTTCTGGTGGACGCGGGTCAGCTCGGCGGCGAAGTCGAGGCCGCTCTTGTAGCGCTGGTCGGGCTCCTTGCGCAGCGCCGTGGCGACCACGTTCTCGAGCTCCTCGGGGATCTCGGCGCGCAGCGTGTGGATCGGCGGCGGCGTCGCGTAGACGATCTGGTGCAGGAGCTTGGCGAGGTTGCCGGCGCGGAACGGCCGCGTGCCGGTCAGCAGCTCGTACATCACCGCGCCGAGCGAGTACAGGTCGGAGCGGTTGGTGAGCTCGAGGCTCTGCACCTGCTCGGGCGACATGTAGCTGGGCGAACCGGCGATGCCCTCGATGCGCGAGATCTCGGAGTCGGCCACCAGCGCGATGCCGAAGTCGATGATGCGGACGTCGCTGTCCTGCGTCAGCATGATGTTCGAGGGCTTGACGTCGCGGTGGATCACGCCGCGCGAGTGCGCGTAGTGCAGCGCCTTGGCGCACTTGAACATGATCTCGACCACGTCGTCGATGCGCAGCAGGTTGTCCGGGCGGCAATAGGCCGCCAGCGTGCGCGCGCCGTGCACGTGCTCGGTGACGATGTAGCAGCGGCCGCCTTCCTCGCCGGCGTCGAAGATCGGCAGGATGTTCGGGTGGTGCAGCATGCCCACCATGTGGGCCTCGGACAGGAACATCTTGCGTGCGATGCGCGCGCGCTCGTCGTCGCCGCCCGATTCGATGTTGTAGACCTTGATCGCGACGTCGCGGCCGTAGTACGGGTCGTGCGACAGGTACACGGTCCCGGTGCTGCCGCGGCCGACCTCGTTGATGATGAGGTACTTGCCGATGCGCTCGGGCGTCTTGCGGGCGCGCGCGGGAGTGGGTACGGGGGCTGCCATCGATGCCGTTCTGCCGGTGGATCGGCCACGAGGATACGGGGGTGCTCGGCGGGCGATCTGTGATGCAGGTCCCGGGGGCAGGCCCGCGCCGCGCGGCGGCGGCGACGGCGCGCCGCCGCAGGGCAAATGCCGCACGGCCGGGCCCGCGCGGCTGAGAACTGCATCACAGCGGCGCGGTGCCGCCGTGCTCCTGCGGGCGCCACAGGCGGGCGCCGCGGTCCAGTACGCCGTTGATGTAGCGGTGGCCCTCGGTGGCGCCGAAGCGCCTGGCGAGCGTCACCGCCTCGTTGATGACCACCCGGAACGGCACCTCGGGCCGGTCGCGCAGCTCGTGCGCGCCGATCAGCAGCACCGCGTGCTCGATCGGATCGAGCTGCGCCGGCGGACGGTCGAGCAAGGGCTGCAGGGCGGCGTCGAGCTCGGCGCTCGCCGCGGTGACCGCCGCCACCAGCTCGCGGAAGTACTCGCCATCGGCGCGCGCCATGTCCTCGGCGCCGGCGAACTCGCCGACCAGGTCCTGCCAGGGGCAGGCGTTCAGCTGCCAGCGGTACAGCGCCTGCAGCGCCAGCTTGCGCGCCACCGAGCGGCTGCCGGGGCGCGTTGGGGCAGCCTCGCTCATGGGATCAGATCCGGCGCAGCAGGCGCGCCATGGCGATGGCCGTGGCGATGGCCTCGCCGCCCTTGTTGAGGCGGGCGGGATCGGCGCGTTCCTCGGCCTGCGCGACCGTGTCGGTCGTCAGCACGCCGAGGCACACCGGCACGCTGCTCTCGAGCATCACGCGCATCAGCCCGCGGGCGCACTCGCCGGCGACGAAGTCGAAATGGGCGGTCTCGCCGCGGATCACGCAGCCGAGGGCGACGACCGCGTCGATGCCACCGCGCAGCGCCAGCTGGCGCGCCGCCAGCGGCAGCTCGAATGCGCCGGGCACGCGCTCGACGCGCAGCGTCGAGTCCTCGCCGCCGTACTCCTTCCAGGCGGCGCGCGCCCCGGCGAGCATCAGCTCGATGATCGCCTCGTTGTAGCGCGCCGCGACCACGGCGCAGCGCAGGCCGCGCGCGGAAGGTGTCTCGTCGGGAGCTGCGGTCTTGCCCATGGCGGCTCGCGAGTATAGCCCAGGCTCAGCCGCGATCGCCGATGTATTCGACGATCTCCAGGCCGAAGGCCGACAGGCCGTGGAGCTGCCGCGGCGCGGACAGCACGCGCATGCGCTGCACGCCCAGGTCCTGCAGGATCTGCGCGCCGACGCCGAAGGTGCGCAGCACGCTGCCGCCCACCGCGGCCTCGGGCGAGCGCCGCTGGCCGATCGCGCCGACCGCGTCGACCAGCTCGCGCGGGGCCTCGCCCTGCCGCAGGATCACGATCACGCCGGCCTCCTCGCGCGCGACGCGCGCCATCGCCGCCGCCAGCGTCCAGGCGCGCGTGTCGTCGCGCACGCCGATCGCGTCGCGCAGCGTGTCGATCAGGTGCACGCGCACCACCGGCGGCTCCGCGCCGTCGAGCCGGCCGCGCACCAGCGCCAGGTGCACGTCGCGGCCGACGTGGTCCTCGTAGCACACCAGGCGGAAGCGGCCGTGCTCGGTGTCGACCTCGCGCTCCGACAGGCGCTCGACCGAGCGCTCGGTGCGCAGGCGGTAGCGGATCAGGTCGGCGATCGTGCCGATCTTCAGGCCATGGCGCCGCGCGAACTCCTCGAGCTCCGGGCGGCGCGCCATGGTGCCGTCCTCGCTCATGATCTCGACGATCACCGCGGCCGGCTCGAGGCCCGCGAGCCGCACCAGGTCACAGCCCGCCTCGGTGTGCCCGGCGCGCGTCAGCACGCCGCCGGGCTGCGCCATGATCGGGAACACGTGGCCGGGCTGGCGCAGGTCCTCGGGACGCGCGTCCGGGCGCACCGCCGTGCGCACCGTGTGCGCGCGGTCGTAGGCCGAGATGCCGGTCGTGACGCCCTCGACCGCCTCGATCGACAGCGTGAAGTTGGTGCGATGCTCGCGGTCGGTCTCGCTGACCATCAGCGGCAGCCGCAGCTGCGCGCAGCGCTCGCGCGTCAGCGTCAGGCAGATGAGCCCGCGCCCGTAGCGCGCCATGAAGTTGACGTCCTCGGGACGCACCAGCGACGCGGCCATGACGAGGTCGCCCTCGTTCTCTCGGCCTTCGTCGTCCATCAGGATGATCATGCGGCCGGCGCGCAGGTCGGCCAGCAGTTCCTCGACGCTGTTCACGGTGGACCTCGTTCGATCGTTGCATCGGCGCCGAGCAGCCGCTCGGCGTAGCGCGCCATGGTGTCGATCTCGATGTTGCAGCGCGTGCCGGGCTGCAGCTCACCGAGCGTCGTCACCGCGAGCGTGTGCGGCACCAGGTTGATGTCGAACTCGGCGCCGGCGACCGCGTTGACCGTCAGGCTCACGCCGTCGAGCGCCACCGAGCCCTTGCGCGCGAGATAGCGCGCCAGCTCCGGCGGCGCGCGCAGCCGGAAGCGCTGCGAACGCGCGTCGCCGGCGCGCGTGAGCACGCTGGCGATGCCGTCGACGTGCCCCGACACCAGGTGGCCGCCGAGCGGATCGCCGGCGCGCAGCGCCGGCTCCAGGTTGACGCGCCGGCCCGTGGCGAGCTCGCCGAGCGTCGTCAGCCCGAGCGTCTCGCGCGAGACGTCGGCCTGGAACACCGCGCCGTCGAGCGCGATGACCGTCAGGCACACGCCGGCGACCGCGATGCTGTCGCCGATGCGCTGGCGCGCGAGGTCGAGGCCGCCGACCGCGATGCCGAGCCGCACGTCGCCGCCGCGCGCCTCCACCGAGTGGATGCGGCCGACGTCCTGGATGATCCCGGTGAACATCGCTATTCCTCCCCGGCGGCGGCCGGCCGCGCGACGAGGCGCAGGTCGCCGCCGATCGGCGTGCATTCGGTGAAGCGGAACGCGGGCGCCGCCGCGAGCGACGCCGGCGCCGGCAGCTCGGCCAGCGGCCGCGCCTCGTGCCCGAGCAGGCTCGGCGCGACGTACACGACCAGCTCGTCGACCAGGCCCGCGGCGATGAAGGCGCCGGCGAGCCGCGCGCCGGCCTCGACCCACACCTCGTTGCACTCGAGCTCGCCCAGGCGCCGCAGCGCCGCCGGCAGCGACAGGCGGCCCGGCGAGTCGAGCGGCAGCGCCTCGAGGCGCACGCCGCGCGCGGCCAGCGCGGCGCGCGCCGGGCTCGCGGCCAGCGTCGCCCCGGCGGTGAACACCAGCGGCGCGCCTTCGCGCTCGATCAGCCGTGCCGCGGGCGGCAGGCGCAGCGCGCTGTCGAGCACCACGCGCAGCGGCTGGCGCGCCTCCTCCTCGATGCGCACGTTGAGCGCCGGATCGTCGGCCAGCACCGTGTCGATGCCGGTGAGCACGGCGGAACTGCGCGCGCGATAGCGCTGCGCGTCCTGGCGGGCGCGCTTGCCGGTGATCCAGCGGCTCTCGCCCGAGGCGAGCGCGGTGCGCCCGTCGAGGCTCGCGCCGAGCTTGACGCGCACGAACGGCAGGCCGGTCCGCATGCGCTTGACGAAGCCGGGATTGAGCGCCGCCGACTCCTGCGCCAGCAGGCCACCCTCGACCCGCAGGCCCGCGGCGCGCAGCGCGGTGGCGCCACCGCCCTGCACCTTCGGGTTCGGGTCCTCGAGCGCGTACACCACGCGCTCCACGCCGGCGCGGACCAGCGCCGCGGTACACGGCGGGGTCCGCCCCTGGTGCGAACACGGCTCGAGCGAGACGTACGCGGTGGCGCCACGCGCCGCGCCGCCCGCAGCCTCGAGCGCGCGCACCTCGGCGTGCGCCTCGCCGGCCCACTGGTGCCAGCCCTCGGCGATGACCCGCCCGCCGGCGGCGAGCACGCAGCCGACGCGCGGATTCGGATCGGTGGTGTACAGGCCGCGCGCGGCGAGCTCGAGCGCGCGGCGCATGCACTGCTCGTCGAAGGCGTCGAACCCGGCGGCGTTCACGATGGCTTGCCCCGCGGCGGCGCATCGCCCGGCAGCAGCGGCAGCTGGTCGCGGTTCGGGTCGCGCCGGCGCCGGTGGTGGCGCAGGTGATCGACCGTCTCGCGGAAGGCCTCGACGTCCTGGAAGCTGCGGTACACCGAGGCGAAGCGCACGTAGGCGACCTCGTCGAGGTGGCGCAGCTCTTCCATCACCGCCTCGCCGACCGTGCGCGAAGGCACCTCGCGCTCGCCGAGCGTCCGCAGCCGGTGGCAGATGCGTTCGACCGCCTGGTCCACCGCCTCGCTGCTCACCGGGCGCTTCTCCAGCGCCTTCTGCATGCCGGTGGCCAGCTTGGCGGCATCGAAGGGCTCGCGGCTGCCGTCGGACTTGATGACGTGCGGCATGACCAGCTCGGCGCTCTCGAAGGTCGTGAAGCGCTCGCCGCAGGCGAGGCACTCGCGCCGCCGGCGGATCTGCCGGCCCTCGGCGGCGAGGCGCGAATCGGTCACCTTGGTCTCCTCATGACCGCAGAACGGGCAATGCATGCACCGCCCTCCGCCGCCGCGCCGGCCTCAGCCGCCGTACACCGGGAAGCGCCGGCACAGCTCGAGCACCGCCGTGCGCGTGCGCCGCACCACCGCTTCCTCGCCGTTGGCGTCGAGCACGTCGGCGATCCAGCCGCCGACGCTCCTGATCTCGGCCTCGCGGAAACCGCGCGTCGTCACCGCGGGCGTGCCGATGCGGATGCCGCTGGTGATGGTCGGCGGCCGGGGGTCGCCCGGCACCGCGTTCTTGTTGACCGTGATGTTGGCGCGGCCGAGCGCGGCGTCCGCGTCCTTGCCGGTGATGTCGCGGCCCACCAGGTCGAGCAGGAACATGTGGTTGTCGGTGCCGCCGGAGACGATCCGGTGGCCACGCGCGATCATGGTGGCCGCCAGCGCGCGCGCGTTGGCGAGGATCTGCTTCTGGTAGTCGTTGAATTCGGGCTGCAGCGCCTCGAGCAGCGCCACCGCCTTGGCGGCGATCACGTGCATCAGCGGGCCGCCCTGCGTGCCCGGGAACACCAGCGACTGCAGCTTCCTGGTGATCGCCTCGTTGGCGCGCGCCAGGATCATGCCGCCGCGCGGGCCGCGCAGCGTCTTGTGCGTCGTGGTCGTGACGACGTCGGCGATCGGCAGCGGGTTCGGGTAGAGGCCCGCGGCGACCAGGCCCGCGACGTGCGCCATGTCGACGAACAGGTAGGCGCCGACTTCATCGGCGATGGCGCGGAAGCGCGGCAGGTCGAGGAAGCGCGAGTAGGCCGAGAAGCCCGCGACGATCACCTTCGGCTTGTGCTCGCGCGCCAGGCGCTGCACCTGCTCGTAGTCGATGACGCCGGTGTCGGCGCGCAGCCCGTACTGCACCGAGTGGAACACCTTGCCGGAGAAGCTCACCTTGGCGCCGTGCGTGAGGTGGCCGCCCGCGTCCAGGCTCATGCCGAGCACCGTCTCGCCGGGCTGCAGCAGCGCGAAGTACACCGCGGCGTTCGCCTGCGAGCCCGAGTGCGGCTGCACGTTGGCGTAGTCGGCGCCGAACAGCCGGCAGGCGCGATCGATCGCCAGCTGCTCGGCGATGTCGACGAACTCGCAGCCGCCGTAGTAGCGCTTGCCCGGGTAGCCCTCGGCGTACTTGTTGGTCAGGACCGAACCCTGCACCGCGAGCACGCGCGGGCTGGTGTAGTTCTCGGAGGCGATGAGCTCGAGGTGGTCTTCCTGGCGCAGCCGCTCGCCTTCCAGCGCGCGGAACAGCTCCGTGTCGAAGCTCTCGAGGTCTACACGGGATGAATACATGCCTAAGCCCTTCTGGACGGGGATCCTGGCCGGAACCGGGGAACTCGCGATTGTACCCGAAGGCCCCCGGGCCCGGGGCCGGGCCGGCGGGCGGCGCACGGGTGTTTCAGGGGGTGGTCGCCAGCAGGCCCTCGACCACGGCGCACCAGGCGCGCGCGAGGTTGCCGCGGTCGTAGCCGCCGCCGCCCAGCGCCAGCACGCGGCCGTGGCCGAGGCGCCGGGCCAGGGCGACCAGGTCGCGCGCGGCGCGGCCATGGCACTCGGGCGTGAGCGTGAGGTGGGCGAGCGGATCGCCGGCCAGGCTGTCGGCCCCGCATTGCAGGAGGATGAAGTCGGGCGCGTAGCGCTCGACGTGCGCCAGCATGGCCGGCCAGACCGCGGCGAACTCCTCCGGGCCGGCGCCGGCCGGGAGCGGCGCGTTGAGCTTGGTGCCGGCGGCGGCGCCGCGCCCCCGCTCCTCCACCGACCCGGTGCCCGGGTAGAGCGTCTGCCCGGTCTCGTGCAGGTCGGCGATGATGACCTTCGGATCGTCCTCGAAGGCGTAGTACACGCCGTCGCCGTGGTGCGCATCGATGTCGACGTAGGCCACGGTGCCGAGCTGGTGCCGCCGCCGGAGCGATTCGATCACCACGCCGCAGTCGTTGAACACGCAGAAGCCGGCGGCGCGGTCGCGCGCCGCATGGTGCAGGCCGCCGATCGGCACGAAGGCCCGCGCGCCGGTGCGCGCCATGATCCACTCCGAGGCGAGCAGGCTCGCCCCCACCACCGTGGCCGCCGCCTCGTAGACGCCGCGGAAGGCCGGCGTGTCGCCCGCGTCGAGGCTCCCGGTGCCGGCCTCGGAACGCTCGCGGACGTAGTCGATGTAGGCCGGCGCGTGGAACAGCCGCAGCTCCTCGGCGCTGGCCTGCACCGGATCGAGCACCTCGAGGCGGCCGCGCAGGCCGCGGGCCTCGAATTCGCGCAGGAACGCCCCGTGGCGGTCGGGGCCGAAGGGGTGCCCGCCGGGGAAGCCGTAACGCGCGAGGCGCTCGCCCAGGACAATGGCGACGTCGTGTGGGGGCTGGTTCACCGTGGCCGGAAGCGTAGGGGCCTCGATCGGCAAAGTCCATGGCCGCCCGGACGGCCGCGCTGTCGCCAGCGTCGCGGTGTTCGCGGATAATGCGCCCCCCTCGTGGCCGCGCCGGCGGCGCCGGCCACGCACCTGCAGACGCGAGGACGGCCGGCAACACCATGGCGCAGTACATCTACACGATGAACCGGGTATCGAAGGTGGTACCCCCGAAGCGCACCATCCTGCGCGACATCAGCCTGTCGTTCTTCCCCGGCGCCAAGATCGGCGTGCTGGGCCTGAACGGCTCGGGCAAGTCCACGCTGCTGCGGATCATGGCCGGCGTCGACACCAACTTCGAGGGCGAGGCGCGGCCGCAGCCGGGCATCCGCATCGGCTTCCTCACGCAGGAGCCGGGCCTCGATCCGGCCAAGGACGTGCGCGGCAACGTCATGGAGGGCGTCGGCGAGACCTTCCGCCTCGTGCAGCGCTTCAACGAGATCAGCGACAAGTTCGCCGAGCCGATGGACGAGGAGCAGATGAACAAGCTGCTCGAGGAGCAGGCGAAGCTGCAGGACGCGATCGACGCCGCCGGCGGCTGGGAACTGGAGCGCAAGCTCGAGATCGCGGCCGACGCGCTGCGCCTGCCGCCGTGGGAGGCCAAGATCGACCAGCTCTCCGGCGGCGAGAAGCGCCGCGTGGCGCTGTGCCGGCTGCTGCTCTCGCAGCCCGACATGCTGCTGCTCGACGAGCCGACCAACCACCTCGACGCCGAGTCGGTCGCCTGGCTGGAGCGCTACCTCGAGGAATACCCGAGCACCGTGATCGCGGTGACGCACGACCGCTACTTCCTCGACAACGTCGCCGAGTGGATCCTCGAGCTCGACCGCGGCCACGGCATCCCGTGGCAGGGCAACTATTCCTCCTGGCTCGAGCAGAAGGAGAAGCGCCTCGAGCTCGAGCAGCGCGAGCAGGAGACGCTGCGCAAGACGCTCGAGAAGGAGCTCGAGTGGGTGCGCAGCAACCCCAAGGCCCGCCAGGCCAAGAGCAAGGCGCGCCTCGCGCGCTACGAGGAACTCGCCTCGAAGGAATTCCAGCAGCGCAACGAGACCAACGAGATCTACATCCCGCCGGGCCCGCGGCTCGGCGAGCTGGTGATCGAGGTCAAGGACCTGCGCAAGGGCTTCGGCGACAAGCTGCTGATCGACGGCTTGAGCTTCAGCCTGCCGCGCGGCGGCATCGTCGGCATCATCGGCCCGAACGGCGCCGGCAAGACCACGCTGTTCCGCATGCTCACCGGCGCCGAGAAGCCCGACGGCGGCAGCATCCGCATCGGCGAGTCGGTCAAGCTCGCCTACGTCGACCAGTCGCGCCAGTCGCTCGACGACAGGAAGAGCGTCTGGGAGGAGATCTCCGGCGGCCTCGACCTCGTCAAGGTCGACAACTACGAGACCTCCTCGCGCGGCTACGTCGGCCGCTTCAACTTCAAGGGCACGCAACAGCAGCAGCTGATCGGCGAACTCTCCGGCGGCGAGCGCAACCGCGTGCACCTCGCCAAGGTGCTCAAGTCCGGCGGCAACGTGCTGCTGCTCGACGAACCGACCAACGACCTCGACGTCGAGACGCTGCGCGCGCTCGAGGAGGCGCTGCTCAGCTTCCCCGGCTGCGCCGTGGTGATCTCGCACGATCGCTGGTTCCTCGATCGCATCGCGACCCACATCCTCGCCTTCGAGGGCGACAGCGAGGTCGTCTGGTTCGAGGGCAACCACCAGGACTACGTCGAGGACCTCAAGCGCCGCAAAGGCGAGGATGCCGCCCAGCCCCACAGATTGAAATACAAACGTCTTACGGGCTAAGCTACATTTAATTGCGTTATGTAAAGCAAAAGCCGGCCTGACCCTCCGGCCTCCAGGACCGTTCCGCTACACTCGATCGCGAGGGAGCGCATGTCGGCCTACATCGACGCCAGCAGCAAGCTGCATCACGAGCAGGAAGCCAGCCTCGCGCTGACCTGCCCGCATTGCCAGGTGCTCTCGCACATCACCCCGCTCGCGGTGCCGCGCTTCGAGGAGCTCTCGACCTGGCGCCCCAAGCACGTCGGCGTGGTGTACCGCTGCGACTCCTGCAACGCGCCGATCTTCCTGCGCTTCGCCGCCAAGATCTACGGCGCGCAGCGCATCGAGCTGTCCGCGCAGTTCACCGAGGTCGAGCGGCCGCGCGAGAAGTTCAGCTACACCTACCTGCCCGAGGCCATCGAGACGCTGTTCCGCGAGGCGCTCGCCTGCTACTCGGCCGGCGCCTTCAACGCCTTCGCCTCGATGTGCCGCCGCACGCTCCAGGCCGCCTTCGCCGAGAGCGGCGAGGCCGGGCGCATGCGCGTGTTCGACCTGCTGAACGACGTGCGCACCATGGCCGACCTGGACGCGGACACGTTCATCGACATCAAGCGGGTCGTGTTCGGCTCCGATGCCGACCCGCATCCGAGCCTGCCGCTGCACGACGAGCAGCAGGCCGGCGTGCTGCTCGAGGTGATGAAGGATCTGCTCTACCAGCTGTACGTCCGCAAGGGGCGGCTGCAGCAGGCGATGATGGTGCGGCGGTTCTTCAGCGAGGAATCGCTGCGGGACATCGCCGCGCGGGGTTAGACGGCGCCAGAGACGCCACAGGCGGGGGCGGGAGGCCGGCCGCGGCGTGCGCAGGCGCGTGGTGTGGTTTCGGCGGAACGATCAGTGAGTGGGGACGGCCGCCGCCGTGCGCCAATGCATGGCGCCGCGGCGAGCGAGGACGGGGCGGCAGTGCTGGATGAGGGGCAGCGCTGTGGCGGCTTCGCAGGAAGTGCCGGAACACATCAGCGCTTGCGCACACCACGGCTGGCCTGGACGTGGCGTGTGGCGGGCAGGGCGTGCGAAGGTGTGGCGTGAGCTTTCGGCCTGACGCGGCAGTGGAGGCGGAAAGACGCCGCCGGGCAGAGATGCAATTGCGGTACGGTTCAAGACGTGGTGCCGTGGCCTCGACGGCGGAGTGCGGCGGCTGGGTGCCGTGCGCCGAAACTCACGCCACAGCCTCGCACACCCTGCCCGCCCTACGCCGCTGCGCGAATTTCGGGGTCGGAAGCGATCCGCGGGCGCCGCGCGTCGGGCACCTCTCGTCCCGCGCGACGTCGCAGCGGGGTGCACGGCAGCGCGATCGTGTGTTTCGGCGCATGGCACCGGAGCCGCCGCACTGTCCCCCGCCGCTCCTCGGCACCCTTCGGCTCACCGCAACGCAATTACCCCGCTGCCGGGCGGCGCCCATCCGACTCCACCGCCGCGTCAGGCCGAAAGCACACGAGCGCGCTGCAGTGCGCCCCGCCGCGCCTACCCCACCCACACCCGCGCGTTCCGAAACATCCGCATCCAGCCGCTGTCCTCGCCGGCCGCATCCGGCCGCCACGAGTTCTGCACCGCGCGGAACACGCGCTCGGGGTGCGGCATCATGAGGGTCGCGCGCCCGTCGGCCGTGGTGAGGGCCGCGATGCCCCGCACCGCGCCATTGGGATTGGCGGGATAGCGCGTCGCGACCGCGCCGTGGTTGTCGATGTAGCGATAGGCGATCAGCCCGCCGGCGAGGCAGGCCGCGAGATCGTCGGCGGCGAACTCCGGCCGCCCCTCGCCGTGCGCCACCGCCACCGGCAGGCGCGCGCCGGCCATGCCGGCGAGCAGCAGCGAGGGTGACTCGAGGATCTCCACCAGCGTCGCCCGCCCCTCGAACTGCTCGCTGCGGTTACGCAGGAACCGCGGCCAGTGCTGCGCGCCGGGGATCAGCTCCTTGAGCAGCGCCAGCATCTGGCAGCCGTTGCAGACGCCGAGCGTGAAGCTGTCGGCGCGACGGAAGAAGTTCTGGAACTCCGCGCGCGTGCGCTCGTGGAACAGGATCGAGGCGGCCCAGCCACCGCCGGCACCGAGCACGTCGCCGTAGGAGAACCCGCCGCAGGCGATGAGACCGCGGAAGTCCGCGAGCCGCCGCTTGCCGGCAAGCAAATCGCTCATGTGCACGTCATGCGCCTCGAAGCCGGCACGGTCGAGCACCGCGGCCATCTCCACCTGGCTGTTGACGCCCTGCTCGCGCAGCACCGCGACCCGCGGCCGCGCACCGCGCGCCACGTACGGCGCGGTGATGTCCTCATCGGCGTCGTAGCCCAGCCGCCACTGCAGGCCCGGGTCGTCCCAGTCGAGCGCCGCAGCCAATTCCTCGGTCGCGCACTGCGGATCGTCGCGCAGCCGGCGCATGTGATGGCTGGTCTCGCTCCAGGCGCGCCGCAGCTCCACCAGCGGCTCGTCGAACACCGGCGCACCGACGCCGATGCGCAGGCGCGGCGCGGCCTGCGGCTTGCCGATCACGCGCGTCACGTCGACGAGGCCGCGCTCCGCCAGCACCTGCCAGGCCTCGTGCAGGCGCGCGGTGGCCACCTGCAGCACGACGCCGCACTCCTCGCTGAACCGCTGCGCGAGCGGCGTGCCGCGTCCCGCGTCCAGCTCGATCTCCAGGCCGCAGTGGCCGGCGAAGGCCATCTCCACCAACGTGGCGAACAGGCCGCCGTCGGCGCGGTCGTGGTAGGCGAGCACCAGGTCGCGCTGCCGCAGCTCGGCGAGCGCCGCGGCCAGCTGCACCAGCAGCGCCGGCTCGTCCAGGTCCGCCGGCGCGCCGCCCTGGCGGTTGTAGACCTGCGCCAGCGCCGAGGCGCCGAGCCGGTTGCGGCCGCGGCCCAGGTCGACCAGCAGCAGCGTCGTCGGGCCGCGGTCGGTGCGCAGCTGCGGCGTCCAGGTGCGACGCACGTCGCCGACCGGCGCGAAGGCCGAGACGATCAGCGACAGCGGCGCGACCACGCTGCGCGCGGCGCCGTCCTGCTGCCACACGGTCTTCATCGACAGCGAGTCCTTGCCCACCGGGATGGCGATGCCGAGCGCCGGGCAGAGTTCCTCGCCCACCGCGCGCACCGCGGCGTAGAGCGCCGCGTCCTCGCCCGGTTCGCCGCAGGCCGCCATCCAGTTGGCCGAGAGGCGGATGTCGCCGAGCGCGCGCACGTCGGCGGCGAGCACGTTGGTCACCGCTTCGGCGACCGCGAGGCGCGCCGAGGCCGCCGCGTCGAGCAGCGCCACCGGCGTGCGCTCGCCCATCGCCATTGCCTCGCCGAAATGGTGGCGATAGTCGCCGACGGTGACCGCGACGTCGCTCACCGGCACCTGCCAGGGCCCGACGAAGGGGTCGCGGCTGATCATGCCGCCGACGCTCCGGTCGCCGATCGTGATGAGGAAGGTCTTGTCGGCGACCGCCGGCAGGCGCAGCACGCGGAAGGCGGCCTCGCGCAGCTCGAGGCCGGCGCAGTCCTCCACCGGTCGCGGCGCCGGCAGGCTCCGCACGTCGCGCAGCATGCGCGGCGTCTTGCCGAGCAGCGCGTCGAGCGGCATGTGCACCGGGTCGTTGCCGAAGCGCGCGTCGTGCACCACCAGCAGGCCGTCGGCGGTGGTCTCGCCGATGATCGCGTACGGGCAGCGCTCGCGCTCGGCGATCGCGCTGAAGCGCGCGACGCCGTCGGCGCGCAGCGCCAGCACGTAGCGCTCCTGCGCCTCGTTGCACCAGATCTCGAGCGGCGACATGCCCGGCTCGGCGTTCGGCACCGCGCGCAGCTCGATGCGGCCGCCGCGGCGGCTGTGCGCCACGGCCTCGGGCACCGCGTTCGAGAGGCCGCCGGCGCCGACGTCGTGGATCAGCTCGATCGGATTGTCGGCGCCGAGCGCCCAGCAGCGATCGATGACTTCCTGGGCGCGCCGCTGGATCTCGGGGTTGCCGCGCTGCACGGAAGCGAAGTCGAGCTCGGCATCGCTCGCACCGCTCCCGACCGAGGAGGCCGCGCCGCCGCCGAGGCCGATCAGCATCGCCGGCCCGCCGAGCACCACCAGCTTCGCGCCGACCGACACCTCGCCCTTGAGCGCGTGCTGCCGGCGCACGTTGCCGAGGCCCCCGGCGATCATGATCGGCTTGTGGTAGCCGCGCACCCGCCCGGGCGCATCACCCGGCTGCGCGACCTCGAGCGTGCGAAAGTAGCCACAGATGTTCGGCCGGCCGAACTCGTTGTTGAACGCGGCCGCCCCGATCGGGCCCTCGAGCATGATGTCGAGGGCGCTGGCGATGCGGCCGGGACGCGCAGCCGGGAGTTCCCAGGGCTGCTCGTAGCCCGGGATGCGCAGCGCCGACACGGAGAAACCGCACAGGCCCGCCTTGGGCTTGGCGCCGAGGCCGGTGGCGCCCTCGTCGCGGATCTCTCCGCCCGAGCCGGTCGCCGCGCCGGGGAACGGCGCGATCGCGGTCGGGTGATTGTGCGTCTCGACCTTCATCAGCACGTCGATCGGCTCGTCGGCTCCGCGGTAGATGCCGCCTGCGGATCCGGGAACCAGCGGGTGCCGACCGCGCCCTCGACCACCGCGGCGTTGTCCTGGTAGGCCGAGAGCACGCCCGCCGGCGCGCGCGCATGCGTGTTGCGGATCATCGCGAACAGCGTCTGCGGCTGCTCGACGCCGTCGACGATGAAGCGCGCATTGAAGATCTTGTGGCGGCAGTGCTCGGAGTTGGCCTGCGCGAACATCATCAGCTCGACGTCGGTCGGATCGCGCCCCATGCCGCGATACACCTCGAGCAGGTAGTCGATCTCGTCGTCGGCGAGCGCCAGCCCGAGGCGTGCATTGACTTCGACCAGCGCGGCGCGGCCGCCAGCCAGCGCCACCTGCGCCAGCGGCCGCGGCGCCTCGGTCGCGAACAGCCGCGCGGCGGCGGCGAAGTCCGCCAGCACCGCTTCGGTCATGCGGTCGTGCAGCGGCGCCGCGAGCGCCGCACGCTGCGCCGCATCGGCGGCGTCCGCGCCGACGATGCGCCAGGCAATGCCGCGCTCGATGCGCCGCACACCGGCGAGCCCGCAGACGTGCGCGATGTCGGTGGCCTTGCTCGACCAGGGCGAGATCGTCCCCGGCCGCGGCACCACCAGCAACAGCAGGTCCGCCTCGTGCGCGGCGTGCGCCGCACCGGCGCCGAGCAGCTGGCGCAGGCGCGCCTCGCCGGCGGCATCGAAGCCGGGATCGCAGTCGACGAAGTGCAGGTGGCGCGCGTGCACGCCGGTGACGCGCGGCTCGATGGCCGCGAGGCGTTCGCGCAGGCGTTCGAGCCGGAAGGCCGAGGCGGCCGGTGCGCCCGGCACGATCAGCATCGGCTACTTCTTCGGACCGGCATCACCGGTCGGCGGCGCATACAGCGTCGACGGGAAGGCCGCGACGTTGCCGCCCTCGAGCGCCACGATCTTCGCAGTGCCCTTCTTGCTGACCTCGTCGATGCGCAGCACCGAGTGCAGCGGCAGGTAGGTGCGCTTGACGCCGGCGAACTCGGCCTTGATGCGCTCCTCGCCCGGATCGAGCACCACGCTGGAGCGCTCGCCGAAGGTGATCTCCTCGACCTCGACGAAGCCGAACAGGCCGCCGTGGCTCACCTTGCGGGCATACAGTTCGTACACCTTGCCCTGGTTGACGAACAATATCTTGAATATGTGACTGGCGGCCATCTTGATCGGTACTGGGTGGGTGCCCGCGGGTGTGCCCGAGCGCCTATTATATGGGGTGCCCGCCTGGCACGCGCCCCCGGGGCAGGATGCCCTGCCGGGGTGCGGGGATTTGGCGGAATCGGAACCCCATCCTCGAGCGGAATGACCCGATGGCGCTGCGCCTGACCATCACCAGCGAACAAGGACCGTCGCTCGGCGACACCGCCAGCATCGTCATTGGCGTGGGCGGCGGCAGCATCGGCCGTGCCCACGACAACGACTGGATCCTGCCCGATCCCCAGCGCTTCGTCTCGGCCCACCACGCCCGCGTGCATTTCCGCAATGGCCAGTACCTGCTCGAGGACTGCTCCACCAACGGCGTGTACATCAACGACGCGCCCGAGCCGGTGCGACGCCGGGGCCTGGTGGCGCTGCACGACGGTGACGTGCTGCGCCTCGGCGGGTACCGGATCACGGCCGCGGTCGACGGTACCGGACCGATTCCCGCGGTCGAGGCGAGTTCGGTATTCCCGATCGCGCCCATCCACCCGCCCGACGCGGCCGGAGCGCGTCCGCAGCCGGCGCAGGCGCTCGACGTGAGCGAGCTGCTGGTGCTGGAGAAGGCGAGTCCGCGAGCGCCCGGCTGCGCGTGCCCGACGCCTACGGGCAGCTGCTGCCGATCGAGGACACGGGCCTCAGGAATTTCGACCTCAGCCAGGCGCAGCGCCCAGGAGCCCGCCACATCGCCGGACCTGCGCAATGTGGCGCCGGATCCGCGCAACGAGACGCCGGATCCGCGGCGCGAGGCTGCGGAATCCCGGCGCGACGTCTCGCGCCCGATCAACCTCGGCCTGGTGGAGTCCGGCACGGCGCTCGAACAGTTCTGCCGCGGCGCAGGCCTGGCCGCCGACCAGCTGCCGCAGGGCGCGCAGGCGCGCGCCTGCTGTTCCTCGGCGGCCTGCTGCTGCGCGAGGCACTGGTCGACCTCAAGGACCTGACGCTCGCCCAGCAGGACATCCGCGCGGAATTGCGCCTGCCGGCGGCGGGCGACCCGACCGCGCACATCCCGCTGCGCAACGTGGCGGTCGAGGATCTGCTGCAGCGCTTGCTCACCGGGCACGACCTGCGCGAGATCGACGCCGTGCAGTGGCTGCGCGACACGATCGCGAACGCGCGCCGCCACGATGCGGCGACCGCCGCGGCGCTCGGCACCGCGCTCGCCGAATTCCATTCCGCACCTCCGGCCCGATGCCGGCAGCGGCGGCAGCGCTGGCGCGCTTTCGCAGCATCACGGAGAGCCCGCGCGGCCCTGGCTCCACCTCGAGGCCTTCGTGCGCGCCTTCCTCGCCGCGAGCGAGCCGGGCGCGGCGCCGCGTTGAGCGCGGCGCGCCGTCGCTGGGTACGCAACCGGCCCAGCAGCGCGCCGAGCGCGGAACCAATGACGTCGGTGCTCGGGGCCTGCGTGGCCGCCGCGCCCGTCGGCAGCGTGCCGTTCGGCGTCAGGTGGTCGATCAGGTGCGCGGCAACACCTGCGCCAGGATGTTGCCGGCCTGGCCGTGATCCAGACCGAGCTGCTGCGCGATCTGGGCGATGCTGCCCGGCCCCAGCGCCTGCGTGATCTGCGCGCCCGACACCGGCGGGTTCGGTCCGGTTCCGACCCAGGATTTCACCTGCTGCTCGAGCCGCCACGCGACGGGGACCCGACCAGGCCACCGAGACCGCCATGCTGCTGCAGCAGCGCACCGATCACCGCCGTCATCGGGCTCTGTGCGCCCCCGGCCTGGCCGCCGCCCAGGACCGCACCCGACACCATCGAGCAGACCCATGTTGAACTCCTTCTCTTCCCGATCCAGGGTAGCGGCGCTCCGCTGCCCCGGGGACCAGTCGCCTTGCCGCGATACTGCTACGGCACGGGGCACCATGTCCCGCGGAACGCCGCAGGAGTGGCAACGAATGGATACGCAACGCGAACTGGCGGCCCTGCGCGAGCAGGCGAGCCCAGGCCGGCCAGATCCGCCGGCACCGACGCCGTCGGCATCCTCGAGGACCGTGAGGAGATCCGCCGGCTGCAGTACTGCTACGGCTTCTTCATGGACAACCGCATGTTCCGCGAGATGGCCGACCTGTTCGCGGACCGGGGTGCCTACATGGAGATCGGCGGGCGCGGCCGCTACGAAGGCAAGGAGCGCATTCACGCCTTCCTGCTCGAGGTCCTCGGCGAAGGACGCTGGGGCCTGCTGCAGGACGAGGTGATCAACCACGTGCAGCAGCAGCTGCTCATCACCGTCGACCCGGACCGCCAACGCGCCCGCGCGCGCGGCCACGCGCAGGTGCAGGGCAACTCGCCGCCCGGCACGCCCACGTTCCTGCTCGCGGACGGCATCTACGAGAACAGCTACGTGCGCGAGGACGGCCACTGGAAGATCCAGGGCCTCACCGTGACGATGACCTACTACGCGGCCGTGCAGCGCGAGCGGATCACGTTCCCGACGGCGCCGCCGAGCGTGACGCTGCCGCCGGACCGGCCCAGCCGGCCGGTCGTCGAGGCGCTCGGGCGGCAGTTCAACCCCTGGCACTTCCGGCACCCGATCGGCGGCTACGAGTTGCCCGTTCCCGTGGCGGGCGGCCGGCGAACCGGGCGGCGGCGGCGGTAGCGCGCGGCATCCCCCGCCGCACTCCTGACGCGGCCACGGCGATCGCAGAGACGGTCGCCGCGGATTCCTAGAATTGGCGTTTTCACGCTTGGCGCACCATGTCCCTGCTATCGAAACTACTTGGCGGCAAGCCGGCGACGGCGCCAGACCCCGAGCCCGGCGCCACCCGTCGCCGATGCGCCACCCGCGGCGCCGCCCGGCCCGATCGCGCCGAAGCTGCTCGCGGCCGAGGAGGCGCGGCTCGCCGAGGCCCTGGCCGGCGCGGACGAAGCTGCGTTGGCGCAGTTCGCCTTGCAGGGCACGACCACGAAGATCCGCCAGCGGGCCGCCGAGGCCATCGCCGATCCGGAGCGCATCCGCGATCTGATCCGCGCCACGCGCGGCAGCAAGGACAACGCGGTCTACCGGATCCTCACGACCAAGCGCGACCTGCGCCTGCAGGCCGAGCGGGTCGCGGCGCAGCTGCAGGCCGACCTCGAGGCGCTCGCCGCCGCGATCAGCCGCCATGCGCGCCTGCCCTACGATCCGCTGTACGAGGCGACGGTCGTCGAGCACGAGCGTCGCTGGCAGAGCTGGAGCCGCAGGCCGCCGCGCAACTGCGCGCAGCCGTCGCGCGACCTCGCCGCGGCCCGCCAGGTCCTGGACGCACGCCGCGAGGAGCTGGCGGCCGCCGAGCGCCAGCGGCGCGAAGCCGAGGAGGCGGCTGCACGCGAGCGCGTCCTCGCCGAGCAGGCGGCCGCCGCGCGCCGCCGCGAACGCGGCCGCGGAAGCCGCCGCGGCGGCGCCGAGCCGAGCGGCTCGCTGCCGAACGCGCGACGCAGGAGCAGCAGCGCACCGAGGCACGCGCGGCCCGCGACGTCGTCGGCCTGCTGCGCCAGGCACAGGCGCTCCGACCGCGGCGCGCCCGTGCGGCGCGGCTGCGGGCGGACCTGGCGACGGCGCTCGCGGCCGTGCCGGCCGCGGCCCTGCCCGCCTGGTTCGCGCGCCAGCTTCGAGCGCGTGGACGAGCAGCTCGCGAAGCTCAGGACTGGCACGCCTTCACCGCCGGTCCGAAGCGCGCCGAACTCATCGAGCGCATGCGCGCGCTGGTCGGCGCGGAGATTGCGCCCGAGCAGCTGGCCCAGCACATCCGCCGGCTCCAGCAAGTGGCGCACGCTGCACCGCGGCGCCGGTGAGGACGACGGCGCGGAAGCCGCCCGCTTCCGCGAACTCGGCCACCAGGCGTACGAGCCCTGCAGGCAGCACTTCGCGGCGCAGGCCGCCCAGCGCGCCGAGAATCCGGCGCGAGGCGATCCTCGCCCAGCTCGCCGCCGTGGGCGCCGGCGCGCCGGACGGGGACTGGCGGCTGGTCGCGCGGACGCTGGCGCCGGCGCGGCGCGAGTGGCGCCCTGGCACGCGCGCCGGTGGACCAGGAGATCGCGGCGGCGCTGCAGGCGCGCTCAAGGCTGCGCTGGACGAACTCGGCGGGCGGCTCGATGCCGAGGTACGCGCGCAATGTCGAGGCCAAGCGCGCACTGATCGCGCGCGCCGCGGCGCGCGGAACAGGCCGACACGCGCGCGCGGCCATCGACGCGGCCAAGGCGCTGCAGCGCGACTGGAGAGTCCATCGGCAGCGTGCCGCGCGAGCAGGACAATGCGCTGTGGGAGGAGTTCCGCGGCCACTGCAATGCCGTGTTCGAGCGCAGTGCGCGAAGCCGCGGCCTATTCGAGCGGGCTGGTCGCCAACGCCGAGCGCGCCGCGGTCCTGGTCGCCGAGTTCGACCAGGGCGCGCTGCTCGAGGGGGCGCTGCGCGGGTACTCAGGCGGGCGGATGCCGCGCAGCAGGAATTCGACGGGCTCGACCTGCCGCGCCACCAGGCGCGTGAGCTGCGCCAGCGCTTCCAGCGGGCGCTCGAACGCTGTGCCGAGGCCGCGCAGCGGATCGCACGCGCAGCAGCGTGGAGCGCGCGTGGTCGGCGCTGTTCGACACCGCCGCCGCGATCGCGCCTACGCATTCGCCCGCCAGGCGGGCGCGGCGGCGAGCGGCTCGACGAGCTGCACGCCGCGACCACGGCTGCGCTCGGCGGGCTTGCGGCGGCCCCGAAGTAGCGCGCACGGCGCTTCGAGCGCTGTGGACGAGCGTCACCGCCCGGTGCCGCCGGTGCCGCCGGTGCCGCCGAGCAGGATCCGGCGGCGGCGGCAGCCGCGCTGCGCCTGCTGTGCATCCGCGCCGAACTTGCCACCGAACGTGCGACGCCCTCCCGAGGACGCGGAGCGACGGCGCGGTTACCAGCTGCGTCGCCTGGTCGAATCCGCGCAACCTCGGCGTCGACACCGCTCCCGAGAAGCTGGACGACCTCTGGGCGGAGTGGCTGACCGTCGGCGCCGTGGATCCGGCGCTGGAGGCCCGCTGCGCGCACGCTTCGAGCAGTGCCGGCCCGCGCCGCGCTGAGCGCGCCGGCGGCGCCCTACAGGACCCGATAGACCTGGATGAGCCGATCGTTCTCGCCGGATCCGCGCGCGAGCTCCATGCCCTTCGGCACTTCGGTCAGGGTCGAAGGAAGAGGCTGCGGTTGAGCCAGTCGACTTGCCGACCGGCGCCGTGAACTGCGGCGCGAGGCGGTAGCGCTCCTCGCCCGGTTTCGCTCCCGGATAGCTGAGCCCGACGTTGTGGATGAGGATCGTCACGCCATCGTCGGTCTTGAGGCGATACAGCGCGTCGATCACCTCGACGCCGTCGGGTCGCACGACCGGGAAGTCCCCGCCGCCGGGCACCACCGTCCCGCGGATGCCCTTGCCCTCGAAGCGCCCACCGATGATCGGCCAGATCTCCTCGCGCCGGCCGTCCTTGCTCTGCACGGATCCGCCGGTCTTCTCCGGTGTCGCGCAGGTGACCACCAGCTGCATCACCAACTCCAGCCGCGGCGCGTCGCGCGCGACCAGCGGCCAGGGCTGCGGTTGCGGTTGCGGCGGGACGGCGCCCGCGGCCAGCGCCACGGAACCCAGCAGGGCGAACAGCGTGATCATCCGCGATGGCGAGGACATGCGTATCGACTCCACGGCAGCGTTCGGCTCTCAGCGCACCAGCGGATCGGCGCGACACGGCTGCATCATGACCGCATCGCAGGCCGCCCGGGTCACCGGCCCTGCACGCCCGGCAGCACCGCCAGCACGAGGCGCGAGGGATGGGCGCGATCATGCCAGATGCGGTTGATGGAAAGGCGTACTGACCGGATCGAACTCGATGCCGCCGGTCTGGCTCGGCGCCTCGACCCACAGGCGGATGCGCGAGCCACGCCGGAACAGGTACGAGGACTTGAAGATCCCGATGCGTGCGAACACCGGCACGCCCGGCGTGAGCGCCTGCAGGCATTGCGGCCGATCGCAGGGCACGGGACGCACTTCGCTGCCTGCACCCGCCTGCAGCGCGCGGTTGGAGAGCCGCAGCCAGCCGCGCTGGACGTAGCGCTCGCGGCCGTCCGGGCGCAGTTCGGTCAGCGTCACCTGCAGGTCGGCGTCGCGGCTGTCGGCCGAGACCCACAGGTCGGCGCTCGCGGCACCGTAGCCGAGCAGGTCCTCGGTGAAGGCGGCGCCGACGTATAGGCGACGCTGCCCTGCCGCCAGTGCGACCGACAGCGGTCCCCAGGCGGGTTGGTCGGGGTCGGCGTTGACGATGGGGCCTGGCGCCGGGTAGCGATAGCTGTCGGGTGACCTGCTGCCGCATCGGCCGCATCGGCCGGGGCGGCCGCCAGCAACCGCCCGCCCGCGGCGAGCGCGTAGCTCCCACCGTCGTCGCCACCGGCAGCAGCGTCCGACCCAGCGCGGCCGCGCCTGCTCGTTCTTGTCGTGGCCGGTCGTGCCCCGTGGCGCAGCGGTCTCCTGCCACAGCACCACGTGCGGCGTGCGCTCGAAGCCGTTCTCCACGCCCCTGACGAAGTGGTCGAGGAAGGCGATGAGCGTCGCGCGGAACTGGAGCGATTCGTACAGGTCGTGGTCGCCGTTGGACTGCACGTACCACAGCTGCCCGGGGCGCAGCCGCTCGTGGTAATGGCCGGCGCGCGCGGTGGTGGCCTCGTCCTGGTAGGCCTCGAAGGCGAGCACCGGCACGTCGATGCGATCGACGCCCTCGAGCAGCGTGCGCTCATCGGTCCACGCGTCGCGCAGCGGATGGCGCAGCAGGAGCGATGGCAGGTGGACGTCGGGGTCCTCGCCGGCGCGGTAGTTGGCGTCGATCTGCCGGACGCACTCGGCGTCGCCGGCCGCCTCCGCGCTGCGACGCGCCGCCAGCCAGCGCGCGTGCAGGTACATCCACCAGCCGGTGACGAAACCGTCGGAACGCACGCCGCCGATGGCCCAGTTGTCCCCGCGCGGATCGGTGAGCGGCATGCCCGGCGCGATCGCGCGCAGGTGCGGCGGGCGGTTCATGGCCGTCGCGATCTGCGACATGCCGGCCCAGGACCAGTTCGCCATGCCCACGGCGCCGTTCGACCACGGCTGGCCCGCGGCCCATTCCACCGCCGCGGCGCCGTCCCGGCCGTAGCGGGCCCGAGGAAATCGAACGCGCCGTCGAGCAGCCGGTGCCGCGCGCGTTGACGCCGAGCACCGCGTAGCCCGCCCGCAGGAGCGACTGGTCGAGCGAGGCCGACATGGTCGTGTCGCCCACGGCGTAACGCGCGCCGCCGATCGCACCGGGATCGTAGCCGCTGTAGTTGATGATCACGGGGAACCGGGCCCGGCGGCAGCAGCACCGTGAGTGCAGCCGCACGCCGTCTTCCATGGGAATGTCGCCGGAGAGCAGGCGCGCCCAGGCCCGATCGAAGGGAGTCTCGGCGACGTCGATCAGCTCGGGCGCGACCTGCCAGCCCGTCGGGCACCGATGGCGCAGCTGGACCCGCCACCGCCGGGGAACCGACGATCGATGCGACGACCAGGGCGATCAGGCACCGATGCGGCGTCATCGCGGCATCCGCTGGGGAAGCTCTGCACAGGCGGCCATGCTGGCGCTGGCTACTGCTGAGCGTTCTCCACGGCCAGTACGGTCAACCGGCGTCCCACCGCCCAGCGGCGCAGCGTCGATTCGAGTTGCCGGCGTGCAGACCCAGCAGTGCCGCACCGATGGCGGTGGCCACGGAGATGCTGCCTTGTCCAGGTTGGCCTTGTCCGGCCACGCCAGCGTGACCGTGCGCGTGCGCTGGCCCGGCTCTTCGCGGTAGGTGACACGAGAACCCACGCGCACCGCGCGCGCATCGAAATGCGCATCGGCGACGATCGACGCGCGCACCAGTTCGCGCTGGAAATAGGCCGCCAGCGAGGGCGGCACGGCGTCGGCCAGCGCGGCCAGACGATCGTAGTCGCTTGCAGGAATCATGATGGCGGGCAGCGGCCGCGTGATCTGTTCGTCGTGCATCACGTCGCGCTCCTGTGGTGGATCGACAGGGCAGCGGACGGATTACCGCGGCCCGGCAACCCCGGGCGAAGCGCGTGAACGGCTACGCCCGGGGCAGGAAGCCCTGGATCAGATGTCCGGCCAGGCGTTGCAGGCGTGTCATGGGAACGAGCATAGCCCTGCGTCAGGGCAAGTCAACCCGACGCCCAGCCATCGGCCCGCACGAGCAGCGCGGCCGCCGGGCCGCCGGCCTTCGCGGGGTTGCCGAGACTAAAATATCCGTTCTAATTTGTCCGGTACGGCCGTCTTTCCGGTGGGGGCGTCTTCATGACCGCAGCCGCGCGCAAGCTACGTTTCGCCTACATGGACCACTGGCGGGTCGACGGACCGCAGGGCTACGTCTCGCAGTACAGCTCGGTGAAGCTGCTCGACAGCTTCGTCGGCCAATCCCGCGGCGCTCGGCTGAGGGCCTCGAGACCTTCGAATTCCATGTGCCCGTGCTGATCGACCTGTTCGGCTCGCTCGCCAACGCACGCGAGTTCCTGCAGGAGCGCGGCATCGAGCGCATCGTCGGCCTGTTCCACGCGGTCATGTACCGCAATGGCGTGAGCCAGGCGCACGAGCCCTCGACCCACGATTTCCTGTTCAACAACGCGCTGCAGACCGTGAAGTCCTGCGGCGGGCTCGGCGTGCAGAACCTGGTGGTGATGCCCGCGGGCCAGTACCACGACGTCGAGCCGGTGAGCGATGAGAAGCTGCGCGCCTGCGCCGACCTGTGGAGCCGCGTCGGCAAGATGACGCTCGACTACGGCATCCGCGTCTGCTGCCACCACGAGTTCTACTGCGGCATCCACCACGCCGAGGAGCTGCGCAAGTTCTACGAGTGGAGCGACCCGCGCTACGTCTTCTGGTATTGCGACACGGCGCAGCACACGTCCGGCGTCGACCCGGTCGACCTGTATCTCAAGCTCCACGACCGCTGCGCCGGCACCTCAAGGACACGCACCACGTCGACCGCCTGGGCGAGTACCGCCAGGCGCCCGAATCGGAGGTGACGGCGAAGACCACGCCGCGCTGGTTCTGGGAGATGGGCACCGAGGAAGGCCTGGTCGATTTCCCCGCGCTGTTCAAGGCGATGAAGGAATACCGCTACGAAGGGCTGGGTGGGCGTCGAACACGACAAGGCCGACATCGGTGGCGGCAACTACCCGACCAGCACCGCGATCTCCGCCTGGTACATCCGCAACGTGCTGCAGAAGATCTACGCATGAGGCGCAAGGACATCACGGCCACCGGCCGCATCAAGGGCTACGCCTTCAACGCCAGTGGAAGCTGGGCTGGCAGGGCTTTGCGCGCGTCGAGGCCCGCGCGCTCAAGGTGACCTCGGCCGCCGGCTTCCGCAACGTCGAGCTCACCGCCGGCCCCGGCCCCTGGGATCCGACCGGGCGCCCGGAAATCGCGCAGAACTTCGGCTCGGTGGCCAGGTTCGCCGCGACGCACGCCGACTGGGGCATCGATCGCTTTCCCGGCGTGTTCTTCGATCCGGCACAGTTCAACTCGAGGAGGGCCACGGGGGCCTGAACACCACGGTGCGCGCCGACCATGCGCTGCTGCTGCAGCAGGCCGGCGTGTTCGCCGCGCTTCCTCGCCGCGGTGGGCGGCGAGTACCTGGTGGTGCAGCCCTTCCCGCCCTTCTGGAAGCAGGGCCCTGACGGGCGACGCGCTGGCGATCGCGGCCGAGCTCGTCAATGTCCTCGGCGCGGCGAACCACGCGCTGGGTTTGAAGACCTGGCTGCACCTCGACGCGCTCTCGGCGCTGCGCACGACCGACGAGCTCGACCGCCTTGCTCGCGCTCTGCCCCGGTCCGCACGTTGGCCTCGCGCTCGACACGGCCGAGCTCACCATCGCCGGGCACGACGTGGTGCAGTTCCTATCGCCGCTACCATGCGCGCGTCGGGCACTTCCACTTCAAGGACGCGCTCGCGACCGACACGCTGGAGTACCGCCTCCCCCCACGCCGACCGCGCCATGATCCTCGCGGGCCCAGCCGAGATCCGCGCTGGTTCGGCGACTCGGCACCGGCCTGGTCGACTTCAAGGGGCTGGTCGCCCAAAGGAGCTGGGCTACGCCGGCTGGGTGATCGTCGAGAGCGACAAGGGCCCGCAGCCGGTCGCGAGCAGCATCCTGCTCAACAGTTGGTACGTGCAGAACACGCTGCTGCCGCTGCTGCGCTAGACGCCGGCGCCCCGGGGCGCCGGCCGCGGACGCAGTCCCGGTTCCGGTGCGGTTCCGGTGCGGTTCCGGTGCGGTGCCGGCCCCGGCGCCGGCGTGACCCGCCGGACCTTCGCAAAAGTCCTGATCCACCCGCCCGGGCTCCTGTTCTAGCATGGGAGTCCCCGTGCTGACGCGGGCCGGCATACGCCGGAACACCATGGAGCATCGATCAATGGGCAAGAAGGTTTTCGTCGATCTGAGCCACCCGTTCTACGGCGACATGCCGCTGTGGCCGTACTTCTCCAAGCCCGAGATCGCCCCGATGCACAGCATGGCCAAGGCCGGCGTGCTGACGCAGTCGATCAAGTGCACGATGCACACCGGCACGCACTGCGACGCGCCGCGCCACGTGATGGAGCGCAACTTCGACGGCAGCCGCGCCAAGTACACGCACGAGCTGCCGGTCGACGCCTACTGCGGCGAGGCCGTCTGCCTCGACGTCCGCGTGGATCGCTGGCGGCTGATCATGCCGCGCGACCTGGAGGCGGCCGTGAAGCGCGCCGGCATGAAGCCCGCCGACCTCAAGGGCATGGTCGTGTGCCTGAACACCGGCATGCACCGCAAGTTCGACGACAGCAAGGAGTACTACCACTACTCGCTCGGCACCGGCATCGACGCCGGCAAGTGGTTCGTCAAGCACCAGGTCAAGGTCGTGGCGCTGGACCAGCAGGCGCTCGACCACCCGCTGCACACCTCGATGGGCAACAACGGCACCTGCATGCAGCTGCCCGGCTACACCGGCCGCTCGATCTGCGAGGAGTACATCGAGCAGTTCGGCGAGGAGGCCTATGCCGAGTTCGACCGCGAGGCCTACATCAAGCTCCACGGCAGGAAGAAGTACGACGCGAAGTTCGGCGAGCTCGAGGCCATCGGCTGCCCCGGCACCTGGGAGCCCTGCCACAAGTACCTGCTGGGCAACGGCATCGTCGGCGTCGAGAACCTGGGCGGCGACCTCGACAAGGTGAAGAACAAGCGCTTCCGCTTCCTCTGCCTGCCGCTGCGCTGGCACATGGGCGACGGCTCGATGACCCGCTGCGTGGCCGAGATCGACGAGGACGAGCTGGTTCCCGCCGAGCCGCGCCTCTACAAGTACGGCGCGATGTAGGCAGGCGGCGGCGGCCGCGCGGGCCGCGACGCGGGTTATCATCGGTAGCGGGCGGGCTACCGGGAAGAGGCATCGTGAAGCTCACGCGGCGCGAA
>JAXMGO010000022.1:0-84515 GCA_046347255.1 Steroidobacteraceae bacterium
AAGCGCTGGAACAGCACCGGCAGGATCGACACCAGCGCCGCGATCGCCAGCGTCGGCAGCGTCGCGATCGCGACCAACGTGTAGCCCTGCGCGCGGCCCGCGACCCTGGCGGGTGCGGTGCCCTCCCCTGCAGCCATGATCCCCCCGATTTGTCGCCCCGAAATCAGTATAGTGCTTCTGTTTTCAGCGAGCCATCCGCGAGACCGCCACCTTGGACCACGCGCACGCCGCCCTCGCCTCCGACCGCCTCGGCGTTCAGGCGCACTGCCTGCGCCACGAGATCGCCGCCGGGCTCGAGCCGGCGCTCGCGCGCGTGGCCGCGCTCGGCATCGGCGCGATCGAGATGATGTCCTTCCCAGGCTGCCGCGGCCAGGCCTGGGGCGACTTCGGCGCCGCCGCCGACCGCGCACCGCGCGACATCGGCGCCGCGCTGCGCGCCGCGGGGCTCGCCTGCCCGAGCACCATGGTGCTCGAGCGCGAGCTCGACCTCGCGCACATCGAGGCGACGCTCCACTGGGTGAACGAGCTCGGCTGCCCGCGGCTGGTGCAGTCCTCGTTCGCCATCGCCGACGACGCGGGCGCGGCCGACTGGCAACTGGCCTTCGACCGCATCGAGGGACTGGCGCGACGCGTGCGCGCCGCAGGCCTCCGCTACGTGCTGCACACGCAGATCAACCTGTGGCGGCCGCTCGGCGCGCGCCGGCCGATCGACCTGCTGCTCGAGCGCATCGATCCGGAGCTGATGCAGCTCGACTACGACCCCTCGGGCACGATCGACTACGGGCTCGATCCGGCCGGACCCCTGCGCGCGCGGCCCGATGCCTTCTACGCGCTGCACCTGCGCGATGCCCACACGCCGCCCGAGCCGGTCTTCTACCTTGCGGCCCTGCCGCTCGGCACCGGTGGCGTCGACTGGCCGGCGCTGCTCGACGCCGCGCGCGCGAGCGCGATCGAATACGGTTTCCTGGAGATGGAGGTCGCCGAGCCCGCGCGGACCTTCGCGGCGCTCGAGTCGAGCCGCCGCTACCTGCTGGAGCGCGGGCTGCTGGCCGCGAGGCCCTGAGCCCCGCTCAGAGCGCGGCGAGCACCCGGCGGCACAGCGCGTGGTGCTTGGCCAGGGCCTCGAAGGCGCTCGCGTCCGAGTACATGTGCCCCTCGTACTCGCTCGACATGTAGCCCTGGTAGCCGCCCTCGACCAGCACGCCGATCAGCGCCGGGTAGTCGATCGAAGCCTCGTTGCCGGCGGCGTCGAAGCCGTAGAACTTGCCGTGCACGTGGATGATCTGCGGCATGATCTCGAGCCAGGAGCGCACGTCGTTCGGGCTCATGATGTTGTACATGATGCCGAGCGCGCTCTGGTAGGTCGGATCGATCGACTCGCCGCCGAGGCGCTGGCCGAGCTCGGTGCGCTTCGCGGGCGCGTCCAGCGGCAGCTTCCAGATCTCGAGCGCCATCTGGATCAGCCGCTCGGGAATGCCGCGCTCGCGCAGCGTGTCGAGGTAGGGCTCGGGGATCGCGCGGGCCGTCGAGCCGAAGTCGGGCACGAATCCCAGGCAGGGCGAATTCACCTTGGCGTACATCTCGCGGTAGGCAAGCACCACCGGGGAGTTCACGCCGAGGGGCGCGTGGATCTCCGGCCCCATCTTCACGTTGAGCTTCTCGGCGAGCGGCACCAGCCGGCGCAGCACCTCCGGCGGGGCCGTGAACTGGGTGCGCACGGTCGGGAAGCCGAGCCGGGCGGCGGCGCGGATCTGCGGCTCGTGGTAGGCGACCTGCTCCTCGATCGAGAGCATCTGCCCGCGGCGCAGCATCACGTCGGAGTTGGCGTCGAAGCATGAGGGCTGCAACCGGTGCTCGGCCATCAGCTCGCGGAAACGCTCGGCGAAGGCCTCCGGCATCTCCGGGAAGCCGCGGATGCTCTGGAAGCCGATGATCTCCAGCCCCGGCCCGAGGTTGCGGCGGGCGACCTCGGCGACGAGCTGCTCGAAGCTGTACTGGCGCGAGTGGTATTCGTTGGTGAAGGAGAACAGCGTGGTTCCCAGCTTCAGCCCCGGCTTGGCGCTGTTGGACACGATGGCGGCTCCTCAATGCGCCCGCAGCGTCTGCTGCGTGCGCGTCACCCAGGTGAGGTTCGGGATGTAGGGCGGATACAGGTTGAGCGTGAGCTCGACGGCGTGCCCATCGGCGAGCAGCGCGGCGTCGTCGACGTGCAGGAACGCCGAGTCGGTCACGAACCAGTATTCCTTCATCTGCTCGGCGATCTCCGGCAGGCGGTAGGTCTTGCCGTTGAGTTCGAAGCGCATGCGCTCGGGCGCCACCTCGCGCCCGTCGATGCGCAGGCCCGCCACCTCCACCGTCGACAGCGGCAGTGCGCGGTACCAGGGCAGGCGCAGGTCCAGCACGGCGCCCGTGGCCGTGCGCCGCACGACGGGCGACAGCAGGCGTTGCTCGAAGATGTTGGCCACCGGAATGCCCCCCGTACCTGAAAAACGAAACCTGTGTTCTAATTTACGGTCAACGGGGACTGCGAGTCAACGGCGGTTGCGGTATGGTTGCCGCGCGGCACCACGCTGGCCGGCAGCGGCGGGCCGCACACGGGGGGACGATCATCATGGGGAATCCGGTTCCGGCAGCGGGCGCGCGGGTCGCGGGCCCGGCCCAGGGGTGGCTGCTGGTGGCGGCGAACTGCCTGCCGACGCTCGCCATCGTATCGCTGGTACCCAACCTCCCGCAGCTCTTCCAGCACTTCGCCGGGGTACGCGGCCACGAGATCCTCGTGCCGATGATCATCACGATGCCCTCGCTGTGCATCGCCATCTTCGCGCCGCTGTGCGCTGGCCCGCTGACCGACGCCTGGGGACGGCGGCGCCTGTTCCTGGTGGCCCTCGCCGCCTACACCCTGCTGGGCCTCGCACCGCTCCTGTTCCACGACCTGTACGCGGTCATCGCGAGCCGCGCGGTGGTGGGCATCGCCGAGGCCGCGGTGCTCACGGTGCAGAACACGCTGATGGGCGACTACTTCGCCGGCGACGAACGGCAGAAATGGCTCGGCCGCCAGGCCGTGGTCGGTTCGATCGGCGCCGCGCTGATCATCCTCGCCGGCGGCCAGCTCGGCGACATCGCCTGGAACGGCCCGTTCGTGCTCTACCTGCTGGCCGCGCCGATGTTCGTGTGGACCTGGCTCGTCGTCTGGGAACCGACCGGCGCGCAATCCGCCGGGCCGGACGTGCCGGCCGCCGCCGCGCCCGGCGCAGCGACGGCCGCGCACTTCCCCTGGCGCGCGACGATCATCGTCGCGGCGGCGACCGTCGGCATTTCCATCGCCTACTACGTCCAGGCGCTGCAGCTCGGCCGCATCTTCGGGGAGCTGGGCCTCACGAAGCCCAGCACCCTGGGGCTCACCATCATGATCGCGAGCAGCGGCGTGGTGATCGGTGGCTACTTCTACCGCCGCCTCGCGCACCTGCCGATCAGCCGCGTCTTCGCGGTCATCTTCCTCGCGATCGGCATCGGCTACATCGGCCTCGGGCTGGCGGGCAACCACCGCGTCGGCCTGCCGTTCGCGATCGTCGCGCAGTTCGGCAACGGCCTCGCCATCCCGGCGCTGATCGCCTGGGCGCTCACCAAGTACTCGCTCGAATTCCGCGGCCGCGGCATGGGCCTGTGGGGCGGCTGCTTCTTCGTCGGCCAGTGGCTGAGCCCGCTTGCCGTGAGCCTCGTCGGCCTGTTCACCGCCGGATTCATGCAGACGGTCGTCGTGTTCGGCGCGGCGTGCATCGGCGTGGCGGCGATCGCGGCGCTGGTGCGTTCCGAGCCGCTGGCCGTCGCGGGATCACACTGAACCCTGCGCCGGCGGCCGCGCCGGCGCCTCGAATCCGGGGAACCTAGCATGCTGGACCGTACCCTCGCCTTCATCGTCCTGGCAATCGCCGCTGCGGGCACTGCCGCCGCCGGCGGCGCGACTCCCGCCGCACCGCGCGCCACGGTCGGCGCCGGCACGCTCGAGGGCGTGAACCACGGGCAAGTCGATGCCTTCCTCGGCGTGCCGTATGCGCGTGCGCCCGTCGGCGAGCTGCGCTGGCGCGCGCCCGAGCCCGTCGAGCCCTGGAGCGGCGTGCGTGCGGCCACCGCCTTCGGCCCCTCGTGCCCGCAGCTTTGGCCGCAGCCGAGCTTCGGCCCGTTCACGCGTGAATTCATCGATGTGCCGCAGCCCGCCGAGGACTGCCTCAACCTCAACGTCTGGACACAGGCGCGGCGCCACGGCGCGCTGCCCGTATACGTCTGGATCCACGGCGGCGGCTTCGGCGGCGGCGCGGGCGCGATCTCGATCTACGACGGCAGCGCGCTCGCCGCGCAGGGCATCGTCGTCATCACGATCAACTACCGCCTCGGCGCCTTCGGCTTCCTCGCGCATCCCGGGCTCACGCGCGAAGCCGCCGGGAGTGGCGCCGGCAACCAGGGCCTGCAGGACATGATCGCCGCCCTGCAGTGGGTGCGCGACAACGTGCGCGCCTTCGGCGGCGATCCGCGGCGCGTCACCATCGGCGGGCAGTCGGCCGGCGCCGTGGCCGTCAACGATCTCATCGTCTCGCCGGCGGCGCGCGGCCTGTTCGCCGGCGCGATCGCCGAGAGCGGCTCGGCCTTCGGCATCCCGGCGGTGCCGCTCGCCCAGGCCGAGCACACCGGCGAGCAGCTCGCCGAGACGCTCGGCGTGCGCACTCTCGCCGAGCTGCGCGCGCTGCCCTGGGAACGCGTGCAGGGCGCCGTGCTCGGCTACCTCGACCCCGATCGCCCCGGCGCGCGGCACTTCACGCTCCGACCGGTCATCGACGGCCACGTGCTCACCGAGGATCCGGTCAATGGTGCGAGCCGCGTCGTCACCGACGTGCCGCTGCTCACCGGCTTCACGGCGGATGAGTTCATCGCGCCGGGGCCCGTCACGCCCGCCGCCTTCGAGGAGCAGATGCGCAGGCGCTATGGCAAGCACGCCGATCGCCTGCTGGCGCTCTACCCGCACTCGAACGATGCCGAGGCGACGGCCTCGGCCGGCGTGGCGGCGCGCGATGGCTACATGGCACCGCTGGTGTTCTGGGCCGAGGCACGCTCGCGCAGTTCGGGGCAGCGCATCTACCCGTACCTGTACGAGCACCCCGCGCCGGTCCCCGCGCCGCCGAGCTGGGGCACGTTCCATACCTCCGAAGTGCCCTACATCTTCGGGGTGCTGGACCGCACGCGCCGCCCGTACACGGCGGCCGACGAAGGCATCGCCCGGCAGCTGCAGGGCTACTGGCTCAACTTCATCCGCAGCGGCGATCCGAATGGGCGTGGACTCGCCCGCTGGCAGCGCTACGCGCGCGGCGACACGCGCGTGATGGGCATCGGCGACGCTCCCGGCGCGCGACCGGCGGTCTCGAGCCCCGAGCGCCTCGAGGCATTGCGCGCCTACGCGGCCGAGGGCGGGAACTTCAGTCCGCTCTGAGCTCGCCGCGGCCAGCAGCCGGCGCCAAAAGACCTTATCCTAGGCGTCGCCAGCCCCTCCCCCCGATTGGACGCTTGGCGCTCCCTCGCTGGCGGGAGCGCGGGAACACCTGGACCATGGACCGCATCTACCGCGCCCCGCTCAAGGACATCGGCTTCCTGCTGCATCGCCTGCTACGCGTCGGCGAGCTCGCGAAGCTGCCGCGTTATGCCGAGTTCTCCGGCGAACTCGCCGACTCGGTGCTGGCCGAGGGCGCGCGCTTCGCCGAGGAAGTGCTGGAGCCGGCCAACCGCGACGGCGACCGCATCGGGGCCGTGTTCAGCGACGGCGTCGTGCGATCGCCCGACTCGTTCCGCGACGCCTACGCGCGCTTCGTCGAGGGCGGCTGGCCGCAGCTCGCCGCCGACGCCGAGATCGGCGGCCAGGGCATGCCGGTGATCCTCAGCACGGCGGTGGAGGAACTCTGGACCGGCTCCAACCTCGCCTTCGCGCTGTGCCCCGGCCTCGCTCGCGGCGCCATCGAGACCATCCAGCACGCCGGCACCCCCGAACTCAAGGCGCGCTTCCTGCCACGCCTGGTCGACGGCCGCTGGACCGGCACCATGAACCTCACCGAGCCGCACGCCGGCTCGGACGTCGGCCTGCTGCGCACGCGCGCCCGGGCCGAGGGCGACCACTACCGCATCGTCGGCCAGAAGATGTTCATCACCTTCGCCGAGCACGACATGGCGGAGAACATCGTGCACCTGGTGCTGGCGCGCATCGAGGGCGCGCCGGCGGGCGTGCGCGGCATCTCGCTGTTCGTGGTGCCGAAGTACCTGCCCGCGCCCGACGGTTCGCCCGGCGAGCCCAACGACCTGCGCTGCGTGTCCATCGAGCACAAGCTCGGCATCCACGGCGCGCCGACCTGCGTGATGTCCTACGGCGACAACGGCGGCGCGATCGGCTACATCGTCGGCGAGCCCAACCGCGGCCTCGAGGCCATGTTCGTCATGATGAACGCGGCGCGGCTCGGGGTCGGCATGCAGGCGGTCGCGCAATCCGAGCGCGCCGCGCAGCAGGCGCTCGCCTGGGCCACGACGCGCCTGCAGGGCCGCAGCCCCGGCGCGCCCGGCGAGGGCCCGCAACGCATCATCGAGCATCCGGACGTGCGCCGCATGCTGCTCACGCTCCAGTCCGGCACCGAGGCGATGCGCGCGGTGGCCTACTACGGCGCGCTGCAGCTCGACCTGGCGCGGGGCCTGCCGGACAAGGCGGCGCGCCGCGCCGCGCTGGCGCGCGCCGACATCCTCACGCCGATCATCAAGGGCTGGTCGACCGAGCGCAGCGTGGAGCTCGCCTCGATGGCCATCCAGGTGCACGGCGGCATGGGCTACGTGGAGGAGACCGGCGTCGCGCAGACGCTGCGCGACACGCGCGTCACCGCGATCTACGAGGGCACCACGGCGATCCAGGCCAACGACCTGCTGCGACGCAAGCTCGCGCTCGACAACGGCGAGGCCTTCCGCGCGCTGCTGGCCGAGGCGGCCGCGCAGCTCGCCGCTGCGCCGGCCGCCACGGCGCCCGCCGGCGGTGCATCCAACGGCACCACGCTCGCCCCGCTGTGCCGCGCCGTGACTGATGCGATGCGGGAATTGGGCGACAGCGCCGACGCGCTCGTCGCGCAGCTCGCGCAGCGCCCGCTCGAGGCCTATGCGCTGGCGGTGCCGTTCCTGATGATGTGCGGCGACGTGCTCGGCGGCTGGCTGCTGGTGCAGAGCGCCCGGCTGCTCGAGGCCGACGCGGCGGCAGGCAATGATTTCGCGGCGGCCAAGCTGCAGAAGGCACGCTTCCACGTCGAGCACGTGCTGCCGTTCGCGCGCACGCGTGGTGCACTGATCCGCGCCGGTGGCGGCGCGGTGGTGAGCGATGCCGCGGTGCGCCTGCTGGAGATCGCGCCGGCCTGAGTGCCGGCCGGAGCCGGCGCCCTCAGCCCAGCAGCGGCATCAGCTCCGGGATCACCTTGAACAGGTCGCCGACGAGCCCGATGGCGGCGACCTCGAAGATCGGCGCCTCCGGGTCCTTGTTGATCGCCACGATCGTGCGCGCGTCCTTGATGCCGGTGAGATGCTGGATGGCGCCGGAAATGCCGATCGCCACGTACAGCTCCGGCGCGATGATCTTGCCGGTCTGGCCCACCTGCAGCTCGTTGGGCGCGTAGCCCGCATCGACCGCGGCGCGCGAGGCGCCGACCGCCGCGCCGAGCTTGTCGGCGAGCTGGTAGATGAGCTGGAAGTTCTCCGCGCTTGCGAGCGCCCGCCCGCCCGAGACCACCTTGGCTGCGGACTGGAGCTCGGGCCGGTCGCTCTTGGCAGCGCTGAGCTTGACGAACCGCGTGTGCGTGGGGAGCGCGACGTCCACCGTGACCGCCTCGATCGCGGCCGAGCCGCCACCGGCCGCCGCCTCGAACGAAGCCGTGCGGATGGTCGCGACCACCAGCGCATCGGCGGCCACCTCGACCGTCACGATCGCGTTGCCCGCATAGGTCGGCCGCTGGAAGCGGTGCGGCGCCTCGATCGCCATGAGCTCGGACACCTGCTGGCGCCCGAGCAGCGCCGCCACGCGCGGCAGCAGGTCCTTGCCGAAGGTGCTCGAGGAGGCGAACAGGTGGGTGTAGCCCGAAGCGAGCTTCGCCACCTGCGGCGCGAACGTCGCGGCGAGCGCCTGGGCGTTCTCGGGCCGCTGCACCGTCACGACCCTGGCGACACCCTGGATCGCGGCGGCCTGCGCCGCGACACCGGCCGCATCGGCGGCGAGCACCGCCACGTGCACCTCGGCCCCTTCGATCTTCCGCGCCGCCGTCACGCAGCGCGCCGTACCGGAACCCAGCTTCCCGTCCAGGTGATCGGCGACGATCAGTACCTTGCTGCTCATGCCACCACCCCGATCTTCTTGAGCGCCGCCACCAGCTCGGCCGTGTCCTTCACCACGACGCCGCGCGAGCGCTGCGTCGGGGCCTCGGTCTTCAGCACCTTCAGCTGCTGCGTCACCGTCACGCCAAGCGCGCCGATCTCCGTAACCACCAGCGGCTTCTTCTTCGCCTTCATGATCTCGGGCAGCTTGATGTAGCGCGGCTCGTTGAGCCGCAGGTCCGAGGTGATCACCGCCGGCAGGTCCACCTCGATGGTCTCGAGCCCTGCGTCCACCTCGCGCGTCACCACCGCCACGGTGTCCTTGAGCTCGACCTTGGAGGCGAACGTCGCCTGCGGCCGGTCCCACAGCGCCGCGAGCATCTGCCCGGTCTGGTTGGCATCATCGTCGATGGCCTGCTTGCCGAGCAGCACCAGCTCCGCCCCTTCCTGCTTCGCCACCGCGAGCAGCGCCTGGGCGGCAACGAGGGGCTCGATCACCGCGTCGGTCTTCACCAGCACCGCCCGGTCCGCGCCCATCGCGAGCGCCGTGCGCAGGTGCTGCTGCACATCATCCGGCCCCACGCTCACCGCGATCACTTCGCCCGCCTGGCCGCGTTCGCGGATCCGCAAGGCCTCCTCCAGCGCGATCTCGTCGAAGGGGTTCAACGACATCTTCACCCCCTCGAGCGCCACGCCGCTGCCATCCGGCTTCACGCGGATGCGCGTGTTGTAGTCGACTACCTTCTTCACCGCCACCAGGATCTTGCGCATGTCTGCCTTCCCTTCAACCCTTCACCAGCGCCCCGACGAATTCGTCCACCGGCATCGCATCGAGGCGCCCGGCATTGCGGAACAGGCCCTGGACCGCCCGGGCCTGCCCCGCATCATAATGCGCCGCGACGCTGGTTTCGAACTTGCGCACCAGCACCGGCATGCCCTCGGCGCGCCGCTTGCGGTGGCCGATGGGGAAATCCACCTGCACGCGCGCGCTCTCGCTGCCGTCGCGGAAGAACACCTGCACCGCGTTGCCGATATAGCGCTTGTCGGCCGCGTAGTACTCCTCGGTGAACACCGGATTCTCGCGCACCGCCATCTTCGCGCGCAGCGCGTCGACACGCGGGTCGGCCGCGATGGCGTCCTCGTAGTCCGCCGCCGTCAGCCGCCCGAAGATCAGCGGGATCGCCACCATGTACTGGATGCAGTGGTCGCGGTCGGCGGGGTTCGCCAGCGGCCCGGTCTTGTCGATGATGCGCACGCCCGGTTCCTGCGTCTCGATGACGACGCGCTCCACCTCGCCGAGCCGGTCCTTGACCGCAGCGTGCAGCTGCAGCGCGCACTCGACCGCCGTCTGCGCGTGGAACTCGGCCGGGAAGCTGATCTTGAACAGCACGTTCTCCATGACGTAGGAGCCGAAGGGCTGCGCCAGCGCCAGGGCCTTGCCCTTGAACAGCACGTCCTGGAAGCCCCAGGTCGGCGCCGAGAGCGCCCCCGGGTAGCCCATTTCGCCGCGCAGCGCGAACAGGGCATGCTGCACGGCACGCGCCGTCGCATCGCCCGCCGCCCAGCTCTTGCGCGAGCCGGTGTTGGGCGCGTGCCGGTAGGTGCGCAGCGCGCCGCCGTCGATCCAGGCGTTCGAGACCGCGTTGATCACCTGCTCGCGCGTGCCGCCGAGCAGCGCGGTGACCACCGCCGTCGAGGCGACGCGCACCAGCAGCACGTGGTCGAGCCCGACGCGGTTGAAGCTGTTCTCCAGCGCCAGCACGCCCTGGATCTCGTGTGCCTTGATCATGCCGGTGAGCACGTCGCGCACCGTGAGCGCGCGCCGCTCCGCCCCGCGCGCCGCGCGCGCGAGGTAGTCGGCCACGGCGAGGATGCCGCCGAGGTTGTCGGAGGGGTGGCCCCACTCCGCCGCGAGCCAGGTGTCGTTGAAGTCGAGCCAGCGGATCATGCAGCCGGTGTTGAACGCGGCACGGACCGGGTCGAGCTCGAATCCGGTGCCGGGCACGCGCGCCCCGCCCGCCATCGAGGCACCGGGGACGATCGGCCCCATGAGCTTCGTGCAGGCGGGATACTGCAGGGCCTGGAAACCGCAGGCCAGCGTGTCCATCAGGCAGTAGCGTGCGGTCTCGTAGGCCGTCTCGCTGCGGATGGCGTGGTCGCGCGCGTAGTCGGCGATCGCCACCAGCAGCGCATCGGGTGCCGGGCGCTTCGCGGACTTCGAATCGTGGGCGGACATGTGGCTGCGGGTACTCCTGAGGTCAGGGCCGCTTCTCGAGCGGGACGAACGGGCGGCTTTCCGGGCCGGTGTAGTTCGCGGCCGGCCGGATGATCTTGCCGTCGGCGCGCTGCTCGATCACGTGCGCCGCCCAGCCGGTGGTGCGGGCGATCACGAACAGCGGCGTGAACATCGCGGTCGGCACGCCCATCAGGTGGTAGCTCACCGCGCTGTACCAGTCGAGGTTCGCGAACATCTTGCGGACGTCGGCCATCACGCGCTCGAGCCTTTCGGCCACCGCGTACATGCGCCGGTCGCCCGACTCATCGGCGAGCTGCTTCGCCACGCGGCGGATGATCGCGTTGCGCGGGTCGCTGACCGTGTACACCGGATGGCCGAAGCCGATCACGACCTCCTTGTTGGCCAGGCGCGCGCGGATGTCCGCCTCGGCCTCCTCGGGCGTCGCGTAGCGCTGCTGGATCTGCAGGGCGACCTCGTTGGCGCCGCCGTGCTTGGGGCCACGCAGCGCGCCGATCGCGCCGGTCAGGCTGGAGTAGATGTCGGCGCCGGTCCCGGCGATCACGCGCGCCGCGAAGGTCGAGGCGGCGAACTCGTGCTCGGCGTACAGGATCAGCGAGGTGTGCATCGCCCGCACCCACGAGGACGGCACCGAGCGACGGTGCAGCATGCGCAGGAAATGCCCGCCGACCGAGTCATCATCGGTCTCGACGTCGATGCGCACGCCCGAGCGGCTGTAGTGGTGCCAGTAGCAGAGCATCGAGCCGAGCGAGGCCACCAGCCGGTCGGCGATGTCGCGCGCCCCCGCGGTGTCGTGCGCCTCGGCCTCCGGCAGCACGCAGCCGAGCGCGGAGACGCCGCTGCGCATCACGTCCATCGGGTGCGCCGCCGCCGGGAGCGACTCCAGCACGGTGCGCACGGCGGCCGGCAGGCCCCGCAGCCGCCGCAGCTTCGCCTGGTAGGCGTTGAGCGCCGCGCGACCCGGGAGCTCGCCATGGATCAGCAGGTACGCGATCTCCTCGAACTCGCAGGATTCGGCGATCTCGAGGATGTCGTAGCCGCGGTAGTGCAGGTCGTTGCCGCTGCGCCCGACGGTGCACAGCGCGGTGTTGCCCGCGACCACGCCCGACAGCGCGACCGACTTCTTGGCCCTGGGCGCACCGCTTGCCGTTGTCTCGCTCATGGATCAGCGCTCCTGTTTCCTGTCCCGGTCCGCCGCGAACAACCGGTCGAGCCGCTGTTCGTAGGCATGGTAGTCGAGGTACTTGTACAGCTCGGCGCGCGTCTGCATCGAGGCCAGCGCCTCGCGCTGGCTGCCCTCGCGCCGGATGATCTCGTAGGTCCTGAGCGCCGCCGCGTTCATCGCCCGGTAGGCCGCGCAGCAGTACAGCACGATGTCCACGCCGACCGAGCCGAGTTCCTCGCGCGTGTACAGCGGCGTCTGGCCGAACTCGGTGATGTTGGCGAGGATCGGCACGCCGACCGCCTGCCTGACGTGGCGGTACATCTCGAGGTCGGTCAGCGCCTCGGGGAAGATCATGTCGGCGCCGGCCTCGACGCAGGCCACGGCGCGCTCGAGCATGCGATCCATCCCCTCGCTCGCGAGCGCGTCGGTGCGCGCCATGACTACGAAGCTCGCATCGCTCCGCGCATCGACCGCCGCCTTGACGCGATCGACCATCTCCGCCTGCGAAACGATCTCCTTGCCGGGCCGGTGGCCGCAGCGCTTGGCCTGCACCTGGTCCTCGATGTGCATCCCCGCCGCGCCCGCCTTGGCGAGCGAGCGCACCGTGCGCGCGATGTTGAAGGCCCCGCCCCAGCCGGTGTCGGCGTCGACCAGCAGCGGCAGGCCGCAGGCGTCGGTGATGCGCCGCACGTCGACGAGCACGTCCTCCAGGGCGCTGATGCCGAGGTCGGGGATGCCGAGCGAGTTGGCGGCGACGCCTCCGCCGGAGAGGTAGATGGCGCGGAAGCCGGTGGCCTCCGCCATGCGCGCCACGTAGGCGTTGATGGCGCCGACGAGCTGCAGCGGGCGCTCCTCGGCCACGGCCGCCCGCAGGCGCGCACCGGGTGTGGACGGGTTCTTCATGGGGCACCCATTGTACCGGCACCTGCGGCCGGGAAATTCGCGTGGCAGGCCGAAATGCTTTGCGATACAGTCGAGGCCACCCCGTGCGCCTCAGCCCGGCGGCAGGTGCCGCCGGAGGAAGCCGATCACCCCGGTGTTGAACGCGTCGTTGCGGTCGCCGGCGACCATGTGGCCGGCGCCGGCGACGTCGACCACCTCGAGCTGCGGCAGGATGGCGCGCAGCGCGGCGATGCCGGCTTCGCTGACGATCTCGCTGCGCAGCCCGCGCACCAGGAGCGTGGGGATGCGCACGCCGCGCGCCGCGGCGCTGAGCCGCGCGGCGAAGTCCTCCGGCGCGTCGCGGCCCATGCGCTCGAGGAAGGCCGGGTCCCAGTGCCAGTACCAGCGGCCGTCCTCGCGCTGCCTGAGGTTCTTGCGCAGCCCCCCGGGGTCGCGCGGCCGTGGGCGGTGCGGGTAATAAGTCGCGACCGCGTCGGCGGCCTCCTCCAGGCTCGCGAAGCCCTGCGGGTGTGCGCTCATGAACGCGTGGATGCGCCGCACGCCCTCGGGCTCGGCCTCGGGCACCAGGTCCACCAGCACCAGGCAGCGCGCCAGCGAACCGGGGGTGTGGCCTATGAGTTCGAGCGCGGTGGCGCCGCCGAGCGATGCGCCCACCAGGGCCGGCGGCGAGCGCAGCGTGCCGATGACGGCGCGCAGGTCCGCGGCCAGGTCCGACATCTCGTAGCGGCCGTCGGGCGACCAGTCGCTGTCGCCGTGGCCGCGGGCGTCCACGTTGAGCACGTGGTAGCCGCCCTGCACCAGCGCGCGCAGTGCGCGGGCCCAGGAATGGCGCGTCTGCCCGCCGCCATGGAGCAGCACGACCGGCGGCGCGGCCGGATCGCCGCCCACGTCGACGGCCAGTTCCACGCCGCCGGAACCCCGCAGGCGCCGCATTTCGATAGGATGGCGTTGTGTCACGGGCGGGATGTTGCCTGAATCCCGGCCGCGGTCCAGACCCGCCGCCGGTCCCGCGCCGCCGACCGCCAGCCCCGAGGAGCCCCGCCCGCCATGACCTCCGTGTCCGAAGCCCTGCGCCAGCGCATCTCCACGCGCGAATTCCTGCCGACGCCGCTCAGCGAGGCCCTGGTGCGCGAGATCCTCGACACCGCGCGCTGGTCGCCCTCCGGCGGCAACGTGCAGCCCTGGAAGGTCGTGGTCGTCACCGGCGCGGAACGCGAAGCCGTGTCGGCGATCGGCCGCACGATCAACCCGGACGGCACCGGCTCCGAGGAAGGCGAGAACCCGATCTACCCGCCCAGGCTGTGGGAACCGTACCGGACCCGGCGCTTCCGCCTCGGCGAGATGATGTACGCCCAGCTCGGCATCGGCCGCGAGGATCGCGCCGGGCGGCTCTCCCGCCTGACGCGCAACTTCGAGTTCTTCGGCGCGCCGGTCGGGCTGTTCTTCGTCATCGACCGCGGGCTCGGCCGGCCGCAGTGGGCGCACCTGGGCATGTTCATGCTGGCCGTGGCGCTGGCGGCGCACGAGCGCGGCGTGGCTTCGTGCTTCCAGGAGTTCTGGTCGATGGCGCGCGACAAGCTGCACCGCCACTTCGAACTCCCCGACACGGACATGGTGTATTGCGGCATGGCGCTCGGCTACGCCGATCCCGCCGCCGCCGTGAACCGCCTGCGGAGCGAACGCGCCGGCGTGGACGAGTTCGCCCGCTTCGGCGGCTTCTGAGGGCAAGGGCGGGTGTCCAAACCGTCCGTGTTGTATACAATAGGCACTACCCCCGCACCCCACCCCGAGCACGCGCCAGCATGATTACGAAGCCCCGCTCCGCGCCGGGGTTCCGCGAGTTCGTCGTCCTGATCGCCATCCTGATGGCGCTGCAGGCGCTCGGCATCGACGCCATGCTGCCGGCGCTGCCGACCATCGGGCACGCGCTCGGCATCGGCGACGAGACGCGGCTGCAGTGGATCGTCGCGAGCTACATCGCCGGCATGGGCGCCGGCCAGCTCTTCTGGGGCATCCTCGCCGACCGCTACGGCCGCCGGCCGATCATGCTGACCGGCCTCGCGCTCTACCTGCTGGCCGCGGCCCTCTCGGCGCTGGCGCAGACCGAGCCGTCGATGCTGGCCTGCCGCTTCGTGCACGGCGCGGCCTCGGCCAGCGCCGTGGTGTGCCGCTCCGTGGTGCGCGACCTCTACTCCGGCCGGCGCATGGCACGGGTGATGTCGCTGACCTTCATCGTCTTCCTGATCGTGCCGGTGCTGGCGCCGAGCGTCGGCCAGCTGATCCTGGTCTGGCTCCCGTGGCGCTGGCTGTTCGGCTGCTTCGCGCTCGCCGCCGCCTTGATGCTCGCCTGGGCGGCGCTGCGCCTGCCCGAGACGCTGCACCCCGAATACCGCCTGACCATCACGGCGGAGCACGTGCTGCACTCCACGCGCGTCGTGCTCACCGACCCGCTGTCGATCTACCACACGCTGGCGATGACGCTGCTGTTCGGCTGGCTGATCGCCTACGTCGCCTCGGTGCAGCAGATCTTCGCCGACGTGTTCCACCGCCCGCAGCTGATGCCGCTGATGTTCGCGCTGTGCGCCAGCGCGATGGGCGTGACCTCGTGGCTGAACTCGCGCCTGGTCGAGCGCCTCGGCATGCGCGTCATCGGCCACGCCGCCCTGCTCGCCTTCATCGCCATCGCCGCGCTGCACTGGCTGCTGGCGCGCCTCGGCCACGAGACGATGGCGAGCTTCGTGCTGTTCCAGGCCGCGAGCCTCGCCTGCGTCGGCATGTGCTCGGGCAACTTCGGCACGATCGCGATGGAGCCGCTGGCCGCGATCGCCGGCATCGGCGCCGCGCTGCAGGGCTTCATCTCATCGGTGGGCGCCGCGTTGCTCGGCGCGCTGATCGGCGCGCGCTTCGACGGCACCACCGCGCCGCTCGCCCTCGGCGCGCTGCTCGCCGGCATCGCCTCGCTGGCGCTGGTGCTGGCCGCGGAGAAGGGCCGCCTGTTCCGCCCGCACCACGCCGGCGAGATCATCGAGGCCGGGCCGCTGCACTGAGGCGGCGGGCGCAGCCGGCCCATTGCCGGGCGCCGGACCGCTACTTCGCCTGGAACTGCGCCGCGAGCTCGCGCGCCGCGCGCACCAGCAGCAGCGTATCGACGCCGACGCCGACGAAGGACGCGCCCTGCCCCAGGTACTCGCGCGCCACCGCGATCTCGGTGGCCAGCACGCCGGCGGCCCTGCCGGCGCGGCGCACCGCGGCGATGCCGTTGCGCACCGCCGCCAGCACGGCCGGATCCGAGGACTTGCCCAGCAGGCCCATCGAGGCGGCAAGGTCCGAGGGGCCGAAGAACACGCCGTCCACGCCCTCGACGGCGGCGATCGCCTCGAGGTTCTCCATGCCGCGCACCGACTCCACCTGCAGCAGCAGGCACAGCTCTTCCTCGGCGCGGGCGAGGTAGCCCTCCACCTGGCCCCAGCGCGCCGCGCGCGCCAGCGCGCTGCCGACGCCGCGGATGCCGCGCGGCGGATAGCGGATCGCGGCGACCAGCGCCCGGGCCTGCTCGGCGGTCTCGACCATCGGGATCAGCAGCGTCTGGGCACCGGCGTCGAGCAGCTGCTTGATGAGCGCCGCGTCGCCGATCACCGGGCGCACGATCGGGCTCACCGGGTACGGCGCCGCCGCGCGCAGCTGCGCCAGGAGCGAGCGCAGGTCGTTGGGCGCGTGCTCGGCGTCGAACAGCAGCCAGTCGAAGCCCGTGGTGGCGAGCAGTTCGGCGACGTGCGCGTCGGCGAGCCCGACCCACAGGCCGATCTGCGGCCGACCGGCGCGCAGCGCCTGCTTGAAGGCATTGACCGGCAACTGCATGGCCTCTCCCAGTGGCGCGCTTCAGGCGAAGCGGAACGCGATGCTGCCGAGCTTACCGTAGTCGGCGTGGAAGCTGTCGCCGCGCTGGGCGTTGGTCGGCCGCGTGAACGAACCGGCGAGCACGATGTCGCCCGCCTCGAGCCGCTCGCCCCAGGGCGCGATCTTGTTGGCGAGCCAGGCGACGCCGGTGGCCGGGTGGTTGAGCACGCCGGCGGCGAGCCCGGTCTCCTCGATGACGCCGTTCTTGTGCAGCAGCGCCCCGATCCAGCGCAGGTCGACGTCCATTGGCCGCACCGGCCGGCCGCCGAGCACCACGCCGGCGTTGGCGGCGAAGTCGGCGATGGTGTCGAACACCTTGCGCGGCGCCTTGCTCTCCCGGTCGAACTGCTCGATGCGCGCGTCGATGATCTCGATCGCCGGCGTGACGAACTCGGTCGCGCGCAGCACGTCGAACAGCGTCACGCCCGGGCCGGCGAGGCCGCTGCCGAGCACGAAGGCGAGCTCGACTTCGACGCGCGGCGCGATGAAGCGCTCGAACGGGATGTCGCCGCCGGCCTCGAAGAACATGTCGTCCATCAGCGGCGCGTAGTCGGGCTCGGTGATCTGCGAGGCCTGCTGCATCGCGCGCGAGGTGAGGCCGATCTTGCGGCCACGCACCTTGCGCCCGGCGGCGAGCTCGAGCTTCACCCACTCGCGCTGGATGGCGTAGCCGTCCTCGATGGTCATCTGCGGATAGGCGGCGGAGAAGTGCCGCAGCTGCGTGCGCGTGGCGCGCGCCTCGCGCAGCTTCGCGGCCAGGGCCTGGAGGGTCTCGGGAGCCAGCATGGCGGGTTCAGGCCTTCTTGAAACGGGCGTGCAGGTTGTTGTGCTTCCAGGTGCCGGCCTCGCTGAACTCGCTCGCCTCGAGCGAGAGCGCCAGCCCCTGGGCGGCGAACTGCCGCGCGAAATGCTGCTTGATGAGCTCGAACAGCGCGCCGCAGGTGGCGTTGCGCACCGCCTCGCTCCGGCCCGCGCCCATCTTCAGGATCGCGTGCACGAAGCCGGCGTCCGGCGCGCCGTCGGCGATGCAGTAGTCCTCGCAGGCGATGGCGCGCACGCGGATCCCGCCGACCGGGAAGATCGCCTTGTCGCCGTCGCGCTGCGCGGCCATGCAGGCGGCCAGCCTGGCGCACAGCCCGGCGAAATCGCCGCCGGCGCGCAGGTTGGCGCTGTACTCGAGCGTCAGGTGGGCCATCGTCAGGCGGCCAGCGGCGTGACCGGGAAGATCGCGTTGATCTGCCCGGTGCCGGAGCTGCCGAAGTACGGCGTGATCACCTCGACCGGCTGGTCGTAGCGGTCCCAGCCGAGCGCGCCGAGCAGCATCGCGGTGTCGTGCATGAAGCCCTCGCCATGGCACTTCTCGGCGTAGGCCGGCAGCATGCGCGTGAAGGCCCGCCAGTCGCCCTTGTTCCACAGCTCGAGCGCATGGCGGTCGCTCTGCTCGAGGAACTCGTCCCAGATGCGGAAGGAGTATTCCTCCGCCGTGCCGTTCTGCGCGAAGCGGTGCGAGAGCGAGCCGGAGGCGAAGATCGCCACGGTGCCGTCGTAGCGTTCCTCGATGGCGCGGCGCACCGCGCGGCCGAGGCGCGCGCTGTCTTCGAGGCTGTGCACGGTGCACAGCGCCGAGATCGACACCACCCTGAAGTGCTGGTCGCCATTCATGTAGCGCATCGGCACCAGCGTGCCGTATTCCAGCGTCAGCGAGGTGGCATCGTGGGCGCGCGTGCGCACGCCGTCCGCGGTCGCGACCTCGGCGATCAGCCTGCCGAGCGCCGGGTTGCCGGCGTAGGCGTAGCTCATGTTGTGGATGAAATGCGGCAGCTCGTTGCTGGTGTAGATGCCGCTGAAGCTCGGCGCGCAATTGATGTGGTAGCCCGAGTTCACCAGCCAGTGCGTGTCGAACACGACGATGGTATCCACGCCCAGCTCGCGGCAGCGCTGGCCGATGCGCTTGTGGCCGTCGATCGCCTCCTGGCGGCAGCCCTTGTGCCTGCCCTCCAGCTCCGAGAGGTACATGGAGGGAACGTGGGTGATCTTCGCGGCGAGTGCCAGCTTGCCCATGGTATGGCTCCTGCGGTGGCGCGGCTCAGGCCGCGCCCCAGTGCGGAATGTGGTGGCTGCCGAGGCTGACGGCGACGTTCTTCGGCTCGAGGAACGCCTCGTGGCTCCAGGTGCCGCCCTCGCGGCCGACGCCCGAGGCCTTGGTGCCGCCGAACGGCTGCCGGAGGTCGCGCACGTTCTGGCTGTTGACGAAGCACATGCCCGCCTCGATCGCCGCGGCGACGCGGTGCGCCTTGCCGAGGTTCTCCGTCCATACGTAGCTCGACAGTCCGTAGGCGATGTCGTTCGCCTTGGCGATCGCGTCGGCCTCGTCGTCGAAGGGGATCAGGCAGGCCACCGGCCCGAAGATCTCCTCCTGGGCGATCTTCATGCGGTTGTCGACGTCGCCGAACACCGTGGCCTGCACGTAGTTGCCGCGGCGCAGCGCCTCCGGCAGCGCCGGGGCGTCGAGCCCGCCGCACAGCAGCTTCGCGCCCTCCTTCGGCCCGAGCTCGATGTAGCCGCGCACCTTGGCGAGGTGCTGCGGGCTCACCATCGGCCCGATGATGGTCGCGTCATCGAGCGGATCGCCGACGCGGATGCGGCGCGCGCGCTCGACGAAGCGCGCGGCGAAGTCCCTGTAGATCGACTTCTGCACCAGGATGCGCGAACCCGCGGTGCAGCGCTCGCCGTTGTTCGAGAAGATCATGAACAACGCGGCATCGAGCGCGCGCTCGGGATGCGCGTCCTCGAACACCACGAACGGGCTCTTGCCGCCCAGCTCCATCGAGAACTTCTTCAGGCCCGCGCTGCGCACGATGCGGTTGCCGGTGGCCGTCGAGCCGGTGAAGGACACCGCGCGCACGTCCGGGTGCGCCACCAGCGGCTCGCCGGTCTCGACGCCGTAGCCGTGCACGATGTTGAGCACGCCCGGCGGGATGCCGGCCTGCAGTGCGAGCTCGCCGAGCCGCGCCGCGGTCAGCGGCGAGAGCTCGCTCATCTTCAGGACGGCGGTGTTGCCGAAGGCCAGGCAGGGCGCGACCTTCCAGGTGGCCGTCATGAACGGCACGTTCCACGGCGAGATGAGCGCGCACACGCCGACCGGGTGGAACAGCGTGTAGTTCAGGTGCGTGTCGGTCGGATACGTGTGCCCGTCGACGCGCACGCACATCTCGGCGAAGTAGTGGAAGTTGTCGGCGGCGCGCGGCACCAGCTGGCGGCGCGTCTGGTTGATCACCTGGCCGGTGTCGCGCGTCTCGGTCTCGGAGATCTCCGGCACGTGCTTCGCGATCAGTTCGCCGAGCGCGCGCATGAGCTTCGCCCGCTCGGTGGCGGGCCGCGCGGCCCAGGCCGGGAACGCGGCCTTCGCCGCCGCGACCGCCGCATCGACCTCCGCGGCGCCGCCGCGCGCGACCTCGGCGAGCACTTCCTGCGTCGCCGGGTTCACGGTCGGGAAGTATTCCCGGGCCGCGACGGCCTGGCCGTTGATCAAATGATCGATGCGCTTCGTCATGCCCTTGCTCTCCTGCCCTGCCGGCGCGGCTCAGCGGCCGAACCAGGCGTCGCCGACGATCGTGTTCACCAGCCGCCCGAGACCGTCGATCTCGCACACGACCTCATCGCCCGCGTTCACGTTGACGACGCCTTCCGGCGTGCCGGTGAGGATCACGTCGCCCGGCCCCAGCGTCATGAAGCTGCTCAGGTACTCGATCAGGTACGGGATGTCATGGACGAGATCGCGCGTGTTGCCCTGCTGCGTGACCACGCCGTTGACGCGCGTGCGCAGCGCCAGGTTCCCCGGGTCGGGCACGTCGGCGGCGTCCACCAGCCACGGGCCGATCACCGTGCAGGCGTCGCGGTTCTTGACGCGCAGGTTCGGGCGGTACCAGTTCTCGAGGTAGTCGCGGATCGCGTAGTCGTTGGCGATCGTGTAGCCGGCGACGTGCGCCATCGCATCGGCGCGCCGCACGCGCCGCGCCGGGCGGCCGATCACCACGGCGAGCTCGCACTCGTAGTGCATGAACTTCACGTCGGCGGGCCGGCGCGTCTGGCCACGATGGCCGATGAGCGCGCCCGGGCCCTTGAGGAACACGAGCGGCTCCTCCTGCGGACTGAAGGCGAGCTCCTTCGCGTGGTCGGCGTAGTTGAGGCCGAGCGCGATGATCGTGCCGACCTCGAAGGGCGGCAGCCACACGAGCGACTCCTCGCTGACGACGCGCCCATCGGCCAGGCGCACCGCATCGGCCGCGGCCGGCGTCGCCTCGTGGATCGCCCCGGCGTAGGCCACGCGCGCGCGCTTCATGCCGCGCTCCCGGCCGCCGCCTCGGCGACCACGCGGTTCTCGAGCCGCCCGAGGGCGTCGATCTCGACCGCCACGCCCTGCCCCGCGCGCACGCGCGGCGAGCCCGCGGCGCACGCCCACCAGCAGCACGTCGCCCGGCTGCAGCGTCATGAACTCGGTGACGTCGGCGATCAGCTGGCGCACCGGGCGGACGAGTTCGCGCGTGCTGCCCTGCTGGGCGAGCTGGCCGTCGACGTAGACGCGGATGCCGAGCGCGTCGGGGTCGGCGATGCGCACGCGCGCGATGACCCCGGGGCCGATGCAGCAGCTGCCGTCGCGCGCCTTGAGGCGGATCGACGGCCGGTAGAAATCCGCGTGCGGGACCGAGAGGTCGTTGACGATGGTGTAGCCGCCGACGTACTCGAGCGCATCCGCGGGAGCCACGCGGCAGGCCGTGCGGCCGAAGACCAGGCCGAGCGTCGCGCCGGTCTCGAGCTCCGGCACGTCGGCCGGCAGGCCAATGGCACCACCCGGGCCGTTCAGCGTGTTGCGCGGCTTGACGTACAGCACCGGTGCCACCGGCGGCGCCTTGTAGGGCGGCCCGGAGGCCGCGGCGCCGAGTGCGGCAAGCGCGCCCCGCTGGTTCATCAGCGTGCCGTAGACGACGCCGGACAGGCCGTACGGCGGCACGTCCATGGGAATCGCCTCGATGCTTGTGCGCCTCATTCTCACGTCAGGAGCGTCCGAAGCCGTTCACTAATACGTTAGCAATATAGTCACTAACATGTGAGTGTGTCAAGCTTGGGCACGGGCCAGGGAGACCCGCCGCATGAATGACCGAGAACCGCCGATGGCGCACCGCAACCTGCCGCTGCTGCTGCAGCAGGCCCGCGAGCGCGTCATCAACCGCTTCCGGCCCCTGCTCAACGCCCAGCACATCACCGAGCAGCAGTGGCGGATCGTGCGCCTGCTGCTCGAGTCGGGGCCGCTGGAGCCGCGCCAGATCGGCGAGGCCTGCAACATCTCGAGCCCGAGCCTCGCCGGCGTGCTGGCGCGCATGGAGAACATGGGGCTGATCGACCGCCAGCGCTTCGACAACGACCAGCGGCGCGTGCGGGTGTCGCTGAGCGTGCGCAGCCGCGCGCTCGCCGAGCGCCTGGCGCCGCAGATCGAGGCGGTCTACGCGGGAATCGAGGCGCGCGTCGGCGTCGAGTTCACGCGGCGGCTGTACGCCATGCTCGATGAACTTGTCGCCACGCTGGACACGGACGACGCGGGAGATGCGCCGCCGCGCGCCGCCGCGCGCGCGGCCACCGGCACCGCCGACTGACGGCGCCGCGGCCCGGCCGTCAGTTGGACTTCACGCCCTCGTTGCGCAGGGCCTCGAGGGCGCCGAGGTCGACGCTCTCCACCGCGCCCTTCAGCGCATCGATCCCCGCGGCGTTGCCCGAGGCCTCGACGCTGAAGCGGTTGCCGACGAGCACGGTGTACTCGCCGCTCTTCGAACCGTTGTCCCACTGCTCGTGGATCATGCGGTCGCCGGACTTGTAGGTCTTCTCGTAGCCGTCCTGCGTCTGCTTGTCTTCCTCGATGTTGGCCCACGAGGCCAGCGCCGCGAGGCCCGCGACGCCGCCCATGTCCGCGACCTTGAGGCGCACGCTCTGCCCGGCGTTGTCGCTGTAGGTCGCTTCCGCCTCGGACATCTGCACGCCCATCGCGGCGTTGCGCTGCGCGGAAATCTCGGTGCGCGCGAGGCCACCGAGCGAGTCGGGCAGGAACGCCTTGATCTTCTCCGACGACAGCGATTCGACGTTGCCCTTGCCGCCGAGCGCGGCCGCGAGCACGCCGCCCGCGGCCTGCGCGGCCGCGGCCGGATCACCGGTCTTGTTGGCCTCCTCGGCCTTCTTGCCGGCCTCTTCCATGCCCTGCGCCCACTGCGCGAGCGCGCCGCCGGCGCTGTCCGAATCGAAGCTGCCGCCCGAATGCCGCATGCCCGAGAGGCCGCCGCCGAAACCGCCCCATCCCATGCCGCCCAAACCGACCGCGCGCACAATAGTGCCGAACACGACTGCGTTCAGAATCAGAGCAACGACTACCGCCACAATGATGCTCACGGCAGTGTAGGCGCCCGCCTGATCTTGCGGGCACTTCATCGTATGCTGTAAGCCTAGGTATAGAAGGTAGATTCCATAGATTCCGCCAGCAAGAGCAAACAACACGCCGATGTACGGAACGACGACGCCCACGTAGCCCACCCAGCCGGCGGTAAAGGCATAGGCAACTGCCTTCGTCGCCTCAACTCGATTCTTTTGTCCGCGAAAGGTCGGAGCCAGCGCATCAACTATCCAAACGAACAGCCATGTAAACACCAGCCATTGAACCCAATGGATGACGGCCATTACGAGACCGCCCACCATCGGGAGACGGTATGTGCCAAAGAACCAAGTCTGCGTACCGATGATGCTGTTGCTGATGAAGCTGGCGATGGCCGCTGCCCCCGCCAGCCAGATCACGTAGTTCTTGTAGATGTCGCCGGCCGAGGACGGCTCGCTGGCGATGACCGGCCATTCGGTCTTCGGCGTCATCAGGATGGCTTTGACACGCGCGATCAGCTTGTTGAAATCCATGATCTCCCCCTGGCCTTGGTATCTTCCTGCGGGCTGCCGGCAGCGATTCTATGCGCAACTCGCCGCCGCCATGAATCGGCTATATAGTAACAATTGATAAAGACTCGAGGGATGGGGGACGCATGGTCGATGTCATCGTCGTCGGCGGCGGTTCGGCGGGCTGCGCCATGGCGGCGCGCCTCGCCGAGAGTGGCCTGCTCCAGGTCGTGCTGCTCGAGGCCGGCAAGTCGGACGACAAGCTCGTCTCCAAGGTGCCGGCGCTGATGTCCGGCATGGTGCAGAACCCGGACTTCGACTGGCGCCTGCCGACCGAACCGGATCCCTCCATCGGCGGCCGCGCCGACATCTGGCCGGCCGCCCGGCGCCTCGGCGGCGGCAGCGCGATCAACGGCATGATGTACGTGCGCGGCCACGCCTGGGACTACGACCAGTGGGCGGCGGGCGGCGCGCGCGGCTGGTCGCATGCCGAGGTGCTGCCCTTCTTCCGCCGCATGGAGAGCAACGAGCGCGGCGCCGACGCCTGGCGCGGCGGCACCGGGCCGCAGGCGGCCTCGGAGATCCGCGCGCGCTGGCCGATCACCGATGCCTGGATCGACGCCGCGCAGCAGGCCGGCATCGCGCGCAGCCGCGACCTGAACGGCGAGCGCGCCGAGGGAGTCGACCACGTGCAGGCCTCGCAGAAGAACGGCCTGCGCCATTCGACCGCGAGCGCCTACCTGCGCGGCCCCCGGCGCCTGCCGGGGCTCACGATCGAGCTCGAGGCGCGCGCCACGCGCCTGATCGTCGAGAACGGCCGCGCGGTCGGCGTCGAGTACCGCCAGGGCGCCGCACTGAAGACGCTGCGCGCGCAGCGCGGCGTGGTGGTGTGCGCCGGGAGCCTGAACACCCCGCGCCTGCTGCTGCTCTCGGGGCTGGGCCCCGGGGCGGAACTGGCCGCGCTCGGCATCCCGGTCGTCGCCGACCTCGCCGGCGTGGGCCGCAACCTCCAGGAGCACGTCGGCACGCACATCATCCACGAGGTCAACACCGCGACGATGAACACCGCGGTGCGCGGCCTCGGCGGCCTCGCGCAGCTCGCGCAGTTCGTGCTGCGGCGGCGCGGCGCGCTCACCACGGCGATCGGCCACGCGCAGGCCATGGTGAAGTCGCGGCCGGAACTGCCGGTGCCGAACCTGCAGATCGCCTTCGCGCCCTTCGCCTTCGACATCGACGCACGCAGCCGCCTGGTGCTGCGCCAGCAGGCCTCGATCAGCCAGGCGATCTTCCTGGTGCGGCCCAAGTCGCGCGGCAGCCTCGCGCTGCGTTCGGCCAACCCGGAGGACGCGCCGCTGATCCGCCACCAGCTCTATGCCGACGAGGACGACCTGCGCCAGGTCGCCGAAGGCATCGAGATCGCGCGCAACATCGTGCGCCAGCCCGCCCTCGCGTCCTTCGTCACCGGCGAGGCGCGCCCGGGGCGCGAGGCCAGCGGCGAGGCGCTGCTCGGCTACTGCCGCATGGCGGCGATCCCCGGCTACCACCCGGTGGGCACCTGCCGCATGGGCACCGGCGCGGACGCGGTGGTCGACCCGGATCTCGCCGTGCGCGGCGTCGCGGGCCTGTGGGTCGCGGACGGCTCGGTGTTCCCGCGCATCACTGCCGGCAACACCAACGCCACCTGCATCATGATCGGCGACAAGGGCGCGGCGCACGTGCTCAAGGGCCTGGGCCTGCGCGCCGCGGTGAGCGCATGAGCGCGGCGACGCCGGCGGCGCCGGCGACCGGCGCGCGCCCCGGCCCGCTCGCCGGCGTGCGCGTGCTCGAGTTCGAGGGCGTGGGGCCGGGACCCTTCGCCGCCATGCAGCTCGCCGACCTCGGCGCCGAGATCCTGCTGGTCTCGCCGCTGAGCGCGCGCGCCTCGCAGATGCCGCTGCCGCCGGAGCGCGACCCGCTGTTCCGCGGCCGCGCGCGCCTGCGGCTCGACCTGGAAGAACGCCGCCGACCGCGAGCGCGTGCTCGCGCTGCTCCCGCGCGTCGACCTGCTGATCGAGGGCTACCGGCCCGGCGTGATGGAACGCCTGGGGCTCGGGCCCGAGGTGTGCCTGGCGCGCGCGCCGCGGCTCGTCTACGGCCGCATCACCGGCTGGGGCCAGGAAGGCCCGCTCGCCCACACCGCCGGGCACGATCCGAACTACATCGCGCTCACCGGCGCGCTGCACGCCATCGGCCACCCGGACCGCCCGCCGCTGCCGCCGCTCAACGTGGTCGGCGACTTCTGCGGCGGCTCGATGTTCCTGGTGATGGGGCTGCTGGCCGCCTACGTGCACGCACAGCGCACCGGCCAGGGACAGGTGATCGACGCCAACATCGTCGACGGCACGCTCTCGCTCCTGACGATGGCCTATGCCATGCGCGGCGCCGGCCAGTGGTCGGACGCGCGCGGCGCGAACCTGCTCGACGGCAGCTGCCCCTTCGGCACCACCTACGAGACCGCCGACGGCCACTACATGGCGGTCTGCGCGCTCGAGCCGCACTTCTACGCCGAGTTCATCCGCCGCCTGGGCATCGCCACCGCGGGGCTGCCGGGGCAGTGGGAACGTCCGCGCTGGACCGAGCTGCACGCGAAGCTCGCCGCCACATTCCGCCAGCGCAGCCGCGCCGAGTGGACCGCGGTGTTCGAGGGTTCCGACGCCTGCGTGACGCCGGTGCTGAGCGTCGCCGAGGCGAGCGCGCATCCGCACAACCGCGCCCGCGCGAACCTGGTCGGCGATCCGCCGCTGCCGGCGCCGGCGCCGCGCTTCAGCGCGACGCCCACGGCGCCGCCGCCGCCCCTCAACGATGCGGCCGAGGCGCTCGAGCGCCACTGGCTCGGCACACAGGGAACGGCGCCGCGACGCTGAGCGAAGTGGCGCGCGCGCCGCGGCGTGCGGCTGGTACGCGCGGGCAGCGCCCGTAACATGGCAGCGAGCGGTCGCGGGATCCGCCAGCCGCGGAATGGGTTGCGCGCCGCCGGGGGGACAGCAGCAGCATGGGCACGGAACGACGCAGGACCAGGGCGTCCGGGGCGGCAGCGACGGGGACGGCGACGGCCCCGGCCGGCGCGACGGACGCGCCGGCATCGCGACCCCACGGCTGGCTGCACGCGGTCTCCGCGGCCGACGACCCGGCGCACCAGGCACCGGCGCTGCTGCTCTACCGGCTGCTCAAGCTCACCAACCTCATCAGCCGGCCGTTCTTCGCCCACGACGCCGAGCGCTACCAGATCAGCATGAACGAGCTGCGCGTGCTGATGACGCTGGCGCCGCTGCGCGAGGCCGCGAGCCACGAACTCGTCGACGCCGCCGGCATGCACCCGATGAACGTCAGCCGCGCGGTCGCCGCGCTGCGCCGGCATGGCCGCGTGCAGCAGCGCACCGACCCCGACAACCGCCGCCGCAAGCTCCTGCAGCTCACGCCCGAGGGGCTGGCGCTCTACCGCAACCTCGTGCCGCACGTCCAGCAGATCGCCACGCGCCTGTTCGCGACGATGTCGGGCGAGGAGCTCGCGACGCTGAGCCGCCTGATCGACACGATGACCACGCGGCTCGAATCCGATACCGGGCCCGCCTGATTCCACCCGCCACAACCCCAACACGCCAGCCGCAACCGGAGAACGACCCGTGCAACTGATCAGCTCCGTCGGACCGAACCCCTACGTCGTACGCATGTTCATCGCCGAGAAGGGCGTGGACATCCCGACCAGCCAGGTCGACATCGTCAAGGGCGAGAACCGCCAGCCGCCCTACCTCGCCAAGAACCCGAGCGGCGGCTCGCCCTGCCTGCAGCTCGACGACGGCAGCTACCTCTCCGAGATCACCGCGATCTGCGAGTACCTCGAGGAGAAGCACCCGCAGCCGGCGCTGATCGGCACGACGCCCGAGCAGCGCGCCGAGACGCGCATGTGGACGCGGCGCGTCGACCTCAACGTCTGCGAGCCGATGGTCAACGCCTTCCGCTACGGCGAGGGCCTGCAGATCTTCCAGGGCCGCATGACCTGCCTGCCGGAGGCCGCGCCCGGCCTCAAGAAGATCGCGCAGCAGAAGCTCGCCTGGCTCGACGGCCTGCTGGCCGGCAGGACCTGGCTGTGCGGCACGCGCTTCTCGCTCGCCGACATCATGCTCTACGGCTTCGTCGCCACCTTCGACCAGATGGGCCAGCCGCTCGACCGCGGCAACCGCAACGTCGCGGCCTGGTTCGACCGCATGGCGGCGCGACCGAGCACGAAGGCCTAACGCGCCGGCCGCCGACGCTCAGCCCTTCGGCTGCTGGTGCGCGTGCCACATCGCGATGCGATGCCGCACGCTCTTCTCGCTGACCTGCGCCTCGGGCATCGGCGCGATCAGCTTGTCGTGGACCAGCAGGCGATAGACGTACAGCGCCTTGGCGCTGGCCGAATCGGTCTTCTCGAAGATCACCGCGCCGCGCTGCTCCGCGTAGCGGATGCCGGCCGCGAGCCCGGCCTTGAAGTGCTCCGCCTCTTCCTTCGGGTTCATCGGCCGCGCTGGCTCAGCGCGGCGGCGCGCGCGTGCCGGCGTCGATGCGGATCAACTCGCCGTTCAGGTAGCTGTTCTCGAAGATGTGCGCCACCAGCGCGGCGAACTCGGCCGGCGCGCCCATGCGCTTGGGGAACTCGAGCGTGGCGATCAGCTTGTCCTTGAGCTCCTGCGGCGCGCCGGCGCCCATCGGCGTCTCGAACAGGCCCGGCGCGATGGTCATCACGCGCACGCCGAACTGCGAGAGGTCGCGCACCAGCGGCAGCATCATGCCGATGACGCCGGCCTTGGAGGCGGCGTAGCTCACCTGCCCCATCTGCCCCTCGATGCCGGCGAGCGAGGCGGTGTTGACCACGACGCCGCGTTCACCGGTCTCGGCGTCGGGGGCGTTCTTGAGGATCTCCGCGACGGCGAGGCGGGTGATGTTGAAGGTGCCGATCAGGTTGATGCGGATCACCTTCTCGAAGTCGGCGAGCGCCATCGGGCCCTGCTTGCCGACGACGCGGCCGATCTTGCCGGGGATGCCGGCGCAGTTGACGCAGCCGTGCACGGCGCCGAAGGCGACGAGCGTGCGGGCGATGCCGGCTTGGGCCGAAGCCTCGTCGCCGACGTCGACGCGCGCGAACACGGCGCTGGCGCCGAGCTTCGCGGCGAGCGCATTGCCCTTGGTTTCATCGAGATCGAAGATCGCGGCCTTGCCGCCCTCGCGCACGACGCGCTCGACCACGGCCTGCCCGAGGCCCGACGCGCCGCCGGTGACGACGACCACTTTATCCTTCAGCTTCATGTTGAACCCTCGAATGTGTGCGTGAACGGCGCTCAGTAGCCGCGGAACTCGGGCTTGCGCTTCTCCATGAATGCGCGGCCGCCCTCGCCGGCGTCCCAGGACGCCATGTGAAGCTGCGACATCGCCTTCTCCTGCTTGAGCGCGTGCGCGAGCGGCGTGTCCATGCCGGACTCGAGCAGCTGCTTCATGCGGGCGAGCCCGAGCGGGCTCTTGCCGGCGATCTTCTCCGCGATCTTCTGCACCTCGGCCTCGAACTCCGCGGCCGGGAAGACGCGCGTGACGAGGCCCGCGGCCTGCATCTCGGCGGCGGGAAACAGGTCACCGGTGAACATCATGAAGCGCGCCATGTTGAGGCCGACGACGCGCGGCAGGCGGGCGGTGGCGCCGCCGCCGGGCATCGCACCGAAGTTGGCATGCGCGTCGCCGATCTTCGCCGTGTCGGCGGCGAGGATGAAGTCGGCCATCAGCGCGAGCTCGATGCCGCCGCCGCAGCAGATGCCGTTGACGGCGGCGATGACGGGCTTCGTGAGGTGGTTGAGCACCGCCTCCATCGCCTCGCCGAGCTCGAGGAACGAGGGGCCGTTCGGCGCCTCGCCGATCTTCGGCGGCGCGGCGCCGGAGAGGTCCGCGCCGGCGCAGAAACCGCGGCCCTTGCCGGAGAGCACGATGACGCGGGTCTCAGCGCGGTCGCGCAGCTGCTCGAGGCCGGTGCGCAGCTCGGCCATGCAGTTGAGCGAGATCGCGTTCAGCGCCTTCTCACGATTGAGGTACAGCCACGACACGGCGCCGCGGTGCTCGATGATGATGTCCTTGAAATCCATGCCTGCTCCTCGACGAAACTTCAGATCTTGCGCTCGCGCCCGGCCCAGAAGGGCTCGCGCACCTTGCGCCGGAGGACCTTGCCGACCGGGCTGCGCGGCAGCTCGGCCGTGAACTGCACTGCCTTCGGCGTCTTGACGCCCGAGAGGCGGCCGCGGCAGAACGCCATGATCTCCTCGGCCGTGGCGCTGCGCCCGGCCTTGAGCTCGACCACCGCGGTCACGACCTCGCCCCAGTCGCCGTGCGGCGCACCGACGACGGCGCAGTCCTGCACCGCCGGATGGTCGGCGACCACGCGCTCGACCTCGGCCGGATACACGTTGAAGCCGCCGCTGATGATCATGTCCTTCTTGCGGTCGACGACGTAGAAGTAGCCGTCGGCGTCCTTGATGCCGATGTCGCCAGTGTGGTGCCAGCCATGCAGGCGCGAGGCGCGCGTCTCGGCCTCGTTGCGGTAGTAGCCGGCGAACAGCTGGTAGCTCTGCATGACGATCTCGCCCGGCGTCTCGGGCGGCAGGATGCGGCCGTCGTCGTCCATGATCTCGACGCGGAAGGTCGGGCCGGCACGCCCGACGCTGCCGAGGCGCCGCTCGTCGCCGCGCGCCACCGCATCGGCGATCTCGGCGGGCGGGAACACCGTGCCGTTGAGGCCGGTCTCGGTCTGACCGAAGCCGTTGATCATGACCGGTCCGAACACCTCGACCGCTTCCCTGAGCTTGGCCGTCGCCATCGGCGCCGACGAGCACTGGAAGAAGCGCAGCGAGGAGTAGTCGTGGCGGCGCACGTCCGGGTGCGCGAGCAGCCGGTAGATCGCCGTCGGCGGCAGGAACAGGTGCGTGACGCGGTGGCGCCCGATCGCCTCCATCACCTGCACCGGGTCGAAGCCGGGCAGCATCACGTTGGTCATGCCCATCGCCGCATAGGCGAGCGCCGAGCCGCCGGCGGCGTGCGTCATCGGCGCGGCGACCAGGTGCACCGGATCGTCCACGCGCAGCAGCACCTGGCAGCCCAGCACCATCGTCTCCCAGCAGCGGTTGGTCATCATGACCGCCTTGGGCGCGCCGGTGGTGCCGCCGGAGCTGAACAGCGTGACCACGTCGTCGGGGGACTGCGCCACGTCGGGCGAAGTGTCGGCGCAGCCGGCCGTGAACTCCGCGAGCGAGCCCGCGCCGGCGCCGTCGATGCACACCGCCGCGCGCACGCCCGGGCAGCGCGCCCGCAGCGCCGCGACGTTGTCGGCGAAGGCCTGCTGGTAGAACAGCAGCTCGACCTCGCAGTTCGCGAGCGTGAAGGCGCTGTCCTCAATCGAGTTGCGCACGTTGATCGGCACCCAGACGAGGCCGGCGCGGATCAGGCCCATCACGCACTCGAAGGAGCGCGCGGCGTTGCCGCTGTAGACCGCCGCCTTGGCGCCGGTCCGGCAGCCGGCGCGCGCCAGCGCGTTGGCGATGCGGTGGGAACTCGCGCGCGCGGCGGCGTAGCTCAGCGCGCCGGCACCGTCGACCAGGAAGGCCCGGTCGGGGAAGCGCTCCGCGCCGCGATCGAAATGCTCGATCAGTCGCATCGGCGAAGTGTGCCGGAAACGGACGCCGGCATCAGGCCTTGCCGAGCAGCGTGACCGACGCGATGCCGTCCTCGATGCCCATGAAGCCGCCGCTGGTCGAGGCGAGCGCGATGCGCGCACCCTCGACCTGGCGCTTGCCGGCCTCGCCGCGCAGCTGCAGCACCAGCTCGTGCAGCTGGGCGCAACCGGTGGCGGCGACCGGGTGGCCGCGCGACTCCAGGCCGCCGGCCGTATTCACCGGGATGCGCCCGCCGATGCTCGTCTCGCCGCGCTCGGCGGCCGGCCCGCCCTCGCCCAGCGGCACCAGCATGCAGCTCTCGAGCTGCGCGATCTCGCCGTAGGCCGAACCGTCGTGCACCTCGGCGACGCTCACGTCCTTCGGGCCGATGCCGGCGATCTCGTAGGCGGCGGTCGCCGCGCGGCGGCCGCAGCCCTTCTCGCGCTGGTCGAACTCGCGGTCGCTCCCGCCCTTGAGCACGCTCGCCAGCACCTTGACCGCGCGCTTGCCGTCGAAGCGCGCCAGCGCTTCCTTCGAGCACACCAGCACCGCGGCGGCGCCGTCGCTGATCGGCGAGCACATCGGCAGCGTCAGCGGCCACGCGATGATCTTGGCGGCGAGGATCTCCTCGATGGTGAAGTCGCGCTGGAACTGCGCCAGCGGGCTGTGGATCGAGTGGTGGTGGTTCTTGGCGGCGACGGCGGCGATCTGCCGCACCGTGGTGCCGAACTTCTTCATGTGGGCCTTGGCCTGGATGGCATAGCCCTCCATGAACAGGCTGAACATCTTCGGATCGATCTGCGCGTCCGGCGGCGGCTTGATGTCGGCGACGGTCGGGCCGATGCGCTCGAGGAAGAGCTTCATCGCGGCGATGTCCATCGGCTGGCCGAAGGAGCGCGCGCGCTTCTCGCGATCGTCGGTATTGAGCTTCTCGGTGCCGACGGCGAGCGCGACGTCGGTCAGGCCGGCGCCGACCTGGGTCACGGCCAGGTTGAAGGCGGTGGCACCGCCCGCGCAGGCGTTCTCGACGTTGTACAGCGGGCCGCCCTGGATGCCCATCGCGCGCAGCGCGTGCTGGCCCTTCATGCCGTACTGCTCTTCGATCGCGCCGCCGACGGTGTTGGCGTAGAAGGCCGCGTCGACGTCGGCGACGGTGGCCCGTGCATCGGCGAGCGCCGCCTTGACGGCATTGCGCGCCAGTTCGGCCGAGCTGATGTCCGGCTGCACGCCGAACTTGGTCATCCCCACGCCCACGATGAAGACGTCGCGCATGTGCCCCCCTGTTGTAACCGGATTCAAATCATCACAATTGTTATGATCTACGAACTGGATGCCTGCGTCAAGTACGCCCCCGGGATGGCCATGTCCAGCAGGGTCGTGCCCCGCAGCATGGCGCAGGCCGGCGCGGACGGTACTAGTATCGAAGCACCTGATCCATACGCAACCGGAGACCGGATTGAAGCTGCCACACCTGATCGCCGCCCTGCTCCTCGGAGGCCCGGGGCTGGCACTGGCGCACGCCCACCTGCATGGATCCACGCCCGCCAATCACAGTACCGTCGAACATGCGCCGGCGAGCCTGGCGCTGCAGTTCACGACGCTCGTGCGCCTCACTGCCCTGAGCATCCGCAGCCCCGGTGGCGAACCGGTCCGGCTGGGTCCGCTGCCGGCCACGCCGGCCAGGGACTTCTCGATACCGCTGCCCGTGCTGGGTCCCGCGCACTACACGGTGAGCTGGCGGGCCGCGAGCGACGACGGCCACATCATGGCGGACACGCTCGAATTCACCGTCCGCTGAACCGGCACCGGGCCCGCCGCTGGCGCCCTGGATGAACGTCGACCTCGTATCGATCACCCTGAAGGCCTGCAGCTACCTCGCCGTGCTGCAGGCTGCGGGCACCGCGCTGTTCCTCCTGTTGTTCGGCCAGACCCTCGTCGCCTCGGCCGAGGTGATCCGGCGCCTGGGCCTGGCCTGCGCCCTGCTGGGCGTCGCCAGCCTGCTGGCATTCCAGGCCTTCGAAGCCGCCCGCATGGCGGGCGAGTTGGCCGGCCTGCGGGACGGCCAGCTGCAGTGGCTGGCCGCCACGTCGCGCATGGGCGGCGCCAACGCCCTGCGGCTGGCTGGCCTGGCGCTGCTGTCGGCGGCGTTCGCCGGACGGCGCGCCCGGCGCGGTGCGCTCCTGCTGCCGGGCGCCGCGGCCACGCTCGCGGCTTTCGCGTGCGTGGGGCATACGACGGTGCACCCATGGCGCTGGTTGCTGGCGCCACTGCTCTCGGTGCACGTGCTGGTCGCGGCCTTCTGGTTCGGATCCCTGCTGCCGCTCGCCTGCGCGAGCGGCCGCGAAAGCGTCGGCGTCGGCCGCGCGGTCGTGGAACGCTTCTCGGCGCTGGCTGGCTGGCTCGTGCCACTGCTCGCGCTGGCGGCCATCGCGCTGGCCGCGGCATTGACCGGCAATCACTACGCCGACACACCCTACCTGCGTGCGCTGCTGCTGAAACTGCTGGGCCTGGCGGTACTGCTGGGAATCGCCGCCATGAACCGCTGGCGGCTGGGCCCCGCCATCGGCCGCTCGCCGGGCGCCACGCGCGCGTTCCAGCGCAGTCTCCTGGCCGAATACCTGCTGATGGGCGCGGTCATCGCCCTGACGGCCACGCTGACCACGCTCTGGTCACCCGAGCAGTGATGCCGCGGGCCGCCGGGCCCGCGCGCGCGTCGCGCCGCCGCCGCGCGCGGCCACGCCCAGGATCATCTGGCGCAGCCAGGCCAGCGCCGGGTCGCGGTCGCGCGAGGGATGCCACTGCATCGACTCGTTGAGCGGCGGGATGCCGAACAGCGGCCGCACGGTGCGCAGCGGCAGGGTGCGCGCGTAGCCGAGCGCGAAGCGCCGCGGCATCAGCGCGAGGCGCTGCGTGCCCACCAGCAGGCGCGGCATCCAGGTGAACACCGGGACGCTGACCGCGACGCGGCGGCGGATGCCCTTCTCCGCCAGGTAGTGCTCGTCCAGCGCCACTTCGCCCAGCGGCTGGAGCACCACGTGCTCGCAGCGCCGGAATTCCTCGAGCGCGACGGTCCGCCCGACGGCGCGGTTGCGCGCCCAGGCGACGCAGGTCCACGGCTCGCTGAAGACCCCGGCCTGCATGTGCCCGGGGCGGCAATAGTGGTCGGGAGCGACGATCAGGTCGATCTCGCCGCTCTGCAGGCGCTCGAATTCATCGTTGCTGACCAGCGGCAGCAGGTCGAAGCCGATGCCCGGCGCGGCGCGCGCGATGCTGGCCACGACGTCGGCGAGCACCGCCTCGGCCATGAAGTCCGAGCAGGCGATGCGGAAGTGGCGCTGCGAGGATTCGGGCCGGAACTGCGGCCGGGCCAGCACGGTGGCGTCGATCCGCATCAGGATGTCGCGCACCTGCGGGCGCAGTTCCTCGGCGAAGGGCGTCAGCACCAGGCGGCGCCCGGAGGGCACCAGCAGTTCATCGCCGAGCGTCGCGCGCAGCCGCGCCAGCGCGTTGCTGACCGCGGATTGCGTCAGGTGCAGCCGCCCGGCCGCCTGGGTGACGCTGCGCTCGCCGAGCAGCGTGTCGAGCGCGACCAGCAGGTTGAGGTCCAGGCCCTTGAAGCGCATGCGCCGCCCAATGCATTCACGGGATCAATAGGTTAGTGCTAAAGGATCAATTCAACAAGCGGCCCGGACGGGAGTACAAGACATCCACCACGACTGTGGCCATACGGGGGCGGGCGGATCATGGGTTACCGGATTTCCGTCGACAGCGGCGGCACGTTCACCGACGGCGTGCTGATCAACGAGCGCGGCGACGCGCTGATGCGCAAGGCGCACACCACGCCGCAGGACCCGAGCATCGGCACGCTCGAGTGCATCGCCAAGCTCGCGGCCGCCGAGCAGCTCACGCTCGAGCAGCTGCTCGGGCGCACCGACTCGATCGTGCTCGGCACCACCATGGCGACCAATGTCGTCGCCACCCACTCCGGGCCGCGGATGGGCACGATCGCCACGCAGGGCTACCGGCTGCGCATGGCCTTCCCGCAGGTCGCCAAGGCCGACTGGAAGGAAGGCCCGGCCGACATGTACGACTTCCGCGCCGAGCCGCCCGAGCCGCTGACGCCCTACTACCTGATGACCGAGGTGCGCGAGCGCGTCGACTACCGCGGCCAGGTGCTCACGCCGCTCGACGAAGAGGACGTGCGCCGCGCCGTGCGCCAGCTCAAGGCCGAGGGCGTCACCAGCATCGCCGTCACGCTGCTGCACTCGGCGGTGAACCCCGCGCACGAGCGGCGCGTAGCCGAGATCATCGCCGCCGAGGCGCCCGGCACCTACGTGGCGCTCTCCTCCAGCGTGCTGCCGGTGAGCGGCGAGACCGAGCGCTGGTCGACGACGATGTTCGCGGCCTACGTCGCGCCGGTGGTCACGGCCTTCGTCGGCCGCATCGTCGGCCAGCTGGCCGCGAGCGGCTTCAACGGCCAGCTGATGTTCATCCAGAGCAACGGCGGCATTGCGACGCCCGAGATCGTCAAGGAGAACCCGGCGGTGCTGCTGCTCTCCGGCCCGGCGGCCGGCCCGTCGCTGGCGCGCTCGCTCGGCCTCGCCAACGAGTCCCGCAACGTGCTGTCGGTCGACATGGGCGGCACCAGCTTCGACATCGGCGTGATCCACGACGGCACCGTCGACACCGTCAAGCAGCAGGTCATCGACGGCAAGAAGTACTCGCTCCCCTGCGTCGACGTCACGGCGATCGGCGCCGGCGGCGGCAGCATCGCCCACGTCGACGCCGCCGGCCGCCTGCAGGTGGGCCCGAAGAGCGCCGGCGCCTCGCCCGGCCCCGCCTGCTACGGCAAGGGCGGCACGCGGCCGACGGTCACCGACGCCAACGTCGTGCTCGGCTACATCGACCCGGACTTCTTCCTCGGCGGCGAGACGAAATTGCGCAAGGACCTCGCGGAGCGGGCCATCCAGGAGCACGTCGCGACGCCGCTCGGCATCCCGCTCCTCGAGGCCGCCGCCGCGATCCACGAGATCATCAATGCCAACATGGCGAGCGGCACCGACGTCGCCTTCGCCAAGCGCGGCTACGACCCGCGCGACTTCGCGCTGTGCGCCGCCGGCGGGGCCGCGGCGGTGCACGCGGTGCGCATCGCCCAGGAGCTGCGCATCCGCAGGCTCATCGTGCCGAAGGTCGCGCCGACCTACTGCGCCTACGGCATGATGTTCAGCGACCTCAAGCACGACTACCAGCGCACCTTCCACGCCGAGACCGACAAGGTGGACCTCGGCCGCGTCAACGCGCTGTATGCCGAGATGGAAGCGGCGGCCCGCGACACGCTCAGGCGCGAGGGCATCGCCGATGCCGACATGCTGATCACGCGCTCGCTCGACGCGATGTACTACGGCCAGTTCCGCGACCGCAACGCGCCGCTCGCCGGCGGCACGGTCACCAACGAGACGCTGGCCGCGGCGCTCGCGGCCTTCCATCGCGTGCACCAGCAGACGGTGGGCTACTCCGACCCCGCCTACCCCACCGAGATCGTGCGCCTGCACCTCTCGGGCACCGCGCGCCTGCGCCAGCCGCGCCTCAGCCCGATCGCCAGCGGCACCGACACCGCCGCCGCGCGCAAGGGCTCGCGCCCGGCATACTTCACCGGCCGCGGCCTGCTCGACACGCCGGTCTACGACGGCAACCGCCTGCTCGCCGGCGCGCGCATCAGCGGCCCGGCGATCATCGAGGAGACCTTCACCACCTTCGTGCTGCCGCAGGGCGCGACCGCCACGGTCGACACCGGCGGCAACTACGTCACCACCCTCGGGGGAGAGTGAGCCATGAGCAGCACGCCTGGCGCCAGCGCGCGCGCCGACATAGACCCGATCACCTTCTCGGTGGTGTGGAACAAGCTGCAGTACCTCGCCGAGCAGGTCGGCGAGAAGGTGCTGTACTCGACCCAGTCCTTCGTCACCGCGCTGGCCCGCGACCTCGGCCAGAGCATTCTCGACACGCGCGGCAAGATCGTGGTCGCCGCGAGCTCGGCGCCGATCCACACCATGGTCGCCGAGGAGGCGATCAAGGGCCTGGAATCCCGGTTCCACGGCGACTACCAGCCCGGCGACTTCATCGTCGCCAACGACCCGTACGTCGTGCGCGGCGGCCACCTGCCGGACTGGAACTTCATCCGCCCGCTGTTCTACGGCAAGGAGCTGCTGGGTTTCTTCCAGGCGAAGACCCACGTCAGCGATACGGGCGGGTTCCTGCCCGGCGGCTACGGCGCCGGCGCCTACGACATCATCGCCGAGGGCCTGAACATCCCGCCGCTGAAGATCATCAAGGCCGGCGTGCTGCAGGAGGATCTGTGGAACCTGGTGCTGCGCAACGTGCGCATGCCCACCGAGCTCGACATGGACACGCGGCTGATCAACGGCTGCATGGCCTACGCCGAGGAACAGGTCGTGGCGCTGTGCGACAAGTACGGCGTCGCCACGGTCAAGGCCTGCATGGGCGAGATCGTCAACGCGGGGGAGCGCGCGATGCGCGCCGAGATCCGCAAGATCCCCAACGGCACCTACCACGGCGAGTCCGCCGCCGACTGGGACGGGCACACCGACCGGCAGATCTTCGTGCGCGTCAAGGCGGTGGTCGAGGACGATGAGCTGACGCTGGACTTCTCCGCGAGCGACCCGCAGGCCACCTTCGTCAACTGCCCGATCGGCGTCACCATCACCAGCGCGATGGTCGGGCTCCTGTACCTGGTGGATCCGAGCGTGCCGAAGAACGGCGGCACCATGAACCCGGTCAAGTTCATCATTCCCGAGGGCACGGTGGTGAACCCGCGCTATCCCGCGACGGTCGGCGCCTCGCAGATCTCCTGCGGCACGCAGATCGTCGAGGCCGCGCTGCTCGCGGTCGGCAAGGCGATGCCGGAGCGCGCCATGGCCGCCTGGTCCAAGCACCTCTGCCCGATCAACATCGGCACGCGGCCCGACGTGATCGACCCGCGCACCAAGCACGCGCGCAACTACTTCACCGAGACCTTCGGGAGCGACGGCGGCAGCGGCGCGGTCAAGGGCCACGACGGCTGGCTCGGCGTGGGCTTCCAGAGCGCCTGCGCCAACCTGGTGCGGCCGAACGTCGAGTTCTTCGAGGCCTCCTGCCCCTACCTGGTGACGCACTACGAGGTGCTGCAGGACTGGGAGGGTGCCGGCGAGTTCCGCGGCTCGCCCGGCAGCTACGTGCGCTTCGTGGCGCACACGCTGCCCGGCGCGCCCTCGCTCCTGATGACCGGCAACAGCGACGGCCAGCGCAGCCCGCCGGCCGGCGTCGCCGGCGGCCAGGACGGCCGCAACGCCGAGATGGAGATCATCGCGCCGGACGGCCAGCGCCGCATGCTGCGCACCTTCGTCACCCAGCCGATCTTCCCGGGCGAGGCCTGCGAGACGCGCAACTCCGGCGGCGGCGGCTGGGGCAATCCGCTGGCGCGCGACCCCGAGCGCGTGCGCGAGGACGTGCGCAACGGCTTCGTCTCTGCGGCGCGGGCACGCGACGTCTACGGCGTGGTCGTCGATGCGGCGGGGCTGAAGGTCGATGCGGCGGCCACGCAGCGGCGCCGCGCGGAACTGCAGGGGGCACGGCGATGAGGACGAAGCGCGCGCGCCGGCGGCACTCGAAACCGGCGTCGAAGCCGGCAGCCAAGTCCGCGACCCGGCCGGTCGCGAAGGCCGCGGCGAAGCCGGCCGCGAAACGCCGCGCCGCCGTCGCGGCGGGCAGCGTCGCGGCGCTGCGCGCCGAGCTCGGCGTGCTCCGGCGCCGCGTGCAGCAGCTAGAGGACGTCGAGGCGATCAAGAAGCTGCAGCGCATCTACGGCTACTACGTCGACAAGGCGCAGTGGAGCAAGGTCGTCGGGCTGTTCAGCGCCGATTGCGAGATCGAGATCGCCGGGCGCGGCGTGTACACCGGCACGGCCGGCGCGCGCACCGTGTTCTTCGAGATCGGCCGGATGATCGGCCAGCCCTGGGGCACCGACGGGCTCGGCGAGGGCCAGCTGCACAACCACATCCAGCTGCAGGGCGTCGTGAACGTCGCCCGTGACGGGCGCACGGCGCGCGGCCGCTGGCGCGCGCTGATCCAGGTCGGCGTGCTCGGCAAGTTCGCGCACTGGGCCGAGGGTCCCTACGAGATGGAGTACGTGAAGCAGGGCGGCAAGTGGCTCATCCGCGTGCTGCGCTGGTTCCCGACCTTCTACACGCCCTACGAGGAGGGCTGGGGCCGCAAGGGGCTGCCGATGTCGGCCATGTCGACCGAGAACCCGCCGGACCGGCCGCCGACGTACCAGTACCAGGCGTATCCGGGGACCTTCCTGCCGCCCTATCACTTCCCGCATCCGGTGACTGGTGAGGACTGAGGTGCGGCGACGCAGCCCGGTGCGCGGCACCGCAACCCCGCGCGTGGCCTGAGCGCCCCCATGGCGGTCAGTGATTTTCTCGAGCGCGGCGCGCTCGTCAATCCCGACGGGCCGTGCATGTTCATGGGCCCGCAGCGGTTCAGCTACCGCGAGGTGCTGGCGCTGTGCCACCGCGTCGCCAACGCGCTCGGCGCCGCGGGGCTGGCACCGGGCCGGCACGCCGCGATCCTCTGCGACAACGACCCGGCGGGCTTCGCCACCAGCTTCGGCATCATGCGCGCCGGCCTCGCCTACGTGCCGATGGACTTCCGCAACTCGCTCGAGGACAACACGCGCATCCTCGACTTCGGCGACGCCGACGCGCTGTTCTTCCAGGCGCGCTTCGCCGACCAGGCCCGCGCCCTGCGCGCGCGCCTGCCGCGCCTCGCGCTGATGGTGTGCCTGGACGAGCGGCTCGCGGATTTCCCCTCGCTCGAGGACTGGTGCGCGGGCGCCAGCAGCGAAGCGCCGCCGCTCGAGATCCCGCTCGAATCGATCGCCTGGCTGCAGACCGGCTCGGGGACCAGCGGCGATTTCCGCATGGCGATGGTCACGCACCGGGTCTACCACGCGTTCGTCAGCTACCAGCTGCAGTGGCTGCCCGATCCGGAGCCCGTGATGCTGGTCGCGGCGCCGATCACGCACGCCGGCGGCGGCCTCGCCTACCACGTGCTCGCGCTCGGCGGGAAACTCGTGCTGCTGGAGAAACCCGACACGGCCGCGATCCTCGAGGCGATCGAGGCGCACCGCATCACCAAGCTGTTCCTGCCGCCGACGCTCATCTACCGGCTGATGGCGCACCCGGACGTGCGCCGGCGCGACCTCTCGAGCCTCAAGTACCTCGCCTGGTCGGCGGCGCCGATGCCCCCGGCGAAAGTGCGCGAAGCCATCGAACTCTTCGGCCCGGTCCTGACGCAGGGCTACGGGCAGACGGAGGCGCTCGGCATCACCAGCATGGCGCCGGCGGAGTTCCTGGTCGACGGGCGCATCGCGCCCGAGGAGCGGCTCACCGCCTGCGGGCGCCCCTCGCTCCCCTTCTGCCGCGTGGCCATCCTGGACGACAATGGCGCCATCCTGCCCACGGGGGGGCATGGGGAGATCTGCGTGCGCGGCGACCAGGTGATGGCCGGCTACTACAAGAACCCGCAGGCGACCGCCGCGACCCTGGTCGACGGCTGGCTGCACACCGGCGACATCGGCTATTTCGATGCGACCGGCTACCTGCACATCGTCGATCGCAAGAAGGACCTGATCATCTCCGGCGGCTTCAACGTCTACCCGGCGGAGATCGAGCAGGTCGTCGCGGCGCACCCGGATGTGCACGAGTGCGCCGTGATCGGCGTTCCCGACGAGGAGTGGGGCGAGGCGGTCAAGGCCGTGGTCGTGCTCCGGCCGGGCGCCGGCACGACGGCGGCCGAGCTCGTGCAGTGGTGCCGTCCGCGGCTCGGCGGCGTGAAGACGCCCAAGCGCGTGGACCTCAGCGCCGACCTGCCGCGCAGCGCGCGCGGCAAGGTGCTGCGGCGCGTGCTGCGCGAGCCCTACTGGGCCGGCCGGACGCGCCGGGTATGACGATGACCGTGCAGTACGCCCGGCAGGGCCATCTCGCGACGATCACGCTCGACCGTCCGGCCAAGCTCAATGCCATCGACGCCGGCATGCAGGCGGCGCTCGCCGCGGCGTGGCACCGCTTCGAGGCCGACGACGAGGCGTGGATCGCGATCCTCGCCGGCAACGGCCGCGCATTCTGCGCCGGCGCCGACCGCAGCTGGTTCGAGCGCATCGCCGCCGGCGAGGATGGCCTGGGCGAGTTCCTCGCCGGCGTGAACCGCGATCCTTACTGGTCGGGCGCGCTGGCGAAGCCGACGATCGTCGCCGTGGAAGGCTTCGCGCTCGGCGCCGGCCTCGACCTGGTGCTGCGCGCCGACCTGCGCGTCGCCGCCGAGGACGCCCGCTTCCAGCTCCCCGAGGTCGACCTCGGCAGCGTGATCGTGCTGTGGGACAACCTGCCCTACGCGCTCACCGCCGAGCTGCTGGCCGGCTTCCCGCTGGATGCGCGCCGCGCGCACGCCGCGGGCATGCTCAACCGGCTCGCCCCGCCCGGCGGCGCGCTGGCCGCGGCCCAGGCGCTGGCCGCCGAGCTGCTGGCGAAGCCGCGCGACGCGCTGCGCGCGGCGCTCGGGCTGCTGCGCGGCATCCGCCAGTCCAACGTCGTGCCCGCGCAGGATGCGCTGCGCGCGCGCAGCACCGAGATCGCGCGCCGGCTGGTGCCGCGCGCCCATCCGGCTCGCGCGGGCCGCCGGCTGAACGCCACGTGGCGCGATCGCAGCGGCACCGCTGTGCTCGCGCTCAGTGCAGCGAGACGCGGGCGACGACCGGCAGGTGGTCGGACGGGTAGCGCCCGCCGTACGAGTCGGTCAGCGTCGCGTAGCGGTGCACGTCGACTTGCTCGCTGACGAAGATGTAGTCGATGCGGTCGGCCAGCGGCGCATCCAGCTTGAAACCATTGAAGGTGCCGACGGGCCCGTAGGGCGGCGCCCGGCTGGCCAGCCGTGCGTCGCGCCAGCGGCCGGCCAGTGCCTGCGCCGCATCGGACTCCGGCGTCGAGTTGAAATCGCCGAGGCAAATGACGGGCAGCCCGCGCGCCAGTTCCCCCGCCTTGCGCAGGATCAGCCGTGCCGATTCGCGCCGCGCCACCACGCCCTCGTGATCGAAGTGCGATGAGAAGACGACGAAGGCCCGGCCGGTCCGGCGATCGCGCAGGCGCGCCCAGGTCGTCAGCCGGTTGCAGCAGCGGCCATCCCAACCCACCGACGGCCGGTCGGGCGTCTCGCTGAGCCAGAAGTCGCCGTGTGCGAGCAGCGCAAAGCGGGCCGCGCGATAGAAGATCGTCGAATGCTCGCCCGCATCGAGGCCATCATCCCGGCCGACGCCGACGTGGTCGAACTCGCCCAGCTGCGCGAGATCCGCGATCTGTTCCGGCAGGCCTTCCTGCGTCGCCAGCAGGTCGAACTCGTGGTAGCGGATCAGCGCCAGTACGGCCGCGCGCCGCCGTGGCCACTGGTCCAGGCCATCGTCCTCGGTATCCAGGCGCAGGTTGTACGTGGCGACGTCGAAGGTGGCGGGCCCGGCGGCCACGGCCCACGGCCCGGCGCACAGGCCCGTTGCCGCCAGCAGCGCCAACCCCAGCGCCCGCAGGCCCGCTCCGCTCATGGGCGCGCCGCCCGCGCGATGACGATCTCCTCGTCGGTGGGCACGACGTAGACGCCAACGCGCGAGGCCGGGGTCGATATGCAGCGCGCGTGGCGGGCGTTGGCCGCGGCATCGAGCTCCACCCCGCACCAGCCCGCGAGCGCCGCGATGCGCGCGCGCATCGCCGCCGAGTGCTCGCCGATGCCGGCGGTGAACACCAGCGCCTCCAGGCCACCGAGCGCGGCCACCAGCGAGCCGAGCTCGCGCGCCACGCGGTAGGCGAACAGCTCCAGCGCCTCGCGCGCCCGCGGGTCGGCGCTCGCCTCGAGCACGCGTACGTCGTCGCTCAGCCCGGAAACGCCCTGCAGCCCGGACTCCTCGTTCAGCAGGCGCTCGAGGGCGTGCAGGTCGAGTCCACCGCGCAGCAGGTGCAGCACGACCCCCGGATCGAGCGCGCCGCAGCGCTGCCCCATCATCAGGCCGTCGAGCGTCGAGAATCCCATCGTGGTCGCGATGCTGCGCCCGCCGCGCAGCGCGCACAGGCTGGCGCCGTGCCCGAGGTGCGCCACGACGACGCGCGCGTCGGCCGCGATCCCCAGCGCCGGCAGCTGCGTGGCGATGTACTGGTAGGACAGGCCGTGGAAGCCGTAGCGCAGCACGCCCTGCTCCGCGTAGCGCCGCGGCAGCGCGAACAGCTGCGCGAGCCGCGGTTGCGTGCGGTGGAAGGCCGTGTCGAAGCAGGCGACCTGCGGCAGCTCCGGCCAGCGCCGCGCGAGCGCGCGGATGCCGGCGAGGTTGTAGGGCTGGTGCTGGGGCGCGAGCGCCGAGTAGCCCTCGAGCTCGGCGAGCAGCGCGGGCGTCACGCGCGCCGGCGCATCGTGGTGCGCGCCACCGTGCACGACGCGGTGGCCGGCGGCGACCAGCCGGAGCTCGTCGCCAAGGGCATCGAGCTCGGCCAGCAGCGCGTCGAGCAGCATCGCCTGCGCCGTCTCGCCCGGCTTCGCCGCCGCGGTCGGCGCCTGCTCCCGCGCTGCGCGCCGCAGTGGCGCCAGGTCCGCCGCCGCGTACAGGCCGAACTTGAGGCTCGAGGAGCCCGCGTTCAGCACCAGGATCGCGGGAGTCACGCGCCCGCCCTGCTCCGGTGCCGCTCGTACAGCAGCGCGAGCGCGCAGGAGGCGAGCCGCGAGAGTTCGTCGTCGGCGCGGCTGGTCAGCATGATCGGCACGCGCGCGCCGAGCACCAGGCCGGCGATCAGCGCGTCGGCGAGATACACGAGCTGCTTGGCGATCATGTTGCCGGACTCCAGGTCCGGCGCCACCAGCACGTCGGCGTCGCCGGCCACCGGCGAGTCGATGTCCTTGGTGCGCGCCGCGGCCAGCGATACCGCGTTGTCGAGCGCCAGCGGGCCGTCGAGCAGGCCGCCGCGGATCTGGCCGCGGTCCGCCATCTTGCAGAGCGCCGCGGCCTCGAGCGTCGAGGGGATCTTCGGGTTCACCGTCTCGACCGCCGAGAGGATCGCGACCTTGGGACGCGCGATGCCGAGCGCGTGGCACAGGTCGATGACGTTCTGCACGATGTCGCGCTTGGTGTCGAGGTCAGGGGCGATGTTGATGGCGGCGTCGGTGACGAACAGCGGCTTGGGGTAGTGCGGCGCGTCCAGCACGAACACATGGCTGATGCGCCGCTCGGTGCGCAGGCCGGTCTCCGGCTGCACCACCTCGGCCATCAGCTCGTCGGTGTGGAGCGATCCCTTGAGGATCGCCGCCGCCTCGCCGCTCCGTACCAGCTGCACGCCGCGCGCGGCGGCCGCGTGGCTGTGCGGCACGTCGATGATCGTGCGGCCCTGGAGCGACTGGCCGGCCTCGGCCGCGGCGCGCTCGATGCGCGCGCGCGGACCCACCAGCAGCGGCACGATCAGCCCGGCCTGCGCCGCCTGCAGCGCGCCGCCGATCGACACCGCGTCGCAGGGGTGCACCACCGCGGTGACCAGCGGCGCGAGCCCGCCGGCCGGGCGCAGCAGCTCGCGCAGCAGGCTGCCGCGCTCGTGCACGTGCGCCCCGGGGCGCAGCAGCCCCCGCGCCGGATCCGCCACCGCGGTCAGCGGGTCGGCACCGGGCCTGGGCTTGTCGGCCATGGCCGCGGCCGGCTCAATACCGGTAGTGGTCCGGCTTGTACGGGCCCGCCTTGTCGACGCCGATGTAGCGCGCCTGCTGGTCGGAGAGCTCGGTGAGCTGCGCGCCGAGTTTCTGCAGCTGCAGCCGCGCCACCTTCTCGTCCAGGTGCTTGGGCAGCACGTACACGCCCACCGGGTACTTGCCCGGGTTGGTCCAGATCTCGATCTGCGCGATCGTCTGGTTGGCGAACGAGGAGGACATGACGTAGCTCGGGTGGCCCGTGCCGCAGCCCAGGTTCACCAGCCGCCCCTCGGCCAGCATGATGATGCGCTTGCCGTCGGGGAAGATGATGTGGTCGACCTGCGGCTTGATGTTCTCCCACTTGTACTGCTTGAGCGCGGCGCAGTCGATCTCGTTGTCGAAGTGGCCGATGTTGCACACGATCGCATTGTTCTTCATGCGCTTCATGTGCTCGTGGGTGATCACGTGGAAGTTGCCGGTCGCGGTCACGAAGATGTCGGCCTGGTCGGCCGCGTAGTCCATCGTGACGACGCGGTAGCCCTCCATCGCCGCCTGCAGCGCGCAGATCGGGTCGATCTCGGTGATCCACACCTGGGCCGAGAGCGCGCGCAGCGCCTGCGCCGAGCCCTTGCCGACGTCGCCGTAGCCGGCGACCACGGCGATCTTGCCGGCCACCATCACGTCGGTGGCGCGCTTGATGCCGTCGACCAGCGACTCGCGGCAGCCGTACAGGTTGTCGAACTTGCTCTTGGTGACCGAGTCGTTGACGTTGATCGCCGGGAAGGCGAGCGCGCCCTCCTTGGCCATCTGGTAGAGGCGCTTGACGCCGGTGGTGGTCTCCTCGGTGACGCCCTTGACGTGCTTGATGCGCGTCGAATACCACTTCGGGTCGCGCTTGAGCGTCTCGCGGATCGAGGCGAACAGCTCGGTCTCCTCCTCGCTGGAGGGATGCGCCAGCACCGACGGGTCGCCCTCGGCGCGCGTGCCGAGGTGCAGCAGCAGCGTCGCGTCGCCGCCGTCGTCGAGGATCATGTTCGAGTAGCCGCCGTCCGGCCACTCGAAGATCTGGTGCGTGTACTGCCAGTACTCCTTGAGCGACTCGCCCTTCCAGGCGAACACCGGCGTGCCGCGGGCGGCGATCGCCGCGGCGGCGTGGTCCTGCGTCGAGAAGATGTTGCACGAGGCCCAGCGCACCTGCGCGCCGAGCGCCTGCAGCGTCTCGATCAGCACCGCCGTCTGGATCGTCATGTGGAGCGAGCCGGTGATGCGCGCGCCGCGCAGCGGCTGCGTCGGCGCGAACTCGTCGCGGATCGCCATCAGGCCGGGCATCTCGGTCTCGGCGATCAGGATCTCCTTGCGACCCCAGTCGGCGAGCTTCAGGTCGGCAACGCGAAAATCGCCGCCCTTCTTCGGTTCCAGTACAGCGCTCATGATCGGTACTCCGCTTGGTTCCTAACGCTTGACGCCGGCATCGGTCGCGAGCGCCTCGGCCTTGTCGGTGCGCTCCCAGGTGAACTCCGGCTCCGAGCGCCCGAAGTGGCCGTAGGCCGCGGTCCGCTCGTAGATCGGCCGCAGCAGGTCGAGCATCTGCACGATGCCCTTCGGGCGCAGGTCGAAGTGCCGGGCGATCAGCGCCTCGATCTTCTCGTCGGATATCTTACCCGTGCCGAAGGTCGTGGCCATGATGCTGGTGGGTTTCGCGACGCCGATCGCATAGGACACCTGCACCTGGCAGCGGTCGGCGAGGCCGGCCGCGACCACGTTCTTGGCGACGTAGCGGGCGGCGTAGGCCGCCGAGCGGTCGACCTTGCTCGGGTCCTTGCCGGAGAAGGCGCCGCCGCCGTGCGGGGCCGCGCCGCCGTAGGTGTCGACGATGATCTTGCGGCCGGTGAGGCCGCAGTCGCCCTGCGGGCCGCCGACCACGAAGCGCCCGGTCGGGTTGATCAGGTACTTGATGTTCTTCGAGACCAGCGCCGCCGGCAGCACCGGCTTGACGATCTCCTCGATCACCGCCTCGCTGAGCTGCTTGTGCTCGATCTCCGGGTGGTGCTGGGTCGAAAGCACGACCGTGTCGATCTCGGTCGGCCTGCCGTCGACGTAGCGGATGGTCACCTGCGACTTGGCGTCCGGCCGCAGCCAGTAGAGCTTGCCGGCGCGGCGCAGCTGCGCCTGGCGCTCGACCAGGCGGTGCGAGAGGTAGATCGGCAGCGGCATCAGCTGGTCGGTCTCGCGGCAGGCGTAGCCGAACATCAGGCCCTGGTCGCCCGCGCCCTGCTCGAGGTTCAGGCCCTTGCCCTCGTCCACGCCCTGCGCGATGTCGGGCGACTGCGTGTCGTAGGCCACCAGCACGGCGCAACCCTTGTAGTCGATGCCGTAGTCGGTGTTGTCGTAGCCGATGCGCTTGATGACGCCGCGCGCCACCGAGTGGTAGTCGACCTTGGCCTTGGTGGTGATCTCGCCCGCCAGCACCACCAGGCCCGTGTTGCAGAGCGTCTCGGCGGCCACGCGCGAGTGCTTGTCCTCGGCCAGGATCGCATCGAGGATCGCGTCCGAGATCTGGTCGGCAACCTTGTCCGGATGCCCCTCGGACACCGATTCGGAAGTAAACAGGTAGCTGCTGCTCATGGGTTCCTCTCTAGACTCTGGCCAAACTCGGCATGGAAGCGCGCGGCGAACTCGCCGGGCGTGAAGCGGTGGTTCTGCGGTCCGCGCGACTCGATCTTGATCGCGCCGATCAGCGAGGCGATGCGGCCGGTCAGGGCCCAGTCGTGGCCGCGCACCAGGCCGTGGATCAGGCCGGCGCGGTAGGCGTCGCCGCAGCCGGTCGGGTCGACCACCTGGCGCGCGCGCACCACGGGAATGTCGATGCGGCCGGCGGCGGTGTGGATCTCGGAGCCGTCGGCGCCCTTGGTGACGATCAGCGCCTCGACGCGCCGCGCGACGTCCGCGGCGGTGTAGCCGGTGCGCTCGGCCAGCAGGTTCCACTCGTAGTCGTTCACCACCACCCAGCTCGCCTGGTCGATGAAGCGCTTGAGGTCGTCGCCGCCGAACATCGGCAGCCCCTGCCCCGGATCGAAGATGAAGGGGATGCCGGCGGCGGCGAAGTCGCGCGCATGCTCGATCATGGCGTCGCGCCCGTCCGGCGCGACGATGCCGATGCCGACGTCCGCGGCCTCGGCGATGCGGTTCTGGTGGGCCTGCTGCATCGCGCCCGGGTGGAAGGCGGTGATCTGGTTGTCGTCCAGGTCGGTGGTGATGAAGGCCTGGGCGGTGAACTCACCCGGCAGTACCTTCAGGTGCCGGGTCACGACGCCGTGGCGCTCGAGCCAGGCGGCATAGGGCCCGAAATCGTGGCCGACGGTGGCCATCGGCAGCGCCTCCTCGCCCAGCAGCCGCAGGTTGAAGGCGATGTTGCCGGCGCAGCCGCCGAACTCGCGGCGCATCTCCGGCACCAGGAAGGAGACGTTCAGGATGTGCAGCTTCTCGGGCAGGATGTGCGCCCGGAAGCGGTCGGCGAACACCATGATGGTGTCGTAGGCCATCGACCCGCAGATCAGGGCGCGCTTCGATTTCAGCTTGACCATTCCACTTCTCGCTTGGGGCATCCGGACGGCCGCGCACTATACCAGTGCCGCGCGGGCCTAGCCCTTGCGCCGCTTCACGACGAAGCTCTCGTCGTTGAACCACAGGCCGCCGTGCTTCTGCAGGACCGACTGCGTCGCCTCGAGGTAGGCGCCGCTGGTGACCACCTCGTCGAGCCGCTCCTCCTCGATCTGGTTGACGTAGATGGCGGCGTTCCAGGCGGCGAACAGCGTCGAAGTGCCGATCCGGTCGCCGATCTCCGAGGGGAGCGTGTGCATGTCGTAGCGGAACACGGCCTTGTCGTCCGGCAGGGCATTGAGCGTGAAGTCGCGCGCCTCGCGGCCCAGTTCGGTCTTCAGCGCCGCGAGCAGCTGGTGCCGGTCGGCCCGGAACGGGTTCTCCTCCGGCCACAGGTGGCGCACCAGCTCCAGGCCCGGGTCGTTCCCGCAGGACTGGATCGCCAGCAGCCGCCCGCCCGGCACGAGGCTGCGGACCAGCGGCGCCAGCACCTTCTGCGCCTTGAACTCGGCCGACATGCGCGCGCGCCACGGCTGCGAGGCCAGGATGAAGTCGTAGCTCTCGAAGATGCGCCCGGGCTTGGGGATCACGTCGTCGAGCAGGAACTTGTGGTCCTCGCGGTAGATCACCAGCACCGAGGGGCGCACGTACACCGGGTTGCCGGTCTTGGGGCTCGGCTTGGTCTGCCAGCCGTAGGTGAGCGCCGGCCCGAGCTCCTCGATCTGCTCGGCGTATTCGTGCGAGGAATTGCCGGTGAGCCGCACCTCGCGCCAGCTCAGGGCCGCCGCCGCCTGGGTATCGCGCGGCATGAGCCGCGGCGCCTCGGCGTAGTTGAGGTTGGTCACGACGAACACCGTGGCCGGGTGCTCGTGGAAGCGGTCCGGCATCTTCTCGAGGCCGAGGCGCACGTCCTCGAGGCTGATCTCCTTGGCGACCACCAGCATCGGCACGGTCGGGAACAGGTGGTGCGTGGTGCGCATCAGCCGCGCCAGCACGGTGGCATCGCCCATGCCGGCGTCGAACAGGCGGATCGCCGGCGGCACCGGCTCGGCCTGCGCCAGCTCCAGGGCGGCGCGCCGCGCGACCGCGGACTTCTCGTTGCAGGTGTTGACGAAGGCCAGGTACTTCTGGCGGTTGTCGTAGAACCGGAAGGGCGTGGACTGCCCCGCGTCTGCACTCATGCCGCGATTCCCCCCGCTGGCCCGGCCGCCCGGCGGCCGCATGAGGGCGCAACCTAGCTCCCGGGCCGGGGAACGGGGAAATTGTTCTTTCACATGAGTAGTATTTGCGGCACGGATGTCGGCCTGGCCGGACGATGCTGCTCAACCGCTTCGACCTGAACCTGCTGATCGCGCTCGATGCGCTGCTGCGCGAGAAGAACGTCACGCGCGCGGCCGAGCGCGTGTTCCTCTCGCAGCCGGCGATGAGCGCCGCGCTGCAGAAGCTGCGCGCCTACTTCAACGACCCGCTGCTGGTGCGCGTCGGCCGCGACCTGCAGCTCACGCCCAAGGGCCTGTCGCTGGTCGAGCCGGTGCACGAGGTGCTGCTGCGCGTGCAGGCGACGCTCGCGACCCAGCCCGCCTTCGACCCCGGGAGCGCCCGGCAGCGCTTCACGCTGGTGCTGGCCTCCCCGGCCCTGGTGCTGATGGCGCCGCGGCTGCTCGAGCGGCTGGCGCGCGAGGCCCCGGGGGTGCGCTGCCACTTCGAGTCGCTCGACGCCACGAGCCTCTCGCGCCTGGAATACGGCGACGCCGACCTCGGCATCGCCATCGACGACCCCGGCTTCTTCGGCCAGCGCAACTGGCCCGAGTGGCTGCGCAGCGCCGCGCTGCGCAGCGTGCGCTGGTCGTGGATCGCGGACCGCGACAACCCCGAGGTGGACGTCGGTGTCGAGCCCGGGCGCCTGCGCGCCCTGCCGCGCGCGATCGCGCAGTCGGGCGGGGCCGGCGCGCCGGGGGCCGCCGGACCGGCCGAGGCGGGCGAGCCGGACGTGCGCGCCAGCACCGATTCGCTCCTCGCGCTGCCCTTCCTGGTGATCGGCACGCCGCTGGTCGCCAGCATCCCCGAACGCCTGGCGCACGAGCTCGCCGCGCGCCTGCCGCTCAAGGTGATCCCGGATCCCGAGCGCCATGGCGAGGAGCTGGAGCTGGCGCTGTGGCACAAGCGGCGCGAGCCCGACCCGGCGCACGCCTGGTTCCGCGAGCTCGTCATCGACTGCGCGCGCACGCCCTGAACCTGCACAGGAAGACGAACATGACCGACGCGACCCAGCCAACGACCGCCACGCGCGAAACCGTGATGCCGGACTGCCCGGTCTGCCGATCGCAGGCCGCGACGGAGTACGTCGCGCACCCCGAGGTGCTGTGGGTGAAGTGCGGTTGCGGCCTCATCTACAAGCGCGCCGAGACCGCCGCGCTGGCCGCCAGCAACACCTACCAGGAGGAGTATTTCACCGGCGGCGTCTATACCAAGCGGCGCTGGCGGCGCATCCAGAAATCACGCCACCAGCTGCTGGACGCGCTCAATTTCGCCGAACGCGGCGCGTCGCTCGACATCGGCTGCTCGATGGGCTACGTGCTGGATGCGGCGCGCGGCCTCGGCCTCGAGCCGGCGGGGACCGACGTGAGCGAATTCGCCGCGGCCGCCTGCCGCGAACGCGGCTACGAGGCCCGCCAGGGCACCATGACCGCCCTGCCGTTCGCGGACGCGCGCTTCAGCGTCGTCACGATGAAGCACGTGCTGGAACACACGCCGGATCCGCGCGCCGCGCTGCGCGAGGTGCGCCGCGTGCTGCGGCCCGGCGGCGCGCTGTTCATCGCGGTGCCGGACCCGCGCTACGGCCGCGCGGTGCGCAACCCGCGGGCGAGCCGCTTCTACGGTCCGCGGCGCAGCCGCCAGCATTTCATCTACTACTCGCCGGCGACGCTGGCGCAGCTGCTGTCCGAGGAGGGACTGCGCGCGGTGCGCGTCAATCCCTGCATCGTCCACCGGCGCGCCCCGCCCGCCGTCCGCGCGCTGCAGTACGCCACCTGGCCGCTGCGCGCCGCCGGGCAATGGCTGGCCGACGCGCTGCGGCTGCGCAAGGAGTTCTGGCTGACGGCGGTGCGCGTCGACTGAGCCGGCGGCGGCGCGCGCGACGCGCGGCCGCTAGTCGCCGAACGGGTGGCGGCGCACGATCGTCTGGTCGCGGTCCGGCCCGGTGGAGATCAGGTCGAGCGGCACGCCGACCACCTGCTCGATGCGCTCGAGGTAGCGGCGCGCGTTGGCCGGCAGCCGCGCGTACTCGGTGATGCCGACGGTGGAGTCCGGCCAGCCCGGCAGTTCCTCGTACACCGGCTCGACCTCGGCGAAGGCGTCCGCGAACAGCGGCGGCTCCGCCGTCACCTGCCCGCCATTGCGGTAGCCGACGCAGATGCGCAGCGTATCCAGCCCGTCGAGCACGTCGAGCTTGGTGATGCACAGCCCCGAGACGCTCGAGTGCACGATCGAGCGGCGCAGCGCCACCGAGTCGAACCAGCCGCAGCGACGGCGGCGCCCGGTGACCGAACCGAACTCGTGGCCGACGCGCGAGAGGTGCTCGCCGTATTCGTCGAACAGCTCGGTCGGGAACGGGCCGGCGCCGACGCGGGTCGTGTAGGCCTTGACGATGCCGAGCACGTAGTCGAAGGCGCAGGGCCCGAGGCCGGTGCCGGTCGAGGCGCCGCCCGCGGTGGTGTTCGATGAGGTCACGAACGGATAGGTGCCGTGGTCGACGTCGAGCATCGCGCCCTGCGCGCCCTCGAACATCACGTCGGCGCCGGCGGCGCGCAGCCGCGCCAGCTCCAGCGTCACGTCGAGCACCAGCGGGCGCAGGCGCTCGACGTAGCCGAGCAGGTCGTCGAGCGTGCGCTGGAAGTCGACCGCCGGCTGGGAGAAATAGCGCTGCAGCACGAAGTTGTGGAAGTCGAGCACCTCGCCGAGCTTGGCGGCGAAGCGGTCGCGCTGGAACAGGTCGGCGACGCGCAGCGCGCGCCGCGCCACCTTGTCCTCGTAGGCCGGTCCGATGCCGCGGCCGGTGGTGCCGATGGCGTTGGCGCCACGCGCGCTCTCGCGCGCGCGGTCGAGCGCGACGTGCGAGGGCAGGATCAGCGGGCAGGACGGCGAGAGGCGCAGCCGCTCGAACACCGGCACGCCCTGGTCGATCAGCGTCTGCGCCTCGCGGAACAGCGCCTCGAGCGAGAGCACCACGCCGTTGCCGATCAGGCACTGCACGCCCGGGCGCATGACGCCCGAGGGGATCAGCGACAGGATAGTCTTCTTGCCGCCGATGACCAGCGTGTGGCCGGCGTTGTGCCCGCCCTGGAAACGCGCCACGGCGGCGGCCCGTTCGGTGAGCAGGTCGACGACCTTGCCCTTGCCTTCGTCACCCCATTGGGTGCCGATCACGACTACGAAACGACCCATCAGGAACGCACCAGGTAGAGAACCACGAGACCCACGACCACGCTGGCCAGCCCGCCGATCCGCAGCTCGCGTTCCTCGAACGCCGAGAGCTTGAGGAACAGGCGCCGCACGCCGGCGGGGTTGACGAAGGGCATCACCCCTTCGATCACGCACACGATGGCGAGCGCGGCCAGCAGATCGTCCCAGTTTACCGACACCGCGAAACTTTTCCTTACCCTGGCGGGGCGAGCCGGCGCGCCCTCAATGCCGCGCCGGATTGTGCAGGTACTTGAAGAACTCGCCGTCCGGCGTGAGCACCAGGACGTCGCCTTCGCGGCCGAGCGTCGCCCGGTACGCGGCCAGGCTCCGGTAGAACGCCGCGAACTCCGGGCTCGCGCCCCAGGCGTGCGCGTACACCAGGGCCGCCTGGGCCTCGCCCTGGCCGCGGATGCGCTGCGCCTCCTTCTGCGCCGCGGCCAGCGCCTCGGCGCCCTGCTGGTCCGCCTCGGCGCGCAGCTGGTCGGCCTCGGACTCGGCGCGCTCGCGCTCCTCGGCCAGCTGGGCCTGGAAGCCCCGCTGCATGGCCTGCTGCACCGCCTGCGCCGCGGCGTCCTTGAGGTCGAGGCGCTGCAGGCCGAGGCCCGTGACCTCGATGCCGAGTTCGCGCACGCGGGCGTTGACCGCGGCGACGGCCGGCGCCAGCAGCTGCGGGTCGCGCGTGCCGATGAGCTCGGCCAGCGTGCGGGAGGCGCAGGCCGCGTGGATCGCGGCGCCGGCGTCGCCCTGCAGGCGCCTGCCGGCCGCCGCGGCATCGGCATCGAGCTTGTCCACGAAGGCGCCCGCGTCGGCGACCCGCCAGCGCACGTCGGCCTCGACCCCGACCGCCTTGCCATCCGCGGTGGTCACGTCGATGCCGGTGGCGCGCGTGGCGTAGCCGCCCGCCTGGATGCGCACGATGCGCTCGAGCAGCGGCACGCGCGCGTGCAGGCCCGGGGCGAGATCGCGCTCGACCACGGCGCCGCCGCGCAGGCGCAGGACCGTCTGGTCCTCCGGCACGGTGTACAGCGTCGCGGCCAGCAGCAGGGCCAGCAGCAGCAGCAGGGTCGCGAGACGCGCAGCCATCAGCGTGACTCCCGCTGGCGCTCGTCGCGATCGCGGCCGCGCTCCGCGCCTTCGGCCGCGGCCGGTGCCGCAGCCGCCGGTGCCGCGGCGGCGGGCGCCGCGGCCGCGGGACCGGCGGCCGCTGCCGGCGCGGACGCCGCCGGCAGCCGCGCCCCGGCTTCCATCAGCTTGTCGAGCGGCAGGTAGATCATGTTGCCGCCCGATCCGGCGCGCGATGTCGATCACGATCTTGCGCGTGCGCGCGAGGATCGATTCGAGCGTCTCGATGTACAGCCGCTGGCGGGTGATCTCCGGCGCCTGCTGGTAGGCCGGCACCAGGGCGCTGAAGCGCGCCGCGTCGGCCTCGGCCGCGGCCACCGCCTGCGCGCGCCGCCCTGGGCATCGAGCACGGCACGCTCGGCCTCGGCGCGCGCCCGCGGCAACACGGCGGCGGCGTAGCCGCGCGCCGCCTCGAGCGCGGCGGCGCGCTCGCCCTGCACCTTGGCGAGCTCGCGCTGCGCCGGTTGCACCGTGGCCGGCATCTGCACGTCGTTGACCTGCACGCCGGTGACGCGCACGCCCAGCGCCGCGGCGTCGAGCAGCTGCTGGGCGCGCTCGCGCACCGCCTGGCCGATGCCGCCGCGGTGGGTGGCGTCGAGCAGCAGCGCGAGCCCGGTCGTGCCGAGCGTCTCGCGCAGCGCCAGCTCGCCGGCGGCGCGCACCCGCTCCGCCGCGTCGGGGCCCGCGGCCAGGAGCCTGCGCGGATCGGCCAGGACGTAGTCGAGCCGGCAGCCGACGTCGGCCATGGCGATGTCGGGCGTCAGGGCGCGCACCGGTACTCGATGGTCTGGGGCGTCTCGACGTCGAAGGCGCGCACGGTCTCGATCGGCCAGGGCCAGCGCAGGCCGGTGCCGGGACCGAGTTCGGCGACCACGTGGTCGAAGCGCAGCACCAGCGCGCGCTCGGTGGGCGCGATGCGGTACAGCCCGGTGGCCACCCAGGCGCACACGGCGATCAGCGCGAGCGTCGCCGCCGGGCGCCGCGGCGCCCCGCCGCCGCCGAGGGCGTCGAAGCGCTGCTGCCAGCGGCGCGGCGTGCCCTCCAGGCCCTTGCCGGCATCGCCGCCGCCGGCGCCGCGCGCCCGCAGCTTGTCGTCGTCGCTGGGCTGGTTCCAGGCCATGGGTTCTTTAAGGATTCCGGACCGCCCGGCGGGGCGGAACTTTCAATTCTAGGTAGCCGTCCGGGGCGGCACAAGCCACGGCCACCGGCGCACGCCCGCGCGGCTCGAGGAGCAAGCGGTACTCGGCGCGCGGCAGCTCGACCAGCAGGCGCAGGCGTCCGTCCTCGAGCACGTGCTCGGCACGCACCACGCCGTCCGCGAACAACCGCGCGCGCAGCGCGCCGCCGGACGCCGGCAGCTCGAGCCAGCGCCGCTCGACGCCGAGGTCGAGCCGCTCGCCGATCGCCTGGGCCAGCAGCTCGATCCCCAGGCCCTGCGCCGCCGAGATCCACACCTGCGTCACGGTGCCGCTCGCGTCGCGCTCCAGGCGCGGCGCCACGCCGAGCCGGTCGATCTTGTTGTAGACCGCGAGCTGCGGCAGCGCGCCGGCGCCGACCTCGCCCAGCACGCTGTCGACGGCCTCGATGCGCTCGTCGCGCTGCGGATCGGCGGCGTCGATCACGTGCAGCAGCAGGTGCGCCTCGCGCGCCTCCTGGAGCGTCGACTGGAAAGCCGCGACCAGCTCGTGCGGCAGCTCGCGGATGAAGCCGACGGTGTCGGAGACCACCACGCTCGCGCCGCCGGGCAGGCGCAGCCGGCGCACCGTCGGATCGAGCGTGGCGAACAGCTGGTCGGCGACGTAGGCGTCGGCGCCGGTGAGCGCGCGGAACAGCGTCGACTTGCCGGCGTTGGTGTAGCCGACCAGCGCCACGGCCGGCACCGGGATCTCGGCGCGCGCCGCGCGCCCGGTCTCGCGCTGCTGGTGCAGCTTCTCGAGCCGGCCGGTCAGCGTCTTCACGCGCTTGGCCAGCAGGCGCCGGTCGGTCTCGAGCTGCGTCTCGCCCGGGCCGCGCAGGCCGATGCCGCCCTTCTGCCGCTCCAGGTGCGTCCAGCCGCGCACCAGGCGCGTCGCCAGGTGCTTGAGCTGCGCGAGTTCGACCTCGAGCTTGCCCTCGAAGCTGCGCGCGCGCTGCGCGAAGATGTCGAGGATCAGGCTGTTGCGGTCGAGCACGCGCCGCCCGGTGAGCTTCTCGAGGTTGCGTTCCTGGCTCGGGCTGAGCGAGTGGTCGACCAGGATGAGTTCGGCGTTCTCCGCCTGCGCCGCGCTGCCGATCTCCTCGGCCTTGCCGGTGCCGACGAAGAACTTCGGATCGGGCCGCTCGCGCCGGCCGGTGATCGTCGCGACCGGGATCGCGCCGGCCGAACGCGCCAGCTGCTGGAACTCCTCGACGTCCTCGGGGCGCACCGGCGCGCCGACGCCGACGCGTACCAGCACGGCGCGCTCGCCGGCGCGCGGGCGTTCAAACATGCCGCGGACCGCGCCGACGCATTACTCGGCGGCGGCCTCCGCGGTCGCCGGATCCTCGCTCGGCAGCCGCACCGCGCGGGCCGGCACCACCGTGGAGATCGCGTGCTTGTAGACCATCTGGCTGACGGTGTTCTTCAGCAGCACGACGAACTGGTCGAAGGAATCGATCTGGCCCTGCAGCTTGATGCCGTTGACCAGGTAGATCGAGACCGGGATGTGTTCCTTGCGCAGGGCGTTCAGGAAGGGATCTTGCAGTGACTGGCCTTTGGCCATTTGGTGTTCTCCTTATCGCGCACGGCGGGAGGTGTTCGGGGGCCCGCCGCGAAGCGCCGCCGTGGGGCGACAGCGCTTCACGGCGAAATTCTATCACGCCGCTGCCTCAGTCGGACACGCCGCCACCGCAGGCGTTCGCCACCGCATTGTCGAGTTTTGTCATGTCGTCCGCTGATTCGGGATTAAGAACCTGCAACCCGGAATCACCACGCAGCCAGGTCAGCTGCCGCTTGGCGAGCTGGCAGGTCGCGTGCACCGCCGCAGTCGCGGCGGCGGCGAGCGGCGTCCCCGCGGTGAAGCAGCCCCACAGCTGCCGGTAGCCGACGCAACGCACCGACGCGTGCGCGGGCGTGAGGTCGCCGCGGGCATGCAGCGCCGCCACCTCGTCGTACAGCCCCGCGGCCAGCATGGCCTCGAAGCGCCGCGCCAGCCGTTCGTGCAGCCCGGCGCGAGCGGCCGGCACCAGCGCCAGGCGCGTCCACTCGAAGCGCTCCTCCGCGCCCACGGTGGCGCGCTGCCACGCCGAGATCGGCCGGCCGGTCTCCTCGTAGACCTCCAGCGCCCGCTGGATGCGCTGCGGGTCGTTGGGGTGGATGCGCGCGGCGGCCTCCGGGTCGACGCGCGCCAGCTCGGCGTGCAGCGCCGGCCAGCCCTGCGCGCGCGCCCGTGCTTCGAGGTCCGCGCGCCGCGCGGCCGAGGCCCGTGGCAGCACCGCGAGGCCCCCGAACAGCGCGCGCAGGTACAGCATCGTCCCGCCCACCAGCAGCGGCACGCGCCCGCGGGCCTGGATGGCCTCGATGGCGGCCAGCGCCTCGCGCACGAAGTCGCCGGCCGAGTAGGCCTCGGCCGGGTCGCGGATGTCGATGAGGTGGTGCGGCGCCGCGGCACGCTCGGCCGGCGTCGGCTTGGCCGTGCCGATGTCCATGCCGCGGTAGACCTGCGCCGAATCGACGCTGACGATCTCGAGCGGCCAGCGCGCGGCGAGCGCCAGCGCCGCCGCGCTCTTGCCGCTGCCGGTCGGTCCGGTGAGCACGATGACGCGCCCGCGGCGCGCCGCGGCGGCCATCTCAGCGCCCCCGCAGGAACAGCTGGTCGAGCTCGGCGAGCGACACGCGCGTCCAGGTCGGCCGGCCGTGGTTGCACTGGCTGGCGCGTTCGGTGCGCTCCATCTCGCGCAGCAGGGCATCCATCTCCGCGAGGCCTTCAGGCGCCGGTGCGCGTGGATCGCGGCGCGGCAGGCGAGCGTGCCGAGCACGCGGTGCGCCGCGGCATCGAGGTGGTGCGCGCCGCGCTCCCCGCCCAGCTCGCGCGCCAGCTCGCCGAGCAGCGGCACGATCTCCCCGCCCGCGAGCAGCGCCGGCACGCGCCGCAGCGCCAGCCGGCCGGGCGCCACGCGATCGATCTCGAAGCCGACCTTCTCCAGGTCGGCCTGGGCCTCGAGCAGGATCTCCACCTGGTGCCCGGGCAGGTTCACGGGGAGCGGCTCGAGCAGCCACTGCGAGGCCGGCTCGGCCGTCGCGTACTGCGCCTTGAGCGCCTCGTAGAGCACGCGCTCGTGCGCGGCGTGCATGTCGACGATGATGAGGCCCTCGGCATTCTGCGCGAGGATGTAGAGGCCGTGCAGCTGCGCGAGCGCATGGCCGGCGGCAGCGCGCCGGCGGCGGACCCGTGCGGCGCGGCGGGATCGCGCACTGCACCCGGCGCGCGCGCTGTCCCGCCCGGTGGCAGGTCCGGCCGCAGGTCCGGCGCCGCGGTGCCGACCGCCGGCGCCAGGAACGCAAGTTCGGCCGCGACCCGCGCCGGCTCGAGCGGCAGCGGCGACGAACCGGCGCGGCCGCCGCCCGCGTAGGGCATGTCGATGCGCGCGGCCGCGGGCGCATCGACCGCCGGACGCGTCGCCGCCAGGGCGCGCTCCACCGCGCGGAACACCGCCTCGTGCACCGCGCGGCTGTCGCGGAAGCGCACCTCGGTCTTGGCCGGGTGCGCGTTGACGTCGACCAGGCGGTGGTCGATCTCCAGGTGCAGCACGTACACCGGGTGGCGACCGCCGTAGAGCACGTCGCGATAGCCGAGGCGCACCGCGCTCGCGAGCAGGCGGTCGCGCACCGCGCGGCCGTTGACGAAGCAGAACTGCAGGTCGGCCTGGCCCCGCGCCGCCGTCGGCAGTCCGAGCCAGCCGCGCAGGCGCAGCGGCCCGGCCTGCTGCTCGATGCGCAGGGCGCGCGCCGGGAACTCCGCGCCGACGATGCGCGCCAGGCGCGCCTCGACGCCGCGCTCGTCCAGCGCCGCCGGCAGGTCCAGCACCTCGCGGCCGTTGTGCCGCAGCCGCAGCGCGACGCCCGGCGCCGCCAGCGCCAGGCGCTCGACCGCGGCGACGATGTGGCCGAACTCGGTGGCCTCGGTGCGCACGAACTTGCGCCGCGCCGGCACGTTGTAGAAGAGGTCGCGCACCTCGACCGTCGTGCCGACCGGGTGCGCGGCGGCGCGCACCGCGCCCACCTCGCCGCCGTCGACGGCGAGTTCGCTCCCCGCCCCGGCCGCGGCCGTGCGGCTGGTGATCTTCAGGCGCGCGACCGAGCCGATCGAGGGCAGCGCCTCGCCGCGGAAGCCGAGCGTCGCGACGCCCTCGAGGTCATCGAGCGTGGCGATCTTGCTGGTCGCGTGGCGCCGCACCGCGAGCGGCAGTTCGTCCGCCGGGATGCCGCCGCCATCGTCGCGCACGCGCAGCAGCCGCAGCCCCCGGCCTCGACGTCGATCTCGATGCGGCGCGCGCCGGCGTCGAGGGCATTCTCGGCCAGCTCCTTGACCACGGACGCCGGGCGCTCGACCACCTCGCCGGCGGCGATCTGGTCGATGAGGCTCGATGGCAGGATGCGGATGGGCATAGGGGCTCGGCCCCGTGCCGGGGCGAGCCTCCCATTCTAAGTGCTTCTAGGGCGCGCTGCGGGCCAGGTCGAGGCCGGCGCTGGCGCCGGACTCGCGCCGCTGGCGCGCGTACAGCGTGCCCTCGGGCGGATGCTGGCGGAAGTAGGCCACGATGCCGGACTGCAGCGCCGCCGCCAGGCGCTGCTGGTAGTCGGGGCTGCGGAGCTTGCGCTCCTCGCCGGGGTGGAGATGTAGGCCGTCTCGATGAGCAGCGCCGGCATGTCGCGCGACTTGAGCACCACGAAGCCGGCGCGCTGCACCTCGCGCTTGCGCACCGCGCCGACGTCGTCGAGCGCGCCGAGCACGCGGTCGGCCACCTCGGCGCTGGTGCCGATGCTGGCCGACTGCGACAGGTCCATCAGCACCGGCTTGAGGTCGTCCTGCACGTTGGCGAGCGACACGCCGCCGCGCTGGTCGGCCGCGTTCTCGCGCTCGGCCAGCCAGCGCGCCGCCTCGCTCGAGGCGCCGCGGTCGGAGAGCACGTACACCGAGGCGCCTTCCACGTCGCGGTCGCGGACCGCGTCGGCATGGATCGAGACGAACAGGTCGGCACCGGCGGCGCTGGCGCGCGCCGTGCGCTCGCGCAGCGGGATGAAGCGGTCGCCCTCGCGCGTCAGCACGGCGCGCAGCCCGGGCTGCGCGTCGATGCGCGCGGCGAGCGCGCGCGCGATCGCGAGCGTCACGTCCTTCTCGTGCGTGCCGCCGCGCCCGCTCGCGCTCGGATCCTCGCCGCCATGGCCGGCGTCGACCGCCACCACGATGTCACGGCCGGAGTCGCGCGGCGCATGGGCGCTGGCCGGCGCGGCCTGGTGAAGTCGCTGGCGAGCGGTCCTCGGCGGGCCGGACGCGGCGGCGCTGGAACCCGCGGCCACGCCCGTCGCGCCCAGGCGCACCGTGAGGTGCGCTGGCCGCGCGCATCGGCGCGGCCGAGGCTGGCGCTCGCGCGCATGGAGCGTTCGAGTTCGAGCACGACGCGCAGCGCGCCGCGCGGCAGGTCGGCGCTGCGCAGCGCACGCACCACGCCCGCGGGCGCCGGCCGGCGCCAGCCGGCGGCCGCGCGCGTGCCGGGCAGGTCCACCACGATCCGGTCGGGATTGCGCAGCACCTTGCAGGCGCTGCTGCACGCGGCCGCTGAGCTGCAGGGTCAGGGTGGCTCCCGTCCGGGGCGGCGTCGAGGCCGCCGCGGAGCAGTTGCGCCGCATCGGCGAGGGCGGGAGCCAGGCAGGCCCAGGCCGCCGCCAGCAGGACGCCGCGGCACCGGGCCAGCAAGCGCGTTGAGTTCCGGCGCGAACGCATAGGCGAGCCGGACTGTAGGCCCGCTTAAGTCAAATATCAAGCATTTCCAATCAGATAGAGGTCGAAGCTTCCGTGATACCGGAAGCCTCGAGCCACGCCGCGCCCGCCGGCGTGAGCGCCTCGAGCCGCGCCTCCCGCCCTTCTCCCCGGTAATCCAGGCCGATGCGCAGGTCCGGGGACGGGAATGCCGCTCCGGCGTTCTGCGGCCATTCGACCAGCCGCAGGGTGCCGGCCACGCAGTAGTCGCGCCAGCCGAGCGCCTCGAGCTCCTCGCCGCCCCGCAGGCGGTAGAAGTCCGCGTGGACGACGGTGCCGGCGGCCGGCGTGTACACCTCGAGAAGCGCGTAGCTGGGGCTGCGCACCGGCCCCGTGACGCCGAGCGCGGCGAGCAGCCCCTGGGCCAGCGTGGTCTTGCCGGCGCCGAGATCGCCCTGCAGGTGCAGCGACCCCGCCCGGGGCGTGGCCCGCGGCCAGGCCGCGCCCAGCGCCGCGCCCAGCCGTGCCGTGGCCGAGGCGTCCGGCAGCGCGAGCGTGATCATGCGTTGGGGTTCGCCCAGCGGGTCAGGGCCTCGGCGACCTCGAGCGCGAGGATGCCGCGCTCGCCGCTCAGCCGTGCGAGCTCGTCGCCCGCGAGCGCGTGGATCAGCACGCCGGCGCGTGCGGCGAGCCAGGGATCGCGCGTCTGCGCGAGCAGCCCGGCGATCGCGCCGGTGAGCACGTCGCCCATGCCCGGCGCCGCCATCCCGGGGTTGCCGCGCTCGCACAGCGCCGGCGTCCGGCCCGGCGCCCCGATCAGCGTGCCGGCGCCCTTGAGCACCGCGACGCCCGCGCCGAGCTGCATCAGGCCGTCCAGCGCCGCGAGCCGGTCGGCCTGCACGCCGAGCGAATCGCCGCGCAGCAGGCGCCCGGCCTCGCCGGGATGCGGCGTGAGGATCGCCCCTGCCGGCGGCCGTACTTCGAGGTCCACCAGCAGGTTGAGGGCATCGGCATCGATGACCAGCGGCTTGCCGGCGGCGAGCGCCGTGACGAAGATCGCGCGCGACCAGGCGCCACGCCCCAGGCCGGGGCCGAGCGCGACCACGTCGGCCGCGGCGAGGAGCGGCGCGATGTCGGCCGGCGTCGCCACCGCGTGGCAGATGAGTTCCGGCCGCGAGGCGATGACCGCCGTGACGTTCTCGGCGAGCGTCGCCACGCTCACCAGGCCCGCGCCGACGCGCAGCGCCGCCTCGCCGGCGAGGCGCACGGCGCCCGGCATGCCGGGACCGCCGCCGACGATGAGCACGCGCCCGAACTCGCCCTTGTGAGCGACGCGCCGCCGCCGCGGCAGCGCCCGCGCCAGGTCCGTCTCGCTGAGCCGCTCGAGGCGCGGCTGGAACGCCGGCTCGTCGGGGATGGCGACCTCGAGGTCGTCGAAGCAGAGGCGCCCGCACAGCTCCGGCCCCTCGCCGAGGAACAGCCCGGTCTTGAGGGCGACGAAGCTGATGGTGGTATCGGCGCGCACCGCGGCGCCCAGCACCGCGCCGCCGTCGGCGTCGAGGCCCGAAGGCAGGTCGAGCGCCAGCACCGGCCGGCCGCTGGCGTTCACGGCGGCGATCACCTGCGCGACGCCGGGGCGCACCGGCTCGGTGAGCCCGGTGCCGAGCAGCGCATCGACGACGACCTCGGCCTCCGCCAGCAGCGCCGGATCGAAGGGCAGCACGCGCCCGCCGCTCGCGATGAAGTCGTCGCAGGCGCTGCGGGCATCGCCGCCGAGGCGCTGCGGCGGCACCGCGGCCAGCACCCGCGCATCCAGGCCCGCGGCCTGCGCGAAGCGCGCCAGCACGTAGCCATCGCCGCCGTTGTTGCCCCCGCCCGCGACCACGACGACGCGCAGGGCCCGCGGCCAGCGGCTGCGCAGCGCGCGCAATGCCGCCTCGCCGGCCCGCTTCATCAGCGCGTAGCCCGGCACGCCGCCGGCGATCGCGCGCGCGTCGAGCGCGCGCACCTGGGCGACCGAGTACAGCTTCAGGGGCAGCGACATCGGATCATTATACTGGCGGCCGGGAACCGCCATGACCGCAAATGCCACCGTCGATGCCGCGGCGCTGCGCGCCGAACTCGAGCGCGAGGCGCGCGCGCTCGGCTTCGGCGGCTTCGGCGTGGCCGGGATCGAACTCGGTGCGGACGAGCAGCGGCTGCGGGAGTGGCTGGACGCCGGCCACCACGGCGCGATGGGCTACATGGCGCGGCACGGCACGCGCCGCAGCCGTCCGGCCGAGCTGCTGCCCGGCACGCTGCGCGTCATCAGCGTGCGGATGGACTACTGGCCCGCGGGCGCGCGCGACGCCGCCGCGGTGCTCGCCGACCCGGCGGCCGCCTACATCTCGCGCTATGCGCTCGGCCGCGACTACCACAAGGTGCTGCGCGGCGCGCTCAAGCGCCTGGCCGCGACGCTGCAGCGGCGGGCGGGCGCGCAGGCGCGCGTGTTCGTCGACAGCGCGCCGGTGCTGGAGAAGGCGCTGGCGCGCGATGCCGGCCTCGGCTGGATCGGCAAGCACACCAACCTGATCGCGCGCGAGGCCGGCTCGTACTTCTTCCTCGGCGAGATCTACACCGACGTGCCGTTGCCGCTCGACGCGCCGGCGAGCGCGCACTGCGGCAGCTGCAGCGCCTGCCTGCCCGCCTGCCCCACCGGCGCGATCATCGCCCCTTACCGGCTCGATGCGCGCCGCTGCATCTCCTACCTCACGATCGAGCTCCACGGCGCGATCCCCGAGCCGTTGCGTCCGCTGGTCGGCAACCGCGTCTACGGCTGCGACGACTGCCAGCTGGTGTGCCCCTGGAACCGCTACGCGCGCCCGGCGAGCCAGCCGGACTTCGCCGTGCGCCACGGGCTCGACGGCGCGCGCCTCGCGGAACTGTTCGGCTGGACTGCGGCCGAGTTCGGCCAGCGCCTCGCCGGCTCGGCGATCCACCGCATCGGCCACGAGCGCTGGCTGCGCAACCTGGCGGTGGGGCTCGGCAATGCCCCGCCGCTCCCGGAGGTGCTGGCGGCGCTGGAGCGGCGGCGCGAGGATCCCTCGCCGCTGGTGCGCGAGCACGTCCGCTGGGCGCTGGCGCGCCACGGGCGCTGAGACTACGGCCAGCGTGCCCGCAGGTTGTCGATGAGCCGCGCGCGCCCGAGGCGCGCGGCCGTCAGCACCACGAGCTCGTGCAGCCCCGGGGCCGGCGGCGCCAGGTCGAGCGCGCTGCGGACGGAGAAGTAGTCGACCTTCAGGCCGGCCGCCGCGATCGTCGCCGCGCCCTCGGCCTCGATGGGCGCGAGGTCGCGCTCGCCGGCCGCCGAGTGCGCTCGACCGCGCGCTGCAGCGCGCGATGCAGCACCGGCGCGCGTGCGCGCTCCTCGGGCGTGAGATAGCGGTTGCGCGAGCTCAGCGCCAGGCCGTCGGCGGCGCGCACCGTGGGCGCGCCGACGACCTCCACCGGGATCGCAAGCTCGGTGGTCATCTTGCGGATGACGACGTACTGCTGGAAATCCTTCTCGCCGAACACCGCGACGTCCGGCTGCACGATGCCGAAGAGCTTCGCGACCACCGTGGCGACGCCGTCGAAGTGCCCGGGGCGGAACGCGCCGCAGAGGATGTCGGTGAGCCCGCGCACCGTCACCACCGTCGACCGTGCCGCCGTCCGGGTACAGCTCCTCGACGCCGGGCATGAACAGCGCGTCGCACTGCGCGCCCTCGAGCAGCCGCGCGTCCTCGTCGGGCGTGCGCGGGTACTGGTTGAAGTCCTCGCCCTGGCCGAACTGCAGCGGATTGACGAACACGCTCGACACCACGCGCTCGGCGCGGAAGCGCGCCGCGGCCAGCAGGCTCATGTGGCCGGCGTGCAGGTTGCCCATGGTCGGCACGAAGCCCACCTTCAGGCCCGCGGCGCGCCACGCGAGCACCTGGGCGCGCACCGCCGCCACGGTCGACAGGCGGATCACTGGAAGCCGTGCTCCGGCGCGGGGTAGCTGCGGTCGTGGACCGCGTTGACGTAGGCGGCGATCGCGGCGCCGGGGTGCCGGCGCCCTCCATGAAGTTGCGGACGAAGCGCGGCTTGCGCCCGAGCGTCAGGTCGAGGATGTCGTAGAGCACCAGGATCTGGCCGTCGGTGTGCGGGCCGGCGCCGATGCCGATCACCGGCACGCTGACCGCCTCGGTGACCCGCTTGCCGAGCTCGGAGGGGATGCACTCGAGCAGCAGCAGGTCGGCGCCGGCGGCCTCGAGCGCGCGCGCCTCCTCGATCATGCGCTCGGCGGCGGACTGCTCGCGCCCCTGCACGCGGAAGCCGCCGGTCTTGTGCACCGACTGGGGCCGGAGGCCCAGGTGCGCGCACACCGCGATGTCGTGGTGCGCGAGGAAGCCGACGATGTCCACCTGCGCACTGCCGCTCTCGAGCTTGACCATGCGCGCGCCGCCCTCCTGCATCAGCCGCACGGAGTTGGCGAGCGCGACCTCGCGCGAGGGATAGCTCATGAACGGCAGGTCGGCGATCAGGAAGGCGCGCGCCAGGCCGCGGCTCACCGCCCGGGTGTGGTAGACCATCTGGTCCATCGTCACCGGCACCGTGGTGTCGTGCCCCTGGATGACCATGCCGAGCGAATCGCCGACCAGCACCACGTCGCACCCGGCCGCGTCGATCAGCGCGGCGAAGCTCGCGTCGTAGGCCGTCAGGCAGGCGATCTTCTCGCCGGCCGCCTTCATCTGCGCCAGCGTCGAGAGCGTCACCGGCGGGCGGGCGGACTCGCGGTCCTGCAGGTGGGCATACATGCGCGGGAGGATGAAGCAGTGTGCCGGGGAAGGCAAATCCCGCCGGCCTTGTATGCAGCCTAAAGGGCGGCGTGGCGCAGCGGGTTGTAGTAGAGCCGGCCGCGCTTCATGCGCCGGATCGCGCCGAGCAGCTCGTCGAAATCGGCCTGGTTGCTGACCGGATCGATCTGCGCGGCGTTGACGATCAGCAGCGGCGCGGCGTCGTACTCGTGGAAGAAGCGCGCGTAGGCGTCGTTGAGGCGCTCGAGGTAGGCGCGGTCGATGAAGTGCTCGTAGGCGATGCCCCGGCGCGCGATGCGCTCGAGCAGCACGTCGACCGGCGCCTGCAGGTAGACCACCAGGTCGGGCCTGGGCGGATCGACCGCGAGCTTCTCGTACACCTGCTCGTAGAGCCGCAGCTCGTCGGCGTCGAGCGTCACGCGCGCGAACAGCCGGTCCTTGTCGAGCAGGTAGTCGGCGACGCGCACCGGCGCGAACAGGTCCTGCTGGCGCAGCCCGGCGAGCTGCTGCACGCGCTGGAAGAGGAAGTAGAGCTGCGCCGGCAGCGCGCCGGCCTTCGGGCTGCGGTAGAAGCGCTCGAGGAACGGGTTGTCGGCGGCCCCCTCCAGCACCAGCTCGGCGCCGAGCACGTCGGCCAGCCGCCCGGCGAGGCTGGTCTTGCCGACGCCGATCGGCCCCTCGAGCACGATGAAGCGGTGGTGGGAGGTCTCGGGGTTCATGCGCGGCGCGACGCTTCCGTGTCGTTCTCCAGCAGCCACAGGCCCGCGGCCGGCAGGCGCGCCGCGAGTTCGCGCACGCGGCCCTGGCCCGGGATCAGCAGTTCCGGCGCGATGTCCGCCAGAGGATACAGAACGAAATTGCGCTCCACTATCCCGGGGTGCGGCAGCACCAGCGCGTCGTCCGCGCGCCGCTCCTCGCCGAACACCAGCAGGTCCAGGTCGATGGCGCGCGGGCCCCAGCGCTCGCGCGGCGGCTCGCGGCCGAGCCGCGGCTCGAGCGCGCGCAGCGCGCCGAAGAAGGCCTCGGCGTCCAGCGTGGTGAGCAGCCCAGCCGCCGCATTGACGTAGTCCGGCTGCGCCACCGGCCCGAAGGGCCTGGAACCGTAGAGCCGCGAGCGCAGCACCAGGCGCGTGTCCGGCAGCGTCGCCAGCGCCTCGAAGGCGCGCAGCACGCGCCCGCGCGGGCCGTCCAGGTTGCTGCCGAGGCCGACGTAGGCCGGGATCCAGCGCATGCGCCCAGGGACCTCGGGGCGCGGATCAGCCGGCGCTCGCCGCGCCGCGCCGGCGACGGCGGCGGCCGCCGCGGCGCCGACCGCTGCCCGGGCCGGCGCCCTGCCCGGCACCCTGGCCCGCGCCGTGGGGCTGCGAGCCGGCGCGTTGCGCGATGGCCTCGGCCATGCGCTCGCGCTCGTCCTGGCCGGCGGCCTGCAGCTTCGTCCACCACTCGGCCGCGCCACGCGGCGCGAGGCCCTGCTCCGCGCGCAGCAGCAGCAGGTCGTAGGCGGCGCGGAAGCGCGGCTGCTCGAGCAGCGACAGCGAGCGCCGGCCGCGCGGATGCTCGAGCCGCGGCTGCAGCGCGAACATGTCGCGCACGCCGAAGGCGATGCGCTTGGGGATCGTGACGCGCGCGTGCGCCTCGCGCAGCGCGGCGTCGCAGGCGGCGAGGATCGCGCTCGCCTCGTGCCAGTGCTCGGGCGGCTGGTGCTCGATGTGGGCCGCGATCGGCCCGTAGAGCAGCAGCGCCAGCAGGAACACCGGCGTCACCGGCTTGTCCTCGGCGACGCGCGCATCGGTGTTGACGAGTCCCTGCACCAGCAGCTTCTCGACCAGGCTCTCCGGGTGGCGCGCGAGGTAGCGCTCGACCGCCGGCAGCAGCACCTCGAGCAGGCGGTGCCGGCGCAGCACCGCGAGGCTCTCCGCGCCGTGGCCGGTGAGGAACAGCTTCACCATCTCGTCGAACAGCCGCGCCGCCGGCACGCCGGTGAGGAGCGTGCGCAGCCGCGCCAGCGGCTCGAGGCCCGGCGCGTCGAGCTGGAAGCCGAGCTTCGCCTCGAAGCGCGCCGCGCGCAGCATGCGCACCGGATCCTCGCGGTAGCGCGTCTCCGGATCGCCGATCAGGCGCAGGCGCCGCTCATGGACGTCCTCGACGCCGCCGCAGTAGTCCCAGATCGAGAAGTCGGCGATGTTGTAGTAGAGCGCGTTGGCGGTGAAGTCGCGCCGCCACACGTCCTCGTCGATCGTGCCGTAGACGTTGTCGCGCAGGATCCGGCCGCTCTCGTCCTGGGCACGGTCGTGCCGGCGCTCCGGCGGCGCATCGAACCCAGCGGGCTCCTCGAAGTCCGGTGCATCGAGCTCCGGCGCCTCGCCCTCCTCCGGGTCGGCGTCCGGCAGTGGCTCGTCGGCCAGGTCCGGGGCGCTGGAGGCGCGGAAGGTCGCGACCTCGATGATCTCGCGGCCGAACACCACGTGCGCGAGGCGGAAGCGGCGCCCCACGAGCCGGCAGTTGCGGAACAGCTCGCGCACCTCGTCCGGCAGCGCGTTGGTGGCGACGTCGAAGTCCTTCGGCGTGCGCCCGAGCAGGATGTCGCGCACGCAGCCGCCGACCAGGAAGGCCTGGTAGCCCGCGTCCTTCAGGCGATAGAGCACCCGCAGCGCGTTCGGCGAGATGCTGGAGCGGGAGACGGTGTGGTCGGAGCGCGGGATGATGCGCGGCACGACTGGCGCCCGGCCCCGGGCCGGGGAATCGGGGGCTGACACCTTATGCGCGGCTTGAGCTTGTCATGAGGGCGCATATAATACCGCGCCTTTTTCGGCCGCCTTCGAAGATTCGCTCCCTTCGTCTAGAGGCCTAGGACACGGCCCTCTCAAGGCTGTAACACCGGTTCGAATCCGGTAGGGAGCGCCAATAAATACAGCGGGTTAGACCTGGCCGCGGTCGGATATGCTTGCGGCACCCACCGCCGCGGCGCGCGCCGCGGCCGGACACCGGAGCCGTCATGCGCCTTCCTCCAGGATCGAGCAGCGAACAGTTCCAGGCGGCGCTCGGCGCGTTCGAGCGCGTCGTCGGCCGCGACTGGCTGTTCACCAGCGACGAGGACGTCGCGCTGTACCGCGACCCGTTCTCCCCGTTCGCCGGCGGACCCGAGGATCCGCTGCCCTCGGCGGCGCTCGCGCCGGATACGGTCGAGCAGGTGCAGGAGATCGTGCGCATCGCGAACCATCATCGCGTGCCGCTGTATCCGATCTCCACCGGCAAGAACTACGGCTACGGCGGCCCGGCGCCGCCGCTGGCCGGCTGCGTGGTGCTCGACCTCAAGCGCATGAACCGCGTGCTCGAGGTCGACGAGCAGCACGCCAGCGTGCTGGTCGAACCCGGGGTCAGCTACTTCGACCTGTACGCCCACCTGCAGCGCATCGGCTCGAAACTGTGGATCGACTGCCCGGACCCGGGCTGGGGGAGCCTGGTCGGCAACGCGATCGACCGCGGCGGCGGCTACACGATGGCCCAGTACCGCCATCACTTCGACGCCCATTGCGGCATGGAGGTCGTGCTGCCCGACGGCGAGCTGCTGCGCACCGGCATGGCGGCGCTGCCCGGGTCGGGCACCTGGCAGCAGTTCAAGGCCTGCTGCGGCCCCTGGGTCGATGGACTGTTCTCGCAGGCGAACTTCGGCATCGTCACGAAGATGGGCTTCTGGCTCATGCCGCAGCCGGAGGCCTACCTGCGCTGCACGGTGTCGGTGCCGCGCTATCGCGACCTGATGCCGCTGGTCGAGCTGCAGAACCACCTGGAGATGACGCGGATCGCGAACGGCTGCCCGGACATGGACTCGCCGCTCCTCGGCTACCCGCCGACCGGCCAGATCCAGAGGATGCTGGAGAACGGACCGCCGCAGTTCGATGCGCGCCACCGCGCACTGCTGGCCGAGGCGAAGCTCGGCTACTCGCCCGAGCTCGAGGCGTACGCGGTCTCGAAGGGCATCCCCTACTGGCGCATCTGGCTGAGCTTCTACGGCCCGATGGAGGTCATCGAGGCGCAATGGCGCGCGGCGCAGCGCCACTGTGCCGTGATCCCCGGGGCGCGCTTCGACGTGATCGACCGCGTGCAGCTGCCGATCACGCGCGAGCAGGCCGCGAACCACCGCGAGCCCGAGTTCGGCGTACCGTCGCTGCGCACCTTCTCGATCGGAGCGCGTTCGCCCTTCAATCCGACGCCCTCGACCGGGCACATGTGGCTGACGCCGATCGTGCCGCGCACCGGCGAGGCGATCATCGAGGCGAACCGCGTGTTCGGCGAGGCCGCGGCCGAACTCGACCTGCCGCTGTTCCGCACGTTCACGCTGCCGACGGCGTTCTACGAACGCAGCTTCACGTTCATCGTCGCGATCGGCCTGACCGCGGACCCCGAGACCAACCGCCGCTACGTCGAGGGCTTCCGCAGGATGATCCGCATCGGCGCCGACCATGGCTGGGGCGAATACCGCACCGCCACCTACTTCCAGAAGCAGGTCATGCAGACCTACTCCTTCAACAACCATGCGCTGATGCGCTTCAACGAACGGCTGAAGGATGCCCTGGATCCGAACGGCGTCATCGCGCCCGGCCGCTACGACATCTGGCCGCAGGCGCTGCGGACCCCGCGCCCATGAGCCCGCGACTGGCCCTGCTGCTGTCGGGGATCGCGGCCGCCGCGCTCCATGGCGCCGGCGCGCGCGCCGGGGAAACGCCCGCCGCCGCGACCAACACCGCCGGCGACGCCGGACCCGCGGTGTACGCGAAGTGGTGCGCGCCGTGCCACGACCCCGGCATCACGCATCCGGGCACGCACGCCCTGATGGGCAAGTACGCCGGCAGCCGCCCCGCCGTGCTGCTGGAGCGCACCGACCTGGAGCCCGCGTTCGTCCGCTACATGGTGCGGCACGGCTTCTCGGTCATGCCGCCGTTCCGCAAGACCGAGATCAGCGATGCCGAACTCGAGGCGCTGGCGCGCTGGCTGTCCGCCGGGCCGGCCGGCCGGGCGCCGCGATAGGACATAAGAATCAATGGGTTGACCGGTCTCGGTAAGCCCCGGTGTCGCTGCTGCGCCACGCGCATCTACAATCCGCGATTCCTCATACGCCACCACCGGGGTCCGACCATGAGCGATTTCGACCAGCAGAAGGCCAAGTTCCGCAACCAGGCCGGCTTCATCGCCGCACTCGACCAGAGCGGCGGCAGCACGCCCAAGGCCCTGAAACTGTACGGAGTCGCCGAGACCGCCTACAAGAACGACGCGGAGATGATGGATCTCATCCACGCGATGCGCACCCGGATCATCACCAGCCACGCGTTCAACGGCGAGCGCATCCTGGCCGCGATCCTGTTCGAGGACACGATGGACCGCTCGATCGAGGGCCGGCCGACGGCCGACTACCTGTGGAACGTCAAGAAGGTGGTGCCGATCCTCAAGGTCGACAAGGGCCTCGCCGACGAGGCGAACGGCGTGCAGGTGATGAAGCCGATGCCGGCACTCGCCGCGCTGCTCGCCAAGGCGAAGTCGAAGGGCATCTTCGGCACCAAGATGCGCTCGGTGATCAAACAGGCGAACCCGGCCGGCATCGAGGCCGTGGTCGCGCAGCAGTTCGAGGTCGGCAAGCAGATCGTCGCCGCGGGGCTCGTGCCGATCATCGAGCCCGAGGTCGATATCAAGTGCCCGGACAAGGCGAAGGCCGAGCAACTCCTCAAGGCGGCGATCCTCAAGCAGCTCGACGCGCTGCCGGCGAGCTCGACCGTGATGCTCAAGCTGACGCTCCCCGACGTCGACGACCTGTACGCCGACTGCGTGCGCCATCCGCGCGTGCTCAAGGTGGTGGCGCTCTCGGGCGGCTACTCGCGCGATGACGCCAACAAGCGCCTGGCGCGCCAGCACGGCATGGTGGCGAGCTTCTCGCGCGCGCTCACCGAAGGCCTGACGGCACAGCAGTCGCAGGCGGAGTTCGACGCCGCGCTCGACCGCTCGATCGAGAGCATCTACCAGGCCTCCAAGACCTGAACGCCCGCGGGCGCCGGTACGCCCTGCGGCCGGTACGCGCGGCCCGTGCCGGGGCGGCTCAGTCCATCCTGAGGATGGGCTTGATCGCCGCCCCGTGCTCGGAGTCGTGCAACGCCTGGTTGATGGCGGCGAACGGGTAGTAGCGCACCAGGCGGTCGAACGGGAACCGCCCCTGGCGGTACAGGTCGATCAGCCGCGGGATGAACTGCTGCGGGCGCGAGGAACCCTCGACCACGCCCATCAGGCGCCGGCCCGCGCTCATCAGGTGGCCCTCGTCCACGCGGATCTCCGCGCCCGGCGCCGACGCGCCGAGGATGCCGCAGGCGCCGCGCGGCGCGAGCGCCAGCAGTGCCGCGCGGATCACGTCGGCAAGGCCCGTGGTGTCGAGCGCACGGTCGACGCCGTAGCCGGTGATGCCGAGGATTTCGGCCGTGAGGTCGGCGCGCTTCGGGTTGATCACGTGCGTCGCGCCCAGCTCGCGCGCGAGCGCCAGGCGTTCGTCATTCACGTCCACGGCGATGATCGTGCGCGCGCCCTGCACCACGGCGCCGAGCAGCGCCGAGAGGCCCACCGAGCCCGCGCCAACGACCGCGAAGCTGCTCCCCGGCCGCACGTCGAGCGCGTTCATCGCCGCGCCCGCGCCGGTCTGCACACCGCAGCCGAGCGGCCCGAGCAGCTCGAGCGGCACGCCGGCGTCGACCTTCACGACGCTGGCCGCACCGCACAGCGCGTGCGTCGCGAACGAGGACTGGCCGAAGAAGTGGCTGTGCACGGCCGCGCCGCCGCGCGACAGCGCGGTGCTGCCGTCGGGCCGCGCGCCGCCGAAGTTCAGCGGCGCGATCTGGTGGCAATAGGCCGGCTCGTCGTCGGCGCACGAGGGGCAACTACCGCAGGAGACGAAGCTCAGCACCACGTGATCGCCGGGCTTGAGGTGCGTGACGCCCGGCCCGACCTGCTCGATGACGCCCGAGCCCTCGTGGCCGAGCACCACCGGCAGCGGCACCGGCAGCAGCTGGTCGCGCGCGACGATGTCCGTGTGGCACACGCCGGCGCCGACGATGCGCACCCGCACCTCGCCGGCGCGCGGCGCCTCGAGGTCCAGCGTCTCGATTTCCAGGGGCGCGCCGGCCTTGCGCGTGACGGCCGCGGTGATCTTCATGGCCCGAACGGGTACTTCGGCGGCGTGTCCTTGATGGTCACCCATTGCCAGGCCGTGTACTCGTCCAGGTCCGCCGGCCCGCCGACCGCCGCGCCCGCCCCGGCGACGCCCGGGCCGCCGAAGGGGTTGTTGCAGTCGTCGTTCACGGTCTGGTCGTTGATGTGCACCATGCCGGAGTTGAGCTGCTCGCCGATGCGCATGGCGCGGCCGACGTCGCGCGAGATCACCGCGGCGGCCAGCGCGCCCTCGTGGCGGTTGGCGAGCTCGACCGCCTCGGCATCGTTCGCGAAGCGGATGATGTTCGCCACCGGGCCGAAGGTCTCCTCGTCGAAGGCGCGCATGCCGGGCTTCACGCCCGAGAGCACGGTCGGCTGGTGGAACAGCCCCTTGGCCTCGCCGCCGGTCTCGATCTTCGCGCCGGCCTTCACCGAATCCGCGAGGATGCCGCGCACGCGCTCGAGCTGCTTCGCGTTGATGACCGGGCCGAGCGCGACCTGGCCCGAGGCCGGATCGCCCACCGGCAGGTGCGAGGCGTGCGCGGCGAGCCGCCTGGTGAATTCATCGGCGATCTTCGCGTGCACGAAGATGCGGCTCGAGGCCATGCAGATCTGGCCCTGGTGCATGAACGCCCCCCACACCGCGTTGTTGACCGCGAGGTCGAGGTCGGCATCGTCGAGGATGAGCAGCGCGTTGTTGCCGCCGAGCTCGAGCGAGACCTTCTTGAGCGTGCGGCCGGCGAGCTCGGCGACGCGGCGGCCGACGGCCGTCGAACCGGTGAACTGGATCATCTGCACGTGCTTCGAGAGGCACAGCGCCTCGCCCGCCTCGGCGCCGCCGGGCAGCACCTGCAGCACGCCTTCGGGCAGCCCCGCCTCCTCGAAGGCACGCGCGATCATGAAGCCGCCGGAGATCGGCGTCTGCGGGTCGGGCTTGAGCACCACGGCATTGCCGGTGGCGAGCGCCGGCGCCACCGCGCGCAGCGAGAGCAGCAGCGGGAAGTTGAACGGCGAGATCACGCCGACCACGCCGCGCGGGATTCGGCGCGCGTAGCTCAGGCGCCCTGGCGGATTGGCGAGCACGTCGCCGCGCGGCTGGATCGCGAGCGCCGCGGCGCCGTAGAGAATGATGGCCGCCTCGCGCAGCTCGTGCTGGCCCTTGGGGATGATGCCGCCGGACTCGCGCGCCACGATCACCGCGAGCGCCTCGGCGTCGCGCTCGAGCACCGCCGCCGCCTTGCGCAGGATCGCGGCCTTCTCGCGCTGCCCCACCGCGGCCCAGGCCTTCTGCGCCTTCGCGGCGGCCGCGGCCGCGGCCTCGATGTCCGCCGCATTGGCGAAGCCGACGTTGGCGAGGGGCTGGCCGCTCGCCGGCTCGGGCACGTCGCGGGCCCCGCCCTGGGCGCCCACCCACTTGCCGTTGAAGACCTTGCCCTTCCAGCGTGCATCGCCCAGCAGGGCGCCGTACTCGACCGTGCTCATCGCTCGTCCCCCGTATGCCGAACCTGGATCGTGGGACGCAGTATGCACCGACCGCCGTCGGCCGCGCAGGTGCCGCGCGGCCGTGACGACGGACCCGCGGCGGCCACTAGGCCGGCGGGCCGCGCCAGGGATGCGCGGCCAGCGCCTGCTCGTCGGGCTCGGCGCCCCACCCCGGGCCGTCCGGCACGTGGAACTGCCCGGCCTCGATGCGCGGCGTGTGGGTCAGCAGTGTGGACTTCCACGGCACGTCGTCGCCCTCGTACTCCATGATCGCGACGTTGCCGACGGCGGCGCAGAAATGGGCGCTCATCAGGTCGGCGAGCGGCCCGTTGAAGTTGTGCGGGGCGACGTCGACCTCGAAGGTCTCGGCGAGCGCGGCGATGCGCACCGCCTCGGCGATGCCGTTCCAGGGCACGTCGATGATCGCGAAGTCGACCGCGCCCGCCTGCAGGTACGGCAGGAACGCGCGCCGGCCGTGGAGGGATTCGAGCGAGGCGAACGGCACGCCCGCTAGGCGGCGCGCCGTGGCGAGCGCCGCGGGATCGTGCAGGTCGGTCTCGAGCCAATAGGGCCGAGCCGGCTCGAGCGCGCGCGCCACGCGCCGCAGCGCCGCCGGCCGGAAGCTGAAATTGACGTCGAGCATCAGCGCGGCGTCGGGCCCGAGGCCCTCGCGCAGCGCCAGCGCCTGCTCGCCGATCGCGCGCAGCGTCGGCTCGTCCACCGTGCGCTCGAAGCGCATCCCCTCGAGCCCGAAGCCGGGGTTGAGCAGCCGGGCGCCGCCGGGCCCGAACAGCACCGGGTTGGTCTTGACGGCCTTGTAGCCGCGCCGGCGCGCCTCGCGCCCCAGCTCCCGGAAATCCTCGACGCCGCCGAGCCGCGGCAGGCCCAGCACGCGCTCGAAGTAGTCGGGGAGCCGTGCGCGGAAGCTCCCGCAGTGCGACCAGTACAGGTCGATCGCCTGGCGCACCGGCCCGCCGAACAGCGCATGCACCGGCACGCCGCGCGCCCGGGCGGCCAGGTCGACGCAGGCGTTCTCGATCGCCGCGATCGCCTGGTGGCCAATGCCGCCGGCGGCCATCTGCATCGAGGCGTGCAGGCGCGCGGCGAGGCGCGCGTAGGCGCGCGGATCCTCGCCGACCACGGCCGGCGCCAGCGCCTGGATCACTCCGGCCAGCCCGGGGCTCCAGCTGCCCTCGATGAACTCGGACCAGCCGCTGAGGCCCGCGTCGGTGACGAGCTTGAGGAAGGAGAACGGCCGCCAGCCGCCATCGGCGCGCAGGATCTTCAGCTCGACGATGCGCATGCGCCCCCCTACTTCAGGACGCGGCCGGGATTGAGGACCCCGCGCGGATCCAGCGTCGCCTTGAGCGCGCGCATCAGCGCGATCTCCTCGTCCGATCGGCTGTGGTGCAGGAAGTCGCGCTTGACGGTGCCGATGCCGTGTTCGGCCGAGAGGCTCCCGCCCGCGGCGCCCACCGCGCCGTAGACCAGCTCCTCGACCGCGAGGAAATCGGAGGGCTCGTGGTACGGCCCGCTGGTGAGGTGCAGGTTGCCATCGCCCAGGTGGCCGAAGAACAGGTGGCGCTGCGCCGGGTAGCGCTGCTGCAGCAGCGCGTGCACGCGCTCGATGAACGCGGCCATGCGCGGCAGCGGGATGCTGATGTCGAAGTTCACCGCCGGCGCGTGCTCGTTCACGAGGTCGGCGATCGCCTCGCGGAAGGCCCACAGCCCGCGCGCCTGCTCGAGCGACTGCGCCACCACGGCGTCGTCCAGCGTGCCCGCGGCCAGGCAGGACTCGAGGAAGGTGTCGAGGTCCGCGCCGGCGCGCGCCTCGTCGGTGCCGAGCGTCTCGATGAGCGCATAGAGCGGGTGCGCGGTGCCGAAGGGCAGCGGCTTGCCGATCGTGCGGCCGGCGACCTCGAGGAACCCGTGCCACATGAGCTCGAAGGCCCCGAGGTCGGGGAGCTGGCGGCGCGCCTCGCGCAGCAGGAGCGTTGCGGCCTCGAAGGACGGCAGCGCGCACAGCACCGTGCGGCTCACGCCGGCGAGCGGCACCAGGCGGAGCGAGAGGCGCGTGATCACGCCGAGCGTCCCCTCGGTGCCGATGAACAGGTGCTTGAGGTCGAAGCCGGCGTTGTTCTTGAGCACCCGGTTCAGCATCGTGAGCAGCCGGCCGTCGGCCAGCGCCACCTCCAGGCCCAGCACCGACTCGCGCATCATGCCGTAGCGCAGGACGCGGATGCCGCCGGCGTTGGTGGCCGCGTTGCCGCCGACCTGGCAGCTGCCGCGCGCGCCGAGGTCCACGGGGAAGAACCAGCCGCGCTCGGCCACCTTCTCCTGCAGCACCTGCAGCGGCACGCCGGCCTGGACGATGGCCGTGCCGCCGATCTCGTCGATCTCCTCGATCGCGTTGAGCTTCTCGAGCGAGAGCACCCACTCGCCCGCGAGCGGGTTGGCGCCGCCGGCGAGCCCGGTGAGGCCGCCCTGCACGCACAGCGGCTGCCCGGCGGCGTGGCAGATGCGCAGCGCCGCGGCGACGCCCGCCGGATCGCGCGGCAGCAGCACGACCGCCGGCGGCGCGTTCGGCGCACCGCTCCAGTCGACGTGGTGGCGCGCAGCAGCGTCAGCTCCCACCAGCACGGCGCGGGCGCCCAGCCGCGAGCGCAATTCGGTCAATATCGCATCGGTCACGCTTCGAATCCCCCCCGGCGGACAGTATCAGGAGCTGGACCCGGCGAGCCACCGCGGTGGCTACCGAGGCGAGGCCAGCTGCGCCCGGGCTGCCTCCGCCAGGCGACGGTCGAAGGTCAACAAGGGAACCCGGTGCGCGGCGGCCAGCCACAGGTACGCGGCATCGTACGCCGTGAGCCCGTGGCGGGCCGCCAGTTCCAGCGTGCCGACGGCATCGACCGGCTCGAGCTGCAGCTCGAGCGCAGCGAGCCGCTGCAGCGCCGCGACCAGCGCGTCCAGCGGTTCGCCACGGCGATGCTTGATCGCCGCGACGTTGGTGACTTCGTGGACCAGCAGATCCGGTGCCAGCAGGCGATGCCGGCCAGCGCACTCCACCGCCTCCTCCAGGTCGGGCTCGATGAAGAGGATGGCGCACAGCACGCTGGCGTCGACGACGGCGGGCGACGGCTGCGCGTAGGGCGCGGCCGGTTCGGCCACCTGCAGCCGCGACCTGCGCGACGCTGGCATTCAGCGGCTGTCGCGCATCTGCCGGATCAGCTCGACCGAGCGCCCCGAGCGCCGCGACGCCCGGGCGCGGCACTCGCGACCTTCGGCCGCAACCTGCGCGAGCGTCTTCCAGCCGCGCTTGACGCGCGGCGCCGCGTGCGCGCTGGCGGCCGGCGCGACCTCAGCGGACGGGGCCTGGTCCGCGGCGGCGGCGCAGATGATGGCCATCAACTCGCCCTGGAGCGAGCGATGGTTGCGTTCGGCGCGCGCCCGCAGCCGGCTGGCGACGTCGTCCGGCACGCTCTTGATGGAAAGGTTCAGGCTCATGGCGCGTCGCCCGCGAGGATCCGAAACGGATCCGTAACGGATGCATTGTGCGCCCGCGGATTCCGGCCGTCAAAGATCGCTGATCGAGCCCGGCGGGCGCCGCGGCTGCAGGCCGCACTCGCGCGTCTCGGGGTTCTCCCACCACCAGCGGCCGGCGCGCTGGTCCTGGCCCGGTTCGATCGCCCGGGTGCAGGGCGCGCAGCCGATGCTCGGGTAGCCCATGTCGTGCAGCGGGTTGTAGGGGAGCCTGCGCGTGCGCACGTACTCCCAGATCTCGTCGTGCGTCCAGGGGAGCAGCGGGCTCACCTTGTGCATCCGGTAGCGCTCGTCCCACTCGAGCGCCTGCGTGCCGGCGCGCGACTCGGACTGCTCGTGCCGCACGCCGGTGACCCAGGCGTTGTAGCCGAGCACGGCGCGGCGGAAGGGCTCGAGCTTGCGGATCGCGCAGCAGGACTGGCGCTGCGCCAGGCCGTGGTAGAAGCCGTTGATGCCGTTGTCGGCGACGTAGTTCTGCACGGCGGCCGCTTCCGGGTAGACCACGCGGATGCGCCGCTTGTAGCGCCGCTCGATGCGCTCCAGGAGCTCGAGCGTCTGCTCGGGGAGCCGCCCGGTGTCGACCGTGAAGATGTCGACCTGCGGCGTGTGCTCCCAGATGAGGTCCGTGAGCACGATCGATTCGACGCCGAGGCTGCTCGAGTACACCACCCGGCCGTAGCGCTGCACGGCCTCGCGCAGCAGCGCGATGGCGTCGGACACCTTGCGGGGGAGCAGCGGACTCGCGGCGACGGCGGAATCGCCTGCGGCGGACGTATGGCTCATGTGGGGATTATCCGGGCCCCCATCATTACATTGGGCTATAAGCAACCGCCGGGGGCGGCTACATGCTGCGCCAGGTCGCGAGGTCGGTCACGCGCCCGGGGAGCTCGAGCACCTCGAATTCCACCGGCCCCTCCTCGCGCCGTTCGCGGTGCACCAGGTCGACCACGTCCTCGGCGGGCTGGTACTCGCGCACCACGCGCGTCAGCAGGTCGCGGGCCGCGAAGCAGTCGCCGCGGCGCAGGATGACCATGAGGTCGGCCAGCATGAGCTGCACCTCCTCCCAGGGCAGGCGCGGCTCGACGGCGCGCATGATCATCGGATGCTCGGTGCCGCTCACGTCCTTGCCGATCAGCAGCTCCTCGAACAGCTTCTCCGCGGGCCGCAGGCCCGTGTAGCTGATCTCGATGTCGCCATCCGGATTGGCTTCGTCGCGCACCGTGAAGCCCGACAGCTCGATCATGCGCCGCGCGAGATCGGCGATGCGCACCGGCTTGCCCATGTCGAGCACGAAGACGTCGCCCCCGCGGCCGATCGAGCCGGCCTGCAGCACCAGGTTCACGGCCTCGGGGATCGTCATGAAGTAGCGCATCACTTCCGGGTGCGTGACGGTCACCGGTCCGCCGGCGCGGATCTGCTCGCGGAACAGCGGCACGACCGAGCCGGAGGAGTCCAGCACGTTGCCGAAGCGCACCATGCAGAAGCGCGTGCGCGTGGCCGTCTGCTGCAGCGCCTGCAGCACGATCTCGGCGAAACGCTTGGTCGCGCCCATCACGTTGGTCGGGTTCACGGCCTTGTCGGTGGAGATGAGCACGAAGGTCTCGACCCCGGACTCGATGGCCGCCTCGGCCGTGTACCAGGTGCTGACCACGTTGTTGTGGATGCCCTCGATCATGTTGTGCTCGACGATCGGCACGTGCTTGTAGGCGGCGGCGTGGTACACCGTCTGCACGCCGAAGGTGCGCATGATCTCGCGCATGCGCGGCTTGTGGTGCGCATTGCCGATCAGCGCCACGATCTCCGGCGCGACGCCGCTGACCGAGGGCAGTCCGGCCAGCAGCAGCTGCAGCTCGCGCTCGATCTGGTAGAGCGCCAGCTCGCTCATCTCGAACAGCACCAGGCGCTTCGGGCCGAGCTGCAGGATCTGGCGGCACAGCTCCGAGCCGATCGAGCCGCCGGCTCCGGTCACCAGCACGGTCTTGTCGCGCACGCAGGCCGACAGCAATGCCTGGTCGGGCGGCACGGGGTCGCGCCCGAGGATGTCGCCGACGTCGATGTCGCGCACGTCCTCGACGCGCGCATGGCCGCTGACGATGTCCGCGAGCTGCGGCACCGTCTTTACCTCGACGCCGAGCGGCCGCAGCTGCGTCAGGATCGCGTTGCGCCGCTGCCGCGACGCGCCCGGCATCGCCAGCAGCACGCGCTGCACCGCGTGCCGGCGGACCAGCGCCGCGACGCGCTCGGCGGGCACCACGCGCACGCCGCGGATCAGCGTGCCGTGCAGGCGGATCTCATCGTCGATGAACGCCACCACGTGCGAGCGGCGCGTGGTGCGCAGGCTGTCGTACAGCCGCAGCCCGGCCTCGCCGGCTCCATAGATGAGCACCGCCTCGGGTCCGCGCGGCGCGCGGTTCAGCAGGTCGCGCGCGATCATGCGCCCGCCGCCGACGAAGCCCATCATGACGAAGAAGAAGCGCAGCGCGACCTGCGCCGGGACCGGGTACCCCAGCAGGTGGTTCGCCGCCAGCAGCGCCGCCGCCGCCAGGACCGAACCCGCGCTGAGCGCATAGAGCGCGCGCGAGCTCATGTACCGCAGGACGGCGTGGTACAGGCCGACGAGCGCGAAGGCCGGCAGGGCCGCGATGCTCGCCGCGAGCACCATCCACAGGAATGCGTTGCCGCCGAGCGGCGCCGGATGCGATCCCAGGCGCAGTGCGACGACCAGCGCCATGGCGATGGCGCCGACGTCGAAAGCCATCAGGATCAACTGCTTGACGGGCCGCGGCAGGCTCTTGAGATAGACAGCGAGGCGGTCTGCGGTGGTGCGTTTGCGGGCGGTGGGGGCCATGCGATCGGATTCCGGTATTCGATCTTATGTTACCTCCAATGCTAGGCGCTGGCCGGCCGGCGAACCGTGGTGCAGTCCACAATTCTCCCCCTTCAGGGCATGACCGGCGGGTGGTAGTCCAGGGTCAGGCCGAGCGCCCAGAGCAGCAGCAGCACCAGCGGCAGGTTCACCGCGAACTGCACGAACGTGAAGCCGATCAGGTCGCGGGCCTTCAGGCCCAGGATCCCGAGCACCGGCAGCATCCAGAACGGATTGATGAGGTTCGGCAGCGCCTCGGCGGCGTTGTAGATCTGCACCGTCCAGCCGAGGTGGTACCGGAGGTCGTTCGCGGCCTGCATCACGTACGGACCCTCGACCAGCCACTTGCCGCCGCCCGAGGGGATCACGAGGCCGAGCAGCGCCGAGTACAGGCCCACCAGCGGCGCAAACGTGGCGTGCGAGGCCACCGCGGCGAAGGCATTGCTGACCACGTGCGCGAGCGTCGCGCCGCTCGCGCTCTTCGCCGTGGTCATCATCGAGGAGAGCGCGCCGAGCAGCGGGTACTGGATCAGCACGCCGGCCACGCTCGGGATGCTGCGCATCACCGCCTCGAGGAAGCGCCGCGGCCGCCAGTGCAGCAGCATCGCCACCATCAGGAACAGCAGGTTGTAGGTGTTGAGGCTGGCGATCGTCGTCGCGAGACCCTTCTGCGCGAGCTGCCAGACGAACCACGTGAGACCGAGCGCGACGATCAGCACGGAGAGTAGCGGGGAATACTCGAGCCAGTCGCCGGGCCGCTGGCGCAGCGGCAGCGCGTGCTCGCTCTCGCGCACGTCGAGCCGCAGCATCTCGGCGGTGCGCGCCGCGTCGGCCGCCGGCGCGGACTGGAGCGCGACGACCGCGCCCACGCCGACGAGGATCGCGGCCAGCAGGAGCGACTGCCACAGGAAGATCGTCTCGGTGAAGGGGATCACGCCGGTCACCGCCAGCATCGCCGGCGGCATGCTCGCCGGGTTCGCCTGCAGCTGCGCCGCCGAGGAGGAGAGCCCCAATGCCCACACCGTGCCGGCGCCGAGGCAGGCCGCCGCGCCGGCGGCGCGGTAGTCCATGCGCAGTTCCGCCCGGCGCGCGAGCGCGCGCGTCAGCAGGCTCGCGGTCACCAGGCTCAGGCCCCAGTGCAGCAGCGCCGTGAGCATGCTCGCGAGCGCGACCAGCGCCACCGCGCCGCGCCCGGTGCGCGGAACCGCCGCGACCCGCGCGATCAGCCGCGCCACCGGCGGGGAGTCGGCCGTGACGTAGCCGCCGATGATGATGAAGCTCATCTGCATGGTGAAGGGGATGACGCTCCAGAACCCGTCGCCGAAGGCGATGGCGGTGTCGAGCGGCGTGACGCCGATGGCCAGGGCGCACACGGCGATCACGATCACCGCCGCGAGCGCGAAGGCGTAGGCATCCGGGAACCAGCGCTCGAAGAAGGCGCAGCTGCGCAAGGACAGGCGGAACAGCCAGGACTCCCCGGCGGACGCGGTGCGCGGCCGATCGACACTCATGGAACCCCTCCCTCAGTCGGTGCAATATTGGCACATGACACTCAAGCTCTACCACGCCGAACCGGTCGCCAACTCGCTCAAGTGCCTGATCCCGCTCAAGGAGAAGGGCCTGCCCTTCGAGAGCCGCTACATGGACCTGCACCGCTTCGAGCAGCACGAGCCCTGGTTCGTCGCGATCAACCCGGACGGCCAGGTGCCGGTGCTCGACCACGACGGCGTCATCATCACGCAGTCGACGGTGATCAACGAATACCTCGAGGACGCCTTTCCGGACGCCCCGCCGCTGCGCCCGGCCGACCCGGCCGGCAAGGCGCGCATGCGCTTCTGGAACAAGTTCACCGACGAGCACGTGATGAACTTCGTCTCGATGCACGGCTGGCACCGGCTGATCACCGTGCTGTCGCGCTCCATCGAGGGCAACGAGTTCGAGAAGCTCATGGAGCGCATCCCGCTCAAGGAGCAGCGCGACAAGTGGCGCAACGCGCGCTCGGGCTTCACGCAGGCGCAGCTCGACGAAGCCGAGCGCAAGGTGCGCGTCGCGGTGGAGAAGGTCGAGGCGCAGCTCGCGCTCACCCCCTACCTGGCCGGCGACCTGTACACCCTCGCCGACATCAACTTCTTCGCCCACTGCGGCAACAGCATCGGCCGCCTGTTCCCGCACATCGGCACGCCGGCGACCTGCCCGCGGCTGCTCGAGTGGGCGCAGCGCATCCGCGAGCGCCCCGGCGTCGCGGCGGCGCTGAAGATGGAGGACCGGACCGACCCGCGGCTGCGCACCTTCACGGGCGAGGCGCGCTGAGGCGGGCTGGCGGCAACCGGAATGCCCACGTCTTCGCGACTCGGCCGGCAGCTGGCCCAACTGCTCTCGGTGCTGAACGGGGCCGGCGTCTCCTATGCCCTGATCGGCGGGATCGCCCTGAGCCCGCACGGCGTCATTCGAGGAACGGCCGACATCGACTTGCTGCTCGAAGCCGACGACAGCGCGGCGGTCGATGCAGCCTTGGCGAAGCTCGGCTACCACTGCCAGCACCGCAGCAGCGACGCCGGCAACTACGTCAGGGACGATGAGCGGGTCGACCTGCTGTACGCGCACCGCCCGATCGCCCGGCGGCTGCTGGCGACTGCGATCGGCCGCAGCACGCCGTTTGGCCACCTCAGGGTGGTCAGCGCCGAGGGCCTCGTCGGCCTGAAGCTGCAGGCGCTGGTGAACAACCCGCGCCGCACCCAGGCCCTCGAGGATATCCGCGCCCTCCTGAAAGCCAACCGCGGCAGTATCGACACTCGCGAGCTGCGCGAGTATTTTCGACTCTTCGACCGCGAGACACTGCTGGACGAACTCCTGGGTGAACTCGACAGCGACATCTGATCCGCCCGTGATCGTGGGCGACGTGCCGACGCAGCCGCCGAGCCGTCCTGCGGATCCGTTCCAGTCCCTGGACGAACTCATGGTCGTGCTCGAGGCCCTCTGTCCACGGTGGCCGGCGCGGCCGGCAACCACGGATACCGCCGACATGCGGCTGTGAGCGGCGCGAGCCGGCGGGCCCTCGCGGGCGCCATCCTGACCCTGGCCGCCTTGATCGGGGCCATCAACCCAAGCGAAGCCAGACCCGGCCTGCGCCCGGACGCCGCGCTCCAGCGCCTCTTCAGCGACGAGTGGACAGAGCGGCTGCGCGACGACCCGCTGTTCGCCACCGCGGTCGGCGTGCACGACTACGATGACCGCCTGCCCGCCGTCGCGCCGGCGGACTTCGAGCGCCAGGCCCGCGAGACCGGGCGCTTCCTCGAACGCCTCTCGGCCCTCCGGCGCGCGCGCCTCGCGCCGGCCGACCAGCTCGACTACGACCTGTTCGACTACGAGCTGCGCGACCGGCTCGCGCTGGCGCGCTTCCGCGACTGGCGCATCCCGCTCACCAGCGACTCCGGGTTCCACACCGAGGTGCTGCGCATGGCCGATGGCGTGGCGATGCCGCGGGCCGCCGACGTCGAGCGCTACATCGCGCGGCTGGAGGCGGT
>JAXMGO010000023.1:0-80862 GCA_046347255.1 Steroidobacteraceae bacterium
CCGACCACTGGGTGGTGCGCTCCTACGCCTGGGCCACGATCAACCATCCGCCGGCGCCGCCGCACCTGCACTGGTGCGGGCACATCCGCGACGTCGTCGCGAAGGTGGACGGGGAGTGGAAGATCCGCGCCAAGGCGATCATGGGATGGGCCGGCGCGGTGCTCGACGGCTTCGCCGCGCACCGCCCGCCGGCGGCGCGCTAGGGCGGCACGGGCCCGCCGCCGGAGCTGCCGATGAACGGCGCACTGCCCGCGCGCGCGGGCTACCAGGCATGGCTCACGGCGCTACTGAGCCTGAATTTCGGGCTGGTGCTGTTCGACCGCAACGCGCTGAACTTCCTGATGCCCTTCGTCCAGCCGGAGCTGGGCCTCAGCAACACGCAGGTCGGCATGCTCTCGGGTGGCCTGTCGCTCACCTGGGCGGTGGCGGCGCTGCTCATCGGCGCGGCGGCGGACCGCTGGGGTTCGCGCAAGCGCCTGCTGGTGGCCTGCACGCTGGTGTTCGCGCTGTGTTCGTTCGCTTCGGGCGTTGCCGGCGGGTTCATCGCGATGCTGGGCACGCGCCTCGTGATGGGCGCGGCCGAGGGCGGCATCATGCCGCTCAGCCAGGCGCTGATCGCCGCGCAGGTGGCCCCGCACCGCCGCGGCCTCGCCATGGGCATCGCGCAGGGGCTGGGCTCGAGCCTGATGGGATCGTTCGTCGCGCCGGTCGTGCTGGTGGGCTTCGCAACGGCGCTGGGATGGCGGCCGGCGTTCTTCCTCGCGGGCGCGCCGGCCCTGTTGAGCGCGCTGCTGATGGCGGCCAGCATCCGCGACGTACCCGCCGCGGCGGCACCGGTGCCTGCCCGCAGCGATGCCGCGGCGGGCGATCGGCCGCGCGGCGCGTGGCACGCAGTCCTCGCCGACGGCAACGTGCGGCGCTGCGCGGTCCTCAGCATCGTGTTCGTCGCCTACCTGGTCGTCACCTGGGCATTCATGCCGCTGTACCTGGTGCGCACGCGCGGCTACGACGCCGGCACCATGAGCTGGCTGATGGGTACGCTTGGCATCGCCGCCACGCTGTTCTCGTTCCTGGTCACCGGCCTCTCGGACCGCATCGGCCGCCGGCCGGTGATGCGGGTGGTGCCGCTGCTGGCGCTGATCCTGCCGCTCGCCGCGTTGTTTTATCCGGGCTCGCCGTGGGGACTCGCCGCGCTGTTCTTCGTCGGCTGGACGTTCACCGGCATCATGCCGCTGTTCATGGCGACGGTGCCGGCGGAGAGCGTGGCGCCACGGCTCGTCGGCACGGCAATGGGCCTGTGCATGGGCGGCAGCGAGATCATCGGCGGCGTGCTGGCGCCACTCGCCAGCGGCTACGCGGCGGATCGCTACGGGCTGCGGGCGCCCATCTGGGTGCTGCTCGCACTGGCGGTGCTGGGTAGCGTAGCGTCGCTGGGATTGCGGGAGACAGCGCCGCGCAGGGCGCCAGGCATCGGAGGAACGTGATGGACGACGTGCAAACGAGCGGCCGGGCGCACAGCCCCATGGAGACGGCGAACCTCCGCCTCGTGCTCGAGTTCTACGACGCGATCCTCAACCGCCAGCAGTGGGAGCGGCTGGACGAGTTCGTCGACCCGGGCTACCTGCAGCACAAGCCCGATGCGGCCGATGGCCCGGCGGGGCTCCGGGAGTTCGTGCAGGGCGTCTACCGGCAGTCGCCACGGCACCGCGTGCGCATCGTGCGCGCGCTGGTCGACGGCGACTTCGTGACGCTGCACGTCAACGTGCTGCACGCGGTCGAGGCGCCGAGCCTCGCCGTCATGGACATCTTCCGCGTCCGTGATGGCCGGCTGGTCGAGCACTGGGACGTGGCGCAGCCGGTGCCGTCCACGGGCCTGCGCAACGCCAACGGCATGTTCTGAGGGCCGGGCATGCAGCAGCGCTTCAAGGGAAAGGTCGTCGTCGTCACCGGCGGCAGCAGCGGCATCGGGCTCGCGGCGGCGCGTGCCTATGCGAACGAGGGTGCCCGGGTCGTGATCACCGGGCGCGATCGCGCCGCGCTCGAGCGGGCCGCACGCGGGATCGGCGCCAGCGCCGAGGTCGAGCGCATGGATGCGGCGAGCGTCGCGCAGGTCGAGGCCGCGTTCGCCGCCATCGGCCAGCGGCACGGCCGCATCGACGTGCTGTTCGCCAATGCGGGCGTCGGCGCCATGCTGCCGGTGGAGCAGACCACCGAGGCGGTCTGGGACCAGCTGCACGACGTCAACCTCAAGGGCGCGTTCTTCTGCGTGCGCTCGGCGCTGCCGTTCATGCGCGCGGGCTCGAGCATCCTGTTCACGGCCTCGCTGGCGGCCTGGCGCAATCCCCCGGGCGGCACCGCCTATGCCGCGAGCAAGGCCGGCGTGGTGGCGCTGGGACGCGCGCTCGCCGACGAATTCGCCGGCCGCGGGATCCGCGTCAACGTCATCAGCCCGGGACCGGTCGATACGCCGCTGCCCGACCACACGCTCGGCGTGCCGGCGGCGGCGAGTTCGGCGATGCGCGAGATGATGGGCCGCACGCCGCTGGGCCGCGTGGGCCGGCCGGAGGAAATCGCGGATGCGGCGCTGTTCCTGACCTCCGGCCAGGCCGGCTACATCACCGGGATCGAGCTGGTCGCCGACGGCGGGATCGCCGCGCGCTGACCGCGCGGGTCAGTTTCCGGCGCGGCTCAGCGCATGGTGCGCAGCACGTGGTCGGCGCCCTTGTCGCCGACCATGATCGCGGTGGCGTTGGTGTTGCCGATCGTCAGCGCGGGGAACACCGAGGCATCGGCCACCCACAGGCCGCCGACGCCGCGCACCTGCAGGTTCGGGTCGACGACCGCCCATCGCGTCCTGGGCCCATGCGGCGGCAGGTGCCGACCGGGTGGAGCAGGGGGAGCGAAGCCTTGCGCAGGTAGCCGTGCAGCGCCGCGCCGGCCACGGCCGGGCCCGGCATCAGCTCCTCGGCGACATGCGGCTTCGGCGCCGGCTGCGCCAGGATCTCGCGCGCGAGCGCGAGGCCGCGCGCCAGCCGCTCGACCTCGCCCGCATCCCCGAGCAGCTGGTGCTCGATGCGCGGCGGCGCGACCAGATCGGCGGAACGCAGCGTCAGGCGCCCGCGCCCCTTCGGCCGCGCGGGCACACCGTGATTCCCACCGAGGGCACCTTCAGCAGCTCGGCGCGCCCCTGTTCGTTGATGCGGAACGCGAAGGCCGTGAGCGAGGCCTGCACGTCCGGGATGCGCTCGGCGGCGCTGGTCCTGAGGAACGCCTGGGCGTGGCACATGGACGAGGTGAGCACGCCGCGGCGCTGCGCGAGGAAGGCGAGTCCCTGGCCGAGCGCGCGGCGGAGGCCGCGCGCGTCGCTGTTGATGGTGGCGGTGTGCGTGCGCAGGATGATGTGCGTGCCGACGTGCTCCTGCAGGTTGGCGCCGACGCCCGGCAGGTCGGCGAGCACCAGGACGCCGTGGCGCTCGAGCTCGGCGCGCGGCCCGATGCCCGAGAGCATCAGCAGGCGTGGCGAGCAGGCTGCCGGCGGCGAGCACGACGCCATTGCGGGCGCGCAGCGTGTGCGTGCGGCCCTGTTCCACCCACTCGACGCCGACGGCCCGGCCGCGCTCGAGGAGGATGCGGCGCGGGCCTCGAAAAAAAAAAAAAAAGTGCACCGGGTGCGCCGCGCCCGGCCAGTCGCGCAAGGTAGCCCTGCGCGGCACTGCAGCGCAACCCGCGCTCGAGCGTCGCCTGGGCGTAATCGGTGCCTTCGCCGCTCAAGGCGCCGTTGTGGTCGGGGTTGCGCGGGATGCCACAGGCGACGGCCGCATCGATGTAGGCGTCGACGATCGGATAGCGCATGCGGTTGCGCTCGACGTGGATGGGGCCGGCATCGCCGCGCCAGGCATTGGCGCCGTCCTCGAAGGTCTCCATGCGCTTGAAGTAGGGCCACACCTCGGCGGCCGACCAGCCGGTGGCGCCGAGCTCGGCCCAGTGGTCGTAGTCCCAGGCGTGGCCGCGCACGTAGATCATGCCGTTGACCGCGCTGCCGCCGCCGAGGCGCCGGCCGGCAGGCCACTTGTCGGCGCGGCCGTCGACCGAAGGATCGGCCTCGCCCTGGTAGCCCCAGTCGTAGTCCGGGTTGCTCACCACCGAATACGAGAGCGCGGGGATGCGCAGCCGCAGCGTGTCGTCGCTCTTGCCGGCCTCGAGCAGCACGACGCTGCGGCCGGCCTCGGCGAGGCGCGCCGCCATCGCGCAGCCGGCCGAACCGCCGCCGACGACGATCAGGTCGGGCAGGTCGGTGGGTGCGGCGGCGTTCATGGCCTGGATCCTGCGCCGCCGGTGACCGGGTGGACGTAGTGGAAGGGCGGGATGAAGACCTCGGGCCAGGCCTCGTACTGCTCGGTCGGCGGCCGGTCGGGCGTGAGGCCCTGGATGCTGCGCACCAGCTTCACGCCGCCCTTGTCCCAGCCGCGGTCGTATTCGGAATAGTAGGTGATGTAGCCGTGGAGCTTTGCGATCTGCCACAGGCCCGCGCGCTTCACGTAGTCGTTCTCGTACGTGGCCTCGCCCCAGCGTGCCTCGACGCCGAGCGTGGCGATCTGGATGAAGCAGCGCCAGCGGCCGCGCGCGGTGCCGGCGGCACCGTCGACGTGGATGACCGGCTGCAGCTGCATGTGGTTGAAGAGCTGGCCGCGGCCGAAGGCCGGCAGGTGGTTCAGGTACTGGCGGATGCGCTCGCGCCCGACGTAGACGCCGCGACCGGCGATCTCGAGCGTGCCGTCCTCGGCGAACAGGCCGGCGGCCTGGTCGTACAGGCCCTTGTCGACGTAGTAGCCGTAGCCACGCTGCAGGTTGCTGATGGCGATGTAGTCGGTGGCCGCGCGCGCCTCGGCGCGCAGTGCGGCGACCTCGCTGCGCAAGGCGGCGACTTCCTCTTCGAGCGTCATTCCCGGATCCCCCTCGACGGCTGGCGCGCTGGTGCGCGCCCGGGCGTCGAGTCTAGAGGATGTCGTTCGCGGGCGTGTACTCGTAGGTGTGCGTGCCGTCGAACACGTACAGGCTGGCGCCCATCGCCTCCGCCCGCGGCCAGGAGAGCGCCTGGGGCATGGGCGTCTTCGGGCTCCAGCTGTCGGTCGCGCTGGCGTAGGCCCAGGCGTCGGTGAGCGCGGGATCCCAGTTGCCGCCGCCCGCCACGTACAGCGTCGTGCCCGAGACCGCCGCGGCGAAGTCGGCGCGCGGCACGCCCATGTCGGCACGCGCGCTCCAGGCGTTGGTCGTCGCGTCGTACTGCTGCACGAGTCGCAGGTAGCCTGCATCGGTGGGCCAACTGCTGCCGTAGCCGCCAAGGACCAGCGGCGCGCCGTTCACGATGACGGCCGCGAGGTTGCGGACCGGGAGCGCGTTGCCGGTGTACTGCAGCGGCGCACGGCCCTGCCAGCCATTGCCCAGCGGGTCGTAGGCGTAGACGCCGGCCGAGTCGAGGCCGCCGCTGCTGCCGCCGAGGACGTACAGCAGTCCGCCGGCGGCGGTCGAGGCGTGGCCCTCGAGGGCCACCGGCATCGCGGCCCGGAGCGTCCAGGCGTTGCCCGCCGGGTCGTACTCCTGCAGCGTCGCGAGCCCCGGGGCGAGGTCGGACTTGCCGCCGGTGACGTAGATCTTCCCGCCGAGCACCGCGGCGGCATGGTTGTAGGCCGCCACCGGCATGTCGGCGCCCGCCGACCAGGTGTTGCTCGCCGGATCGTAGATCTGCACCGTGGCGGTGGCGGGCGCCGGGATGATGCCCGCCTGCGTGTCGCCGCCGCCGAGCACGTAGATCCTGCCGTTCACCGCGGCCGTGGCGAATTCGCGCCTTGGCAGCGGCATCGCACTGCGCGCGACCCACGGGAACTCGCTGACGCGGAACGTGCCGGAGAGACGGTTGGAGCTCAGTCCGCGGCGGTCGGTGAGCGACACGCGGACCGTGAAGTTCCCGGCCGTGGACGTAGCGGCGTTGACGTCGACCATGACCGATCCGGCGGTGACGCCGGACGCGCCGCTGATGGCGAAGGTCTGCGAGTCGATCACCGTGCCGGACGCGTCGAGGGCCTCGAGCGTGCCTGAAGATACGTCGCCGTCAGGATCGGTGAAGCTGAATTCCCCGTGCACGGCCTGCGTGCCTCCGCCGGCGCCCACGTACACGGCCGTCGGGCTGTAGACGAGGTTCGAGATCGCGGGTGCCGTCCCGTGGTCGCTGCCGCCACCACCACTGCCGCCGCCGCAGGCGGGCAGCAGCAGGACGCTGGCGAGGAGCGCAGATAGAGCGGGGCAGGTCCGGCGGACGGTGCGGAGCAGTGCCAGCATGGTGGCCCTCCTTTGCGTCGCGCGGGGCGGCAGTCGAGGCCGACCGTCGCTGCCGCGCCTGACGCGCGGCCGGGAAATCCAACGGCCCGATTTTACGCCTCCGGGCTGCGGGCCGACGCAAGGCTAGGTACTTTCCACGGCACGGCGCCGCTGCGGTATCGTGCGCCAGGGGAGGGGGCGCCATCGCTGCGCCCGGGGGCTCGATGTCGCAGCCGATCACGTTGCCGCTGTGGGTGGTGCTCGTGCTGGCCGCGCTGGCTGTGTGGAGCAGCGTCGCGCTGCTGCTCACGCCCGGCATCCGCTGGCTCCTGCGCCGCCGGCTCGACCGCATGGTCGAGCGCATCGGCGCGCGGCTCAGCATCGACCTGCCGCCCTTCAAGCTCACGCGCCGCCACGTGCTCATCGACCGCCTGGTGCACGACCCGAAGGTGCAGCTGGCCGCCGACGCGCACGCCAACCTGAGCGGCGAGCCGCCGCAGGTGGTGTGGGCACGGGTCGAGCGCTACGCGCGCGAGATCGTGCCCTCGTTCAACGTCTACCTCTATTTCCGCATCGGCTACGCGCTCGCCCGCGGCATCGCGCGCAGCCTCTTCCGCGTGCGCCTCGGCTTCGCCGACGAGGCGGCGCTGCGCGGCATCCCGCCGCGCTCCTCGCTGGTGTTCGTGATGAACCACCGCAGCAACATGGACTACCTGCTGGTGGCGTTCCTCGCGGCCGAGCACGTGGCGCTCTCCTACGCGGTGGGCGAGTGGGCGCGCGTGTGGCCGCTGCAGCAGTTGGTGCGCGCGATGGGCGCGTACTTCGTGCGGCGCGACTCGCGCGATGCGCTCTACCGCACCGTGCTGGCGCGCTACGTGCACATGGCGACCGAGGCGGGCGTGACGCAGGCGGTGTTCCCGGAGGGCGGGCTGACCAAGGACGGCCGCCTCGGCGCGCCGAAGCTCGGGCTGTTCGACTACATGCTCAAGGGGTTCGATGAGCGCGACGGCGAGGCGCGGCGCGACCTGTACTTCATCCCGGTGGCGATCAACTACGACCGCGTGCTGGAGGATCGCACGCAGCTGCGGAAGCTCGAGCCCGCGCGCGCGCGCGTCGGCCGCTGGCGCGCGCTCGGCACGCTGTGCGGCTTCATCGGCTCGAGCCTGTGGCTGATGCTGCGCGGGCGCTGGTACCGCTATGGCTACGCCTGCGTGAACTTCGGCACGCCGCTGTCGATGCGCGCCTGGTGCCGCGGGCGCGGCCTGCACTTCCCGGCGCTCGACGCGGCGGCGCGCCAGCGCGAGGTGGCGGCCGTGGCGACGCAGCTGATGGACGCCATCGGCGCGATCGTCCCGGTGCTGCCGGTGGCGCTGGTGGCGAGCGTGCTGCTCGATTCGCCGCGCGAGGGCTGGTCGGAGCTGGAACTCAAGGCGGCGATGCTGGCGCGCCTGCGCTCGCTGGCCGATGCCGGCGCACGGCACTACATCCCGCGCGGCGACCTCGAGTACGCCTTCGGCGTCGGCCTGCGCATGCTGGTGCTGCGCCGCCTGGTCAGCGAGGAGGCGGGCGTCTACCGCCCGGCGCCGGAGGGACGCACCGTGCTGGCGTACTACGCCAACTCCATCGCGCACCTGCCCGCGGCGGCGGCGTCCTGAGGCCGGGCCTCGACGATGGGCGCCCGGAACCGCTGCCACCACTACGTACAGCGGCGCGCGCGGCCGCCGGCGTAGAGTCGGCGCATGGCCAGTCCGCGCGCGTTGGCCGCCGCAATCCCGCTGGCGCTGGGCGCCTGCGGCGGCGGGAGCGGCGGCTCCGGCGGCGACGCCTGGCTCTTTCCCCTGTGGGTGCCGACCGACATCGTCGTCGTCGACCTCGATGGCGATGGCCGTGCCGACGTGCTCACCTGCGCGCAATATGCCGCCAGCTCGACGCAGCGCGAAGGCCTTGCCCGTCGTGCACCGCCAGCTGGCCGGCGGCGGTTTCGCCGCGGGCGAGACGCCCGCAAGTCGGCCGCTACCCGTGGCGCATGGCCATCGCCGATGTCGACGGCGACGGTGCGCGACGTCGTGCTCGCCGACGTCGAGGACGATGCCGTGTACTGGCTGCGCCAGGACGGTGCCAACCCGGGACATTTCCTCGCGCCCGCGTCGATCGCCACCGGCGTCCACCCCTACGACGTCGTCGTGGCCGACTTCACCGCCGATGGCGTCGCCGACGTCGCGATCGCCGACAGCCAGGCCGGCTCGCAGCGGCTCGTGCTGCTGCCACAGGAACCGGCGGCGCGGGGCCAGTTCGCGGCGCCCCGGGACGTGCCGCTGCCGGGGGCGACGACGGCGCTCGATGCCTCGGACCTGGACGGTGATGCCCGGACGGACCTCGCGGCGGGCTTCGTCGTCAAGGCCACGGTGACCGACTTCGATACCTCCCTCGCCACCTTGCCGCAGCAGGGCGGCGGAGGACTCGGCGCGGCCCAGGTGCTGGCGAGCGCCCACGCCCTGAATCTCCGGCGGCTGCGGATCGCCGACCACGACGGCGATGGCCGGCCGGACCTCGTCGCCTTCCTCGGCGCCTCGGACGACAGCACGGTGTCGGAAATACTGGCCGTGCTGCGCCTGCCCGGGGGCGGCACGCGGGTGATCGCGACGCCCCTGGCGGGCGTGCAGGGCATCGACGACGCGGCCTTCGCCGATTTCGACGGCGACGGGCGGCTGGATGCCGCCGTCGCGGGCTTCTATCCGGAGGGGTCGCCCTCGACGGTGAAGGCGCGGCTCAACCTGTTCCGCCAGGATCCGGCCGGCGCCGAGGTGCTCGCCACCAGCATTTCGATGCCAGCCGCGGTGAGCCGCATCGCCAGCGGCGACGTCGACGGGGACGGCCGGGTGGACCTGGTGCTGCTGGCCGACCAGGACCAGGTGCTCTGGGTCCGCCAATCGCCCGCCCAACCGGGGACCTTCCTCGCGCCGCAGGCCCTGCCCTGATGCCAAGCTCTTGAAGCGGTTGAAATCTCCACCGGCTTGGCACTAGAATCCGCGCCCGGTGGACGGGGTCGGCGGCACGAGGCGGCCGATCACGTGGCGCTGCAGGTACTGCAGCGAAGTGCTTGATTCTGAAAGCCCCCGCGTGGGGCTTTTTTTGTGATGGGCCTCGGGCCCATTTTTTGTTTGGGGCGGGATCGGGCGATGAACACGCCGGTGCGCGACAAGTTGATCGGCCTGGCGGAGCCGCTGGCCGAGCAGCTCGGCTACGAACTGGTCGACCTGGAGTACGTTCCGGGCCGCGCGCACGCGCTGGTGCGGATCTTCATCGACCGGGCGGAAGGCGTGGGGATCGAGGACTGCGAACGCGTCAGCCACGAGGTGTCGGCGCTGTTCGACGTCAACGATCCGGTGCCGACGGCGTACACCCTCGAGGTGTCCTCCCCGGGGCTGGATCGGGTGCTGCGCAAGCCGGCGCATTTCGCGCGCTTCGTCGGCCAGCGCGTCTGGGTGGAGCTGGTGGCGCCGCGCGAGGGACGGCGGCGCTACACGGGTACGCTGACCGCCGCCGACGCGGCGGGCGTCGAGTTGAACGTGGATGGCGTGGCGGTGGCGTTGCCTCATGTGGAGATCGGGCGCGCGCGACTGGTTCCGGAATGGCCGCAGGCGGCCGGGCGTAAGGTGAAGCGATGAACAAAGAGATCCTGATGGTGGTCGAGGCCGTCTCGAACGAGAAGGGCGTCGACAAAGAGGTGATCTTCGAGGCGCTGGAGGCGGCGCTGGCTTCGGCTGCGCGCAAGAAGAACAGCGAGCTGTGGGACGTGCGCGTCGCCATCAACCGCAAGACCGGCGACTACGACACCTTCCGCCGCTGGAAGGTGTTCGCCGACGACTCGCGCGAGATCGAGAACCCCGAGGCCGAGATCCGCCTCGACGACGCCCTCGACATGGACAAGGCCGCGGTCATCGGCGGCCACGTCGAGGAGCCGATGGAATCGGTGGCCTTCGGGCGCATCGCCGCGCAGCAGGCCAAGCAGGTCATCGTGCAGAAGGTGCGCGAGGCCGAGCGCGCCCAGGTGGTCGAGCAGTACCAGGACCGCGTCGGCCAGCTGATCAGCGGCGTGGTCAAGCGCATCGACCGCAACGGCATCTACGTCGACCTGGGCGGCAACGCCGAGGGCTTCGTCGCCCGCAGCGACATGATCCCGCGCGAGGCCCTGAAGCCCCAGGACCGCGTCAAGGCCTTCCTGCGCGAGGTGCGCTCCGAGCCGCGCGGCCCGCAGCTGTTCCTGACGCGCACCGCGCCCGAGTTCCTCATCGAGCTGTTCAAGCTCGAGGTGCCGGAGGTCGGGCAGGGCATGATCCAGATCCTCGGCGCGGCGCGCGATCCGGGCGTGCGCGCCAAGATCGCGGTGCGCAGCAACGACCCGCGCATCGATCCGGTCGGCGCCTGCGTCGGCATGCGCGGCTCGCGCGTGCAGGCGGTCTCCAACGAGATCGCCGGCGAGCGCGTCGACATCATCCCGCACACCGACAACGCCGCGCAGTTCGTCATCAATGCGATGTCGCCGGCCGAGGTGCAGTCGATCGTCGTCGACGAGGACTCGCACAGCATGGACATCGCGGTCGCCGAGGACAAGCTGTCGCAGGCCATCGGCCGCGGCGGCCAGAACATCCGCCTCGCCAGCCAGCTCACCGGCTGGGAACTGAACGTGATGACCGCCTCGGACGCCGAGGCCAAGAGCGAGTCGGAGGCCAAGGCGCTGGTCGAGCAGTTCCAGAAGCAGCTCGACGTCGACGAGAACGTCGCCAGCATCCTGGTGCAGGAGGGCTTCTCGACGATCGAGGAGGTCGCCTACGTGCCGGCCGCCGAGCTGGCCGCGATCGAGGAGTTCGACGAGGACATCGTGCGGGAGCTGCGCAACCGCGCCCGCGACGTGCTGCTGACGCAGGCGATCGCCAGCGAGGAGACGCTCGACGCGTCGATGCCGTCGGACGACCTGCTGACGCTCGAGGGCATGAGCCCGGACCTGGCGCTGGCCCTCGCGACGCGCGGCATCCGCACGCGCGAGGACCTGGCCGACCAGGCGATCGACGACCTGATGGACATCCAGGGTCTCACGCCGGAGGAAGCCGGCGCCCTGATCATGAAGGCGCGTGCGCCGTTGTTCGAGGCGCAGCGCTAGAGGTGGCAAGCCATGGCTGAAGTAACCGTCGCGCAGTTCGCGGACGTCCTGAAGGTCCCGGTCGACCGGCTGATCGCCCAGCTCGACCAGGCCGGCATCCAGGTCAAGGGCGCCAACGACACGATCAGCGAGGAGGCCAAGCTCGAGCTGCTGACGCACCTGCGCAAGAGCCATGGCCACGGCGCCGCCGAGAGCGGCTCGGCGCCGAGCCGCATCACGCTCAAGCGCAAGACGCAGAGCGAGATCAAGCTGGCGAGCACCATGGGCCGCGCGCGCACCGTCAACGTCGAGGTGCGCACCAAGCGCACCTACGTCAAGCGCGACGTGCTCGAGGAGAAGGCGCGCGCCCAGCAGGAGCAGATCGACGCGCAGCGGCGCGATGCCGAGGCGGCGCAGCGCGAGCAGGCCGAGAAGCTCGAGGCCGAGCGGCGCGAACGCGAGCGCATCGAGATCGAGAACAAGCGCCGCATCGAGGAGGAGGAGACCCGCAAGCGCGCCGCCGAGGAACAGCGCCGCGCCGCCGAGCAGCACGAGCGCGAGGAGGCCGAGCGCGAGCGCGAGCGCGCCAAGCGGGCCGCCGAGGCGCCGGCGCACGCCGAGCCGGCCAAGCCGGCCGCCAAGGAGCGGGAGAAGGCGGCCGAGCCGGCCCGCGACGACAAGCGCACCAAGTACGGCCGCGCCGAGCTGCACATCGCCGGCGACGTGAGCGCGCGCCACAAGAAGAAGCGGCGCATGCCGCTCGGGCGCGCCATGCCGGTGGGCGGCGAGAGCAAGCACGGCTTCGAGATGCCGACCGCGCCGGTGGTGCGCGAGGTGGCGATCGGCGAGACGATCACGGTGGCGGAGCTGGCGCAGAAGATGGCCGTCAAGGCCACCGAGGTCATCAAGAACCTGATGAACCTCGGCGTGATGGCCACCATCAACCAGCCGATCGACCAGGACACGGCGATCCTGGTGGTGGAGGAGATGGGCCACACCGCCAAGGCGCTCAAGGAAAACCAGATCGAGGAGGACCTGCAGGGCCGTGCCGCGGGCGCCGAAGAGGCCGAGACGCGCGCCCCGGTCGTGACCGTGATGGGCCACGTCGACCACGGCAAGACCTCGCTGCTCGACTACATCCGCCGCACCAAGGTGGCGGCCGGCGAGGCCGGCGGCATCACCCAGCACATCGGCGCCTACCAGGTGGAGACGCCCAAGGGCCCGGTGACGTTCCTCGACACGCCGGGCCACGCCGCCTTCACGGCGATGCGCGCCCGCGGCGCCAAGGTCACCGACGTGGTGGTGCTGGTGGTCGCGGCCGACGACGGCGTCATGCCGCAGACCATCGAGGCGATCCAGCACGCGCGCGCCGCCGGCGTGCCGATCGTGGTGGCCGTCAACAAGATCGACAAGTCGGATGCCGACCCGGACCGGGTGCGCACCGAGCTGTCCAAGCACGAGGTGATCGCCGAGGAGTGGGGCGGGCAGAACATGTTCGTCAACGTCTCGGCGCGCACCGGCGCCGGCATCGACGCGCTGCTCGAGGCGATCCTGCTGCAGTCCGAGGTGCTCGAGCTCAAGGCGCCGCGCGCCGGGCTGGCCTCGGGCGTGGTGGTCGAGTCGAGCGTCGAGAAGGGCCGCGGCGCGGTGGTCACCGCGCTGGTCAAGCGCGGCACGCTCAAGGTCGGCGACGCGATCCTCGCCGGCACCGAGTACGGCCGCGTGCGCGCGATGTTCGACGAGGCCGGCCGGCCGGTCGAGGCGGCGCCGCCGTCGACGCCGGTGGTGGTGCTGGGCCTGTCCGGCACGCCGAACGCGGGCGACGAGCTGCTGGCGGTCGAGAGCGAGCGCAAGGCGCGCGAGGTCGCGCTGCACCGTCAGGGCAAGTCGCGCGACGTCAAGCTGGCGCGCAGCGCGGCGACGCGCGCCGAGGACATGTTCTCGCAGCTCGGCGAGGCCAAGGCCGGCGTGGTCGCGGTGCTGCTCAAGACCGACGTGCAGGGCAGCGCCGAGGCGCTGCGCGACGCGCTCACCAAGCTCTCGACCGACGAGGTCAAGGTCAACGTCATCGCCAGCGGCGTCGGCGGCATCACCGCCTCGGACGTGCAGCTGGCGGCGGCCTCCAACGCCAAGGTCATCGGCTTCAACGTGCGGGCCGACGCGGCGGCGCGCGACGCGGTCAAGGAGACCGGCGTCGACGTGCGCTACTACAGCATCATTTACGAGGCCATCGACGACATCAAGCAGATGCTCAGCGGCCTGCTGGCGCCCGAGATCAAGGAGCAGATCGTCGGCATCGCGCAGGTGCGCGAGGTGTTCCGCTCCAGCAAGTTCGGCGTGGTCGCCGGGTGCCTGGTGACCGAGGGCGCGGTCAAGCGCAACAACCCGATCCGCGTGCTGCGCGACAACGTCGTGATCTTCGAGGGCGCGCTCGAATCGCTCCGGCGCTTCAAGGACGACGTCGGCGAGGTGCGCGCCGGCACCGAGTGCGGCATCGGCGTGAAGAACTATCAGGACGTGCGCGTCGGCGACCAGATCGAGTGCTTCGCGCGCGTCGAGGTGACGCGCACGCTGCAGTGACGGCGGCGCCGTGAAGCGCACCGGCAGCCGCAGCGCGCGCCTGCAGCGCGTCGAGTCGGAGGTGCAGCGCGCGCTGGCGACGCTCCTGCCGCGCGCGGTGCACGACCCGCGCGTCGGCAACGTCACGCTCACCGCGGTGCGCGCCGCCGCCGACCTCGGCACGGTGCGCATCTACTTCCTGCCCTTCGGCGGTGCCCACAGCCCGGCGGAGGTCGAGGCCGGGCTGCGCAGCGCCGCGGGATTCCTGCGCGGCGAGGTCGGGCGGCAGCTGGGCCTGCGGCACGCGCCGCGGCTGGAGTTCGTCTATGACGTCGAGCTCGAGCGGGCCGAGAAGCTCGATCGCCTGATCGACGCGGCCGTCGCCGGCCAGCGCCCGCCGCCGGGCGCGCCGCCGGACACCGACGCCGGCGGCGAGTGAATCCCGACCGCCCCAGGCCGATGCGCTCCGGCATCCTGCTGCTCGACAAGCCGGTCGGGCTCTCCTCCAATGGCGCGCTGCAGCGCGTGCGCCGCCTGCTGGGCGGCATCAAGGCCGGGCACACCGGGAGCCTGGATCCGCTGGCGAGCGGCATGCTGCCGATCTGCATCGGCGAAGCCACCAAGCTCGCCGGCGAGATGCTCGCCGGCGACAAGACCTACGCGTTCCGCCTGCAGCTCGGCCGCCGCACCGCGACCGGCGACGCCGAGGGGGCGGAGATCGAGCGCTGTCCGGTCCCGGCGCTGCAGGCCGCCGGCATCGAGGCCGCCCTGGCGCGATTCCGGGGCGAGATCCGGCAGGTGCCGCCGATGTACTCCGCCCTCAAGCGCGACGGCGAGCCGCTGTACCGCCTGGCGCGCCGCGGCGAGACCGTCGAGCGTGCGCCGCGGACCCTGGCGATCCACCACCTGGAGCAGCTGGCGCACGGCGAGGACTGGATCGAGCTGCGGGTAGCCTGCTCCAAGGGCACCTACGTGCGGGTCCTCGGCGAGGACATCGCCGCGGCGCTCGGCTCCTGCGGCCACCTGGCGAGCCTCAGGCGCGAGCATGTCGAGCCCTTCGGCGGCCGGCCGATGCTCACCCTCGAGGCCCTGGAGGAGCGGCTGGCCGCCCGGCCGGCGCGGGCGAGGACTGGTTGCTGCCGGCCGATGCCGCCGTTTCCGGGATGCCGGCCGTGCGCCTGGACGCGGCCGCGGCGGCGGCCCTGCGGCACGGCCAGAGCGTCGCGGCGCCGCCGGGATGCCTCGGCCGGCCCGGTGCGCCTCTACGGGCCGGACGGGGCGTTCATGGGCCTGGGCGAGCCTGGGGCGCCGTTCCGGCTCAAGGTGCGGCGGCTGTTCGCCGCCGAGTCGTAACTGCCTGTTCCGCTTGAGGCTAGAGGCCCTTGCGGCTAGAATGCGCGGCCTTCAAACAAGGGTAAGCATCCAAATGTCATTGTCCACGGAACAGAAGGGCCAGGTCGTTGCCCGTCACGCCCGCGACGCGAAGGATACGGGCTCGCCGGAAGTGCAGGTCGCACTGCTCTCCGAGCGCATCAACGGCCTGAGCGAGCATTTCGGTACGCACAAGGGCGACCACTCCTCGCGCCGCGGCCTCGTCCGCATGGTGAACCAGCGGCGCAAGCTCCTGGACTACCTGAAGGCGACGAAGCCACAGAAGTACCAGCAGATCGTCGAAACCCTCGGGCTTCGCCGCTGAACATCCGGCCCAAGGCCGCGCCGTCCACCCAAGACCGCGCGGCCTTGCCGTTTATCCATCCAGGAATTTTTTCGAGGACTGAAGCGTGAGCGTCTTCAAGAAGACTTTTAGCTATGGCCCGCACTCGGTGACGCTGGAAACCGGCGAACTGGCGCGGCAGGCAAACGGCGCCGTACTGGCGACCATGGGCGAGACGGTGGTGCTGGTGACGGCGTGCGCGCGCGCCGAAGCCGTGCCGGGCCGCGATTTCTTCCCGCTGACCGTCAACTACCAGGAAAAGACCTACGCCGCGGGCCGCATCCCGGGCGGCTTCTTCCGCCGCGAGGGACGCCCCTCGGAGAAGGAGACGCTGGTCTCGCGCCTGATCGACCGGCCGATCCGCCCGCTGTTCCCGGACGGCTTCTACAACGAAGTGCAGGTGGTCGCGACGGTCGTGTCGCTGAACCCGGACGTCGACGCCGACATCCCCGCGATGCTGGGCGCCTCGGCGGCGCTGTGCATCGCCGGCGTGCCCTTCAAGGGCCCGATCGCCGGCGCGCGCGTCGGCTATCGCAATGGCGATTACCTGCTGAACCCGACGCGCACCGACCAGGCCACCTCGGAGCTCGACCTGGTGGTCGCCGGCACCGAGCACGCCGTGCTGATGGTGGAGTCGCAGGCCGCGGGCCTGTCCGAGCAGGTGATGCTCGGCGCGGTCGTGTACGGCCACACGCAGATGCAGGTCGCGATCAAGGCGATCCGCGAGCTGGCGGCCGAGGCCGGCAAGCCGCGCTGGGACTGGAAGCCGGCGGCGGCCGACGCCGCCCTGGGCGCCGCCGTGGCCGGCTGCGCCGAGGCGAAGCTCGCCGAGGCCTATCGCATCACCGAGAAGCAGCAGCGCTATGCGCGCGTCGGCGCGATCAAGGCCGAGGCCAAGGCCGCGCTCGCCGGCGGCGAGACGCCGCAGTTCAAGGCCGACGCGGTCGATGACGAGCTGTTCCGGCTCGAGAGCCGCATCGTGCGCGAGCGCATCCTGGCCGGCCAGCCGCGCATCGACGGCCGCGACACGAAGACCGTGCGCCCGATCAACGTCAAGGTCGGCGTGCTGCCGCGCGCCCACGGCTCGGCGATCTTCACCCGCGGCGAGACGCAGGCGCTGGTGTCGACCACGCTCGGCACGACGCGCGACGCGCAGATCATCGACGCGCTCGAGGGCGAGCGCCGCGAGCCGTTCATGCTGCACTACAACTTCCCGCCGTTCTCGGTCGGCGAGACGGGCATGATGGGCAGCCCGAAGCGCCGCGAGATCGGCCATGGGAACCTGGCGCGCCGCGGCGTCAACGCGATGATGCCGGACATGCAGTCCTTCCCGTACGTCATCCGCGTGGTCTCCGAGATCCTCGAGTCCAACGGCTCGAGCTCGATGGCGAGCGTCTGCGGCACCAGCCTCGCGCTGATGGACGCCGGCGTGCCGATCAAGGCGCCGGTCGCGGGCGTCGCCATGGGCCTGGTGCTCGAGGGCAGCCGCTTCGCGGTGCTGACCGACATCCTCGGCGACGAGGACCACCTCGGCGACATGGACTTCAAGGTCGCCGGCTCGAAGGACGGCGTCACGGCGCTGCAGATGGACATCAAGGTCGAGGGCGTGACGCCCGAGATCATGAAGGTGGCGCTCGAGCAGGCGCGCGCCGGCCGGCTGCACATCCTCGCCGAGATGAACAAGGTGCTCGGCGAGCCGCGCGCCAAGATGTCGGAGTGGGCGCCGTCGATCATCACGCTGAGGATCGACCCGGAGAAGATCCGCGACGTCATCGGCAAGGGCGGCGCGGTGATCCGCCAGATCACCGAGGAGACCGGCACGACCATCGACATCGAGAACGACGGCACGGTCAAGATCGCCTCGGTGAACGGCACCGCGGGCCGCGAGGCCCAGCGCCGCATCGAGCTGATCACCGCCGACGTCGAGGTCGGCAGCGTCTACGAGGGGCGCGTCGTGAAGCTGATGGACTTCGGCGCCTTCGTGACGATCCTGCCGGGTCGCGACGGCCTGGTGCACATCTCGCAGATCTCCAACGAGCGCGTCGAGCGCGTCAGCGACAAGCTCAAGGAAGGCGACCAGATCCGCGTGAAAGTGCTCGAGGTCGACCGCCAGGGCCGCATCCGCCTGTCGATGCGCGACGTCGACGCGGCCTGAGCCGCGCGCCCGGCGCCCACGCGGCGTCGGCGCAACCCGACCACGGGCCGGGGAGCCGCGAGGCTCCCCGGCCCGTTCGTTTCAGGCGGGTACCTTGCCGTTGGCCGCGGCCTGCAGCGTGCGGTAGATCTGCTCCTGCACCTGCTGCCAGCGCTCGAAGTTGCCGATCGCGAGCCGGCCGGTGTCGTCCAGCGAAGGCTGCGAGGCCGGCGGGCGCTGCTCGGCGTACAGGCGCATCGCCTGTTCCAGGTAGCTGGAGGTCATGTCGGCCGATCCGGCGTCGTAGCTGCAGATCAGCTGCGCGAGGAAATCCTCGCTGAGGATGGCGCCGCCGTGCTGCTCCTGCTCGGCGATGACCTGCAGCATCACGCTGCGCGTCAGGTCACGGCCACTGCGCTGCTCGATCACGCGGAAGGGCAGGTGCTGGTGCACCAGCGCGCGGACGTCGCCCAGCGTGATGTAGCGGCTGAGTACGGTGTCGTACAAGCGCCGGTTGGGATACTTCTTGATGATGCGCGGTTCGGTCATGGGAGTTCCCCCGATGGCTGAATCGGACCCGCGCCAGCACGGACGGTTTGCTGTTCCTTGACCGGTTCCCCAACCGTCCTGCTCGCGCCGAACGCCTAACCGTTCCCGGTCTTGAGAACCAATCTTATTACAACCCCCGCAGTGCAGCTAAGCCTTTTCTTTCCGGCGGCCCGAAGGGGGCGGATTGCTGCGATGCGGCGCAAGGCCGGGGGCCGTCAGGGCAGCGCCGGCACGGCGGTGACCCCGCGCAGGCGCTCGCCCGACCAGTTGGCGCGCGCCCAGGCCCACACTTCGGCGGTGCCGGCCGAGGCGAGTCCGGGCGGGGGCTCGTGGCGCAGGAGCCGCAGCGCGTTGAGCACCGCGTGCGCGCCGGCATCGACGCGCACCGAGCGGCGCGACTTGGCGAGCTTCAGGCCGGTCGGCTCGGTGACCAGCGGCATGTGGGCGTATTCGAGCAGCGGCACGCCCAGTGCGCGCTGCAGGGCGCGCTGCCATGGCGTGCTGTCGAGCAGGTCGACGCCGCGCACGACGTGGGTGACGCCCTGCGCGGCGTCATCGACGACCACGGCGAGCTGGTAGGCGTGGACGCCGTCCCGCCGCCGCACGATCACATCTCCGAGCCGGCCGAGCCGCCACGCGCAGGGACCCTGCCAGGCATCGTCCCAGCGCTCGACGGCATCATCGTCGATCCGCAGCCGCAGCGCCGTGGGCCCGGGCCCGGTCGGACCGTTGCGGCAGGTGCCGGGGTAGCCGGCCTCGTCGCCGCTGGCCTCGAGCTGGCGGCGCGAACAGCTGCATTCGTAGATGCGGCCATGTGCGCGCAGCGTGGCGATCGCCGCCTCGTAGGCGTCGCGGCGCTGGCTCTGGTACAGGATCGCGCCGTCCCATTCGAAACCGCAGCCCTCGAGCGTGCGCAGGTGCTCGTCGACCATGCCGGGGATGAGGCGCGCGGTGTCCAGGTCCTCGATGCGCAGCAGCCAGCGCCCGCCGTGGGTGCGCGCTTCGAGGCAACTGGCGAGGGCGGCGGCCAGGGAACCCTGGTGCAGCGGGCCGGTGGGCGAGGGGGCGAAGCGGCCGACGTATCCCGCGGGCCGCCGGCCGGCCTCAGCGGTAGCGGTCGTCGCGGTCTCCGTACTGGCGCTCGCGCCGCTCGCGGCGTTCCTGCGCTTCGATGCTCAGCGTGGCGACCGGGCGCGCCTCCAGGCGCTTGATGCCGATCTCCTCGCCGGTCTCGAGGCAGTAGCCGTAGGTGCCGTCCTCGATGCGCTTGAGCGCCTCGTCGATCTTGCGGATCAGCTTGCGCTCGCGGTCGCGCGTGCGCAGCTCGAGGCTGAATTCCTCTTCCTGCGTGGCGCGGTCGTTCGGGTCGGGGAAGTTCGCCGCCTCGTCCTTCATGTGCGAGACGGTGCGGTCGACTTCCTCCATGAGGTCGCGCTTCCAGTTGCCGAGGATCAGCTGGAAGTGGACCAGCTGCTCCTTGTTCATGTACTGCTCGCCGCGCTTGGCGATGTACGGCTTGACGTTGCGTGGGCCGGCCAGCAGGCTCCCCGGCTCGCCGGCTTCGCCTTCCTCGGCCTCGGCGCCACGCGCGGCCGGCATGACCAGCGGCGGCAACCCCGGCGATGCCGGGCGCCTGGGCTGTTCCGGCGCGGCGGCGACGGGCTTGCGCGGCGGCTTGGCCGCTTCCTTCGTCGCGGGGCGCGCGGCTTCGCGCGCCGGGCGGGCGACTTCCTTTTCCTTGGCGGCTTCCCTGGCGGCCGGCTTGGCGGCGCTGCCCTTGCGCGGGGCCACGGCGCCCTTGCGCGTGCTCGCCGGCGGGCTTGCGCTCTTGCGAGCCGCGGGTTTCGGCGCCGTCTTGGCGGGTTTCTTGACCTTGGTCGCGGGTTTCTTCCCGGCCATTTCAGGCTCCTACAAAGCCCTGGGCTGGTTTCGAGGACGCGGGATTATACAGGCGGCCTACGGGCTGTACAGCGGGAAAAAGGTCGCGGAAACGCGACGTTGGCGGCACGCGCCGGCGAGCGCGGACCTAGGGCAGCGCTACCGGCGCCGGCGGTGTCCAGCCCGGCTTGCGGTGCTCGGCGATCACGCTCGTGTAGATGCCGCCGCGCACGTTGAATTCGGCCGTGAGGCGCAGGAAGCGCGGTGCGATCGTCGCCGCGAGGTGCGTGGCGATCTCGTTGGTCACGGCCTCGTGGAAGGCGCCCCGGTCCCGGAACGACCAGATGTAGAGCTTGAGCGACTTGAGCTCGACGCAGCTGCCGTCGGGCACGTACTCGAGCAGCAGCGTCGCGAAGTCCGGCTGGCCGGTCTTCGGGCACAGGCAGGTGAACTCCGGGATCCGCATCCGGATGGTGTAGTCGCGCTCCGGGGCGGGGTTCGCGAAGGTCTCGAGCTGGGCGGTCGGCTGACTCGGCATGGCTGCGCCGATACTCTACACTAGCCGGATCCGGCGCGGTCGGCGCGCCGCTCAGGCCAAGCGGGAACCTCCTCCAAGATGCGGCTCAACAAGGTCCGGCTGTCCGGATTCAAGTCTTTCGTCGATCCCACCAGCGTGCAGCTGCCCGGCAACCTGACCGGCGTGGTCGGCCCGAACGGCTGCGGCAAGTCGAACATCATCGACGCCGTGCGCTGGGTCATGGGCGAGCTGTCGGCGCGCCACCTGCGCGGCGACTCGATGGCCGACGTCATCTTCAACGGCTCGAGCGCGCGCAAGCCGGTGGGCGCGGCCTCGGTCGAGCTGGTGTTCGACAACAGCGACGGCAAGATCGGCGGCGCCTACGCGAGCTACACCGAGATCTCGCTCAAGCGCGTGGTGTCGCGCGACGGCAGCTCGGCCTACTTCATCAACGGCGGGCGCTGCCGGCGCAAGGACATCACGCAGCTGTTCCTCGGCACCGGCCTCGGCTCGCGCAGCTACGCGATCATCGAGCAGGGCATGATCTCGCGCGTCATCGAGGCGCGCGCCGACGACATGCGTTCCTTCGTCGAGGAGGCCGCCGGCATCTCGCTCTACAAGGAGCGGCGCCGCGAGACCGAGAACCGCGTCGCCGACGCGCGCGAGAACCTGGCGCGGCTGCAGGACCTGCGCGACGAGGTCGAGAAGCAGATCCGCCACCTGCAACGCCAGGCGAGCGCGGCGAAGAAGTACCAGGACCTCAAGGCGCAGGAGCGGCTGCTGACCGCCGAGCTGCTGGCCCTGCGGCTGCGCGACCTCGACAGCGGCGCGGTGACGCAGGACAGCGCGATGCGCGAATGCGAGCTGGCGATGCAGCAGGCGCTCGCCGACCAGCGCGGCGCCGAGGCGGCCATCGAGAAGCAGCGCGCCTTCCACCTCGAGCACGGCGAGACGCTGGGCCGCGTGCAGGGGCGCTACTACGAGCTCGGCGCCGAGGTCACGCGCACCGAGGAGAACATCCGCTACACGCGCGAGCTGCGCGAGCGCCAGCGGCTCGAGCTCGGCGAGGTGGGCGGCGCGCTCGAGTCGACCGGCGCGCAGATCGCCGCCGACGAGGCGGCGCTCGCCGGCCTGCGCGCCGAGCTGCAGGCGCTCGAGCCGGAAGTCGAGTCGCTGCGCCTGACCGAGCAGGCCACCGGCATGGCGCTCGAGGCCGCCGAGACCGAGCTGGCCGAGTGGCAACGGCGCTGGGAGGCCTTCAACCGCGAGCTCGGCGCCGCGAGCCAGACCGCGCAGGTCGAAGGCGCGCGCATCGAGCAGCTCGACAACCAGATGCTGCGGCTGCAGGCGCGCAGCGACCGGCTGGCGCTCGAGACCGAGGCGGTCGGGCAGCAGGAGGCGGCCGCGCCGCTCGGCGCCTTCAGCGACAGCGAGCTCGCGGCGCGCGATCGCGCCGAGGCGCTCGGCCGCGAGCTCGGCGCCGCGCTGGCGGAGCTGCAGCAGCTGCGCACCGAGCAGCACGCCGCCGAGGCGGCGCTCGAGGCGGCGCGCGGTCGGCGCGAGCGCACGCGCGCCGAGCAGCTCTCGCTCGAGGCGCTGCAGAAGGCCGCGCTCGGCGCCGGCGATGCGCGCGCCAGCGCCTGGCTCGAGGCGCGCGGCTTCGGCGCGCGGGTGCGCGCCACCGAGTTGCTCGAGGTCGAGGCGGGCTGGGAGCGCGCGGTCGAGACCGCGCTCGGCGACTACCTCGAGGCGGTGGCGGTCGACGGCCTGGACGCGCTCGAGGAGGCGCTGCAGGGCTTCGATGGCGGCAGCGTCTCGTTCATCGACACCGGCGGCGGCGTGGCGAGCGGCGCGGCCGGGACGCTCGCGGCGCGGGTGCGCGGGCCGGCGGCGGTGGTGGCGCTGCTCGAGGGCATCCGCACGGCCGATTCGCTCGGCGCGGCGCTGCGGCAGCGCGGTTCGCTCGGCCGCGGCGCGTCGGTGATCACGCGCGCCGGCGAATGGCTCGGGAGCGACTGGCTGCGCGTCAACCGCGGGAGCGATGCGCATGCCGGCGTCATCGAGCGCGAGCACCGTCTCAAGAGCCTGCGCCAGTCGGCGCAGGACGCCGAGGCCGGCGTACGCGAGGCCGAACAGGCGGTCGCGACGCTGCGCACGCGCGTGGTCGATGCCGAGCGGCGCCGCGACGCGGCGCAGGCCGAGATCCAGTCGGCGCATCGCCAGCACGCCGAGCTGCGCGCGCAGCTCGAGGCGCTGCGCGCCCGGCTGGAGGAAGCGGCGGCGCGGCGCACGCGCCTGGAGGCCGAAGTCGCCGAGGTCGAGCGCGAGCGCTCGCGGGCGCACGAGAGCCTGCAGACGGCGCGGACCACGCGCGATGCGGCGCTGGCGGCGCTCGAGCAGCTCGACGCGCGCCGGCCTGAACTGGAAGAGGAGCGCGAGCTCAGGCGCGAGGCGGCGGGCACGGCCCGCGCGCGCGCCCAGGAGGCGCAGCTCGCGATGCGCGACGCGCTGATCCGCGCCGAGAGCCGGCGTTCGGCGCGCAGCTCGATGGAAGCGGCGCTGGCGCGGCTCGTGGAGCAGCGCGGGCAGCTCGACGCGCGGCGCACGACGCTGGCCGAGGGGCTGGCGGACGGCGACGCGCCGGTCCGCGACCTCGAGGCGCGGCTGCAGGAAGCGCTGGCGCGGCGGCTCGAGGCCGAAGGCGAGCTCGCGACCGCGCGCCGCCAGGTGGAGGACGCGGAACGCGAGCTGCGCACGCTGGACCAGCGGCGGCTGGCGGCCGAGCTGCGCGTCAACGAGGCGCGCGACGCGATGGAGCAGGCGCGGCTCGCGGCACAGGAATCGCGCCTGCGGCGCGAGGCGCTGCTGGAGCAGTTCGCCGCGACGCACTGCGAGCTCGACGCGATCCGCGCCAACCTCGCGCCGGAGGCGGAGCCGGCGCCGTGGGAGGCGCGCCTCGCCGAGGTGCGCGGCGACATCGACCGGCTCGGCCAGGTGAACCTCGCCGCGATCGACGAGCTCAAGGAGCAGAGCGAGCGCAAGACCTACCTCGACCGCCAGTTCACCGACGTCAACGACGCGCTGAACACGCTCGAGCAGGCGATGCGCAAGATCGACAAGGAGACGCGCGCGCGCTTCGAGGACACCTTCAACCGCATCAACCAGGGGCTCACCGAGAAGTTCCCGCGGCTGTTCGGCGGCGGCCACGCCTACCTCGAGCTGGTCGGCGAGGATCCGCTGGCCGCCGGCGTGGCGGTGATGGCGCGCCCGCCGGGCAAGCGCAACAGCACGATCTCGCAGCTCTCCGGCGGCGAGAAGGCGCTGACGGCGGTGGCGCTGGTGTTCTCGATCTTCGACCTGAACCCGGCGCCGTTCTGCCTGCTGGACGAGGTCGACGCGCCGCTCGACGAGCACAACGTCGGGCGCTTCTGCGACATCGTCAAGGAGATGAGCGAGCGCGTGCAGTTCATCTTCATCACGCACAACAAGGTCACCATGGAGCTCGCCTCGCAGCTGATCGGCGTGACGATGAACGAGCCGGGCGTGTCGCGGCTCGTGGCGGTGGACGTCGACGAGGCGGTGCGGCTGGCCGCCGTCTAGGAACCGTCCCGGACCCGCCGCATGGCTTCGTTGCGCTGGATACTGCTGCTCGCCGGCCTGCTGTTCATCGCCGGCCTCGCGCTGTGGGAGCGGCGGCGGCCGCGCCAGGCGCGCGGCGCCGGCCTGCCCGACGCCGACGGTGGCGCGGTGGGCGAGGACTCCGCGGCGGCCGAGGCGCCGGCCGTGGCGCGCGTCGCCGCGGGTGCCGCGGCGCGCGCCCGCAGCCGCGCGGCTTCGCCGATCCCGATGCGCCGCTGAAGGTGGTGGAGCTGCCGGCCGGGCGCCGCGTCGAGCCGGAGATCCCGCTGGACGTGCCGGTGCTGGGCCCGGCGCTGCGGGTCGAGCCCGCGATCGACGATACCGCGCTGGAGACCGCCACCGACGCGCCGCGCGCCGAGCCGCGCATCGAGCCGGCCGGCGGCAGCGGGCCGGAGCCCGAGGTGGCGGCGCCGGCGGCGATGGGCGCGACCGCCGAGGGCGTGTCGGCGCCCGCCGCGGGCCGGCCGTCGCTGGTGGTCGAATGGCCGCCGGAGAGCGAGCGGCGCATCGTCAACCTGCGCGTCCTGCCGGTGCGCGTCGACCGCTTCCCCGGCCGCGCGCTGCGGCTGAGCCTCACGGCCGCGGGCTTCGAGCACGGGCGCTTCGGCATCTTCCACCTGCCGGGGCCCGGCGGCCGCGCCGTGGTGAGCGCCGCGAGCCTGACGCGCCCGGGCATCCTCGATCCCGAGAACATGGACTTCCAGCGCTTCGGCGGGCTCAACCTGTTCGCCGTGCTGCCCGGCCCGCTGGCGCCGGCGGCCACGGTCGACCGCCTGGTCGACGCCGCCTGCGACATCGCGCAGCGCCTCGAGGGCCGCGTGCAGGACGAGAACGGCATGCCGCTCGACGTCGAGCGGCTCGACCTGCTGCGCCGCGCGGCCATGGGCGAGGCGGCGAGCGCGCCGTGAGCGCGTACGCGGCGGAGGCGGCGCGCCGCGCCGCGGAGCTGCGGCGGCAGATCGCGCACCACGACCAGCGCTACTACGTGCTCGACGATCCGGAGATCCCGGACGCCGAGTACGACCGGCTGATGCTGGAGCTGCGGGCGCTGGAAGCCGCGCATCCCGGAGTTCGTAACGGCGGACTCGCCGACCCGGCGCGTCAGCGGCACCCCGGTGCCGTTGTTCGAGCCGGTGCGCCACGGCGTGCCGATGCTGTCGCTCGACAACGCCTTCGGCGAGGAGGACGTGCGCGGTTTCGACCGGCGCGTGCGCGAGCGCCTGGGCGTCGACGACGCGGCGGTCGAGTATGCCGCCGAGCCGAAGCTCGACGGGCTCGCGGTCTCGCTGGTCTACGCCGACGGCGTGCTCGAGCGCGCCGCGACGCGCGGCGACGGCACCACCGGCGAGGACGTGACCGCCAACATCCGCACCGTGCGCGCCGTGCCGCTGCGGCTCGCGGGCCACGCGCCGCGCAGCGTCGAGGTGCGCGGCGAGGTCTTCATGCCCTTCGAGGGCTTCGAGCGGCTGAACGCGCGCGCCGCCGGGCGCGGCGAGAAGACCTTCGTGAACCCGCGCAATGCCGCCGCCGGGAGCCTGCGCCAGCTCGACGCGCGCGTCACCGCCGGGCGGCCGCTGGACGTGTTTTTCTACGGCATCGGCGCGTGGCAGGGGGGCGATCCGCCGGCGAGCCAGGCGGCGCTGCTCGCGGCGCTGCGCGCCTGGGGCCTGAAGACCTGCCCCGAGGCGCGCGTGGTGCGCGGCGTCGAGGGCTGCCTCGAGTACTACGCCGCGCTGGGCGCGCGCCGCGCGGCTGCCGTACCAGATCGACGGTGTCGTCTACAAGGTGAACGCGCGCGCCGACCAGGAACGCCTGGGCTTCGTCGCGCGCGCGCCGCGCTGGGCGCTGGCGCACAAGTTCCCGGCCGACGAGGCGACGGCGACGCTGCGCGACGTCGAGTTCCAGGTGGGGCGCACCGGCGTGCTGACGCCGGTGGCGCGGCTCGAGCCGGTGATGGTCGGCGGCGCCACGGTCAGCAACGCCACGCTCCACAACATGGACGAGATCGAGCGCAAGGACGTGCGCATCGGCGACACCGTGGTGGTGCGCCGGGCGGGCGACGTGATCCCGGAGATCGTGCGCGTGCTCGCCGAGCGCCGGCCGCCGCACGCGCGGCGCATCGAGCTGCCGCGGCTGCCCGGTGTGCGGCTCGGACGTGGTGCGGGCGGAGGGCGAGTCGGCGGCGCGCTGCGTCGGCGGTTTCTCCTGCGCGGCGCAGCGCAAGGAGGCGCTGCGCCATTTCGCCAGCCGCCGGGCGCTGGACATCGAGGGGCTGGGCGAGAAGCTGGTCGACCGGCTGGTGGATCTCGGACTGGTGAACGGTCCGGCGGACCTCTACGGGCTCGAAGCCGGGCAGCTGGCGGACCTGGAACGCATGGGCGCGAAGTCCGCGGCCAACCTGGTGGCGGCGATCGCGGAGCGCCGGCGCACGACGCTGCCGCGGCTGCTGTACGGCCTCGGCATCCCGGATGTCGGCGAGTCGACCGCGCAGGCGCTGGCGGCGCATTTCGGCGGGCTCGAGGCCCTGGCCGCCGCCTCGCCCGAGGCGCTGCAGGAAGTGCCGGACGTGGGCCCGGCGATCGCGGCGAGCGTGCACGGGTTCTTCGATTCGGCCGCGCACCGGCGCGAGCTCGAGCGGCTGCGCGCCGCGGGGGTCGAATGGCCGGAGGAGGCACCGCGCGCGGCGGCGGTGGAGCAGGGGCCGTTGCACGGCCTGACGATCGTGCTCACGGGCACCCTCGACGGGCTGACGCGCGAGGCCGCGGGCGAGCGGCTGCGCGCGCTCGGCGCGAAGGTGGCGGGTTCGGTATCGGCCAGGACCAGCTACGTGGTGGCGGGCGCCGAGGCGGGCTCGAAGCTCGACAAGGCACGCGCGCTCGGCGTGCCGGTGCTGGACGAGGCGGGGCTCGGGGAGCTGCTGGCCGGGCGCCGCCCCTGACGGAGCGGCGCCCGGAGCGGCGTCATCCGGATTACAGGTTCTTCTCGACCTTGGCGTTCTTGAGCAGGTCGTCGCCGTAGGCCTTCCACTTGGACTGCAGCACCAGCTGCTCGACCTGCTGCTTCACCTGCTCGAGCGGCGGCACCGGGGTGTCGCGCACGTCATCGAGGCGGATCACGTGCCAGCCGTACTCGGTCTTGACCGGCGCCGGCGTGACCTCGCCCTTCTTGAGCGTGGCGACCGCATCGGCGAAGGGCTTGACCATCCCGGAGGGATTGAACCAGCCGAGGTCGCCGCCGCTGTTCTTGGACGAATCGAGCGACTGCGCCTTGGCCACGTCCTCGAACTTCGCGCCCTTCTTCAGCTGCGCGATGATCGCCTTGGCCGCGTCCTCGCTGCTGACGAGGATGTGGCGTGCCTTGTACTGGGTCTTCGGCATCGCGGCGATGCGCTTGTCGTACTCGGCGCGCACCTCGTCGTCGGAGGCCTTCTTGTCCTTGAGGTAGGCCTCGGACTTGGCCTGCTCGAGTACCTGCAGCCGCATCAGGAACAGCTGCGAAGCGGTGTCGCCGCTCTTGTCGAGCCCGTCCTTCTCGGCCTGCTGGGCCACGGCCTCGGCGCGCAGCAGGTTGTCGAGCAGCTGCGCGCGCTGCTCCACCGTGAGCTCGGTGCTCGCCTTGCCCGCCACGTTCTTCGCGTAGAACTCGAAGATGTCGCGCGAGATCGCCGTGCCGTTCACGGTGGCGACCGGCTTGACCGGGGCGGTGGTCTCGGAGGGCTTGCACGCGGCCAGCAGGAGCAGGCCCGTCAGCGGAAGCAGTCTTGAAATTTTCATCTGATATCTCAATGGGTTATTAAACAAACCTAAACCAATTCATCTGGTGCGCGCGCGTCCAGCGACAGCGCGTGGATGGCCGTCGCGTACAGCGGGGCGAGCGCATCCTGCACCAGACGGTGCCGCCGCACCAGCGGCAGGCCGGAAAATGCGGTCGCCACGATGCGGACGCGGTAGTGCCCGCCGGAGCGCGCCCCGGCGTGGCCGGCGTGCGCGGCGCTGTCGTCGCGCACCTCCAGCTCCAGCGGCGCGAAGCGCTGCTCGAGCAGCGCGTGGATGCGCTCCGGCGTGGTGACGGGCGCGCTCATGCGCCGTCCTGCCCGCCGCGGCGGCCGAGCCACAGCGCCTGGACGACGCCGAAGGCGAACAGCAGCGCCGTCAGGCCGTAGACCTTGAAGTTCACCCAGGCTCCCTCGCTCATGCGGAAGGCGGCGTAGAGGTTGAGCGCGCCGAGGGCGGCGAAGAACAGCGCCCAGACGAGGTTCACGCGCTGCCAGTCGGCGCGCGCGACACCGGCACCCTCGGGAAAGGCCGACTGCTGCAGCGCCTGCGCCAGCGGCATGCGCCCGACCCAGGTGCTGCCGAGGAACACGGCGCCCATGATCCAGAAATAGGCGGTCGGCTTCCACTTGATGAACACCGGGTCGTGCAGCAGCAGCGTCGCGCCGCCACCGAGCAGCACCAGCACGGCGCTGACGCCCATCAGCACCGAGATCCGGCGGTGCCACAGCCAGGTCACGCCGAGCAGCAGCACCATGCCCACCATGAGCACGGCCGTGGCCACGAAGATGCCGCGCAGCTTGTAGGTGACGAGGAAGGCCACCACGGGCAGCAGGTCGAGGAGGGCTTGCATCGCGGGCGGTTCTCGGGGTCGCGTCGGCCGGGGCTGGATCCGGGTCGCGTATAGTAGCCGACGCCGCGGCGCGTCGATGCCGCGCGGCGCATCCCGAGGTCGCGTGAGCCAGTACTTCCAGCTCCACCCGGTCGACCCGCAACCGCGGCTGATACGCCAGGCGGTGGCGATCGTGCGCGCCGGCGGGCTGATCGCCTACCCGACCGACAGCAGCTACGCGCTCGGCTGCCACATCGGCGACCGCGACGCCCTCGAACGCATCCGCCGCATCCGCGGCGCCGACCGGCACCATCATTTCACGCTGGTGTGCAGCGACCTCAAGCAGCTGGCGCACTATGCGCGCGTGGAGAACTGGCAGTACCGGCTGATGCGGGCCGCGACGCCGGGCCCGTTCACCTTCCTGCTGCCGGCCACGCGCGAGACCCCGCGCCGGCTGCAGCACCCGCAGCGGCGCACCGTCGGCGTGCGCGTGCCGGACCATCCGGTGCCGCGCGCGCTGCTGGCCGAGCTCGGCGAGCCGCTGATGAGCTCGACGCTGTGGCTGCCCGGCGATGCGCACCCGCTCACCGACGGGCAGGAGATCCGCACCCGGCTCGAGCACGGGCTCGAGCTGGTGCTCGATTCGGGCGCCTGCGGCCTCGATCCCAGCACGGTCGTCGACCTGGCCGTGTCCCCGCCGGTGATCGTGCGGCAGGGCAAGGGCATCCTGCCCGGCACCGTCGAGGCGTAAAGACGCCGCGCCGCCGCCCCCGTATAATCGGCGGCTGTCGCCACTCTCACGGGGCCCGCCGGCGGCGGGACGATCACGGCAAGGAATGAGCGCTGCTCCCCAAGGCAAGCGCGTGCTCTCGGGCATGCGCCCCACCGGCCAACTGCACCTGGGCAACTACCACGGCGCGCTGCGTAACTGGGTCGACCTGCAGTACCAGTACGAGTGCTATTTCTTCGTGGCCGACTGGCACGCGCTGACCACCGGCTACGAGGACACCGCCGGCCTGCCCGAGGCCAGCCGCGAGATGCTGATCGACTGGCTCGCCGCCGGGCTGAATCCGGGCGTCGCGACCATCTTCGTGCAGTCGCACGTGCCCGAGCACGCCGAGCTGCACCTGCTGCTCTCGATGATCACGCCGCTCGGCTGGCTCGAGCGCGTGCCCAGCTACAAGGACCAGCAGGAGCAGCTCAAGGAAAAGGACCTCGCGACCTACGGCTTCCTCGGCTACCCGCTGCTGCAGAGCGCCGACATCCTGCTGTACCGGCCGGCCTTCGTGCCGGTGGGCGAGGACCAGGTGGCGCACGTGGAGATCACGCGCGAGATCGCGCGGCGCTTCAACCACCTCTACGGCCGCGAGCCGGACTTCGAGGAGAAGGCCGAGCGCGCCGTCAAGGAGCTCGGCGGCCGCAACATCACGCTGTACCGCAACCTCCGCAAGCGCTTCCAGGAGGCGGGCGACACCGCCGCGCTGGAGCGCGCGCGCGCGCTGGTCGAGGGCAATGCGCGCATCACGGTGGCCGACCGCGAGCGGCTGCTCGGCTACCTCGAGGGCGGCAACGTCAGCATCCTGCCCGAGCCGCAGGTGCTGCTGACCGCGACGCCGAAGGTGCCCGGGCTCGACGGCCGCAAGATGAGCAAGTCCTACGGCAACACCATCGGCCTGCGCGAGGACCCGGACGCCGTGGCGCGCAAGCTCAAGGCCATGACGACCGATCCGGCGCGCGCGCGCCGCACCGACCCGGGCGATCCGCAGAAATGCCCGGTGTGGGACCTGCACAAGCTGTATTCGGACGAGGCGACGCGCGCCTGGGTGCAGGGTGGCTGCACCAGCGCGGGCATCGGCTGCCTCGAGTGCAAGAAGCCGCTGATCGAGCGCGTGGTCGCCGAGGTCGGCGCGATGCGCGAGCGCGCGCGCGAGTTCCAGGAGAATCCCGAGCTGATCCGCAACCTGGTGACCGAGGGCGCCGACAAGGCGCGCGAGGCGGCGCGCTCCACGCTCGATGAGGTGCGGCGCGCGATGCACCTGCGCACGGAGTGAGCATGACCCGCAGGCTCCATCTGGTCGAAAGCCCGCCGCCGCCCGCACCCGGGGCGACCGAGGCGGCCGAGGCTGGCGTCGCCGCGCCGGAGCAGGTCGAGATGCCGTTCGCCGTGGTGCACGGCGAACCGATCACGCAGCTGCCGCGCGACCTGTACATCCCGCCGCAGGCGCTCGAGGTGTTCCTCGAGGCCTTCGAGGGGCCGCTCGACCTGCTGCTCTACCTGATCCGCCGGCAGAACGTCGACATCCTCGACATCCCGATCGCCGAGATCACGCGCCAGTACACGCGGTACATCGAGCTGATGCAGGACCTGCAGCTCGAGCTCGCCGGCGAGTACCTGGTGATGGCCGCGACGCTGGCCGAGATCAAGTCGCGCATGCTGCTGCCGCGGCCCGCCTCGACCACCGACTCCGAGGAGGACCCGCGCGCCGAGCTGGTGCGCCGCCTGCAGGAGTACGAACGCTTCAAGCGCGCCGCGGCCGACATCGACACGCTGCCGCGGCTCGAGCGCGACGTCTGGCTCGCGAGCGCCGAGCTGAAGGACCGGCCGGTGGCGCGCGTGCTGCCGCAGGTGACGCTGCAGGAGATGCTGCTGGCCTTCCGCGAGGTGGCGACGCGGGCGCAGATGTTCGCGCACCACCACGTGCGACGCGAGGGGTTGTCGGTGCGCGAGCGCATGAGCGACGTGCTCGCGGCGCTGGAGCGCGGCGCCTTCGTGCCCTTCGTCGACCTGTTCCGCCCGGAGGAGGGCCGCACCGGCGTCACGGTGACCTTCGTGGCCATACTCGAGCTGGTGCGCGAGGCGCTGATCGACATCGTGCAGGCCGAGCCCTACGCGCCGCTGCACGTGCGCAGCGCGGCGGCAAATCGTACACTGCACGTCGTGGGGGGCACCGAGGCCCCGAACCAGGAAGACCAGGACGCCGCCGGGCCCGAGGCGGGCGGCTGAACCCATGAGCGAGCAGTACAACCGCAACGTCATCGAGGCCGGGCTGCTGGCGGCCGGCAAGTCGCTGACGCTCGCCGAGCTGGCGCAGCTGTTCGACGAGAACGCGCGGCCGGCGGCGACCGAGGTGCGCGCCGCGCTCGAGCAGCTCGCGGCCGACTACGCCGGCCGGGCGCTGGAGCTGCGCGAGACGGCTTCGGGGTTTCGCGTGCAGGTGCGGCGCGAGTTCGCCAACGAGGTCTCGCGGCTGTGGCCCGAGCGGCCGCAGCGCTATTCGCGCGCGCTGCTCGAGACGCTGGCGCTGATCGCCTACCGCCAGCCGATCACGCGCGCCGAGATCGAATCGGTGCGCGGCGTCGCCGTGAACCCGAACATCATCAAGACGCTGCTGGAGCGCAACTGGATCCGCGTGGTCGGCCATCGCGACCTGCCCGGGCGCCCCGAGCTCCTCGGCACCACGCGCGAATTCCTCGACTACTTCGGCCTGCGCAACCTCGAGGAGCTGCCGACGCTCGCCGAGCTGCGCTCGCTCAACGACATCGACCCGCAGATCCCGCTGCCGGTGCCGGGCGAGGCGGCCGCGGAGCCGGCCGACGGCGTCGCGGCGCGCCCCGGGCGACGAGCAGGCCGGCGCGGTGGCGCTCGAGATCGCCGATGCCCTCGACGAGCCGGTCGAGGACGAGGCCGACGCCGACGACGTCGGGCGGCGAGGGCGGCGACGCGCCGCTGCAGGCCGCTCCCGGCCTGGTCGCCGCGCCGCCGGGCGACGACGCCTGATCCGCCGGCCGGCGGCTCCCTCCATGCGCGCGCACGACCCGAGCCCGAGCGCCTGCAGAAGGTGCTGGCCCGGCTGGGGCGGGCTCGCGCCGCCAGGTCGAGGCCTGGATCGAGGCCGGGCGGCTCGTGGTCAATGGCCGCGTCGCGCGCCTCGGCGATCGCGTCGCGCCCGGCGACAAGCTGCAGCTCGACGGCCGCACCGTGCGGCTCGAGGCTGCGCGCCTGCCGCGTACCGGCACGCCGCTGTTCCTCTGCAACCGCTCGCCCGGGCAGCCGCTGCTCGGCCGCGGCCCCGAGGATGCCGCCCAGAGCCTGGCCGCGGGACTGCCGCGCCACGCCGGCCGCCGCTACCTGAGCGTGAGCCCCATGCCGCTGCAGGACGGCGGCCTCGAGCTGCTGACCGCCGATGGTGCGCTGGCCGCGCGCCTGCAGCGCGCGGTGCGCGCGCTGCCGATGGAATTCCGCCTGCGGGTGCGTGGCGAGATCACGCCGCAGCAGGAGCAGGGACTGCTCGGCGGCGAGCTCGATCGCGGCGTGCGCCTCGCGATCGGCGCGCTCGAGGCGGGCGGTGGCGAGGGCTTCAACCGCTGGTACGGGCTCACCGCGACCGGCGTGAGCGGCAGCGACCTGCGCCAGCTGCTCGAACGCCAGGGCATCGCGCTGAGCCGCGTGCTGCGCGTGCGCCTCGGCACGCTGGCGCTGGATAGGAGCATGCCGCGCGGCCATTCGCGCGAGCTCGAGCCGGCGGAGCGCGACGCGCTGCTCCGGCCCGAAGGCGCCGCGGCTACTGGCAGCCCAGCCGCTGACCCGTGAGGCCGCGGCTCGCCGGGCCCAGCAGCCACAGGTAGCAGGCGGCACGCGCCTCGGGCGGATCGAGCTGGCCGGCATCCTCGGCCGGATAGGCCTGGCGGCGCAGGCGCGTGCGCGTCGCGCCCGGATCGATGCAGTTGACGCGCACCGGCCGCTGTACGTCGGCGAGCTCGGCCGCGAGCGTGGCAGCGAGCCCCTCGACCGCATGCTTGGACGCCGCGTAGGCACCCCAGAAGGGCGCGGGGCGCCGCGTCACGCCGCTGGTCGTGAAGACGATGGACGGATCCGGCGCGGCTCTCAGCAGCGGCAGCAGCACCTGGGTGAGCGCCATCGCCGCCGTCAGGTTCACGTGCAGCACGCGTACCCAGGAGGGCACGTCGCACAGCTCGATCGGCGCGAGCGCGCCGAGGATCGCGGCGTTGTGCAGCAAGCCGTCGAGCCGGCCGTAGTGCTGCTGCACGGCGGCGGCGAGCTGGTCGTAGTCGCCCGCCAGCGCCTTCTCCAGGTCGAGCGGTGCGATGCTGGCACGCCCGCCGGCCGCCTCGATGTCGGCGTGCGTGGCCTCCAGCCGCCGGACGGTGCGGCCGATGAGCACCACCTCGGCGCCATGCGTGGCCGCGGCGAGGGCCACCGCGCGCCCGATGCCGTCGCCCGCGCCGGTGATGGCGATGACGCGGCCGTCGAGCTCGCCGCGGGCCGGGCGATGGGCGCGCATCGTGGCGCTGGCGGATTCGGTGCGGATCGGATCGGTCACGGGCGCGATACCTCGGGGATGCGATGGATGAGTCCGGCGTCGGCGGCGCGGGCCGCGCGCCACGCGTGCCAGTTGTCGGCGAGCCACGCGCGCCGGCCGGGCGCGGCCCGCTCCGGCGGTGCCGCCTCGCCGAGGCGCGCGCGGCGCAGCGCGAGCACGCTCCACACCAGCAGCGGGCGCAGCGGCGGCTGCGCGTCCGGGGCGAGTGCCGTGAGCGCGGCGCACGCGGCGGCGCGGGCGCCGGCGTCGGCGGCGTCGTTGCGTCGCAGCCGCGCGGCAGCGGCGCCGAGCGCCTGCGCGGCACCGGCGTCCGCTTCCAGCAGCGCGGCGATCAGCGCGAAGCGGGCGGCGCCGGCGCGCCCGGCGAGCGCGCGCTGCAGCTCGTCGCCGGCTTGCGCGCCGGCCAGGTCGGCCTGCGCGGACTGCACCCAGCCCTGCAGCGCGGCGGCCAGCGCATCGCGGCCGGCGGCGGCCGCGAGCCGCGCGGCCAGCGGGTGTTCCGGCGCGCCGGCGCCGGCCCGGGCGGCTTCCTGCCGCCACCATTCCAGGCGCGCGTGCGCGACCTGGTGGTCGATGCCGGGGCGCAGGCTCGCGCGCACGCCGGCCTCGAGCGCGTGCACGGCGCGCAGTGGTTCGTGCCGTCCCGGACCGGCGTAGATCTCGGCGAAGAAGTGGATGGAGCCGGGCTCCGGTGCGTCGGCCGCGATCGCCGGCGCGTTCATGGACGCGGCGTGTCGCTGTCGTTGGGGGCCGGTGCGCGCACCAGCCGCTCGATCGCCTCGGCCGGCGGCAGCTCCGCGCCGGTGGCGGCGCCGAGTTCGGTGAAGCGGCGCGCCTGCGGCAGCACCTGGCGTTCGAGCGAGCCAACTGCGCTGTTGTAGGCCTCGACGGCGCCCTCGAGCCGCTGGCCGGCGCGCGCCAGGTGCGCGAGGAAGCTGCCGAGGCGGCGGTGCAGCTCCTGCCCGAGGTCGCGGATCACCGCGGCGTTCTCCGCCACCTGCGCCTGGCGCCAGCCGTAGGCCACCGCCTTCAGCAGCGCGATCAGCGTCGAGGGCGTTGCAACGATGACGCTCTGGCGCAATGCGTTCTCCAGCAACTCGGGGCGCTCGGCCAGGGCGCTGCTCAGGAACTGGTCGCCGGGCAGGAACAACACGGCGAACTCCGGGCTGTGCTCGAACTGCTCCCAGTAGGCCTTGGAGGCGAGCTCGCGCACGCGCGCCTCGACCTGCTGCGCATGGCGCGCGGTGGCGGCGCGGCGCGCATCGTCGCTCGCGGCGTCGATCGCCTCGAGGTAGGCGTCGAGCGGCGTCTTGGCGTCGACCACCAGGTCGCGGCCGTCGGGCATGTGCACGATCAGGTCCGGGCGCAAGGCGCCCTGGGCCGTGCCGACGTTCAGCTGCTCGCTGAAGTCGCAGTGCTCGCTCATGCCGGCGAGCTCGACGACGCGCCGCAGCGTGAGCTCGCCCCAGCGGCCGCGCACCTCCGGGCGGCGCAGCGCGGTCACCAGGTTGCGCGTCTCGCGCTGCAGGGCCGACTGGCCGGCGGCGAGCGTCTCGATCTGCGTGCGCAGCGTCGTGAAGGCATCGCGCCGCTCGAGCTCCATGCTCGCCACCTGCGTCGCGGTCTTCTCGAGCGCCGTGCGGATCGGCTCGACCAGCTGGGCGAGGGCGAGTTCGCGCTCGCGCAGGCTTCCCTGCATGCTGGCCTGCTCGCGCGCGAAGCTCTCGCGCGCCAGGCGCAGGAACTGGTCGCTGTTCTCGCGCAGGGCCTGCTGCGCGAGCTCGCCCACCGAGGCGCGCAGCCGCAGTTCCGCCGCCTCGAGCTGCTGCGCCTGGCGGCGGGCCGCGGCGCGCAGCAGCAGGTAGAGCACGATTCCGCCGAGCAGCGCCAGCGCGACGAGCAGCAGCAGGAGCGGCGTCGTGGCGGCCATGGTTCAGGCCGGGGCGAGCGAGCGCGGAGCGAGCCAGCCGAGCAGGTCCGCCGGCGCGTCGAGCGCGCCGGCCGCCTGCCAGCTGGCGATGTCCTCGTCGGCGCCGATGTAGCCGAAGCGCGCGATGAGCGGCAGCATGCCGGCGGCGCGCGCCGCCTGGATGTCGCGCAGCGCGTCGCCGACGAAGATGCAGGCCGCCGGCGCGGCGCCGGCCTGCTCGGCCGCCACCAGCAGCGGGCGCGGGTGCGGCTTGCGTTCGGGCAGCGTGTCGCCCGAGAGCACGCAGGCGGCGCGGGTGCGCAGGCCGAGGCCGGCGAGCAGCGGCTCGGTGAGGAAGCCGGGCTTGTTGGTCACCACGCCCCAGCGGATGCCGCGCTGCTCGAGCGTCGCCAGCACCGGTTCGAAGCCGGGGAACAGGCGCGTCTCGCGCGTCAGGCGCGCGGCGTAGATCTCGAGGAAGCGCTGGCGCAGCTGCTCGAACTGCGCCTCGTCCGCGTCGGGGAAGCCGCGGCGCACGACGGCGATCGAGCCGTGCGAGACCAGCGCGCGCACGCTGGCGTATTCGAGCGGCGGACGCGCGTGCTCGGCGAGCAGCGCGTCGAGCGCGCCGACCATGTCGGGCGCGGTGTCGAGCAGGGTGCCGTCGAGGTCGAAGAGCACCGCGCGGCAGCCGGCGTCCGGCATGCTCATCCGCCGTTGCCCGGGCGGACGAACTGGGCGAGGTAGTTGATGCGCGGCGGGCCGCCGAGGCGGCATTCGAAGCTGAGCGGGTTGAACTGCACGCCGGAGACGTCGAGCAGGTCCAGGCCCGCGGCGCGGCCCCAGGCGGCCATTTCCGCCGGCCGCACCAGCCTGGCGTACTCGTGCGTGCCGCGCGGCACCAGCCGCGCGAGGTACTCGGCGCCGACGATCGCCAGCAGGAACGCGGCGGGCGTGCGGTTCAGCGTCGAGAGGAACAGCGCGCCGCCCGGGCGCAGCAGCGCCGCCAGGGCGCGCAGCAGGGCGGCCGGATCGGGCACGTGCTCGATCATCTCCATGCAGGTGACGACGTCGAAGCCCTGCGGTGCGCGCGCGGCCAGCGACTCGACCGCCTCGACGCGGTAGTCGATCGCCACGGCCTGGTCGGCGGCGTGCAGGCGCGCCACCTCGACCATGCCGGGGGCGAGGTCGATGGCGGTGACCGTGGCGCCCGCGCGGGCCAGCGCCTCGGCCATCAGGCCGCCGCCGCAGCCGACGTCGGCCACGCGGGCGCCGGCCAGCACGGCGCGTTCGCGCACGTAGCCGAAGCGCAGCGGGTTCATGGCGTGCAGGGTGCGGAACGGCCCGGCCGGATCCCAGAACGCGTGCGCCTGGGCGTCGAACTTGCCGACCTCCGCGCCATCGACATTGGCGGCGAAGCTCATGGCCGAAAGTATAGCCGCCCGGCCCGTCCGCGGGGTGCTTCCAGGGGGTGCGCCGCAGGCCGGAAAGGCGCCCCGATGTGCTATGATTTCAGGCTTCGAAACAGGGCCTTGCATGAGCGAAATCGCGCGCGAAATCCTGCCGGTCAGCCTCGAGGAGGAGATGCGGCAGTCCTACCTCGACTACGCCATGAGCGTGATCGTCGGGCGCGCGCTGCCGGACGTGCGCGACGGCCTGAAGCCCGTGCATCGCCGCGTGCTGCACGCGATGCGCGAGCTCGGCAACGACTACAACAAGGCCTACAAGAAATCCGCCCGCGTGGTCGGCGACGTCATCGGCAAGTACCACCCGCACGGCGACTCGGCGGTGTACGACGCCATGGTGCGCATGGCGCAGCCATTCTCGATGCGCTACCTGCTGGTCGATGGCCAGGGCAACTTCGGCTCGGTCGACGGCGACCCGCCGGCGGCGATGCGCTACACCGAAGTGCGCATGAGCCGCATCGCGCACGAGCTGCTGGCCGACATCGACAAGGAAACCGTCGATTTCGTGCCGAACTACGACGAGTCGGAGCGCGAGCCGGCGGTGCTGCCGACGCGCATCCCGAACCTGCTGGTCAACGGCTCCTCGGGCATCGCCGTCGGCATGGCGACCAACATCCCGCCGCACAACCTCACCGAGATCGTCAACGCCTGCGTGGCGCTGCTCGATGATCCGGCGATCACGCTCGCCGGGCTGATGCAGCACGTGCCGGGCCCGGACTTCCCGACCGCCGGCATCATCAACGGCGCCACCGAGATCGTCGCGGCCTACAAGGGCGGCCGCGGGCGCCTCTCGGTGCGCGCACGCGCCGCGATCGAGGACCTGGACGGCAAGAGCGGCCGCCAGGCGATCATCGTCACCGAGCTCCCGTACCAGGTGAACAAGGCGCGGCTGCTCGAGCGCATCGCCGAGCTGGTGCGCGACAAGCAGATCGACGGCATCTCCGAGCTGCGCGACGAGTCCGACAAGGACGGCATGCGCGTGGTCATCGAGCTCAAGCGCGGCGAGGTCGCGGAGATCGTCCTCAACAACCTGTACGCGCAGACGCCGATGGAGACCGTGTTCGGCATCAACATGGTCGCGCTGCAGGACGGCCAGCCGCGGCTGCTCGGCCTGAAGGAAATGCTCGATGCCTTCCTGCGCCACCGCCGCGAGGTGGTGACGCGCCGCACGATCTACGACCTGCGCAAGGCGCGCGAGCGCGCCCACGTGCTCGAGGGCCTGGCGGTCGCGCTGGCCAACATCGACGACATCATCGCGCTGATCAAGGCGGCGCCGACGCCCGCCGAGGCGCGCACCGCGCTGATGGCGCGCGGCTGGCCGGCCGGCGCGGTGCCGGCGATGCTCGAGCGCGCCGGCGCGGTGGCGAGCCGGCCGGACGGCCTCGGGGCCGAGTTCGGGCTGGCCGGCACGGTCTATACGCTGAGCGAGGTCCAGGCGCAGGCGATCCTCGACATGCGCCTGCACCGGCTCACCGGGCTGGAGCAGGACAAGATCGTCGGCGAGTACCGCGAGCTCCTGGCGCTGATCGCCGACCTGGTCGACATCCTCGCGCGCCCCGAGCGGCTCACCGCCGTGGTGCGCGCCGAGCTGATCGAGATCCGCGACGCCTACGGCGACGCGCGCCGCACCGAGATCAGCCTCGACCACCTGCAGCTCAGCACCGAGGACCTGATCGAGCCGCAGGACGTGGTGGTGACGCTCTCGCACGCCGGCTACGCCAAGGCGCAGCCGGTGTCCGACTACCAGGCGCAGCGCCGCGGCGGGCGCGGCAAGTCCGCCACCGCGGTCAAGGACGAGGATTTCGTCGACAAGCTGTTCGTCGCGCACACGCACGACACGCTGCTGTGCTTCTCGAACCGCGGCAAGGTCTACTGGCTGCGCGTGTTCGAGCTGCCGCAGGCCGGGCGCCTGGCGCGCGGCAAGCCGATCGTCAACCTGCTGCCGCTCGGCGAGGGCGAGAAGATCAACGCGGTGCTGCCCATCAAGCAGTTCGACGAGCAGCACTTCGTGTTCATGGCGACCAGCGACGGGACGGTCAAGAAGACGCCGCTCAGCGCCTTCTCGCGCCCGCGCGCCAGCGGCATCATCGCGCTCGACCTGCACGAGCAGGACGTGCTGGTCGGCGTCGCGCTCACCGACGGGCACCGCGAGATCGTGCTGTGCACCTCCGGCGGCAAGGCGATCCGCTTCCACGAGGAGGAGGTGCGGCCGATGGGCCGCGAGGCCGCCGGCGTGCGCGGCGTGCGCCTCGGCGACGGCCAGCAGCTGATCGCGCTGATCGTGGTCGCCGACGGCCACATCCTCACCGCCTCGGCGAGCGGCTACGGCAAGCTCACGCCACTCGAGGACTTCCCGGCGCACGGCCGCGGCGGCCAGGGCGTCATCGCGCTGCAGACCACCGAGCGCAACGGCGAGATGGTGGCCGCGCTGCAGGTGCAGGCGGGGCACGAGCTGATGCTGATGAGCTCCAGCGGCACGCTGGTGCGCACGCCGGTGGCCGATGTCTCGGTGCTCGGCCGCAACACCCAGGGCGTGCGCCTGATCCGCCTCGACGAGGGCGAACGCCTGATGGGCGTGGAGCGCGTCGAGTCGCTCGACGGCGGCAACGGCGCCGAGGGCGAGGCCGGTTCGGGCGACGAACCGCCGCCGCCGGCTGCGCCGGAAGCCGGGTGAACCGAATTCAGCTGACAATCGAAGGGTAAGTCGTGCGCGTATTCAATTTTTCCGCGGGACCGGCGGCATTGCCGCTGGAGGTGCTGGAGCAGGCTCGGGAGGAGATGACCGACTGGCGTGGCAGCGGCATGTCGGTGATGGAGGTGAGCCATCGCAGCAAGGCGTTCATCGCCTGCGCCGCCGAGGCCGAGGCCGACCTGCGCACGCTGCTCGCGGTGCCGAAGAACTACAAGGTGCTGTTCCTGCAGGGCGGTGCCACCGGCATGTTCGCCGCGATCCCGATGAACCTCGCCACGGCCGACGGCGTCGCCGACTACGTCAACACCGGCGCCTGGTCGAAGAAGGCGCTCGGCGAGGCCAAGCACTACTGCAAGGTGAACGTCGCGGCCGACGCCGGCGGCGCCTACACCGGCGTGCCGGCGCAGTCGCAGTGGAAGCTGACGGACGGCGCGGCCTACCTGCACTACACGCCGAACGAGACCATCGGCGGCGTCGAGTTCCCGTTCGTGCCCGAGGCGCGCGCGCCGCTGGTCGCCGACATGTCCTCGACGCTGCTGTCGCGCCCGGTCGACGTCAGCCGCTTCGGCCTGATCTACGCCGGCGCGCAGAAGAACATCGGCCCCTCGGGGCTGTGCGTCCTGATCGTGCGCGAGGACCTGATCGGCAAGGCGCGCCCCGGCACGCCCAGCGTCTGGGACTTCAAGGCGATGGCCGACGCCGACTCGATGCTGAACACGCCGCCGACCTTCGGCTGGTACGTCGCCGGCCTGGTCTTCAAGTGGCTGCTGAAGCAGGGCGGCCTCGCGGCCATGGCCGAGCGCAACCGCGCCAAGGCCATGAAGCTCTATGCGGCAATCGACGATTCGGGCTTCTACCGCAACCCGGTCGACCCGGCCTGCCGCTCGTGGATGAACGTGCCGTTCATCCTGGCGAAGCCCGAGCTCGACAAGACCTTCCTCGCCGAGGCCGGCAAGGCCGGCCTCACCAACCTCGAGGGGCACCGCTCGGTCGGCGGCATGCGCGCCAGCATCTACAACGCGATGCCGGTTGCCGGCGTCGACGCGCTGGTCGACTTCATGCGCGACTTCGCGCGCCGCAACGGTTGAAGGGGCTCGCCATGGGCTTTCGCATCCTCACGCTCAACAGCATCAGCATCCGCGGGCTCGAGCGCCTGCCGCGCGACCGCTATGAGGTCGCCTCCGAGGTCGGCCATCCGCACGCCGTGCTGGTGCGCTCGGCCGACATGCACAAGATGGAGCTGCCCGACTCGGTGCTCGCGGTGGCGCGCGCCGGGGCCGGCACCAACAACATCCCGATCGCCGCGCTCAGCAAGCGCGGCCTGCCGGTGTTCAACACGCCCGGCGCCAACGCCAATGCCGTCAAGGAACTGGTGCTCGCCAGCCTGTTCCTCGCCGCGCGCAACATCTGCCAGGGCTGGGCGTTCGCCCGCGGCCTCAAGGGCAGCGACAAGGAGATCGACGAGGCGGTCGAGAAGGGCAAGAAGAACTTCGTCGGCTTCGAGATGCCCGGGCGCACGCTCGGCGTCGTGGGCCTCGGCGCGATCGGCGTCGAGGTCGCCAACACGGCGCTGCGCCTCGGCATGAACGTGCTGGGCTACGACCCGCAGATCACCGTGCAGCGCGCCTGGCAGCTGTCCTCGCGCGTCGAGCAGGCGCTCTCGCTCGACGACCTGTTCGCGCGCTCGGACGCGATCACCGTGCACGTGCCGCTCAACGCCCACACCCGCGACCTGGTCAACGCGGCGCGCCTGAAGCTGATGCGCGCCGGTGGCGTGCTGCTGAACTTCGCGCGCGCGCCGATCGTCACCGAGGCCGACGTGGTCGCCGCGCTCGACAGCCGGCACCTGAGCGCCTACGTGTGCGACTTCCCCAGCAACGCGCTCAAGGACCACCCGCGCGCCGTGACGCTGCCGCACCTCGGCGCCTCGACCAACGAGGCCGAGGAGAACTGCGCGGTGATGGCGGCCGACCAGCTGCGCGAGTTCCTCGAGCACGGCAACATCCGCAACTCGGTCAACTACCCCGAGGCGGTGCTGGCGCGCGTCGCCGGCACCACGCGCATCTCGATCGCCAACAGCAACGTGCCGAACATGGTCGGCCAGATCTCCACCTGCCTGGCGAACGCCGGCCTGAACATCGCCGACCTGCTCAACAAGTCGCTGGGCGAGCACGCCTACACGCTGATCGACACCGACAGCGCGGTGCCCGAGGACCTGATCGACCGCATCCGCCGCATCGAGGGCGTGCTGTCGGCGCGCCTCGTGCCGGCGGTGGGCTGAGCGGGGCGGGGCGCGTGGCTGCTCGCAGGCGCAAGGCCGCCGCTCCGGCGGCAGATGGACGCGGGCTGCAGCTCGGCGCCATCCGCCAGCGCATCGACGCGGTCGACACGCAGCTGCAGGAACTGCTGAGCGAGCGCGCGCGCCTGGCGCAGCAGGTCGGCATCTCCAAGCACCGCGACGGCCACGTGGTGGATTTCTACCGGCCGGAGCGCGAGGCGCAGGTGCTGCGCGCGGCGCTCGAGCGCAACCGCGGGCCGCTGCGCGACGAGGAGGTCGTGCGGCTGTTTCGCGAGATCATGTCGGCCTGCCTGGCGCAGCAGGAGCCGCTCAAGGTGGCCTACCTCGGTCCCGAGGGCACCTACACGCAGGCGGCGGTGTTCAAGCAGTTCGGCCACTCGGTGCGCGCGCTGGCGCTGCCGACCTCCGACGAGGTGTTCCAGGAGGTCGAGGCGGGCAACGCCGATTTCGGCGTGGTCGCGGTCGAGAACTCCAGCGAGGGCACGGTCACCAACACCCAGGACCGCTTCATCACCAGCCCGCTGCACATCTGCGGCGAGGTGGAGCTGCGCATCCACCACTGCCTGATGGGGCGCATGGACGCGCTCGAGCGCGTGGTGCGCGTCTGCTCGCACGGCCAGGCGCTGGCGCAGTGCCGCGGCTGGCTCGATGAGAACCTGCCGGACGCCGAGCGCGTCGCAGTCGCGAGCAACGCCGAGGGCGCGCGGCGGGCGCGCGACGAGGCCGGCACGGCAGCGATCGCCGGCGACACGGCGGCCGAGGTCTACGGCCTGACCATGCTGGCGCGCGAGATCGAGGACCGGCAGGACAATTCCACGCGCTTCCTGGTCATCGGCCGCAAGCTCCTGCAGCCGAGCGGCCGCGACAAGACCACGCTGCTGGTGTCGGCCGGCCACACCAAGTCGCCCGGCGCGCTGCACCGGCTGCTCGAGCCGCTGGCGCGGCACCGCATCAACATCACGCGCATCGAGTCGCGGCCCTCGCGGCGGCGCAAGTGGGACTACGTGTTCTTCTTCGACATCGAGGGTCATGCCGAGGACCCGAACGTGCGGCGCGCGCTCGCCAGCCTGAAGCGCCGCGCCTCCCTGTTCCGCGTGCTCGGCTCCTACCCGAAGGCGGTGCTGTGAACGATCCGGCGCGCAAGGCGCATCCGGGGGAGCTGGCCGTCGCGGCGGTGCGCGCGCTCTCGCCCTACATCCCGGGCAAGCCGATCACCGAGCTCGAGCGCGAGCTCGGCATCAAGGACATCATCAAGCTTGCCTCGAACGAGAACCCCTACGGCCCGGCGCCCGAGGCGCTGGCGGCGATGCACGCCGCGCTCGGCGAGGTCGAGCTGTACCCGGACGGTAGCAGCCACGAGCTGCGCCTGGCGCTCGCGCGCCACGTCGGCTTCCCGGCCGAGTGCCTCACGCTCGGCAACGGCTCGAACGACCTGCTGGTGCTGCTGGCCGAGTCGTTCCTGACGGCCGCGCACAGCGCGGTCTATTCGCAGTACGGCTTCGCGATCTACCCGCTGGTCATCGGCGCGACCGGTGCGCGCTGCATCGTCACGCCGGCGCTGCCGCCGGACGCGGCGATGCCCTACGGGCACGATCTCGAGGCGATGGCCAGGGCGGTGCGCGAGGACACGCGCCTGGTGTTCATCGCCAACCCGAACAACCCGACTGGCACCTGGGAGGGCGCCGCGGCGCTGCGCCGCTGCCTCGAGCGCATGCCGGCGCACACGCTGGTGGCGCTGGACGAGGCCTACTTCGAGTACGGGGCGGGCTTGGGCTGCCCCGACGGGCTGCAGTGGATCGCCGAGTTCCCCAACCTGGTGGTGCTGCGCACCTTCTCCAAGGCCCATGGACTCGCCGGCGTGCGCGTCGGCTACGCGGTCTCGCACCCGGAAGTCGCCGACGTCATGAACCGGCTGCGTCCGGCCTTCAACGTGAACTCGATCGCGCAGGCGGGGGCGAAGGCCTCGCTCGAGCACCCCGGCCACTCCCGGCGCGCGGTCGCGGCGACCATGGCGGAGCTGCCGCGCCTCAAGCGCGGGCTCGAGGCGCTCGGGCTCGCCGTGGTGCCCTCGGCCGGCAACTTCCTGAGGGTGCGCGTCGGCCCGCGCGCCGGCGCGATCTACCAGCGGCTGCTCGAGGGCGGCGTGATCGTGCGGCCGGTGGCCGGCTATGGCCTGCCCGAGCACCTGCGCATCACGATCGGCAAGCCCGAGCACAACGAACGGTTGCTGGCGCTGCTGGCGCGCTGCCTCGGGGACGCGCGGTGAGCACGGCTCCGGCGCGCTACCTGGCGCGGCCGGTGGCGAATGTCGGGGGCAGCATCACCGTCCCGGGCGACAAGTCCATCTCGCATCGCGCGCTGATGCTCGGCGGCATCGCCCGCGGCACGACGCGCGTGCGCGGGTTCCTGGCGAGCGAGGACTGCCTGGCGACGCTCGCGGCGCTGCGCGCGCTCGGTGTCGCGATCGAGCGGCCGGCCCCGACCGAGGTCATCGTCCATGGCGCGGGTCCCGGTGGGCTCAGGGGCGCCGCCGCCGCGCTCGACATGGGCAACGCCGGCACGGCGATCCGCCTGTTCATGGGCCTGCTGGCCGGCCAGGCCTTCGATTCGACGCTGGTCGGCGATGCCTCGCTGATGCGCCGGCCGATGGAGCGCGTCGCCCAGCCGCTGCGCACGATGGGCGCGCGCATCGACACGAGCGACGGCCGCCCGCCGGTGCGCATCCATGGCGGCCAGCGCCTGCATGCGATCGACTACGCGATGCCGATGGCGAGCGCGCAGGTGAAGTCGGCGGTGCTGCTCGCGGCGCTGCAGGCCGAGGGCGTGACGCGCGTGACCGAGCCCGCGCCGACGCGCGACCACACCGAGCGCATGCTCGAGGGCTTCGGCGCCAGCGTGCGGCGCGAGGGCGCGACGGCCGCGATCGCCGGCGGGCAGGCGCTGCGCGCCGCCGACGTCGCGGTGCCGGGCGATTTCTCCTCGGCGGCCTTCTTCATCGTCGCCGGCTGCCTCGCCGCTGGGCCCGGTGGCCTGCGGGTGCGCGGCGTCGGCGTCAATCCGACGCGCACAGGCCTGATCGACATGCTGCGCCTGATGGGCGCCGACATCCACGTGACGCCGTGCGCGGACGGCGGGGCGGAGCCGCTGGCCGACATCCTCGTGCATCGCAGCGCGCTGCGCGGCGTGGCGGTCCCCGAGGCGCTGGTGCCGCTGGCGATCGACGAATTCCCGGTGTTCTTCGTGGCCGCCGCGGCGGCCAGCGGCGTGACGCGGGTCAGCGGCGCGGGCGAGCTGCGCGTCAAGGAGAGCGACCGCCTCGCCGTCATGGCCGAGGGCCTCGCCGCCGTCGGCGTGCAGTGCGAGCTGCGCCCCGACGGGCTCGACATCCACGGCGGGCCGATCGCCGGCGGGCGCATCGACAGCCATGGCGATCACCGCGTCGCCATGGCCTTCGCCGTGGCGGCCGCCATCGCGCGCGCGCCCATCGAGATCCTGGACGTCGCCAACGTGGCGACCTCCTTCCCGGGCTTCCCCGAGGTCGCCCGCGCCGCCGGGCTCGACCTGGCGGCGCTCTAGGGGGGGGCGGACCATGGCGAAACCCGACCGCGCCTCCGACCACGCCCCGGACCGCGTTCCCGTCGTCGCCATCGACGGGCCCAGCGGGGCGGGCAAGGGCACGGTGAGCCGGCTGCTGGCCCAGCGCCTGGGCTGGCACCTGCTGGACAGCGGCGCGCTCTACCGCCTGACGGCCCTGGCCGGCGCCGGCCTGGATCCGGCCGACGTCGCCGGCCACGCGCGCCTCGCCGCGGGCCTGGACATCCGCTTCGACAGCCACCCGGACGGGAGCGAACGCGTGTTCCTGGCCGGCGTGGACGTCACTGCCGAGCTCAGGACCGAGCAGACGGGGGCAGGCGCCTCGCGCGTCGCGGCCTGGCCGGAGGTCCGCCAGGCCCTGCTGCGGCGGCAGCGCGACTTCGCCCAGGGCCCCGGATTGATCGCCGACGGGCGCGACATGGGCACGGTCGTTTTCCCGGATGCCCCCCTCAAGATCTTCCTGACCGCGACCCCCGACGAACGCGCCCGAAGGCGTCATAAGCAGTTGAAAGACAAGGGGTCGGATGTTAGCCTTGCCGCCCTTTCGCGCGAGATCAGCGCTCGCGACGCGGCCGATGCGGGGCGGGCGGTGGCCCCCCTGAAACCGGCGGCGGACGCGCAGCTGCTGGACTCCACGGGACTCGGAATCGAGCAGGTCGTCGGGCGCATCCTCGAAGCGGGACGCGCGCGCGGCCTGTGGCGATAACCGGCCCTCGCGCGACTTAGGACCTGAGCTAAGGCGGGGCGGCGCCGGATTGCGCCGCCTCAACGATGGACAATCCCCGCGGCGCCACGGATGGGCAGCGGGCCCCGAGAGAGAAAATGAGCGAAAGTTTCAGCGAAATGTTCGAGCAGAGCCTGGCGAGCCAGCGCATTCGCCCCGGCCAGATCCTCACCGGCCTCGTGGTGGACGTGACCGACGACATCGTGATCGTCAACGTCGGCCTCAAGTCCGAGGCGGTGATCGACATCAACCAGTTCAAGAACGAGCGCGGCGAGCTCGAGGTCAAGGCCGGCGAGCAGATCGAGGTCGCGCTCGACGCCGTCGAGGACGGCACCGGCGAGACGCGCCTGTCGCGCGAGAAGGCCAAGCGCGCCCGCACCTGGACGCGCCTCGAGGAGGCCTTCAACGCCGCCGCGATCGTCACCGGCATCATCTCCGGCCGCGTCAAGGGCGGCTTCACCGTCGACATCGACAACGTGCGCGCGTTCCTGCCCGGTTCGCTGGTCGACGTGCGCCCGGTGCGCGACACCACCTACCTCGAGGGCAAGCCGCTCGAGTTCAAGGTCATCAAGCTCGACCAGAAGCGCAACAACGTCGTGGTCTCGCGCCGCGCCGTCGTCGAGCAGGAATTCAGCGCCGAACGCAGCGCGCTGATGGACAACCTGCAGGAAGGCGCGGTCGTGAAGGGCACGGTCAAGAACCTGACCGACTACGGCGCCTTCGTCGACCTCGGCGGCATCGACGGCCTGCTGCACATCACCGACATGGCGTGGAAGCGCGTCAAGCATCCGTCCGAGGTCGTCAAGGTCGGCGACGAGATCGACGTGCGCATCCTCAAGTTCGACCGCGAGCGCTCGCGCGTCAGCCTCGGCCTCAAGCAGCTCGGGGCGGATCCGTGGGAGAACATCGCGCGCCGCTACCCGCCGAACACCCGCGTGTTCGGCAAGGTCACGAACATCGCCGACTACGGCGCGTTCGTCGAGATCGAGGACGGCGTCGAGGGCCTGGTGCACGTCTCCGAGATGGACTGGACCAACAAGAACGTCAACCCGGCCAAGATCGTCCACACCGGCCAGGAAGTCGAGGTCATGGTGCTGGACGTCGACGAGGAGCGGCGCCGCATCTCGCTCGGCCTCAAGCAGTGCAAGGCCAACCCGTGGAAGGAGTTCGCCGAGAACTACAACCGCGGCGACCACGTCTCCGGCCAGATCAAGTCGATCACCGACTTCGGCATCTTCATCGGGCTGCCGGGCAACATCGACGGCCTGGTGCACCTCTCCGACATCAGCTGGGACCAGCCGGGCGAAGAGGCGGTGCGCAACTACCAGAAGGGCCAGCAGGTCGAGGCGATGGTGCTGTCGATCGACCCGGAGCGCGAGCGCATCTCGCTCGGCGTCAAGCAGCTCGCCAAGGACCCGTTCTCCGGCTACATCACCGACAACCCGAAGGGCAGCATCGTCCGCGGCGTCGTCAAGGAAGTGGACGCGCGCGGCGCGATCATCGACCTCGGCAACGGCATCGAGGGCCAGCTGCGCGCTTCGGAGCTGGGCCGCGACCGTGTCGAGGACGCGCGCCAGGTGCTGAAGGTCGGCGAGGAGATCGAGGCGAAGTTCGTCGGCGTCGACCGCAAGACGCGCTCGATCACGCTGTCGGTCAAGGCCAAGGAAGTGCACGAGGAGGCCGAGGCGGTGCAGAACTACCGCTCCGAGCAGCCCTCCAGCGGCACCAGCCTCGGCGATCTGCTCAAAGAGCAGATCAACTCGGACCGCGGCTGATGGCACCGCGAGGTGCTGGCCGCCTGGAGCACAGGCACTGACGGCATCGGCCGGGGCCCGCAGCGGGCCCCGGCCGGTCGCCGGGCGTAGCGATCGGGTCAGGAAGGCTTGCCCATGACGAAGTCCGAGCTCATCGAGATCATCGCCGCGAAGCAGAAGCACCTGCCGGCGAAGGACGTGGAGCTGGCGCTCAAGCAGATGCTCGAGATCATGAGCGACGCGCTGGCGCAGGGCGACCGGATCGAGATCCGCGGCTTCGGCAGCTTCTCGCTGCATTTCCGCCCGCCGCGCCAGGGCCGCAATCCCAAGACCGGCGAGGCCGTGGCGCTCGACGGCAAGTACGTCCCGCACTTCAAGCCCGGCAAGGACCTGCGCGAGCGGGTCAACGAGGGCGCAGGCACGCCGATCCGGGACTGACCGGCGGGCGGGGCGGCTTGGGGCCGCCCGAATTTCCACATGATTGCCGCAGATTGCCCGGCTGCCCGGCGGCCCCGGGCGCGCCTAGGCTGTGCGCCGTTCATCCCGAACCCGCCAGCGCTCGAGGAGGCGCCATCCCCATGATCCGTTCCACCCCCATCGCCGCCATGCTGCTCGCTGCCCTCGCATCGGTCGCCGCCGCCGGCCCCGTCAGCATCAATTCCGCCGACGCGGCCACGATCGCCCGCGAGCTCAAGGGCATCGGCCTCGCGAAGGCCGAGGCCATCGTCGAATACCGCCAGAAGCACGGCCCGTTCCGCACCGCCGACGAGCTCGCCAGCGTGCGTGGCATCGGCCAGAAGACGATCGAGCACAATCGTGCCGACATCCGCATCGATCGCGCCCCGGCGCGGCCGGGTGCGCCGGCCGCCGCACCCGGCGCGGCGCCGGCGGGCAACGCCGCCGCGACGCGGCCTGCCAGGACCGGAGGCCGCTGAGAGCGCGCCGCTCGACCGGCGAGGCGCCGTGCCTGCCGGCCGGAGCGCGGAACCGGCCGGTTCCGCGCTCCGGCCGGCTCCCGGATTATGTGCTGCAGTGCGCGTTCCGGCCCCGAGGGCCTGCCACCGCCGCGGAGCGCCCCCCTATAATCCGTTGCCCTCGAATCCGGGCAGTCCGAAGGAACGGCAGCGTGGCACGAGCAGATATCCTCACAGCAGTGTTTCCGGTGGCGGGTCGCGGCACGCGCTTCCTGCCGGCCACCAAGGCCAGCCCCAAGGAAATGCTGCCGGTCGTCGACAAGCCGCTGATCCAGTACGCCGTCGAGGAGGCCCTGGCCGCCGGCGCGCGCCGCCTGGTGTTCATCACCGGCGCCTCGAAGCGGGCCATCGAGGACCACTTCGACTCCGACCAGGAACTCGAGAAGCTGCTCGAATCGCAGGGCAAGACCGACCTCGCGCGCCAGATCCGCTCGGTCCTGCCGAGCTACGCGACCTGCATCTACATCCGCCAGCCGGCGCCGCTGGGCCTCGGCCACGCGGTGCTGTGCGCGCAGCCCGCGGTCGGGTCCGAACCGTTCTTCGTGCATCTCGCCGACGACCTGATCGTGGGCGACACGCCGTGCCTAAAGCAGATGGCCGCGACCTTCGCCTCCTGCGGCGGCAGCGTGCTCGGCGTCGAGGAAGTGCCGCACCGCGAGACCGACAAGTACGGCATCGTCGAGGTCGAGTCGCCGCGGCTCGAGGTGAGTCGCATCCGCAGCATCGTCGAGAAGCCCAAGCCGGCCGATGCGCCCTCCAACCTCGCGGTGGTCGGCCGCTACGTGCTCACCCCGGGCGTGTTCGCCGAGCTCGAGAAGGTCGGGCGCGGCGCCGGCGGCGAGATCCAGCTGACCGACGGCATCGCGCGCCTGATGCAGCGCGAATTCGTCTACGCGCACCGCTTCGCCGGCAAGCGCTACGACTGCGGCAGCAAGCTCGGCTACCTGCAGGCCACGGTGGAGCACGCACTGGCGCACCGCGACCTGGGGCGCCCGTTCCGGGCCTACCTGCTGCAGCTGCAGAAGCAGCTGGCGCAGCCGGCCCGCAAGGGCGCGCGCCAGCGGGGTCGTTGACCCGCGTCACGGTTCCGGCCGCGCCCGGCGCGGCGTCAAGAATGACGTCCACCCGCCGATAGCTACCAGGGGGCTCCCGCGCCGTCGCCCCCGGAAGGTGGTTGTCGCATGCTCCTGATCATCGGTTCCGTGATCGTGCTCGCCTCGGTCTTCGGCGGCTTCGTCGCCGAGGGCGGCCACCTGCTGGCCCTGTGGCATCCGTTCGAGATCGTGATCATCTGCGGATCGGCCTTCGGCGCGTACCTGATCAGCAACCCGATGAAGGTCGTCAAGGCCTCGTTCGCCGGGGCGCTGGCGTTGCTGAAGGGCCCGCGCTACAAGCGCGAGGACTACGTCGACCTGCTCAAGCTGATCTACGACATCCTGGTCAAGATCCGCAAGTCCGGCATGCTGGCGGTCGAGGCCGACGTCGAGGCGCCCGAGAAGAGCCAGCTGTTCTCGCAGTACCCGCGCATCCTCGCCGACCACCACATGATGGAGTTCATCACCGACTGCCTGCGCCTGATGGTCGGCGGCAACCTCGATCCGCACGAGCTCGAGGCGCTGCTCGAGTACGAACTCGAGACGCACCACAAGGAAGCGGCCGAACCGGCGCACGCCGTGCAGCGCGTCGGCGACGCGCTGCCGGGCTTCGGCATCGTCGCCGCGGTGCTCGGCATCGTGAACACCATGGCCGGCCTGGAGGGCGCGGGCACCGGCGAGATCGGCGAGAAGGTCGGCGCCGCGCTGGTCGGCACCTTCCTCGGCATCCTCGTGGCCTACGGCTTCGTCGCGCCGACGGCCGCCGCGATGGAACAGCGCGCGCACGAGGAGGGCAAGGCCTTCGAGGTCGTCAAGATGGCGCTGGTCGCGAGCGTGCGCGGCTACGCGCCGCCGGTGGCCGTGGAATTCGCGCGCAAGCTACTATTCACCGACCTGCGCCCCACGTTCGCGGACCTGGAGAACCACCTCAAGGGCAAGAAGAAGGAAGGCGCCAAGGAAGCCGCGGCGGCCTGAGGATAGAGCGTGGCCGACGAATCCAAGCGCCCGATCATCATCGTCAAGCGCCCGAAGAAGGGCGGCGGCGGCCACCATGGCGGCGCGTGGAAGGTGGCCTACGCCGACTTCGTCACGGCGATGATGGCGTTCTTCATGGTCATGTGGCTGGTGACGGCCGTGAACAAGGAGAAGCGCGCGGCCATCTTCGAGTACTTCAAGAACCCGAGCATGCAGGAGGGCAAGTCGCCCAAGCCCGCGCCCGGGCAGATGGGGCCGGGCGGCGCCAGCACCAGCGTCATCAACCTGCAGGGCGGCATGGACTCGCCCAAGTCGCAGATCAAGCAGAACCAGGGCTTCGGGTCGCTGCAGGAGTCGACGCCGACCTCGATCGAGGAGGCGAAGAAGCTGGCCGAGCAGGCCGAGCGCAAGAAGCTCGAGTCGCTCCTCGAGGACCTGAAGAAGGCCATCGAGAACAGCCAGGCGCTCAAGCCCTTCAAGGACCAGCTGCTGCTCGACATCACGCCCGAGGGGCTGCGCATCCAGATCGTCGACGCGCAGAACCGGCCGATGTTCGACCTCGGCAGCTCGCACCTGAAGGGCTACACGGCGCTGATCCTCAAGGAACTGGCGACGTACCTGAACACCGTGGCCAACCGCCTGAGCCTCACCGGGCACACCGACACGACGCCGTACGTGGCGCAGAACGGCTATACCAACTGGGACCTGTCCGCGGACCGCGCCAATGCGGCGCGCCGCGCCCTGGAGGCGGGCGGCCTCAAGGCCGACAGGGTGGCGCGCGTGGTCGGGCTGTCCTCGGCGGTGCTGTTCGACAAGCTGAATCCGCGCAACCCGATCAACCGGCGCATCAGCATCATCGTGATGACCAGGGAAGCCGAGGAGGCGGCGCTCAGGACCGACACGCCGGTCGGCGCCACCCCGGGTTCCGAAGCGGGCGGGGCGCCGGCCGTCGGCGCGGGCGCCTGCCGGCGCGGAGCCGCCACCCGCCGGCGCGCCGGCCGCGGCCGGAACCACGACGGGGACCACGGGCACGGCCGCGCCGGCGACCGCGCCGGGGGCAGCGGAGGCTGCCGTCAAAGCCGCCGTGACGGCTGCCGACGCCGGCAAGTCCCATCCTTAGACCACGCGGGCGGCTCGCCCTGGATCGACCTCTGGGGACCTAGGCGGGCCGGCCCGCTCCGGCCGGCAGCCGCAGCTCGACCAGCAACCCGCCCGAATCGCGATTGCGTGCGCTGGCACTGCCACCGTGCAGCCCGACCACCCGGGCGGTGATCGCCAGCCCGATACCGTTGCCGCCGCCCGCTTCGCGGTCGCGCGCGCTGCCGACGCGGAAGAAGGGCTCGAAGATGCGGCCGAGGAGCTCGGCCGGCACGCCGGGCCCCTGGTCGGCCACCTGGATGCGCGTGCCACGCTCGGCCGGCTCGGCCACCACGGAGATCAGTCCGCCGGCGGGGGAGAAGCGGATCGCGTTGCGCACCACGTTCTCGATGGCCCGGTGCAGCAGCTCGCGATCGCCCTGCACCACCAGTCCCGGCGCCACGCGCAGGTCGATGCGCACGTTGCCGGGCTCGGCCTCCACGCGCGCGTCCTCGCACAGGCTCTCGAGCAGTTCGTCGAGCGCCACCGGTTCGCTGTCGATCTGCCGCGCCGGGTCGTCCAGGCGGCACAGGCTCAGGATCTCGCCGATCATCTCGTCGAGCCGCTGCGTCTCGCGCTCGATGCGATCGAGCTCCTGGCCGAGGTCGGCGCCGGGGCGGCGCGCCAGGCCGAGCGCGATCTGCAGCCGCGCGAGCGGCGAGCGCAGCTCGTGCGAGATGTCGCGCAGCAGCTGCTGGCGCGAGTCGAGCAGCACGCGCAGCCGCGCCGCCATCGCATCGAAGTCGGTGGCGAGCATCGCCAGCTCGTCGCGCCGCCCCTGGAGCGATCCGGAGACGCTGACCGCGAGGTCGCCGGCGGCGATGCGGTGCGTCGCGCGGCGCAGCGCGTTGATCGGTGCACTGAGGAAGCGCGCCAGGAAGAAGCAGACGATCGTGCCGACGATCAGCGTGATGACGGCGGCGACCGCCGGCGTCTCGGGCGAGGCGAACACGCCGAACGGTCCGCCACGCCGCCGTTGCAGCGAGAGGGCGAAGGTCTCGTTGCTGGGCGAGACCAGTTGCGAGAGCAGGCGCAGTTCCGCGGCGTCGTGGCCGGCGTTGCCGCTCCGCGGGAACGGGCGGTGGCCGACGCGCGCCTGCAGGAACTCGGGCACCGGCCGGCCGAGGATGTCGTGGCCATCGTGATCGAGCACGTACAGCCGGCCGGGCAGCACGGCCTGCTGCTGCGTGCGCAGCCAGGCGCGCAGGCCGGGCACGCCGTCGGCCGCCAGTACCTGCGAGGCCTGGCGGGCGTATTCGTCCTGGCGGTCGAGGTCGCGCGAGAAGCGCTCGTTGGCGAGCCACAGCGTCGTCAGCACCGTGACGATCAGCACCAGCACCGTCGCGGCCCAGAACGAGACGAAGAAGCGCAGGAACAGGTTGCGCACCGCGCGACCCTCAGGGCCCGGCCGGCGCGCCGGAGCCGTCGGCGATCGTGAACACGTAGCCGGAGCGGCGCACGTTGACGATCGAGACCTCGGCGACCACCGGTGCGAGCTTGCGGCGGATGTTGCTGATGTGCGTGTCGATGCTGCGATCGTAGGGCGTGAGCCGCCGCCCGAGCACCTGGCGCGTGAGTTGCTCGCGCGAGATGACGTTGCCCTGCTGCTGCATCAGCACCTCGAGGATCTGGAATTCCACGCCGGTGAGCGCGATCGTCTGGCCGTGGGCACTGGCCGTGCGGCTGCTGAAGTTCAGGCTCAGCGGGCCGGCGTCGAGGCGCTCGCGCCGCCCGGGCTGCGGCTCGATCAGCAGGCTCCGGCGCAGGATCGCGCGCATGCGGGCCACCAGCTCGCGCGGGTTGAAGGGCTTGGGCAGGTAGTCGTCGGCGCCGAGCTCCAGGCCGACGACGCGGTCCACTTCCTCGCCGCGCGCCGTCAGCATCAGCACCGGCGTCGTCAGCTTCTGCCGCAGCGAGCGCAGCACGTCGAGGCCGCCGATGCGCGGCAGCATGACGTCGAGCACGATCAGGTCGAAGTGGTGGCGGCCGAGCAGGTACAGCGCCTCGTCGCCGTCGTGCACCGCCGTGACCTTGAAGCCCTCGGGCGCGAGGTACTCGCTCAGCATGCGGCACAGCTCGCGATCATCGTCGACCAGCAGCACGGTCATGGTCGACGTGCCTTTCTGGGTCGGGTCGGTGCCGAGGTCGGTCGCGCTCATGGCCGCATTCTCCGCCGGCGCGGCCGCCGGGCTGGAATCCTTTGCAAATCTTTGGCCTGGGCAGGTCCGTGGGCCCCGGACGCCGCCGCGGCTAGTCCCGCCGCCACAGGCGCCGCGAGGCGCGCGCCGCGCCCTCCACCAGCGCCGCGAGCTTCTTCCAGGCGATCGCCGGGTCCATCTTGCCGATGCCCGCGAAGGTGCCGAAGCCGCAGTCGGTGCCGGCCTGCACGCGCTCGCGCCCGACGATGTCGGCGAACACGCCGATGCGCTGCGCGACCAGCTCGGGGTGTTCGACATAGTTCGAGGTCGAGGTGATGAGGCCGGGGACCAGGATCTTGTCCGCCGGGATGCGCGCGTCCTTCCACACCGCCCACTCGTGCTCGTGCCGCGGGTTCGCGGCCTCGAACAGGATCGCCGCCGGGCGGGCCTTGAGCACGATGCCGAGGATCTTCTCGAGCGGGATGTCGTGGTCGTGCGGGCCCTCGTAGTTGCCCCAGCAGATGTGCATGCGCAGCGCGGCCGGCGGCAGGTTGCGCAGCGCGTGGTTCAGCACCTCGACCTGGTGCTCGGCGCGCGCGAGGAACTCGGCTTCGCTCAGGTCCTGGAAGCCGGTGTGGCGCGCCATCGCGAGGTCCGGGCAGTCGAGCTGCAGCATGAACCCGGCGCCCACGATGGCCTCGTACTCGGTGCGCATCGCCTCGCCGATCGCCTCGACGTACGCGGCGTGCGATGGGTAGTGGGCATTCGGCTGGAAGGCCGAGACGACGCCGGGAGAGGCGGCATTGAGGAACGCGCCGGCGACCGGCGTGGCGCGGATCGCGGCCTCGAGGTTGGCGATGTCGCGCGCGAGGTCCTGCTGGCCGACGTAGCGGATCGCCCCGACGCAGGAGGCGCGGCGGAAGCCCTGCTTGCCGGCGAACACCGCCATGCGCGCGCGGAAGTCGGGATGGTCCTTCAGATCGAGCGCGACCTGCCGGGCGTTGTCGCCGGCGAAGCCGCTGAGCCGCTCGTGCACATAGGTGGCGTAGCTGATCTTGGCGGTCTCGCCATCGCTGACGAGATCGATGCCGGTCTCGGCCTGCTGCCGCACGACGTCTGCAACCGCCGCGCGCATGACCCGCTCGAATTCCTCCGGCGCGAACGGCTGGGCGTTCTCCCGGGCCGTGAGCAGGGCCGCCACGGCGGGGCTGCGCGGCAGGCTCCCGACGTGCGTGGTGAGGATGCGGTCGGTGGCGGCGGGGAGGTGCGGGCTTCGATCCATGCTGCGGGTGCTCCTCGCGTCGGTGCGCCAGCCTACCGGAGCCGCGCGGGCGGGTGCATGGTTTTCCTGTACATCCGGTACCACGCGCAACCGCTTGATTCAAAAGACTTGTCCATGCCCCGATCGGAGGCCACCGCATGGAGAAATCATGCATCCGGGGTTCCGGGTCCGGCTCGGCAGCGTCTGGGCCATGCACGTAACCTATTGATTCAACAAGACATGCGCCTCGCAGACGAGGCTGGCACGCCCGATGCAATACCTAGGGCAAGCAAGGAATCACGGATACACGGACAGCCGCCATGATCACCAAACCGAAAGTCCTGGTCATCGACGACGAAGAAGTAGTCCGCAACGGCTTCGCCCGGGCGCTGGAAAGCGACCAGTGCAACGTTGCCCAGTCGGGCAGCGGTCCGGTGGGCCTCGAGACCCTCGACCGCGAGCGCTTCGACGTCGTGCTGCTGGACCTGCGGATGCCGGAGATGGACGGCGTCGAGGTGCTCGGCCAGATCAAGAAGCGCTGGCCCGAGACCGAGGTGATCGTGATCACCGGATACCCGGCCGTCGACACGGCCAAGGAGGCGGTCCGCCTCGGTGCCTACGACTACCTCGCCAAGCCCGTCGGTTGCGACGAGGTGGCGCGGGTGACGCACCGGGCCATGCAGCACAAGCAGTGGGCGATGCGCAGCGTCGCCGCCGCCTGAGTACCAGGAATCCAGTTTCAGAGTCCCGACTTTTTCCAAGATCCAGAGACTGACGAGGAGAAGACCATGAACACGCAGCGCAAAGTACTGGTTGTCGACGATGACCCGGTGGTCGCCAAGAGCTTCAACCGTGTCCTTTCGCGCGAAGGCTATGTCGTCGTCACCGCGCAGAACGCCAACGAGGCGCTCGGCAAGCTGAACGAAGGTGAGTACGACGTCGTCTTCACCGACATCAAGATGCCCGGCATGGACGGCCTGGAGCTGGCCGAGCAGGTCAAGGCGCGTCGCAGCTGGACCCCGGTGGTGATCATCACGGGCTTCGGCACCGAGGCGAACGAGAAGCGGGCCAGGGCCGCGGGCGTGCAGGGCTTCCTCCACAAGCCGCTTTCGCCGGAAATGATCGAGGCGAGCGCGCGCGATGCGATCGAGACCGCGGTGGCACCGGTGCTGGCGCCGGTCGTCAAGGGCCTGGAGACGATCGTGGCGGCGGAGCCGAAGGCCGCGCCGGTCGCTCCCGCAGCCGTCACCCCGCTGTGGAAGGCGGTGGGCATGCTGGTCGCGGGCCCGCTGCTCGGCCTCGCCTACGTGGTCGCGATGCCGGTGATCGGCCTGGCGGTCCTCGCGTGGATGGCGGCGCGCCGCTACGTCGAGGTCGGCGGCCCGGGTCGCACGCTCCGCTACGTGAAGAACGTCGCGCTGTTCCTCGGGGCACCGTTCATCGGTCTCGGCTACTTCCTGCTCCTGCCCTTCATCGGCATGGCGCTGGTCGGTGGCATCGTGCTGCGGCGGGTGATGGGCGAAGAAGGCTATGCGCGGCTCGGCCGCAACGTGAAGAAGGTCGGTGCCGCGATCGCCATGCCCTTCGTCGGCCTCGCCTATGTCGCGGCGCTCCCGTTCATCGGCATCGGCGCCTTCGCGTGGGCGGCGATGAGCGGCAAGGAGTGATGGGCGCTACGGAGTAATGCGTAGGATGCGCGTATAAGCCCCGGGGCGGAGTGCCCCGGGCACCGCATCCGGAGGGGGCGCGAGAGGGTAAACTGCCGTTGTTGCCTGATCGATCACGACGCCCCACCGTCGACCGAGCCTGAAATGAAGAACGAGACCACCTGCGGCTGCCGTACGCGCCTGGCGTCGGCAGCCGCTCTGCTTTGGGCGCTCCTGCTGGGCCTCGCGCTGCTGCTTCCCGCGGCCGCGCGGGCCGCGGACGAGGAGGAAGAGGAGGACGCGGCGCCGGCGAGCCTCAGCGAGGACAGCCAGGCCTGCCAGGACTGCCACGACAAGCGCGACATCGCCATGCGCACCGGGGACGGCAAGACGCTGTCGCTGTACGTGCCGACGACCGGCTTCCTGGCCTCGCGCCACAACACCAACGACTGCACCGACTGCCACGAGGACATCGAGGACGGCGCACATGCCAAGGAGAAGCCGCCGGTCGCGAGCCAGCGCGCCTTCGCCGCCTCGATGATCGCGGGCTGCATCTCCTGCCACAAGAAGAACGTCACGCTCTACCAGGACGGCGTGCACGCGGCGATGGTGAAGGAGGGGAGCGACAAGGCCCCGCTGTGCACCGATTGCCACGCGGTGCACACGCTGCTGTCGGTGAAGTTCGTCAAGCCGGTGGCCGAGACGCCCTGCCTCAAGTGCCACGAGGAGATCGGCAAGGCCTACGTCGGCGACGTGCACGGCAGCAAGCGCGTGGCCGGCGGCAACAAGGCGCCGCTGTGCGCCGACTGCCACCAGGCGCATGCCAACCAGGCGCCGTCCTTCGACTCGCACCTGCGCGACAACTGCCTCGGCTGCCACAAGGATGCCTTCGAGAAGCACAAGGTGTGGCTGCCGAACGCCGGCCGGCACTTCGAGGCCATTTCCTGCCCGGTCTGCCATGCGCCCACCTCCGAGCGGCGCGTGAGCCTGCGGCTGTTCGAGGCCCAGAAGGGCGGCCGCAGCCAGCTCGTCGAGCGGGCCGGCGTGCCGCGCTTCGAGACGCGCATCAAGGCTGCCGGCGATTCGGACGTGGGACTCGACGAGCGCGCGCTGCTGAGCCTGCTCGAGGCCTACGGCAAGGACGAGGGGCGCGGCGACGTGGTGCTGCAGGGCCGCCTCGAGGTGCGCGCCGGGGCGATGGCGCACCGGCTGACCGACAAGTCCAAGGCGCTGCGCGACTGCGACACCTGCCACCGCCAGGGCGCGCAGGCCTTCCAGAGCGTCGTGCTGACGATCGTGGGGCCGGACGGCCGCCCCCTGCGCCACAGCGTCGACAAGCAGGTACTGAGCTCGCTGACGGCGCTCGAATCGGTGCGCGGCTTCTACGCGATCGGCGCCACGCGCATCAAGCTGCTCGACTGGCTGCTGCTGCTGGTGGTGGTCGGGAGCGTCGGCGGCGTGTGCGGGCACATGGCCATGAAGTGGTGGATGCGCCGCGAGCGCGAGCGCGGCGGCGCGCCGCCGCCGCGGCACTGACGATCGAGGATGAGGCGATGAAGCGAATCTACGTGAACCCGCTGCCGGTGCGCATCTGGCATTGGACCAATGCCGCCGGCTTCGTGCTGCTGATCCTCACCGGCCTGCAGATCCGCTACCTCGGCGCGGTGCGGGTGCTCTCGTTCAAGACCGCGGTGCAGCTGCACAACTGGATCGGCTTCGTGCTGATGGCCAACTTCTGCATCTGGCTCGGCTTCTACCTGTTCACCGACAAGATCCGCGTCTATCACCCGGAACTCAGCCCGCGCAAGCACTTCCTCGCCACCTTCCGGCAGATGCGCTACTACGGCTACGGCATCTTCCGCGGCGAACCGAACCCGCACCACATCAACCCGTACGCGAAGTTCAACGCCCTGCAGAGCGTCATGTACCAGATGATCATGATCATCCTGGTGCCGATCCAGTTCGGCACCGGGCTGCTGCTGTGGGACGTGACGCGGTTCGGCCGCCAGGTCGAGTTCCTCGGCGGCCTGCGCGTCGTCGACACCATGCACGTGCTGCTGTTCATCTTCTTCTGCGGCTTCCTCGTCATGCACGTCTACCTCGGGAGCCTGGGGCACACGTGGTCGGCGCACTTCAAGGCGATGCTGACCGGCTGGGAGGAGGTGCCGGAGGACGAGGCCGCCGCCGCCGCGCCGGCCACGCCGCCGCCCGGGCGCGCGGGCTGAGGCTGCCGGGAGCCGGCCCGCCGGGCCGGCCGCTCAGTCGTCGCTGTCGGCGTCCTCCGGCTCGTCGCCAGCGTCGGCCGCCGCGTCGCCCCCGTCGTTCTCGCCATCGCGCACGCGGATGTTGTACTTCTTCATCAGCGCCTGGAAGTTGGCGCGCTGCATGCCGGTTTCCTCGGCGCTGCGCGTGACGTTCGAGTTGTTGCGCCGCAGGGCTTCCTGCACGAAGCGCCGCTCGATGTCCTCGACCGATTTCTCGCGCACCGTCTTCTTGATGCGCTTGAGTTCCTCGCCGCTGCGCGGCACGGCGTGGTCGCCCTCCACCGCGCCGTCGAGCACGCTGGCGACGTGCGCGACGCGGATCACGTGGTCGGTGGCGAGGATCGCCGCGCGCTGCATGCTGTTCTCGAGCTGGCGCACGTTGCCGGGCCAGTCGTGGTTGACCAGCAGGCTCATCGCGCCCTCGGAGATCTCGCAGGGCGGCTTGCCGAGTTCGGTGCAGAAGCGCTTGAGGAAGTGGTAGGCGAGCGCCGGGATGTCGGCGCGCCGCTCGCGCAGCGCCGGCACGCGGATCGGGAATACGTTGACGCGGTAGTACAGGTCCTCGCGGAACCGGCCGGCGGCCACCAGTTCCTGCAGGTCCATGTTGGTGGCGGCGACCAGGCGCACGTGGGCGGTCAGCGTCGCCGTGCCGCCGACGGCGCGGTACTCGCGCTCCTGGATCAGGCGCAGGAGCTTGGCCTGCGTCGACAGCGGGATGTTGCCGAACTCGTCGAAGAACAGCGTGCCGCCCGCGGCGATGTCGACCAGGCCGCGCTTGGCGGCCACCGCGCCGGTGAAGGCGCCCTTGACGTGGCCGAACAGCTCGCTCTCGAACAGTTCCTCGTTCAGCGTGGTGCAGTCCACCGCGACGAAGGGCTTGTCGGCGCGCAGGCTGTTGTGGTGGATGGCGCGCGCGATGACTTCCTTGCCGGTGCCGCTCTCGCCGGTGACCAGCACCGTGGCGTTGGTCGGCGCGCACTGCGCGATCAGCTTGAAGACCGCCTGCATCGGCGCGCTGCTGCCGATGATGTTCTCGAAGCGGTAGCGCGTGCTCACCTCGGACTTGAGGGCGCGGTTCTCGCGCATCAGCCGGCGGCGCTCGAGGGCGCGGTCGACGATGTGCCGCAGCTCGTCGGGATCGAAGGGCTTGGACAGGTAGTCGAAGGCGCCGAGCTTCATGGCCCGCACCGCGGTCTGCACCTCCGTCAGGCCGGTGACCATGATCACCTCGATGTCCGGATGGCGCTCCTTGACGTCGCGCAGCACCTCGATGCCGTCCAGGTGCGGCATCTTGATGTCCAGCAGGATCAGGTCGTAGTTGCCGTCGTCGGCGCGCCGCAGGCCCTCGCGGCTGTCGCCCGCCACGTCGACGGCGTAGGCGTCGCCCGCGAGGATGCGCTGGCAGCTGCGCAGGACGATCTCCTCGTCGTCGATCACCAGGATGCGTGCGGTCATGGACGGGCCTCGGCTGGGGTCGCGGGTGCGGCGGCGGGCGCCGGGGCGGCGTCATGGCCGACCGGCAGGCGCACGCGGAAGGTGGTACCCACGCCCACCGTGCTGTCGACCTCGATCGTGCCGCCGTGGGAGTGGATGATGCCATAGCTGACCGACAGCCCGAGCCCCGTGCCCTTGCCGACCTCCTTGGTCGTGAAGAAGGGGTCGAAGATGTGCGTCAGGTCCTCGGCCGAGATGCCGCAGCCGGTATCGCTGACCGCGATCTCGACCTGCGGCGGGTGGCCATCGCGCGCGGCGATGACCCGCGTGGCGACGTCGATCCGGCCCGGGCCGTCGATGGCCTGCTGGGCGTTCACCAGCAGGTTGAGCACGACCTGCTTGATCAGGTCGGCGTCGCCGTAGATCTCCGGCAGTGCCGGGTCGAGCTGCTGGCCGATCTCGACCCGCTCGAGCGAGGCGGAGCGTTCGACGAAGCGCACCGTGTCGCTGATGACGGCGTTGAGGTCGAAGTGGCCGGTCACCGGCACCTTCTCGCGCGCGAAGTCGAGCAGCCGCTTGATGATGCCGGCGCAGCGGCGCGTCTCGCGGATGACGAGGTCCAGGTCCTCGGCGTCCTGGCTGCCCTCGGCGGCGTTCTTGCGCAGCAGGGTGGTGAAGGTCAGCACGCCGGTGAGCGGGTTGTTGAGCTCGTGCGCGATGCCGGAGGCCAGCGTGCCGATGGACGCCAGCTTCTCGCCGCGGGCCGCCTCGGCGCGCGCCGCCAGCAGCTGGCGGCTGCGCTCCTCGACGCGCGACTCGAGCGTGCGGATCAGCTGCGCCGCGTCGGCGCGCGAGGCGCGCAGGGCCTCGCTCATCGAGTTGAAGGCCGTGCCGACCCGCGCGAACTCGTTGCTGCCGGCGTCGGGCACGCGCCGGTCCAGGTCGCCGCGGCGGATGCGGGCCGCGCCGGCCTCCAGCTCGCGCAGCGGGCGGTAGATCTTGCGTTGCAACAGCCAGCCAGCGCCGCTGGCGAGCACCAGCACGAAGCCGAGCCAAAGGCCGCCGATCGTCGCGGTATGGCGCGTGACCGAGCGATCCACGTCCGCGAGCGAATAGGTGATGTCGACGACGCCGAGCACCTTCTGGTCGGCCTTGTGCTCGTGGCAGGAGGCGCTGGTGCAGGAAGGCTCGTTGCGGATGATCTCCATCGCGATCATCGCGCGCTGGCCACGCGGCTCGTCGATGATCCGCCAGCGCTTCTCCAGCGGCACGTGCTCCTGGGGCTTGTCGCCGCTGTGGCAGTGCAGGCAGGGCTCCTCGCGCTTGTCGACCGAATAGCCGACCTCGCGCGTGTGGTTCGAATCGATGATCTCGCCCTCGGCGTCGATCAGCCGCAGGCGCTCGATGCCGGGTTGCAGGCTCAGGTCGGAGATGATCTGCGTGACCGCCGCCCGGTCGTCGTGCAGCATCGCGAGACGGGTGCTCTTCACCACCATCTGCGCGATCTGCACGACGTGGCGCGAGGTGGCCGCCTGCAGGTCCTCGCGCGAGAACTTCACCAGCAGCAGGACGAACGGCAGCAGGGCGGCCGCCAGCACCACGAACAGCCATACGCTGACCGTGGCGCGCAGGCTGTTGCCGAGTTTCATCGCCGCGTCGCGGCTTCCGTCACTGCTTCAGGATCCACTGCGCCAGGGCCTTGACCTCGGCCGGATCCTTGCTGTTGATCTTCTTGTGCTCCTCTTCGCTGCCGTCGGCGAACTTGACCTTCGGGCCGGTCGTGATCGCCTTGACGATCTTGGCCTCGGCGTCGGCCTTGCCCTTGTTGTCCTTGGCAACCTTCTGGTACGAGGGCCCCTTCTTGTCCTTGTCTATGGCGTGGCACTTCGTACAGCCATTGGACTTCAGCAGTGCCTTCGCCGCATCGTCATCCATTGCAAGAGCGCAACCCGCCGCACCGAGGGCGAGCAGCGCGAACACCGCGCGGGCGCGCCAGCGGCGCGGGCCAGTCATAGTCATGGCAAACCTCCCGTCAATACGCGACTCCAATCAGCGAAACTGTATCGGGGTTTGGTTCGTATTGCGTACGGTCTTGCCCGTAGGTCCCTGTCGGCAAAGGAAAGCCGGGCAGGGAGCGGCGTGGGAACAGGTGTGTGCCGTCCGGGGCGCCGGGCGCGCCGCGGAGGTTGGCAGGAAGAAGTTGGCTCCCCGGGTTGGACTCGAACCAACGACCAACGGATTAACAGTCCGACGCTCTACCGACTGAGCTACCGGGGAACGATTCGTAGAAGCAGGCGGGGCACCCCGCGAGCGGCGTGCATTCTCGGTGCCGGGTGGGTGGTCGTCAAGGCGCGTCGTCGCCGTTCGCGCCCGGACCGCCGTGCCACCCGGCTGCGGCCGAGAGTCCCTATTTCAGATCAATGAGATATGGACTAATTCTCCAGTAAATACAAACCGCCCTCAGGCCGCTGCCGCCGCCGGCAGGACCGAGGCGATGCGCTCCACGGCCTTGCGCAGCGTATCGAGGCTGCAGGCGAAGGAGATGCGGATGTGGCCTGGCGCGCCGAAGCCGCCGCCCGGCACTACCGCGACGCCGACCTTGTTGAGCAGCAGCTCGGCGAAGGCGCCGTCGTCCTTGAGCCCCATGTTCTTGATCGCGCCGCGCACGTCGGCGAAGGCGTAGAACGCGCCGCTCGCCGGACGGCAGGCGATGCCGGGCAGGCGACCGAGCGCCGCGACGATGTAGTCGTGGCGCTCCTTGAACGCACGGTTCATCACCGCCACGCATTCCTGGTCGCCGTTGAGCGCGGCGACCGCGGCCCGCTGGCTGATGCTCGAGGGGTTGGAGGTCGACTGCCCCTGGATGGTCGCCATCGCGGTGATGATCTCCTTCGGGCCGCCGCAGTAGCCGATGCGCCAGCCGGTCATCGCGTAGGCCTTGGAGACGCCGTTGATGGTGATGGTGCGGTCGTAGAGCGCCGGCACGACGGTCAGCAGGCTGCAGAACGGCTCGCTCCCCCACCAGATCTTCTCGTACATGTCGTCGGTGCCGACGAGCACGCGCGGGTGCTCGAGCAGCACCTCGCCCAGCGCCTTGAGCTCGGCGGCGGTGTAGGCCGCGCCGGTCGGGTTGCTCGGGCTGTTGAGCATCAGCAGGCGGGTCTTGGGCGTGATCGCCGCGGCCAGCTGCCGCGGCGTGATCTTGTAGCCCTGCTCGGGGCCGGCGTAGGGCGTCACCGGGACGCCATCGGCCAGCAGCGCCATGTCGGGGTAGGAGACCCAGTACGGTGCCGGGATGACGACCTCGTCGCCCGGGTCGAGCACGGCCATGCAGAGGTTGTAGATGGTCTGCTTGGCGCCGGTGGACACGAGGATCTGCGAGCGCTCGTAGTTGATGGCGTTGTCGCGCTTGAACTTCGCGATGATCGCGTCCTTGAGCTCGTTGATGCCCTCGACCGCGGTGTAGCGCGTGAAGCCGCTCTTGATCGCCTCGATGCCGGCGGCGGCGATGTGCGCGGGCGTGTCGAAATCCGGCTCGCCGGCGCCGAGGCCGATGACGTCCTTGCCCTCGGCCTTCAGGCGCGCGGCCAGCGCAGTGACGGCGAGGGTGGGCGAGGGCTTGACGCGCTGCGAGCGGCGGGAAACCTGGGGGCTCACGGTGGGTGTCCTGTGCGGGTCGGAGGGGGTGGAAACGAACGGGTATATTAGCGGATCGGCGAGCGGCCGACCAAGGCTCGGGCCCGGTGGAACAGCGGCGATTCGAACTCAGGAGCGATTACCAGCCGGCGGGCGACCAGCCCGAGGCGATCGCGCGCCTGGTCGAGGGCCTGGAGTCGGGCCTGGCGCACCAGACGCTGCTCGGCGTGACCGGCTCGGGCAAGACCTTCACGGTCGCGAACGTCATCCATGCGGTGCAGCGCCCCACGCTGGTGCTGGCGCACAACAAGACGCTGGCGGCGCAGCTCTACGGCGAGTTCCGCGAGTTCTTCCCGAAGAACGCGGTCGAGTACTTCGTCTCCTACTACGACTACTACCAGCCCGAGGCCTACGTTCCCTCGAGCGACACCTACATCGAGAAGGACGCCTCGACCAACGAGCACATCGAGCAGATGCGCCTGTCGGCGACCAAGGCGCTGCTCGAGCGGCACGACACGATCATCGTCGCCACGGTCTCGTGCATCTACGGCCTCGGCGATCCCGAGGCCTACCTCTCGATGGTGCTGCACCTGGTGCGCGGCGAGCCGATCGACCAGCGCCGGCTGCTGCGGCGCCTCGCCGAGATGCAGTACACGCGCAACGACCTGGACCTGCAGCCCGGGAGCTTCCGCGTGCGCGGCGACGTCATCGACGTGTTTCCGGCCGAGTCGGCGCGCGAGGCGGTGCGGGTCGAGCTGTTCGACGACACCATCGAGAACCTCGCGCTGATCGACCCGCTCACCGGCCAGACGCTCGGCCGCATCCCGCGCTACACCGTCTACCCGGGCACGCACTACGTGACGCCGGCCGACCGGCTGGCGGGCGCGCTCGAGCTCATCCGCGCGGAGCTGCGCGAGCGGCTCGCGGTGCTGCGCGAGGCCGGCAAGCTGGTGGAGGCGCAGCGGCTCGAGCAGCGCACGATGTTCGACCTCGAGATGATCAAGGAGGTCGGCTACTGCTCCGGCATAGAGAACTACTCGCGCTACCTCTCCGGGCGCGAGGCCGGCGAGCCGCCGCCGTGCCTGTTCGACTACCTGCCGCCCGATGCGCTGCTGGTCATCGACGAGAGCCACCAGACGGTGCCGCAGCTCGGCGCGATGTACCGCGGCGACCGCTCGCGCAAGGAGACGCTGGTCGAGTACGGCTTCCGCCTGCCCTCGGCGCTCGACAACCGGCCGCTGAAGTTCGAGGAGTGGGAGCGGCTCGCGCCGCAGATGATCTTCATCTCGGCGACGCCGGGCGCCTACGAGGCGCGCCGCGAGGCGCAGCGCGTCGAGCAGGTGGTGCGGCCCACCGGCCTCGTCGATCCGGAAGTCGAGGTGCGGCCGGTGACGACGCAGGTCGACGACCTGCTCTCCGAGATCAACCGCTGCGTCGCCGTGCACGAGCGCGTGCTGGTGACGACGCTCACCAAGCGCATGGCCGAGGACCTGACCGAGTACCTCGGCGAGCACAAGGTCAAGGTGCGCTACCTGCACTCCGACGTGGAGACGGTGGAGCGCGCCGAGATCATCCGCGACCTGCGCCTCGGCCGCTTCGACGTGCTGGTGGGCATCAACCTGCTGCGCGAGGGCCTGGACATGCCCGAGGTCTCGCTGGTGGCGATCCTCGATGCCGACAAGGAAGGGTTCCTGCGCTCGGAAGGCTCGCTCATCCAGACCATCGGCCGCGCGGCGCGCAACGTCAACGGGCGGGCGATCCTGTACGCCGACCGCATCACCGGCTCGATGCAGCGGGCGATGGCCGAGACCGGGCGGCGGCGCGTGAAGCAGCTCGAGTACAACGCCGCGCACGGCATCACGCCGCGCTCGATCGTCAAGCCGGTGCTCGACGTCATGGAGGGCGCGCGCGCGCGCGTGGAGAAGCCGGCGGCGGGCGGCGGGCGGCGCGGCGCGGCGCCGGCCGAGCCGGCCCGGTACAAGAACCTCGCCGACCTGCGGCGCGGGATCGCGCAGCTCACGCAGCGCATGTACGCGCACGCGCGCAACCTCGAGTTCGAGCAGGCGGCGGCGCTGCGCGACCAGATCGACGCGCTGCGCAAGCTCGAACTCGACCTCGCCGAGGCGCCGGTAGGGCCGCAGGCGGCGAGCGGCTAAAGGCCAAAAGCGTTGCGAATCCGCGCCTTAGCCTTGCGGTGCGGGCGCCTCTTGCGCTATCGTCCCGCCCCTTCAGGCGCGTAGCTCAGTGGTAGAGCATCACCTTGACATGGTGGTGGTCGGTGGTTCGATCCCACTCGCGCCTACCAGTCTCGAAAAGAGGCGCCCGTCGACATGCCATCTGGTGCACGGCGGGCGCCTCTTTCAGTTTTGACGAGGAACGGCCAGTGCCCGTGATCACGCTACCCGACGGCAGCCAGCGATCCTTCGATCGCCCGGTCACCGTCGCCGAGGTCGCCGCCAGCATCGGCGCGGGCCTCGCGCGTGCCGCGCTCGCCGGGCGCGTCGACGGCAAGCTGGTCGACACCTCCTGGCGCATCGAGCGCGACGCGACGCTCGCGATCGTCACCGACCGCGACGCCGAGGGCCTGGAGATCATCCGCCACTCGACCGCGCACCTGCTGGCGCAGGCGGTCAAGCAGCTCTTCCCCGAGGCGCAGGTCACGATCGGCCCGGTGATCGAGGACGGCTTCTACTACGACTTTGCCTTCGCGCGTCCCTTCACGACCGAGGACCTGGCGGCGATCGAGGCACGCATGCGCGAGCTCGCGAAGGCCGACCAGCCGGTCAGTCGCCGCGAGATGCCGCGCGACGCGGCGGTGGAGTACTTCCGCGGCATCGGCGAGAAGTACAAGGCCGAGATCATCGCCAGCATCCCGGCGGCCGAGGCCATCAGCCTCTACGGGCAGGGCGACTGGGTCGACCTGTGCCGCGGCCCGCACGTGCCCTCGACCGGCAAGCTCCGCGCCTTCAGGCTGACCAAGGTCGCCGGCGCCTACTGGCGCGGCGATTCGCGCAACGAGATGCTGCAGCGGATCTACGGCACCGCCTGGCCCGACCAGAAGCAGCTCGACGAATACCTCAGGCGGCTCGAGGAGGCCGAGAAGCGCGATCACCGTCGCATCGGCCGCGAGCTCGACCTTTTCCACATGCAGGAGGAGGCGCCGGGCGCGGTGTTCTGGCACCCCAGGGGCTGGCGCGTGTTCCAGGCGTTGATCGCCTACATGCGCGACAAGCAGCGCGCCGCCGGCTACGAGGAAGTGAACGCCCCCGAGCTCATGGACAAGAGCCTGTGGGAGGCCTCGGGCCACTGGGAGAAGTTCGGCGAGAACATGTACACGGCGCGCACGCCCGACGAGCGCGTGTTCGCCATCAAGCCGATGAACTGCCCGGGCCACGTGCAGATCTTCAAGCAGGGCATCGTCAGCTACCGCGAGCTCCCGGTCCGCTACGCGGAGTTCGGCAAGGTGCACCGCTTCGAGCCCTCGGGCGCGCTGCACGGGCTGATGCGCGTGCGCGCCTTCACGCAGGACGACGCGCACATCTTCGTCAGCGAGGACATGATCACCGAGGAGACGGTGCGCGGCATCCAGCTGCTGCTCGGGATCTACCGCGATTTCGGCTTCGGCGACGTGCGCGTGAAGTTCTCCGACCGGCCGCCCAAGCGCGTCGGGAGCGACGAGATCTGGGAGAAGGCCGAGCAGGCGCTGATGGCCGGCGCGCGCGCCGCCGGCGTCGAGTTCACGCTCAACAAGGGCGAGGGCGCCTTCTACGGCCCGAAGCTCGAGTTCGTCCTCAAGGACGCGATCGGGCGCGACTGGCAGTGCGGCACCTGGCAGGTGGACCTGAACATGCCCGCGCGCCTCGGCGCCCACTTCATCGACGAGCACAGCCAGAAGCGCACGCCCGTCATGCTGCACCGGGCGATCTTCGGCTCGCTCGAGCGATTCTTCGGCATCCTGCTCGAGCACCACGCCGGCCGGCTCCCGGCCTGGCTGGCGCCGGTGCAGGCCGTGGTCATGGGAATCACCGACCGCCAGGACGAATACGTGCGAAAACTGGTGGATTCCTTGAAAAATCAGGGGCTTCGGGTCGAGACCGACTTGCGGAACGAGAAAGTCGGCTTTAAGATCCGCGAGCACACGTTGCAGCGTGTCCCGTACCTGCTCGTAGCGGGCGACAAGGAGGTCGCGGCCGGGCAGGTTTCCGTGCGTTCCCGTGGTGGCAAGGACCTGGGCGCGATGACTCCGGAGACGTTCGTCGAACGCCTCCGGCTCGAGCTCGGCAGCCACGGACGCCAGACTTTGGAGGATTGACGTATAGCCATTGCAACCAAGCGTGTCCGGCGCAACGAAGAAATCACCTCGCCTACGGTGCGGGTGATCGCGGCGGACGGGTCCCAGGCGGGCGTGATGACGCGTTTCGACGCGATGAGCCTGGCCCAGAGCGCTGAGCTGGACCTGGTCGAGGTCTCGCCCACGGCGGAGCCGCCGGTGGTGCGGATCATGGACTACGGCAAATTCCTGTTCGAGCAGAACAAGAAGGCGCACTCTGCCAAGCGCAAGCAGAAGCAGATCCAGGTCAAGGAAGTGAAGTTTCGTCCCGGTACGGAAGAGGGCGATTACCAGGTCAAGCTGCGTAATCTGACCCGCTTCCTGACCGAGGGTGACAAGGCCAAGGTGACCCTGAGGTTCCGTGGCCGTGAAATGGTGCACCAGGATATCGGTCGCAAGCTCCTCGACCGGGTCTCGGCCGATCTCGCCGTCGTGGCGCAGGTCGAGCAGAACCCGCTGATGGAAGGGCGGCAGATGGTCATGGTGTTTTCACCAAAAAAGAAGTGACGCGGCACTGATGGGCCGCGCCGGCCAGTCCGGCGCGAACCGAAGTGCCAAGTCCGCGGGTGAGCGGGCCGGCGCGCGCGAGCGCGGCGGCCTTGCGAGCTCTGGCTAGTAAAAAGTGGAGATCGGATCATGCCCAAGTTGAAGACCAACCGGGCCGCGGCCAAGCGTTTTCGCAAGACGGCGAAGGGCTTCAAGTCCTACTCGTCGGGCCGCCGGCACAACCTCGGCCACAAGGACTCCAAGCGCAAGCGCCACCTGCGCTCGGGCGGCAGCAGCCTCGTGCACGAGAGCGATGTGCATCGCATCGTGCAACTGCTCCCGCACGCCAAGTAACCGTCGAATTCCAGGAGTCCATTCACCATGGCACGAGTCAAGCGTGGCGTGACGGCCGGGCGCCGTCACAAGAAGGTCCTCGGCAAGGCCAAGGGCTATTACAACGCGCGGCGCAAGGTCTACCGCGCCGCCAAGCAGGCCGTCATCAAGGCCGGCCAGTACGCGTTCCGCGACCGGCGGGCGAAGAAGCGCGATTTCCGCGCACTGTGGATCGCGCGCATCAATGCCGCGGCCCGCGTGCACGGGCTGTCGTACAGCCGCCTGATCGCGGGGCTGAAGGCCGCCGGCATCGCCGTCGACCGCAAGCTCCTTGCGGACCTCGCGGTGCACGACCAGAACGCCTTTGGCGTGATCGCACAGCAGGCCAAGAACAGTCTGGTCGCCTAGGCGCCCCGTCACAAGCCGCCAGGGGGCGCTCCGGTGACCGACCTCGACGCACTCGCGAACGCGTCGCTCGCGCAGATCGGCGCGTGCGACGCGCTCGCCGCGCTCGAGGAGCTGCGCGTGCAGCTCCTCGGCAAGAAGGGCCAGCTCACGCTGCGGCTGCAGGCGGTCGGGAAGCTCCCGGTCGCCGAGCGGCGTGAGGCCGGGCAGGCGATCAACACCGCCAAGCAGCAGCTCGAGCAGGCCTTCGCCGCGCGGCACGCCGCGCTCGAGCGCGCCGCCGTCGAGCGCGAGCTCGCGAGCGGCCGCATCGACGTCACGCTCCCCGGGCGCGGCGAGGCGCGCGGCGGGCTGCACCCGATCACGCGCGCGCGGCTGCGCATCGAGACGCTGTTCCGGCGCGCGGGCTTCGAGGTCGCCGAGGGGCCGGAGGTCGAGGACGACTTCCACAACTTCGAGGCGCTCAACATCCCGGCGAACCACCCGGCGCGCGCCATGCACGACACCTTCTACCTGAAGGACGGCAAGCTCCTGCGCACCCACACCTCGCCGGTGCAGGTGCGCGCGATGCGCTCGCGCACGCCGCCGCTGGCGCTGATCGCGCCGGGGCGCGTGTACCGCTGCGACTCGGACGTGAGCCACTCGCCGATGTTCCACCAGGTCGAAGGGCTGGTGGTCGACACGGACATCAGCTTCGCCCACATGAAGTCCGTGCTGCACGGCTTCATGGAGGCGTTCTTCGAGCGCGACCTGGCGATGCGCCTGCGGCCCTCCTACTTCCCGTTCACCGAGCCCTCGGCCGAGGTCGACATCACCTGCGTGCTGTGCGGCGGCAAGGGCTGCCGCGTCTGCAAGCAGACCGGCTGGCTCGAGATCTCCGGCTGCGGCATGGTGCACCCGAACGTGTTCAGCGCCTGCGGCGTTGACCCGGAGCGCTACACCGGTTATGCCTTCGGCATGGGCATCGAGCGCCTCGCGATGCTGCGCTACGGCGTCAACGACCTGCGGCTGTTCTTCGAGAACGACCTCAGGTTCCTGGGGCAATTCGCATGAAGTTGCCGCTCAACTGGCTGCGCGAGTGGGTCGACGTGCCCTGGGGCGCGCCCGAGCTGGCCGAGCGCCTGACCATGCTCGGCTTCGAGGTCGAGGGGATCGGCGCGGCCGCGCCGCCCTTCAGCGGCGTCGTGGTCGCCGAGATCCTCAGCGCCGAGCGGCACCCGAAGGCCGAGAAGCTGCAGGTCTGCCGCGTCTCGACCGGACAGGGCGAGCCGCTGCAGATCGTCTGCGGCGCGCCCAATGCGCGTGCCGGGCTGCGCACCGCGCTCGCGCAGGTGGGCGCGCGGTTGCCGAACGACGTGGCCATCGGCCGTGCGCAGCTGCGCGGCGTGGACTCCGCCGGCATGCTGTGCTCGGCGAAGGAACTGGGACTGGGCGACGCGCAGGCCGGCATCCTCGAGCTCGATGCCGATGCGCCGCTCGGCGCCGACCTGCGCACCGTGCTCGACCTCGACGAACCGGTGCTCGAGGTCAACGTCACGCCGAACCGCGGCGACGGCATGTCGGTGCTGGGCGTGGCGCGCGAGGTCGCGGCGCTCACCGGCCAGGCCCTGCGCGGCCCGACGCTGCGCGTCGCGCCGGCCGTGGGTGCGCCGGGCACGACGGTGACGCTCGAGCGCGGCTGCGGGGCCGGGCGCTTCCACTGCCGCGTGCTGCGCGGCATCGACAACACCCGGGCGACGCCGGAGTGGCTGCGGCGCCGGCTGCAGCGCGCGGGCCTGCGGCCCATCAGCCCGATCGTCGACGTCACCAACTACGTGATGCTCGAGCTCGGCCAGCCGCTGCACGCCTATGACGCGGGCAAGCTGCGCGGCGGCATCGGTGCGCGCCGGGCGCGCGCCGGCGAGAGCGTGCGGCTGCTCTTCAGCACGGCCGACACGCCGCTCACCGGCAGGGAACTGATGATCATCGACGACGGCGGGCTGATCGGCCTCGCCGGCGTCATGGGCGGCGCCGGCAGCGCGGTGGGCGAGGCCACCCGCGACGTGCTGCTCGAGGCGGCCTGGTTCGTGCCCGAGGCCGTGGCCGGCCGGGCGCGCGCCATGGGACTCACTTCCGAGGCCAGCCAGCGCTTCGAGCGCGGCACCGATCCGGCCGGCATCGAACGCGCGCTGGAGCGCGCGACGAGCCTGATGCTCGAGATCGCGGGCGGCACGGCCGGAACGCCGGTCACGGCCGAAGATCCGACCGTGCTGCCACCCGCGCGCAGCGTCACGCTGCGCGCGCGCCAGCTCGAGCGCCTGCTGGGCACGGCGATCCCCGCCGAACGCGTCGGAGCGGTGCTGCGCGCGCTCGGCATGGGCGTGACGGCGGTGGCGGAAGGCTGGCAGGTGCGCGCGCCGAGCTGGCGCTTCGACATCGCGATCGAGGCCGACCTCATCGAGGAGGTCGCGCGTGTCGTCGGCCTGGAGTCGATCCCCGAAGCGCCGGCGCCGATGGCGACGCGCCTGCGCGCACTCGCCGAGACCGCGCCGGATGAATCCGCGCTGCTGCAGCTCATGGCGGCGCGCGGCTACCAGGAAGCGATCAGCTACGGCTTCACCGATCCGGAGCTGCAGCAGCAGCTCTTCGGCGCCCAGGCGGTGGCCGAACTCGCCAACCCGATCGCGGCCCAGCTCGGCGTGATGCGCTGGTCGCTGTGGCCGGGGCTCATCACCGTGCTGCGCGGCAACCTGGCGCGCCAGGCCGATCGCGTGCGCTTGTTCGAAATCGCCAATCGTTTCCGGCGCGACGCGACCGGCGCGCTGCACGAGCAGCACGTGATCGCGGGCCTCGCCTGCGGCGCGCGCTGGCCGGAGCAGTGGGGCGGCGGCCGCGAGCCCGTGGATTTCCACGATGTGAAGCGCGACGTGGAAGTCATACTTCAGGCGTTGGCCGTGGGCGATGCGGTGGCCTTCGAGCCGGCGGCGGGCATGGAGTGCCTGCACCCGGGTCGCTCCGCGCAGCTCGTGCACGCAGGACGCGTCGTCGGACATCTCGGAGAGATAAATCCCGCACTGGCGCGCGCGCTTGATTTGACATATCGCCCGGTGCTGTTCGAAGTGCAACTCGATGCGATCGCTGCGCCCGCGCTGCCGCAGTTCCGGGCGTTCTCCGCGTATCCGCAGATCCGCCGCGACCTTTCGTTCACCGTGGCGGAGGGCGAGCCTTTTGGCCGAATCCGCGATCGTGTTAGTGTTGCCGCGTCGAGCTCCCTCAGAGAGCTCCGCGTCTTCGACATCTACCAGGGGAAGGGAGTAGAATTCGGTCGAAAGAGTGTGGCTTTAGGCTTGATTTTGCAAGACTTAAACCGCACCCTGACCGACGAAGATGCTGACCGGATCATGGCCGCCGTGGTGGCCGATCTGGCGCAGCATCTGGATGCGAGAATCAGAGAATAAAACGATGGCCCTCACGAAAGCCGAAATGGCCGAAGCGCTGTTCAACCAGCTCGGCCTCAACAAGCGTGAAGCGCGCGAGCTCGTCGACCTGTTCTTCGAGGAACTGCGCGGTGCGCTCGCCACGGGCGAGCAGGTGAAACTGTCCGGGTTCGGCAACTTCGATCTGCGCGACAAGAACCAGCGCCCCGGCCGCAATCCGAAAACCGGCGAGGAGATCCCGATCAGCGCCCGCCGCGTGGTAACGTTCCGGCCCGGCCAGAAACTCAAGGCGCGCGTCGAGGCCTATGCTGGAACCGAAGAACAATAACGAACTGCCAGCGATCCCGGGCAAGCGCTACTTCACGATCGGTGAGGTCTCGGAGCTCTGCGGCGTGAAGCCGCACGTGCTGCGCTACTGGGAGCAGGAGTTCCCGCAGCTCAAGCCCGTCAAGCGGCGCGGCAACCGCCGCTACTACCAGCGCCAGGACGTCATCGTCATCCGCCAGATCCGCAGCCTCCTCTACGAGCAGGGCTTCACGATCGGCGGCGCGCGCAACCAGCTCACCGGCGACGAGGCGCGCCAGGACGTGAGCCAGAGCCAGCAGATCGTGCGCCAGCTGCGCACGGAGCTCGAGGAGCTGCTGCGCGTCATCCGGCGCTGAGCCCCGGGCGGGGCGTGCGGCCCGCGGCCGCAGCCGCATCGGCGCCCGCAGCCGACCTGCAAGAAAATCCCCTTCGCCACGTATCCCCGCAGCGGGTATCATCGCGCCCTCGGTCGGGGCGTGGCGCAGCCTGGTAGCGCACTTGCATGGGGTGCAAGGGGTCGCGAGTTCAAATCTCGCCGCCCCGACCAATCTTCAAGCCTCGCGCGGCCCGCAGCAGCAGCGCTGAAGTGATGACTCCCTCCGCCGACGCCCGCAGCTCCTGGCGCTACCTGGGCGGCCTGGCGCTCTCGCTTGCCTGCACCGGCATCGGCTTCCTGCTGCATCCGCCGCTGTCGCTCACCAACGTCGCGCTGCTGTACGTCCTGGGCGCCGCGATCGCGGGGCTGCGGCTCGGCCGCGCGGCGGCCGCGCTCACCGCGCTCCTCAACGTCGCGCTGTTCAACTTCTGCTTCGTGCCGCCGCGCTTCAGCTTCGCGGTGGCCGATGGCCAATACCTGGTGACCTTCGTGGCGATGCTGGCGGTGGCGCTGGTCATCGCGCAGCTCGTGGAGGCCGTGCGTGCGCGGGCGCGTGCGGCGGCCGAGGAGGCGCGCCGCACGGCGCTGCTCTACGCGCTGAGCCGCGCGCTGTTGGCGGAGCGCGACCCGGCGGCGCTGGCCGCGGCAGCCTGCCGGCAGGTCGAGGAGGTGTTCGGCGCGCCGGCGCTGCTGTGGCTGCCCGATGCTGCTGGCCGGCTGCAGGCCGGGGGCGCGGCGCCGGAGCTGCTCGAAGCCGTCCAGGCGGTGTTCGACGACACTGCGCCAGCGGCGCCCGGCGAGGCGCTGCACGCGGCCGGCGACTGGCTGTGCCTGCCGCTGCGTGCCGCATCGCGGCGGCTCGGCGTGCTGGCCCTGCGCTCCGGCGCGGCGGGCGGGCGCCCGGAGGGCGAGCGGCACGCGCTGCTCGAGGCCTTCGGCGCGCAGATCGCGCTGGCGCTGGAGCGGGCGCAGTTCGCCGCCGCGGCGGAGGCGGCGCGGCTCGCGAGCGAGACCGAGAAGCTGCGCAGCACGCTGCTCGCCTCGATCTCGCACGACGTGCGCACGCCGCTCGCCGTGATCACCAGCGCGAGCAGCACGCTCGCCGATCCGACCATCACGCTCGACGCCGCGGCGCGCGCCGCGCTGGTGCACACGATCGAGGTGCGCGCCCGCGACGTGGCGGGGCTGGTCACCAACGTGCTCGAGCTGATGCGGCTCGAATCGGGGCCGTTGCCGCTGCAGCGCGACTGGGAGGACCTCGCCGACCTGACCGGCGCCGCGCTGGCGCGCGTGCAGGAGCGGCTCGCCGGCCATGCGGTCGAGCTGGCGCTGCCGGCGGACCTGCCGCCGGTGCGCGTCGATGCGGGGCTCGTGACGCAGCTGCTCGCCAACCTGCTGGAGAACGCCGCGCGGCACACGCCGGACGGGACGCGCATCTGCGTGCGGGCGGAGCCGCAGCCGGGCGTCGTGTGGGTGCACGTGGACGACGAGGGGCCGGGGCTGCCGCCCGGGCCACCGGAGGCGCTGTTCGCGAAGTTCCACCGCGGGCGCACCGAGGCCGCGGCGGGCGGCGCCGGGCTCGGGCTCGCCATCTGCCGGGCGATCGTCGAGGCGCATGGCGGGCGCATCTCGGCCACGAACCGCGTGCCGCGCGGCGCGCGCATCAGCTTCACGCTGCCGTGCGAGGCCGGCACATGACGGCGGCGATGTTCCACGTGCTGGTGGTCGAGGACGATGCGGGCCTGCGCACGGTGCTGCAGACGCTGCTCGCCGCCGCGGGCCACCGCGTGAGCGTCGCCGAGACGGCCGCGCGGGCGCTGCTCGAGGCACGCAACCATCGGCCGGACCTCATCCTGCTGGACCTGGGGCTGCCGGACCGCGACGGCCAGGCGCTGATCCCGCAGCTGCGCGCCTTCTCGCAGGTCCCGCTGGTCGTGCTGACGGCGCGCGACCGGGAGTCCGAGCGCATCGCCGCCCTGGATGCCGGTGCCGACGACTACGTGACCAAGCCCTTCAGCGCCGGCGAGCTGCTGGCGCGCCTGCGCGCCGTCCTGCGCCGCAAGGTGCAGGCGACGCCGGAGGGCGGCTGGGTCCAGGTCGGGCTGCTGCGCGTCGACTTCGCGCAGCGGCGCGCCGCGGGCCCGGCCGGCGCCGTGCACCTCACGCCGCTGGAGTTCCGCCTGCTCGAGCGCCTGGTGCAGGGGCGCGGTGCGATCGTCACGCGCGATGCGCTGATCCGCGACGTGTGGGGCCCGGGTCAGGCGGGCGAGTCGAGCGCGCTGCGCGTGTACATCAAGTCCTTGCGCGAGAAGCTCGAGCCCGATCCGTCGCGCCCGCGCAGCCTGCTCACCGAGGCGGGCGTCGGCTACCGGCTCGAACCCGGCTAGATATCGACCTCGGTGCCGAGCATCACCACGCCATCCTGCGGCATCAGGAAGAACTCGGCCGCCTGGGCGCTGCGCCGCTGCATGCGCGCGAACAGCTGCATGCGCAGGTTCTGCCACCCGGTGCGCAAGCGTGCCCGCACCAGGTGCCAGCCGACGAAGTAGGTCGCCCGTCCGGGCGGCAGCCGCAGGCCCTTGAGGCGCGCGCAGCGCATGGCGTCGCCGAGGTTCGGCGTCTCCATGAAGCCGAACTCCGCGCGCAGGCGCATCACGCCGGGCCAGAGCGTCTCGAGCCGTGCGCGCGCGAGCGGGTCGACGCGCGGCGCGGTGCTGATCACGAAGTGCAGGATGATGATGAGCTCGTGGCGCACGCGGTTGTGCTCGAGGTTGCGCAGCAGCGCCGTCGGCACGAAGTCGCCATTGCTGACGAGGAACACGGCGGCGCCCGGGACCGGCAGCGCCTTCGCCAGCAGGGCCGGCAGCTGCGGCATCGGCACCGCCAGCTCCTGCAGCCGGCGGCGCAGCCGCTGCCGGCCGTCGCGCCACGTCAGGAACACGCCGAATAGCACCAGCGCGAGCCCGACCGTGATGCCGCCGCCGCTGGCGAGCTTGGTGGTGTTGGCGGCGACGAACAGCACATCGACGAGCAGCAGCGGGCCGAACACCGCTGCCACCCGCCAGCGCGGCCACTCCCAGTTGGCCAGCGCGATGCCGGCGCCCAGCACCGTCGTGATCAGCATCGTGCCCACCACCGAGGTGCCGTAGGCAATCGACAGCGCACCCGATGAGCGGAAGCCGATCACGAACAGGATCACGGCGACGCACAGGAACAGGTTCACCGCCGGCACGTAGATCTGGCCGTGGGTGTGCTCCGAGGTCTGCAGGATGCGCAGCCGCGGCAGCAGGTCGAGCTGCACGGCCTGCCGCGTGACCGAGAACGCGCCGGAGATCGTCGCCTGCGAGGCGATGATGGTGGCCGCCGTGGCGAGCACCACCAGGGCGGGCAGGGCGGCAGCCGGCGCGAGCGCGTAGAACGGTTCCGCGCCCCGCGCCGCATCGCCCAGTACCAGCGCGCCCTGGCCGAAGTAGTTGAGCAGCAGTGCCGGCCAGACGAGTGCCAGCCACGCGGCCTGCACCGGACGGCGGCCGAAGTGGCCCATGTCGGCATACAGCGCCTCGCCGCCGGTCACCACCAGGAACACCCCGCTGAGGATCGCGAGCGCGCGCTGCGGATGATCGGCGACGAGCCGCAGGGCCCACCAGGGGTTCACCGCGCCGAGCATCGCCGGGTGGCGCGCCAGCGCGATCGCGCCGAGCACCGCGAGCACCAGGAACCACAGGATCATGACGTAGCCGAAGCTGCGGCCGATGCGCCCGGTGCCCTGGTACTGCACCGCGAACAGCACGATGACGATCGCGACCGTGACCGGCACGGCGGTGCCGTGGAACTGCGGGCTCAGCAGTTCCAGGCCCTCGACGGCGCTCAGCACCGAGATCGCCGGCGTGATCAGCGCGTCGCAGTAGAACAGCGCCGCGCCGAGCGAGGCGAGCAGCACGACGCGCGTGGCCCAGCGGCCGCCGCGCCCGAGGGTGTGCTGCAGCAGCGCCAGCATCGCGAGGATCCCGCCTTCGCCCGCGTTGTCGGCCCGCAGGATCAGCACGACGTACTTGAGCGTGACGATCAGCGTCAGGCTCCAGAAGGTCAGCGAGAGCACGCCGAACACGGCGGCGGCCGAGGCATCGCCGGTCGCGTGCAGCGTCTCCCTGAAGGCGTACAGCGGGCTCGTGCCGATGTCGCCGTACACGGTGCCGAGGGCGCCGATGACGGCCGCGGTGCTCGAGGGTTGGGGCTTCATGCGGATTCCAGGCCGGGATGCCGGCCGGAATCCTGCGCCCGCGCGCCGTTAGGACGCCGTTAAGCTTCGCCGGCGCGGGCCTCGCGCGGCGGCCGCATGGCCGCCGTGGCGATCAGCCCCATGGCGATGAGCGAGAGCAGGCTGTAGCCGACGAGCACCGGGTGGTAGGTGCCGAAGCGGTCGAAGCCGGCGCCGAGCAGCAGCGGCCCGAGGAGCGTGCCGACGTTGAACAGCGCGAAGCTCGCGCCGTAGATGCGGCCGTAGGCCTTCTGGCCGAAGAGCCGCGACCAGGCGTAGGGCATCAGGTCGCCTTCGCCGCCGGTGGCCGCACCGAGCAAGGCGGCGGCGATGAAGGGCGTCGCCGTGCCGCCGCCGAAGGCGAGCAGCAGCACGCCGAGCGCCTGCCCGCCGAACAGGACGGCGCCGACCAGGCTCGTCGGGAGGTAGTCGAGCGTTGCGCCGACGACGATGCGCGAGGCCAGGATCGTCGTGCCCATGACGCCGGCGATGCCGGCGACCTGCAGGGCCGAGTAGCCGTGGTCGGCGAGGATCGCCGGCAGGTGGAAGTTGATGCCTATGCTCACGATGGGCACCAGCGCGAAGGCGATCGCCAGGCGCCAGAAGAGGCCGCTGCGCAGCGCGCTGCGAAACACGGCACGGCTCTCCTGCTCGTCGGCCGCGCGCGCGGCCGGGGCGCGCGCGGGACGCGGGCGGTCGCGGACCAGCAGGAGGAGGTTGAGCAGGCCGACGGCCAGCACCACCAGCGCCATCGCGCGGAAGGCGCCGCGCCAGCCCAGGTCGCGGATGAACACGCTGATCAGCAGGCCGGCGAGCGCCGTGCCCCAGCCCACGCCGGTGACGGCGATCGACAGGGCGACGCCCAGGTGCCGCTCGAACCAGGCGGGCAGCGCGGACACGTAGCCCGGGTAGCTGGTGGTCGCGCCGACCAGCCCCATCGCCGTGGCGATCAGCAGGAAGGCCGGATAGGCGTGCACCAGGCTGAAGGCATACAGGCCGGCGGGCAGCAGCAGGCAGCCCACCAGGACCACCGGGCGGATGCCATAACGATCGATGTAGACGCCCGCCTGCGTGATCAGCAGCGCCGTGACCAGCGTCGCGGCCGAGAAGCCCAATGAGAACTCGGCGCGATTCCAGCCGAGCTCGCCGGTCATGGCCTTCTGGAAAAGGCCGAAGCTGAAGACGAAAATCGGACCGAAGCCCACGGCGAGGCCGATGGAGCACCCGATGGCCACCAGCCAGCGCCGCATGCCGGACCTCCGATGAAGCGAAAGAACGGCAGTCTACCGATTCCCCCGTCGCCCGGCCTGCACAACGAGGACGTGGCGGCGGCCTTCGAGGAGATGTCCGAGCTGCTGGCCATCGGCGGCGAGAACCCGTTCCGCATCCGCGCCTACCAGCGCGCCGCGCAGGTGATCCGCTCGCTCCCGCGGCCGCTCGCGGAGCTGCACGGCACCGAGGAGTTCGACGCGCTCCCGGGCATCGGCACGGACCTCGCAGCGAAGATCGACGAGCTCCTGCGCACCGGGCGGCTGCGTGCCCTGGAGCGGCTGCGCCGGCAGG
>JAXMGO010000024.1:0-71268 GCA_046347255.1 Steroidobacteraceae bacterium
GGCCGACCTGCGCGCGATGTCGCCGGCCTCGCACGCGCTGTTCGAGCAGATCGTGCTCGACGGGCTGAAGGTGCCGCTCGGCATGCCGCGCTGGAACGATGCGCTGACGAAGGCGGACGTGGCGGCGCTGCACGCCTACGTCATCGACGTGGCGCGCCGCGACTACGCCGCCGAGCAGGCGCACCGTGCCGCGCCGGCGCGCCCGGCGGTGTCCTCGTCCCACCCCTGAAGGGTCGTACCGCTGAAGGGGACCGCAGGCCCGGCCGAGCCAGCGCCTGCAGACGGCAGCTAGAAGTAGCGCTGCGAGAGATACCAGGCGACGGCGGCCACGAATGCCGAGCACGGGATCGTCAGGATCCAGGCCCAGACGATGCCGCCGGCGACGCCCCAGCGCACCGCGGAGAGCCGCTGCACCGAACCGACGCCGACGATCGAACCCGTGATCGTGTGCGTCGTGGACACCGGCACGCCGAGCCCGGTGGCCATGAACAGCGTGATCGCACCGCCGGCCGAGGCGCAGAAACCGCTCACCGGCCTGAGCTTGGTGATGCGCATGCCCATCGTGCGCACGATGCGCCAGCCGCCGAACAGCGTGCCGAGGCCCATCGCCGTCTGGCAGGCGAGCACCACCCAGAACGGCAGCGAGTCCTTCGGGCCCGAGAGGCCCGCCGCGATCAGCAGCATCCAGATGATGCCCATGGTCTTCTGCGCGTCGTTGCCGCCGTGGCCGAGGCTGTAGAGCGCGGCCGAGACGAACTGCAGTTTCTTGAACCAGCGGTCGACGCGCTGCGGCGTGGAGCGATGGCAGATCCACGACACCGCGAGCATCAGCAGCACGCCGAGCGTGAAGCCGACCAGCGGCGAGAGCACGATCGCGATGACGGTCTTGGTGAAGCCCTTGGCGATCAGCATGCCGACGCCGCCCTTGGCGACCGCCGCGCCCGCCAGGCCGCCGATCAGCGCGTGCGAGGACGAGGACGGGATGCCGTAGTACCAGGTGAACAGGTTCCAGCTGATCGCGCCGGTCAGCGCGCCGAACACCACGCGGTGATCGACGATGGCCGGATCGATGATGCCCTTGCCGATGGTCGAGGCGACGGCGACGCCGAAGATGATGAAGGCCACGAAGTTGAAGAACGCGGCCCACAGCACCGCGAGGTGCGGCCGCATCGCGCCGGTCGAGACGATCGTCGCGATCGAGTTGGCCGCGTCGTGGAAGCCGTTCATGAAATCGAACAGCAGCGCCACGACGATCAGGAAAACCACCAGTTCCGTGCTCACGCTGCTCCCGTATCGTCTCGTGGGGGCCGGCGACGCCCGCCGCGCCGGCGCCTCAGGCGTTCTCGACGACGATGCCCTCGATGATGTTCGCCACGTCCTCGCAGCGATCGGTCATCTGCTCGAGCAGCTCGTAGATCGTGCGCAGCTTGATCAGCTGGCGCACGTCCGGCTCGTCGCGGAACAGCTTCGCCATGGCGGTGCGCATCAGGTGATCGGCCTCCGACTCGAAGCGGTCGATGTCGGCGCACACCTCGATGATCTTGCGGGCGTTGTCCATGTCGGGCAGCAGCTCGACCGCGGCCTTGACCTTCTCGGCGCAGCCGACGCACAGCTCGGCGAGCCGGGCGGCGTCGGTGGTCACCGAGCGCACGTCGTACATCGAGATCGACTGCGCCGAATCCTCGATCAGGTCGAGGATGTCGTCCATCCGCGTGACCAGCCGGTGCATGTCGTCGCGGTCGAGCGGCGTGATGAAGGTCTTGTGCAGCAGCTCGACCGTGGCGTGCGTGACCTTGTCACCCTTCTTCTCGATGGTCTCGATGTTGAAGCGGCGCCGCTCGACGTCGTCGAAGCTGCTCATCAGCGCCTGCAGCTCGCGGCTGGCCTGCACGATCAGCTCGGCCAACTCCTTGAAATAGTCGAAGAATCTGCCCTCTTGGGGCATCAGGCGACCGAACATGGCGCTCCCCTGCTCAGGTGTGTGGAACCGGTTGCGCCCGCCTGCGGCCGGCAGTGCGCGTCCCGGGCGATCCAGCGCGCGGCGATACTACACTGACCGCCGTCCGGCGCGAACCCGTAACTCCCGCTACATCCGGATGACGATCTTGCCGAAGAAACGCTCCGATTCCATCAGGGCATAGGCGGCCGGCGCCTCCTCGTAGGCGAACACGCGATCCACCACCGGCTGGACGTGGTGCTTGGCGACGAACTCGAGCAGCGCCTCGAGGTCGGCGCGCGAACCGACGTAGATGCTGCTGACGCTCGCGCCCTTGCCGAGCAGCGCCATCATCGGGATGTCGCCGCTGAAGGCGCTGAGGCCGCCGATCAGCGCCAGGTGACCGCCCTGGCCGAGGCTGGCGAGCGCATGCGGCAGCGTGTCCTTGCCACCGACCTCGAGTACCTGCTGCACGCCCTCGCCGCCGGTCAGCGACATCACGGCCTTGTCCCACTCCGGGTCCTTGCGGTAGTTGACGGTGCCGAAGGCGCCGAGCGCGCGCGCCCGCCCGAGCTTCTCGTCGCTGGAACTGGTGATGATCGGCTTCGCGCCGAGCGCGAGCGCCAGCTGCAGGCCGATCACCGACACGCCGCCGGTGCCTTCCAGCAGCACGTACTGCCCGGGGCCGGTCCGCCCACGCGTCACCAGTGCGTTCCAGGCCGTGACGCCCGCGCAGGGCAGCGTCGCCGCTTCCTCGTACGACAGTCCGGCCGGGAGCTTCGCGAGCCCCTCCTCGCCGAGCGTCACGTACTGCGACAGCATTCCGTCCACGCCGCCGCCGAGCGCCGAGGCGAAGGCGGCGCGCGACATCGGCCCCGAGATCCACGCCTGGAAGAACGCGGCGACCACGCGATCGCCGGCGCGCACGCGGTGCACCTCCGGCCCCACGGCGACGACGTCGCCGGCCCCGTCGGACAGCGGCACGATGTTGCCGTTGCTGCCGACCGGGTACTGCCCCTTCATGACGAACAGGTCGCGGCGGTTGAGCGACACCGCGCGCACGCGCACCAGCACCTCGTGCGCGCCCGGCCGGCGCACCGGCGCCTCCTCGACCAGCCGCAGCTCATGCGCCGGTGCCGGCCGCATGCGCGAGCTGCCGCACCTTCCATGTCGCCGGGCACGTCAGGCTTCGCGGCCAGCGCAAATGGCACCGCCGCGGCGCCCAGCGCCAGCAGCACGACAGCGGCGCGGCGCGCGCCTTGGATGAAGATTTCAGCGGATTTGTCGTTGCACCCTGTTCGCGTTGATCTACTTGCCGTCCACCGACAGCGCCAGCAGCGCAGGTTGCCGGGCTGGCCGTTGATGCGTCCGTAGCCCAGGCACGTACAGCACGCCGTCGACCACCACCGGGCTACCGTGGTCGAGCGAGCCGCCGACTTGCGGCGACGCCGTTGACGGTCAGGAAGGCGCGCCGTATCGAAATCCACAGCGCGGCCGTCGTCGGCGGCGTAAGCGCGCAGGTGCCCGTCCTGGGCGCCGGAGAACACGGCGGGAATCCAGTGTCGCCGCCTGCGACTGCGCGCTGTTGCGGCTTGCGCGCTGCGCCGAAGCTGCATGCGGTCCTGATCGGCAGCGCGCTCCAGCGCTTGCGCGGCCGCTGGCGATGTCGATCACGGCGAGGCCGCGAGCTCGTGTCCGCCCGCGCCGGCAGTTGAGCGGCACGGCGCCGTCGGCCAGCGTGCACCAGGATCGGCGGGGCCGGCGAGATCCGCATCCGGTCCCACCGACTTCGGGCAGTTGGCCACGCCGCCTCGGCGGCAGGCGTCCCCGGGGGGACAGGGATTGATGACCGGCGCGGCGCAGCCGATCACCCAGTTGTCCCGCGCGGTTGAGCTGCCGCGCAGCGGACCCGGCCGGTCGCGAGCCCGATCGCGACCACCGCGTTGGTCGCGGGCGCCGCGATGTCGGTGTAGGAATTTCCGGTGCCGACGTACAGCGAGCCGCGCTGCGCATCGATCGTCGGCGAGTTCCACGGCGCCGCCGGCAGGCCTGTGGAGAAGCTGCGTGCCGCTGTCGCTCCTGCGATAGGCCCGGGGTTCGGCAGCGATGACGTGCGTGTACCACAGCACTGCGCTGGATGTAGCCGGCACCTCCTCCATCGAGGAGACCAGGACGTACAGGCGCCCGGCGCGGAACACCGGCGCGCCGGTGATGCCTGCATCGGATGCGCGTCGGTCGTCCGCGCTGCCACATCCAGTTGCCCGCTCGCGGCATCGACCGCGTAGACGGTGGCGCTGTCGTCGCCCATGAAGGCCTTGCACCAGCCCGCGCGGCAGCATCGCGACGCTCACCGCGGTACGGGCCGACGCCTGCGCATCGAAGGTCCACCACGTGCAGCCGCTCGCCGCATCGATCAATCAGCCGGCCGGTCAGGCTGGTCACGTAGAGCCGCCCGCCGGCGACGGTGACTGCCCATGGAACGCTGGTGCCGCGCAGGCCGAAGGCCCGCTTCACGGCGAGGCGCTTGGCGGCCGCGCCTCCAGTCCGGAAGCTGCGGCTGGTAGCGCGAGTTGTCGCCATCGCGCCCCAGCCGTTCCAGTCGGTGGCGCCCGCCGGCCGCGGCGTAGGCGCCGGCCGCGCAGCAGTACTGCTCCGGCGGTGGCCGCAGCTCCGGCCCCGGCGCACGCCCGGTCAGGAGCACCGCGAGCGCCGCGACGTCGGTGAGGCTCAGGCCGACCGACTGCACGCGCATCGTGCCGCTGGTGAGGGCCTGCGCCACCTCCTCGGGGCTGCGCGTCGCGAGCTGCGCGCGCGGCGGGATGCGGTCGCGCGGGTGGTCGTGGCAGGAGGCGCAGCGCTCGGCGTACAGCGCGCTGCCGGCCGGCGGCGGCGCTTCGGCCGCGGACGCCACGCTGCCGCAGGCCAGCAGCGCCAGCGGCACCAGCAGCACGACGCCGGGCAAGCCGCGCACGCCGTGTCGCCGCGCCCGCTGTTTCACTAGCGCAGCACCTCTTCGAGGAACTGCAGCAGCGCGTGCCAGGAGCGCCGGTCGGCGCGATCGCTGTACTGCATGCCGTTCTGCGGCATGTTGGCCGCGGGGTTGGTGAAGGAGTGCAGCGTGTGGCCGTAGGCGTGCAGCTGCCAGTCGGCGCCGGCCTGGGTGAACTCGCGCGCCACCGCCAGCACGTCATCCGGCGGCGCGAGCGGATCGTCGTAGCCGTGCAGCATGAGGATCTTCGCCGCGATGCGCGCCGCCGGGGCGAGGCCGCTGGGCTTGAGCAGCCCGTGGAAGCTGACGACCCCGCGCAGCTCCGCGCCGCTCCGTGCCAGGTCGAGCACGCACATGCCGCCGAAGCAGAAGCCCATGGCCGCGACGCGCCGCGCATCCACCGGCGGCAGGCCCTTGAGCGCGGCGAGCCCCGCGTTGATGCGCCGCGCGAGCAGCGCGCGGTCCTGCACGAACGGCGCCATCAGCGCCTGGTTCTCCTCCGGGCTGCTGCCGCGCCGGCCATTGCCGTACATGTCGAGCGCGAAGGCCGCGTAGCCGTGCCAGGCGAGCCGGCGCGCCTTGCGTTCGACGAAGTCGTCGCGCCCGCCCCATGCGTGGCTGATCAGCACCGCCGGCAGCGGGCCGCTGCGCGCGTCGTCGTGGCAGAGGAAGCCCTGGAGCCGGGTCTCGCCATCGCGGTATTCGATCAGCTGCTCGCGTAGTGCCATGCGCCTCTCCGGCCGGGGGCTAGGGATAGGCGGCCGATTCTACCGGGATGGCGAGCGCGACGTGGTCCTCGGGGCCCACCGCATGGGTGCGGTGCCCCTGGCCGGTGACGTCCTCGAGCAGCACGCAGCCACCGGGCGAGATGCGGCGTTTCTCGCCGTCGCTGGCGGTCACCTCGACGATGCCCTGCAGGCACACCATGAACTGCCGGCGCGGTGCCGGATGCCAGTCCTCGGTGGTGCCGGCCGCGAGGCGCGCCAGCATCACGCCGCGCACCTCGCCGACCCGGTGCACGCTGAGCACGGCCTCGACGCCGTGCACGCCGATCGGCACGAAATCGAAGCTGCAGGTGCGGAAGCGCGCGACGCCGTCCGCGCCCGGCGTGAGCCGCAGGTATTCCAGTCTGCTGGTATCGGCCATGGTGCCCCCCGATGCGGATTCCGTCCTGCTATCCTGCATCAGGGCACGACCCGCAAGCGAGGACCTTCGATGGACGCAAGCCCCCTGCCGCTGCTGGTGGACACCGGCTGGCTCGCCGCGCACCTCGGCGATGCCGACCTGCGCGTCTACGACTGCTCGGTGACGCTGGTGCCGATCCCCGGCGGCATGCGCCCGGAGAGCGGCCAGGCCGCCTGGGCCGGCGCCCACATCCCGGGCAGCGGCTACCTCGACCTGATCGCCGAGCTGTCCGATCGTGGCAGCGCGCTGCCGTTCATGATGCCGCCCGCGGAACAGTGCGCCGCGGCCTTCGGCCGCCGCGGCATCGGCCCGGGCACGCGCGTCGTGCTGTACGACGCCGGCGGCCACATGTGGGCGACGCGCATCTGGTGGATGCTGCGCGCGCTCGGCTTCGACTCCGCGGCGGTGCTGGATGGCGGACTGGCGAAGTGGCGCGCCGAGGGCCGGCCGCTGTCGACCGAGCCGCCGCGCTACCCGGCGGCCGGATTCCGGCCGCGGCCGCGGCCAGAGCTGTTCGTCGACAAGCGCCACGTGCAGGACGCGGTGGCCAACCCGCGGGTCTGCCTGGTCAACGCGCTGTCGGCGGACGAGCACGCCGGACGCGTGAGCCGCACGGCGCGCCCCGGCCGCATCCCCGGCAGCGGCAACGTCCCGGCGGGCTCGCTCATCGACCCGGCCACCGGGGTCTACCTGCCGCTCGAGGTGCTGCGCGCGAAGTTCCGCGCCGCCGGCGCGCTCGACGGCGGCCGCGTCGTCACCTACTGCGGCGGCGGCATCGCCGCGACCAGCGCGGCCTTCACGCTGCTGCGGCTCGGCGCGCCCGAGGTCGCGGTCTACGACGGCTCGCTGGTCGAGTGGAGCGCGGATCCGGCGTTGCCGCTGGAAACCGGCTAGTTGCCCGGCCCGTAGCTGACGCCCTGGCTCCAGTTCCAGGGATAGGGCTCGATCCACTCGACCTGCTCGCCGGCCGCGCGCCGCGCGAGGATGTCGCGCACGACGCGCTGCGTTTCAGCTACCGAGCGCGACGCCATGTCGAGGTCCACCGTCCCGTGGCCGGGCAGCAGCACGTCGAAGCGGCGCGGCTGGCCGTCGAGCGAGAAGTCCACCAGCTTGCCGAGCGATGCGAGGTACTGGCCCCAGTCCGCGTACGGATTGCCCATCCAGGCATGCCGTCCGTTGTGCAGGGCGATGTCGCCCGACACCAGGTAGTGCCGGCCGCCGCGCTCGAAGTAGAAGACCGTCGAGCCTGGCGTGTGGCCGGGCGTGGCGATGGCGTGCACCGTCAGCGTGCCGAACTTCAGGACATCGCCGTCGTGCACGCGCTCGTCGACCGGACAGGGCGTGCAGCGGCCGTTGGCCTGCGGCTCGACCCAGGTGGCCACTACGCTGTTGCAGGTCTCGAGCGGATGGGCGTCGCCATCGCCGATCAGGATGCGGGCCCCGCGTTGGCGCCACGCGTGGCAGGACTGCCCGTGGTCGATGTGGCAGTGGGTCATCAGCACCCACTTCACGGCCTCCGCCCTGAACCCCAGGGCGCGGATCTGCCCCAGGATCTCGTCCTGCCAGATGTCGAGGCTCGGATCGACCAGCAGCAGTCCCGCGCCCGTGTCGATCAGGTAGGTCTGCTGCTCCATCTGCGCGTCGCCGAGCGCGTAGATGCCGTCGCCGACCCGCCACGGATAGCGCCGCAGCGCGAGGCGCCCGGCCGCGTAGTCGGCGCGCAGCCGCGCGGCCAGCTCCGCGCCCTCCGACCAGGGCTGGCCGGGACGCAGGTGGCGCCAGGTCTCGATCTCGACGTAGGTGTCGATCGTGGGCACCACGTGCTGGCCCCAGGGCGTCACCGCCACGACCGGCTCGTTGCCGACCGCCGCCGGCCCGCCGGCCGCCGCCGGCTCGCCGGCCGGCGACGCCGCCACGAACGAAAAGCCGATCGCCAGCGCCCGGGCGACCCGCGCCAAGATGGCCTCACGCATTCGCCTGCCCTCCCGGCCCCGCAGTCTCCGCGACCGCACCGCCCGCGGTCAACGCGGCGGGCGCCGCCGCGGCTCAGGCCGGCTGCGGTTCGCCGTGCGCGGCCAGGGTCGCCAGCAGATGATCGGCCGACACCGGGCGGCTGAAGTAGTAGCCCTGCGCATAGCGGCAGCCGAGCGACTGCAGGATCGCGACCTGCGCCGCCGTCTCGACGCCCTCGGCCACGCCCGCGCGGCCCAGGTTCGCGACCAGCGTCAGCGTCGCGTGGATCACCGCCAGCATGTCCGGCCCGGCCGTCAGGCTGTTGATGAACGAGCGGTCGATCTTGATGGTGTCGAACGGATAGTCGCGCAGGCAGGCCAGCGAGGACGTGCCGGTGCCGAAGTCGTCCATCGCCATGTGCACGCCGAGCGCCTGGAGGTCGCGCATCAGCTGCAGCGAGGCGGCCGAGTCGCGCATCACCTCACGCTCGGTGACCTCGAGCTGCAGGCAGGAGGCCGGCAGCCCGGTGCTGCGCAGCGTCTCCTGCACGCGGATCAACAGCCGCTCGCCCAACGCCAGCTCGGCGCGCGACAGGTTGACGCTCACGGTGGCTGGCGCGCGCCCGGGGTCGCGCCGCCGCCACTCCGCCAGCGCGTGGCAGGCCTCGGACAGCACCCACTGCCCGAGCGGCACGATCAGGCCGCGCTCCTCGGCCACCGGGATGAACTCGGCCGGCGACACCGCCCCGAGCAGCGGGTGGTTCCAGCGCGCCAGCGCCTCGGCCGAGACGACCCGGCCGGTCTCGAGTTCCACGATCGGCTGGTAGACGACCGACAGCTGCGACGTGCCCAGTGCCTTGCGCAGCGCGCCCTCGATGGTGACCTGGCGCGCGAGGCGCGTGTGCATTTCCTCGTTGAACACCACCGAGCAGGCGCGCCCCAGGCGCTTGGCCTCGTACATCGCCACGTCGGCGTTGCGCACCACGGCCTCGGCGCTCTCCAGGCCGTGCTCGCTGGTGACGATGCCGATGCTCGCCGTCGAGTGCACGTCGCGGCCCATGATGGCGTAGGCCGGCGCCAGCGAATTGAGCAGGCGCTCGGCGATGCCGGCCGCCGCGCGGCAGACGTTCGCGCCGGTGAGCAGCACCAGGAACTCGTCGCCGCCGAAGCGAGCGATCAGCGTGCCGTCGTCGTCGGGGCCGGTGGATTCGCGCGCGCGCAGCGAGCTGCGCAGGCGCGCCGCGATCTGGCGCAGCAGTTCGTCGCCGGCGTCGTGGCCGATCGCGTCGTTGATCAGCTTGAAGTTGTCGAAATCGAGGAACAGCACGACGAAGCCGAGCGGCGCCCCGGCGCGCACGCGGTTGACGACCGCCTGCAGCCGCTCCATGAACGAGGTGCGGTTGGCAAGGCCGGTGAGCTTGTCGCTGTGGGCGGCCGCCGACAGCTCCGACTCGAGCGCCTTGCGCTGCGAGATGTCCTGCACCAGCGACCAGATGACTTCGCGCCCGGCGACGTCGGTCATGCGGACGCCCGACAGCAGCACCGCGTAGCGCGTGCCGTCGCGCCGCTGGTATTCCTTCTCGTACGGGCCGTAGCGGCCGTCGCGCCGCAGCGCGTCGAGCTGCGCCTGTTCCTCCGGATCGAAGGTCCGTGGCGTCAGGTCCCAGTAGGTCCGCTGCAGCAGCTCCGCGCGCGTGTAGCCGGTGGGCTGCAACAACGCGTCGTTGACCTCGAGGAAGCGGCCGGTCTCCATGTCGTTGAGCGCGATGCCGATGGGCGAGAGCTCGAACAGCGAACGGAGCTTGTGCTCGCTCGCCCGCAGCGCCAGCTCGAATTCCTTGCTGGCCGAGACGTCCACCAGGAACCCGGCCATGCGTCGCACCTGCCCGGCGGCGTCGCGCTCGACCACGTGGCCGCGCGAGCGCACCCAGACCCAGTGGCCGTCCCCGTGCCGCATCCGGTAGTCGTTCTCGACGGTGGCGTCGGCGCCGCGCGGGATCGCCTCGGTGGCGGCGACCAGCGCGGGGAAGTCATCCGGATGGCACAGCGATTGCCACTTCGCCACGCTCAGCGGCTCGAGCTGCTCCGGCCGCAGGCCCAGCATCCGGGCCCAGCGCTCGTTGATCCGGATGGTGCCGCGGCCGAGGTCCATGTCCCAGGTGGCGACGCCGGTGCCTTCGATCAGCGCCCCGAGCTGCTGCTGCTCGCGCGCCAGTTTGCGCGAGGTGACCAGCCCGCGCAGGCGGATGCGCTGGAACACGACACCGAGCCCGGCGATCAGCAGCGCGGCGGGCGCCAGGCCCAGCAGCTCCTCGTCGTGCGCCGCGGCCATGAGTACCGAGCACACGCCGACGCCGACCACCACCAGCGCGGCAACGGCGATGACCAGCGTCTCGCGCCAGGCGCGGCGCCGCTCGGCGGCGAATTCGATCGATGTTTCCATGCGGCTGCAGCTGCGTCCCGGGTCCGGGCCGGCGCGTCGGCCGGCGAAGTCGTCCCGCGGGGTGTAACGGCGGCGCGCCGCGATCCTTCGCCACCGCGGGCGCGCGTCAGCGCGCTTCTGTGAACGCGGTCACGCTCCACGGCCCCGCGGCGGCCGACACAGGCCTTCGACATGAACGCGATCACCGATCGATTACGGCCGGAGCTGGATGCCCGGATCCTCCGGGCCGCCACGGCGCTGGGGGTGGTCGGCGGCAGCACCCACGGCGCGCAGCGGCTGCTCGCGCTGCTGTGCGATCCCGGCGTCAGCGCCGCGCAGGTCGGCGAGGTGCTGGCGCGCGAGCCGGGGCTGGCGCTGCGCGTGCTGCGCGTGGCCAATTCCGCGTTCTACGGGGCTTCGCGCCACGTGACGACCATCGAGCACGCCTTCACGCTGCTGGGCCTGGATGCGGTGCGCGGCATCGCCGCCGCCGCCTGCCTCGATCGCACGGTGCGCCGCCACGGCGAGTCGGCGCCCATCAACCTGGACGAGCTGGTGTGCCACAGCCTCGCCACGGCCGTGGCCGCCGAAGCGCTGGCGCGCGTCCACCACCACGCACTCGCCGCGGATGCCTTCATCGCCGGCCTGCTGCACAACCTGGGCGTCACGCTGCAGCTGCAGGTCGACCCGGGCGGATTCCGCGAGCTGCTCGACGCGCTGCACGCGGCGCCACAGCGCGACCTGACGGAGCTGGAGGCGCAGCGCGTGCTGGTCGGCCACGAGCACTGCGTGGCCGTGCTGTTCGAGGCCTGGCGGCTGCCGGCGGCGCTGATCGAGGCCACGCGCCACCACCACGACCCGCTGGACGCGCCCGCCGACCACCGCGAACTGGCCGCGCTGGTCCACCTCGGCATCCAGCTGAGCCTCGCCAGCGGCAACACCTACGCACTCGAGCCCAGGTGCCGGCACGCAGCGGCGCGGTCATGGACCTGCTCGGACTGGATGACGCCGACCTGGACGGCGTCGTGGCGGAGCTGCCCGAGCGCGTCAGGCTGCTGCGCGAGGCCTTCGCCGCCGCATCGTGATGTAGAGCGGCACGCCGGCGAGGGCCAGCACCGCCGACCACAGCACCGCTTCGCTCCCCACGCCGACCAGCGCGAACAGCGCGTAGGCCGTGCCCAGCAGGCCGATGGGCAACGCCGCATCGCCCGCGCCGCGGGTGCCGCGCCACCACGGCACCACCAGCGCCAGCGCGCACAGCAGGTAGAGCGGCAGGTTGGCCGCCGTCACCAGCTGCGTCAGGAAGGTGAAGCCCTGCACCAGCGAGCGGTTGTAGTTCATCAGCACCATGAGGCTCGCGAGCACGGCGGTGACGACGAGGGCGCGGGCCGGCGCCGACCGCGCGTTGCGCCGCCCCAGCGCGGCCGGCGGCATGCCGTGCCCGGACATGCTGGCGGTGAGTTCGCCGACCAGCAGCGTCCAGCCATTGACGCAGCCGAGCCCGGCGATGGCGATGAACAGCGCCATCCAGCGGCCGTAGGCGGCGCCGCCGGTGCGGGCGAGCACGTCGATGAAGGGCGCGGTGGAGTTGGCGAGTTCGGCGGCCGGGATCAGCAGCAGCGGCACCGCCGAGACCAGCACGTAGATCACGGCGGTCAGCAGCGTGCCGGCGAGCGTCGCGCGCGGGATGGTGCGCTGCGGCTCGTGCACGCGGCCGGCCGGCACGGCGGCGGACTCGATGCCGAGCATGGCGTAGAGCGCGATGCTCGATGCCGGCAGCAGCGCCGACCAGCGGATCGGCACGTCCGGCGGATGGCGCGTGTACGCCGCCGGGTCGTGCAGCGCCAGGGCGCCGCCGAGCACGATCACCGCGGCCATCGGCAGGAGCTTCAGCGCCGTGGTCGCGAGCTGCACGCCGCCGCCGGCGCGCACCCCCATGAGATTGATGAACACGAACAGCCACACGACGCCGAGCGCCACGACCACCGGCGGCAGCGACTGCAGCGGCGGCGCCAGGGCGCCCAGGTAGCCGACCAGGCCCACCGCGATGGTCGCGTTGGTGATCCACAGCGACGCCCAGTAGCACCAGATCGCGAGGAACGCCGCCACCTCGCCCACCGTCACGCGCAGGTAGGCGTACGGTCCATCGGCCTCCGGGTAGCGCCTGGCCAGGTGCGCATACACCCAGGCGATGACCGACATGCCGACCACGGTGACGCCCCAGCCGAGCAGCGCGTTGAGCCCGAAGGGCGCGAGCGAGGCGGGCAGCAGGAAGATGCCCATGCCGATGGTGTTGCCGATCACCAGCGCCGTGCAGGTCCAGAAGCCGAGTTCCTTGCGCGCCGCCGTGTCGCTCATGCGCGTGCCGCCGGCCTCAACGATCCGCCGCGGCGTAGGCCGCGCGCAGCCGCTGGTGGAAGTGCCACACGCCGCCCTCGCGCTTCGGGCACAGCCGCCCGGCCGTGTAGTGGCCGCTGGCCAGCCCCTTCTGCACCGCCTCGCAGATGGCGATGTCCTCGGCCTGGATCTCGTCGCTGAACTCGCGGTCGCGCGCCATGCGCGCCAGCGCCGCCGCGTCCTGCGCGTAGTAGTAGTCGAACTCGACGCGGCAGCGGTCGGGCCCGAGCGGCAGGATGCGGTTGGTCTGCATGCGGCCCGGCATGATGTTGAGCATCACGTTCGGGTAGACGAAGTAGTAGAACGCCTGCCCGTCGCCGTAGATGTCCGTGCTGTTGCGCAGCGGCGAGTGCTGCAGCGAATACCACTCGTACAGCTCGGTGTCGTAGACGCGGTAGTCGAGCACCTTCGAGAGCCCCGGGTGCACCATCGGCAGGTGGTAGCCCTCGAGGAAGTTGTCGACGTACACCTTCCAGTTGCAGTGCACCTCGAACACGTCGCGCCGCGCGAAGCGCATGGCGCCGGGCTCGATCGGCGCGATGCGCCCGGCGATGCCACCATACACGGCGTCGAACGCCGGCACGTCCGGCTCGAGCGCGAGGAACACCAGCCCCTGCCATTCGGCCACGCGCAGCGCCGGCAGGCGCACGCCCGCTGGGTCGAAGTCGCGCGCATCCTGCATTTCCGGGGCGCCGACCAGCCGTCCTTCCTGGTCGTACAGCCAGCCGTGGTAGCGGCAGCGCAGCGCCCCCAGCCCCTTGCCACTGCACAGCGCCAGCGGACCGGCGCGGTGGCGGCAGACGTTGACGAAGCCGCGCAGCACGCCGTCGGCGCCGCGCAGCAGCACCACCGGCGTGCCGGCGACCTCCTCGACCACGTGGTCGCCCGCGGTCGCGAGCTGGCCCTGCTGCGCCACCAGCTGCCAGCTGCGGGCGAACACGCGGCGCTGCTCGAGCGCCAGCATGTCCGCGCCGAAGTAGCAACGCGCCTCCAGCGCGTGCGCCGTGGCCAGTGCCGCGGCGGCGTCTTGCGGGTTGGTCGCGCCCATCTGCTGCTCGCTCCCGACCTGCCGCTCCTGCGCCGCCGGCTCGGCCGCCTCAGGGCTGCAGGTACTGCAGGTACCAGTCCGTCAGGCGCTGCATGCGGTCGCGCAGGTAGCTCGGCACGCGCAGCGCGTGGTTCTCGCCCGGGTAGACCACCAGCTGCGTCGGCACGCCGCGCGAGCGCAGCGCCTGGTACATCTGCTCCGAGCCGCTACAGGGTACGTTGAAATCGGCCGCGGCGCAGTAGAACAGCGTCGGCGTGCCGATGCGGTCGGCGTGCAGGAACGGGTAGCTGAGCCGCTCGTACAGCGCACGGCGCCGCCACGGCGGGCCGAGCTCCAGCTCGTACTCGCGCGTGTACTCGTCGGTGCCGTACATCGCCAGCGCGTTGGCCGAGCCGGCGCCGCTGACCGCCGCCCGGAAGCGCCGGTCGCTGGCGATGACGAAATCGGTGAGGATCCCGCCGTAGCTGCGGCCGCCGACGCCGAGCCGCGCCGGATCGGCGATGCCCGCGCGTACCGCATGGTCGACGGCCGCGAGCACGTCCTGCACGTCGCGGCGACCCCAGTCGGCGTAGATCGCGCGCGCGAAGTCGAAGCCGCGCCCCGAGCTGCCGCGCGGGTTGGCGGCCACCACGACGAAGCCGCGCGCCGCATAGCCCTGCCAGTCCGGCATGAACTCGTGGCTGAACTGGTACACCGGCCCGCCGTGGATCGCGAGGATCGTCGGGTAGCGCCGCCCGGGCTGGTAGTCGGGCGGCTTCACCAGGAAGCCGTCGATCGACGTGCCGTCGGCGCTCCGGAAGCGGATGTCCTCGACCGGCGCCAGGCGCTTGCGGGCCAGCCAGTCGTTGTGCGGCCCGAGCAGCCGCGGCCCGTCGGCCTCGAGCGCCGCCAGCTCGGCCGGGTGGGCATCATCGCCTCCCAGCACCACCACGCGGCCGTCGGCGGCGATCGCCGCATCGACGTCGAAGCGCGCGCCGTACGTGAGCTCGGTGACGCGCCCTTCGGGCCAGGACACGCGTGCCAGGTGCGTCTCGCGGCTCCGCTCGATGAGTGCATAGATGCCGCGCCCGTCGCTGGCCCAGCGCGGCCGGGTGAAGCAGCGGTCGATCGGCGCCGGCAGCGTCTCGCGACCGCTCGCCACCTCGACCACCGCGAGCTGCCAGGGGGCGTAGTAGATCCAGCGATCCGCGCCACCGCGCAGGTAGGCGATGTGGCGCCCGTCCGGCGACCAGTCCGGACGGCTCTCCCAGTACGGATCGAGGTCGGCACCGGCGAAGTGCGTCAGCTGGCGCTCGGTGGCGCCGGCGCGCGCTTCGATGAGATAGAGGTCGTAGTCCAGCGTGCGATCGGGGTCGACGCCCCGCTTCGTCACGTAGGCGATCGTGCGGCCGTCGGGCGACCAGGCGGGCAGCTGCTCGTCGTGCAGGCCTGCGGTCAGCGCCGTGGCCACGCCGCTGGCGACGTCGACCAGGTAGAGGTGCTTGCGCCGCGCCCCGAGGTAGCCGGTGATGTCCTCCTTGAACTGGTAGCGCGTGGTGACGATGGGCGGCGGGTGCTTCGGCGCCGCGGTGCCGGCGGGGCGCTGCGCATCCCAGGCGATCACCGCGAGCCGCCGGCCGTCGGGCGAGAAGGCGAAGTCCTCCACCTCGCCCGGCAGGTCGGTGAGGCGCCGCGCCTCGCCGCCGTCCGCCGGCAGCCACCACACCTGCTGCGTGGCACCGGCGCCGCCGCGATCGGCGAGGAAGGCGATGCCGCTGCCGTCGGGCGCATGGCGCGGGTGCGATTCGTCGTTCTCCGGCGTGTGCGTGAGGGCCATGCGCTCGCTGCCGTCGTAGCGCACGCGCCAGATGTCCGATTGTTGCCGGTCGGCCGCGACGTTCACCGACGTGAGCGTGTAGACGATGTATTGGCCGTCGGGCGAGAACTGCGGCTCGCCGACGGCGGCCAGGCGGTCGAGGTCGTCCGGGCCGAAACGGTCGGGCGACGCCGGCAGTGCCCTGGCGCCGGTGCCTGCGCAGGCACCGCCGGGTGCGCGCCGCCGGCGAGCACGCCGGCGCACAGCGCCAGCCAGCGCTTCATGGCGCGACCGCCGCGGGCGCCACCGCCGGCACGCGCGCCGCCGGCGCCGGACCGCGGCCCGCGGCCAGCGCCCGGTAGCCGTCGCGCGCGCGCTCCAGGTACTGCAGCGTCGCCTGCCGTTCGCCGGCGTCGTTGTAGTCATCGCGCGCCGCGGCCGCGTCGATCACGCGTTCCATCCAGGTCACGAAGAAGGCCGCGTCCGCGCGCGCAGCGGAAGCGGCGCCGCGGCCGGCAGGTAGACCGGGCTGGTGGTGGCGTAGGGATACAGGTCGAGCAGCAGCGGATCGGCCGCGTCGTTCCAGGCGCGCAGCAGCACCCAGCCGCCGCGCGCCAGCCGCACCGTGCCGCGCGCATCGATGGCGCGGCGCTCGCCCGTGAGCCTGAAGGTCGCGAGCACCCGCCCGTTCTGCACCAGCTCCAGGTGGTCGATCGCCACCGGCGAGCGCAGCGCGATGCGATAGGGCACCGCGCCGCCGGCACGCGCGAGCGTGTCGCCCGGCCGGGCGCCGCCGAGCTCGAGGCCGAGCAGCGGCCCGTTGCTGGCGAAGCCGCGGCCGCCCGCGAGCGCCGCCTTCAGCGCCGCCGCGTCGCGCCGGCCGCCGGTGTCGAGGAACACGCGGTTCAGGCCCACGGGGCCGCGGAGCGAGGCGTAGTTCGCCATCGCGTCGGTGCCCGCGCCCGCCGGCAGCCGGAAACCCAGGTCGAGCAGGCGGTACCACACCTCGGCCGTGGCCTTGTGATCGGAGAAGCCCATGACCTCGAGGTAATCGATCTTGCCGGCGATCACGTCGGCCGGCAGCGCGTGGCTCAGTGCGCTCTCGTGCGCCGGATCGATGTGCGCATCGTAGGGGTGCACGTAGCCGACCAGCGCGCCCTGGGCGTGCGCCAGGTCGGCGATCACGCCGTTGTGCGGCCACGGGCTGGCGAGCGCCGTGTGGCGGTAGGCGGCGAAGTCCGGCGTCAGCAGGTGATCGCCCAGGTGCAGCAGCCCCAGGTGCCCCCAGAAGCTGGTGTGGAACTCCTGCGCGTGCAGGATGGTCACCTGCGCCGTGCTGGCCGGGTCCGCGTCCGTGCGGAACCAGGCGACGTCGGGCACGCGCTCCTCCTTGTTGACGATGAGGTCCTGCACGACGTCCAGGTCCTCGGCCGCGGCCTGGGCGGCCAGCGTCGCCGGCGTGTTGCGGTAGTGTCCGCCGTAGTTCATGTGCACGTGCAGGTCGGCGCTGACGAAGCGGCCGAACTCCGCCGGCAGCGGCTGCGCCACCAGCTGCGCGCGCAACGCGGTTTCGCGGCCGGCGCCCAGCTCCACCTGCTGCTGCCAGAGGGCGTTGCCGAAGCCGTGCTGCACGCTGACGCGCGCGCTGCCGGCCGGCAGGTCCAGCGCGCAGGGCGGCGCGCAGTGGAAATAGTGCGTCTCCAGCGGCTGGCGCGCGCGATCGAAGCCGTCGTCGGCGCGCATCCAGGCGTCGGCCGGCGCGTAGGCGCGGCCGTCGGCGGCCTGCACGCTGACGCGCGCGCTGGTGCGCGCACCCGCGGCATCGACGATATCCAGCACCAGCCGCGCCGCGGGCCGCAGCGTGCGGCGTTGCGTGGCCGCGAGCACGCGCCGTGCGCCGCCGAGGGTCTCGAGCAGCACCAGGCTGGTGTTGCCGCGCTCGTTGCTGATGTAGGCGATGCGGCTGCCATCCGGCGACCAGCGCGCATTGCGCGCATCGAACTCGCCGAAAGTGAGCGGCAGCGGTGCCGCGCCATCGGCCGTGGTGAGCCAGAGCTGGTGCCAGGGGCGCCCGCGGTAGCTGCTGTAGAGCAGTCGCGCGCCGGTCGGCGCGGGCTCCGGGTGCGCGGCCCAGGTGGTCTCCTCGCGCAGCACGCGGTGGCGCTGCGCCGGATCGGCGACATCGACGGCCCAGAGATCGCCCGTGCCCCAGGCGACCTCGGCGTTGCCGACGAAGTACAGCGTCCGGCCGTCGCGCGACCGGGACGGGTTCACCGCGTGGTCGAAGGCCGAGTAGTAGTAGCGGTCGATGGCCTGCGGCGCTCGCCGAGCAGCGAGCGCGCGCCGTGCAGGCCAGCGGCATCGATGTCGGCGACGAACAGGTTGAAATGCCCCGTGCCGGCGGTCGACACCCAGGCGAGCCGGCGCCCATCGGCGAGAGGCGCGGCTCGACGTTGACGTCGCCGCCCTGCGTGAGCGCCTGTTCGCGCCCGCTGGCGGATCAGGCGCCACAGCTCGATCGCGCGCCCGTCGTAGCGCGCGAACACGACGCTCGCCCCGTCGGGCGCCACGTCCGGCTGGTAGTCGTAGGCGCCGTCCGCATGGGTCAGCTCCTCGGCCGTGTCGCCGTCGAGCCGTTGCCGCCAGAGCGAGCCGGCCATGCTGTAGACGAGGCCCGCGCCATCGGGCGTGAAGGCCAGCGAGGACGGCCCGGTGGTCAGCTGCGGCAGGTACAGCTCGCGCCAGTAATAGCTGTGCGGCAGGTCCACCTGCGGCAGCACCGGCTGGCGGTCGGCGCGCGCCGCGTCCGCGGCGGAGAGCGCCGCCAGCGCCGCCAGCGCGGCGAGCGGCACCGCGCGCCAGCCCGATGCGCACCGGCGCCTGGCCCCGGCCCGCTCCATGGGCTCAGCCATTCCCGGCCTGCAGCGCCTCGCCGAGGCTGCCACGCAGCAGGCCGAGCGCCTCGTCGACCTCGGCGACGCTGACCGACAGCGGCGGCATGAAGCGCACCGTGCTCACGCCGCAGCTGAGCAGCAGCAGGCCATTCTGGAAAGCCTGCGTGACCAGCCGGTCGCACAGCGCCCGCGCCGGCGCGCGGTTGGCATCGGCGGTGACCAGCTCCATGCCGATCATCAGGCCCTTGCCGCGCACCTCGCCGATGCAGGGGAATTCGCGCTGCAGCTCGCGCAGCCGGTGGAGGAAGTACTCGCCGGTGCGCGCGGCGTTGGCCAGGTATTCGTTCGCCACCAGGTCGAGCGTCGCGATCGCCGCGGCGCAGCTGATCGGGTTGCCGCCATAGGTATTGCCGTGCGCGCCGCGCGTCCAGCGTTCCATCAGGCGCCGCCTGGCGATCACCGCGCCGATCGGCAGTCCCGAGCCCAGTCCCTTCGCCGAGGTGATGATGTCGGGCCGCACGCCCCAGTGCTCGCAGGCGAACATGCGGCCGGTGCGGCCGATGCCCGACTGCACCTCGTCGCACACCAGCAGGATGCCGTGCTCGTCGCACAGCGCCCGCAGCCCGGGCAGGAAGCCGTCCGGCGGCACCAGGTAGCCACCCTCCCCCTGGATCGGCTCGACCACGATCGCCGCGACCTCGGCCGGCGGCAGGTTGCGCTCGAACAGCATGCGGAGGTAGTCGAGCGTCGCCGCGCCCTGGTCGGCGCCGGCGAACAGCGGCCGATAAGGGTTCGGGTACGGCACGTGCGTGACGCCCGGCATCGTCGGGGCGAAGCCCTTCTGCTGCGTGTACTTGCTCGAGGTCAGCGACAGCGAGCCCATGGTGCGGCCATGGAAGCTGCCGAGGAAGCCGATGAAGCGCTGCCGGCCGGTGACGTAGCGCGCCAGCTTCAGCGCGCCTTCGACGGCCTCGGTGCCCGACTGGCACAGGAAGCTCATCGCCGGTTCGCCGAGCGGCGCGAAGCGCGCCAGCCGCTCGGCCACGCCCACCATGTTCTCGTGCCAGTAGTCGCTCGAGATGTGCAGGAACTTCCCGGCCGCCTCCTGCACCGCGCGCACCACCGCCGGATGCGCGTGGCCGGTGGAGCACACGGCGATGCCGGCCATGAAGTCGAGGAAGCGGTTGCCGTCCACGTCCCAGGCCTCGGTGCCGCGGCCATGCGACATGACGAACGGATAGTCGCGCGGATACGAGGGCGAGACGACTGCGGCGTCGCGCGCCAGCAGCGCCTGCGCCTTCGGGCCTGGCAGCGGTGTACGCAGGTGCGGATTGTGCACGTTCAGACTCCTGTCGGATGGACGACGCGCGCGTGCGCCGCGCGGGTACGCGCGTGCAGCGCGCGCAGCGCCGCGAGTTCGGCGGCCGTGGGCGCCGCCAGGGTTTCGATGCGCTCGGCGGGCCGCAGCGGCCAGCCGACCGCGGCGCGCGCCTGCTCGAGGCTGGCGCCGGGGAACAGCGCCGCGAGCTCGAGCTCGCAGCTCGCCGGATGCGGCCGCAGCAGGCCGAAGTCGGTGATCACCGTGCGCGGTCCCGCGCCCCGGGCCCCGGCCCGCTCGCGCGCGCCGGGGCCATAGAGGTAGCCGGCACTGGTGCGGAAGTCGAGCCGCTCGACGCAGCTGCGTGGCGTGGCGCGCAGCACGATGAAGCACTGGCGCGCATGCGCGGCGATCTCCGGCGCGCCGCCGGCGCCGGGCAGCCGGACCGCCGGGGCGCCGTAGGGACCGATCACCGTGCTGTTCAGGTTGCCGAAGCGGTCGACCTGCGCGGCGCCGAGGAAGCCCACGTCGACGCGGCCGGCCTGCAGGTAGTAGCTGAACACCTCCGGCAGCGGCACCACGCAGCTCGCCGCCTCGGCGAGTTCGCCATCGCCGATCGACAGCGGCAGCACGTCCGGGCGCGTGCCGAGCGTGCCGGACTCGTAGATCAGCACGACTTCGGGCGCATGCGTGAGCCGCGCGAGGTTGCAGGCCGCGCTCGGCAGGCCGATGCCGACGAAGCACACGCAGTGGTCCCACAGCAGCCGCGCCGCCGCGATCGTCATCATCTCGTCCGCGCTCCAGCCGTTCATGCCGCCGCCACCCGCCGCAGGAATTCGCCGTGGTCGCGGCTGTCGAGCACGAAGCGCTGCATCCAGTCGCGGAACGAGTCGCGCCCGCGCGCGATCGCGTCCCAGCGGTGGTAGAAGGCGTTGTCGCGCGCGTAGTGGCCGTGCGCGTACGCCGGCCAGGCGCCACCCGGGCAGTGCACCACCGCGCTCACCACCCAGTACGGCAGCACGATGCCGTTCATCGCCGGCGGCAGCGCCGCGACGACCTCCTCCACCGTCACCACCAGCGCGCGCGCCGCCAGCGCCGCCTCGCGCTGCGCGCCGACGATGCCGGCGAGCGCGACGTTGCCGGCGCGGTCGGCGCGCTGCGCGTGCAGGATGGTCACGTCGGGATTGAGCGCCGGCACCGCGGCGAGCCGCTCGCCGGTGAAGGGGCAGTCCACCGCGCCGATGCGCGGGTTGGCGCCCGCGAGGTCGGTGCCGATGTAGCCGCGCAGCAGGCCGAACGGCAGGCGCGCGGCGCCGGCGCAGTAGGCCGCGGCCATCCCGGCGTGCGTGTGCTCGTCGAGCTCGAGCGGCGCCGGCCAGCCGCGCTCGACCGCGTCGCGCAGCCGATGGAGCGAGCCGACGCCCGGGTTGCCGCCCCACGAGAAGGTCAGCCGGCGCGCGCAGCCCATGCCGATCATCTGGTCGTAGACGAGGTCCGGCGTCATGCGCACCAGGTGCAGGTCGCGGCGCCGCTGGCGGATGATCTCGTGCGCGGCCGCGAACGGGATCAGGTGCGTGAAGCCCTCGAGCGCCGCGCAGGCGCCGTCCGGGACGAACTCGCGCACGGCCTCGGCGAGCGACAGGAACTTCATGGCCCGCGTTCCACCACGGTGCGCGACTGCTCGCGCAGGTACTGCGCGAGATAGTGGAACGAGGCGATTCCCTTGCCGGTCGAGCTCGAACCCTTCCAGCCGCCGAAGGGCTGGTAGCCCGGCCAGGCGCCGGTGGTCGCGCCCTGCGGCCGGTTGGCATAGGTGACACCGGCCTCGATGTGCTCGTGGAACCACGCCACCTCGTCGGCGCCGCCGTAGAAGCCGGCGGTGAGCCCGAGGTCCGTGTCGTTCGCGCAGCGCAGCGCCTCCTCGCGGTCGCGCACCCGCTGCAGCATCAGGATCGGCAGGAACATCTCCTGCCGCCACAGCGGATGCGCGGCGGGTGCCTCGGCCAGCACCGGTTCGACGTACCAGCCGCGCGCCAGCGCGCCGTCGCCGACCGCGCGGCCGCCGGCGAGCAGGCGCGCGCCGCCGGCGACGAGCTCGCCGACGCAGCGCGCATGGGCCGCATGGGCCGCGGCATTGACGACCGGTCCCAGCCAGTTCTCGCGCACCGTCGGATCGCCGATGCGGATCGCCGCGATCTTCGCGCGCAGGCGTGCGATGAGCGCGTCGGCCACTGCGTCGTCCACGTACAGGCGCGAGAGCGCCGAGCATTTCTGCCCGCCCATGCCGTAGGCCGAGCGCACGATGCCGGCCGCGGCGGCCTCGAGGTCGGCGCGCGCGGTGACGATGCAGGGGTTCTTGCCGCCCATCTCCGCGATGCACGGCCGTGGCCAGCGGCCGCCGGCCATGGCGCGCAGCAGTTCGCCGCCGACGGCGACCGAACCGGTGAAGGTGAGTCCGGCGAGCAGCGGATGCGCGACGAGCGCCGCGCCGGCCTCGGCCGCGCCGCCCGGCACGTAGTTGAACACCCCGCGCGGCAGGCCGGCGTCGCGGATGCAGTCGGCCAGCAGCCGCCCGGCCCAGGGCGTGTCGCTCGCGCCCTTGAGGACGACCGTGTTGCCGGTGGCCGCGGGAAGTTGAACGGCGCGATGACGCCCCAGGCGCCATGGGGCCGCATGACGCTGCGGTTGCGCGCGACCACGCCCGGCAGCGGATCGTCGGGCAGCGGGCGATCGAAACCGCCGGCCGCCTCGAATTCATCCGCGTAGTGGCGGAAGAAGTCGACCGTCTCCTGCGCCTCGCCCAGCGCCTCCATGCGGTTCTTGCCGACCTCGAGCGCCAGCGCCGCCGCGATCGTGTAGACGCGCTGCTCCAGGAGGTCGGCGACGCGGCGCAGCGCCGCGGCGCGCGGCGCGGCGCCCAGCGCGCGCCATGCCGGCCAGGCGGCGTGCGCGGCGCGCAGCGCGGCATCGACCTCGGCGGCACCGGCCCGCGGGAATTCACCGAGCACCAGGTCGTGGTCGATCGGGCTCGTGCGCCGCGCGCGCCGCGCCGGCGCGACGTCGGCGCCGTCGATGAACAGCGCGTGCGCGGCGCCGATCTCCCCGCGCAGCGCCGCGAGCGCCGCCTCGAAGCTGCGGTGCATCGACTCGGGCGGATCGAACATCGTCGCGTAGGTCAGGCGGAAGCTCATGGCAGGTACTGCTCCAGCAGGCGGTCCAGCAGCTCGAGCGCGCCGTCCAGCTCCGCCGGCGTGATCACCAGCGGCGGCGCCAGCAGGATCAGGTTGCCGCGCGCGCCGAAGGACACGCCGGCGGCGAGCGCGGCGGCCAGCAGCGCGCGCAGCGGCTCCGGCATCTGCGGCCACGGCGCCAGCGGCGCGCGCGTCGCGCGATCGGCGACCAGCTCGACCACCGCGAACAGGCCATGCCCGCCGCGCACGTCGCCGATCGCCGCGTGGCGCTGCTGCAGCCGCTGCAGGGCGGCCAGCAGCCGCGCCCCGAGCGTGCGCGAGCGCTCGATCAGTCCCTCGCCGCGGTAGGCGTCGATCGCGGCGACGCCTGCCGCGCAGGACAGCGGGTGCCCGCAGTAGGTGAGGCCGGCATCGAGCATGCGGTGCTCGAGCCGCGCCGCGATGTCGCGCGAGATCACCACCGCCCCGAGCGGCGCGGCCGCGCCGGTCAGGCCCTTGGCGAGCGTCATGATGTCCGGGCGGGCGGCGGCGCCGTGGCGCTGCCACGCGAACCACTCGCCGCAGCGCCCGAAGCCGCTCATCACCTCGTCGGCGATCAGCGGCACGCCGCGCGCCGCCGTGTGCGCCCGCAGCGCCGGCCAGTAGTTGTCGGGCGCGACGATGCCGTTGGTGCCGGCGTCGGGCTCCATGAGCACGGCCGCCACGCGCCCTGCACCGAGCGCGTCGATGCGCTCGAGCACGGCGCCCGCGGCGCGCTCGCCGCACTCGCGCGCGTCGCGGCTGCCGAAGGGGCAGCGGTAGGCATAGGGCGGCGGCACGCGGCTCACGCCCAGCGCCGCGGCATCGACCTGTCCCTGCGTGCGCGCATCGCCCGACAGCGCCATCGCGAGCTGCGTGGCACCGTGGTAGGAGCGTTCGCGGGTGATCACCTGTCCGCCCGGACGCCCGGTCGCGAGCCGCGCGATGCGCACGGCGTTCTCGTTGGCGTCCGCGCCGCCGAGCGTGAAGAACACGCGTCCGCCGGCGAAGCCGGCGAGCTCGAGCAGCTGTTCGGCCAGCTCGGCGCGCGGCGCCGCGCCCCAGGCGTTGGTGACGAAGCACAGCCGCTCGGCCTGCGCGCGCAGCGCCGCCACCAGCCGCGGATGCTGGTGGCCGAGGTTGCAGCACTCGGCGAGGCTGCTCATGTCGAGGATCGCGCGGCCATCGGCCAGGTGCAGCCAGGCGCCGGTACCGCCCACCACGGTGGGCGCGTCCCACTGCGACTGGACGCACCAGCTGTGCAGCACCGAATCGCGCTCGGCCCTCATGCACTCCCCGTCCGGAGCGTTTGTGCGCATTGCGCGCATCAGTCCGTATAGCGCACAATGCTACGCAGCGCCGCGCGGCACTGTCAATTCGCGCCGGCCTGGGGCATGGGCAGGACGCAGACCTTCGAGCGGAGCCGTGATTTCGTGCAGTCCCTGGCGCGCGGGCTCGCCGTGCTGCGCGCCTTCGACGGCGAGCACGCCTCGCTCAGCATCGCCGGCATCGCCGCGCGCGCCTGCCTGTCGCGCGCCGCCGCGCGCCGCCTGGTCCTCACGCTCGAGCACCTGGGCTACGTGCGCGCCAGCGGCCGCGACTACGCACTCGGGCCACGCGTGCTGGAACTCGGCTTTGGCTACGTCGGCTCGCACCGCCTCACCGACCTGGCGCAGCCGCTGCTGGAAGCGCTCGGGCACCGCATCCAGTTCAGCTGCTCGCTCGCCGTGCTCGACGGCCACTCGATCGTCTACGTGCTGCGCGTCCCGGTGCAGCGCCTGATGACCGTCGCGCTCGGCGCCGGCGCGCGGCTGCCCGCCTACTGCGCCTCGATGGGACGCGTGCTGGTCGCGGGACTCGCGCCGCCGGAACTCACCGCCTGGCTCGAGGCCTGCCACCCGGTGGCGCACACCCGGCACACGATCACCGATCCGCCGCGCCTGCGGCAGGTCATCGAGGCCGTGCGCGCGCAGGGCTACGCCTACGTGGAGCAGGAACTCGAGCTCGGCCTGTGCTCGATCGCGGTGCCAGTCCTGGACCGGGATGGACGCGTGATCGCCGCGCTCAACGCCAGCATGCCCTTCCACGCCGACGTACGGCAGCAGGCGCTCGCCGGCGTGCTGCCGGAGCTGCGCGGCACGGCGGCCGCGCTGCGGCACGCCCTGCCGCCGCACGCGCTGCCACCAGTGGCGTCCAGCTGAGCGCCCGGTCCCGCGGCGCAGCGCGCCACGGGACCGTCGGCATCCACCGACAACGGCCGGCAGGCGGCGGCGGCTGTGATGCGGGTCACGGCCATGGCGCGGCCGGCGGCGCTAGCGTGGCCCGCCATGTCGGATGCCATCCTCGCCGCGATCATCGCCGCCACCGCCACCGTGTGCGCATCGTTCCTGCAGCTGCGCGCCGCGCTCGCCAGGGATGCCGACGCGCGTGCGCGCGGCCAGGTGATCTCGCGGCGACGCAGCCGCCTGCCGCTGATCCTGGTCGGCATCATGCTGCTCGCCTCCGCGATCGGCGGCTTCGCGCTGTCGCAGTGGCTGGGCGGCTCGCAGCGCAGCGCGCAGGCCGACCTGCAGCGCGAGCTGCGCGATCGCGTGGCGGAGCTCGGCACGGCGGTGGCCGCACTGCAGCAGCTGGCCGCGCGGTCCGCGGCTCCCGCGGCCGGCGTCCCGGCAGGCACCGGCGCCGCGCCGACGCCCGCCGCCGCGGCCGCCGCAGCCGGCACCGAGCCGGCGCCAGCGGCGGCGTCCTCCGGCGTCGCGCCCCCTTCCGGCGCCGCTGCGATCCCGGCATCCACGAACCCGGCCGAGCCGCCGATCCTCGCGCAGGCGCCCGCACCCTGAGGTCGCGCGCGCCGCGATGCGCGCGCCCGCATCCCGCGCTTGAGCTGCATCAAGTCGCCGGCGCGGCACGCTTGAGCTGCATCAAGGCGCCGGGCCCGAGCGCAAGTGCATACTTCATCCACGGGTTGCGCGCAGCGGCGCGGGGGTGAACATGAGCAATGTGGTCGAATTCCTGGGCGCCGACCATCGCCGCTGCGACGCCGAGTTCGCACTGGCCGAGGCGGCCGCGGCCGAGGAAGACATGCCGCGCTGCGCGGCGCTGTTCCAGTCCTTCCGCGCGGCGGTGCTGCGGCACTTCCGCATGGAGGAGGAGCTGCTGTTCCCCGAGTTCGAGGCGGCGACCGGCAGCAGCGCCGGGCCCACGGCGATGATGCGGCACGAGCACCTGATGATGCGCGAGCTGCTCGATACGCTGCAGCGCTGCGCCGAGGCGCGCGACAGCGCCGGCTATCTCGGTGCCGCCGACACGCTCATGGTCCTGATGCAGCAGCACAACATGAAGGAGGAAGGCATCCTCTACCCGATGTGCGACCAGATGCTGGCCGGCCAGTGGGAAGCGCTGCGCCAGCGCCTGCAGGACCTGCCGGCCGACTGAGACACCGATGGGGGCGATACACACCGTCGACGGGCGCGACCTGCCCGCGCCCGAGCCGATGGAGCGCGTGCTGGACGCGCTCGCCGGGCTGCGCGGCGACGATCGCGTGCGGCTGCTGATCCATCGCGAGCCCCTGCCGCTGTACGAGCTGCTGCGCGGCGGCGGCTTCCGCTGGGAGAGCCGCCCGCTGGCCGACGGCCACTACGAGATCCTGATCTGGCAGGCACCATGATTCCCGCGAGCCTGTCGCTCGAGCAGGCGCCGCCGCTCTCCGCCCCGATGCGTTTCTTCCTGACGGCGCCGCTGTACCTGGTGGCCGCCGGCGCGCTTCTGTGGGTTGCGGGACCCGCGGCCCTGCTCACGCGCTGGGCGCCGGCGGCGATGGCGCTGACGCACCTGCTGACGCTCGGCTTCGTCACGCAGGTCATGTGCGGCGCCGCGCAGCAGGTGCTCCCGGTCGTGGCGGGCGCGCCGCTCCCGCGCGCCCACGCCGTCGCGACCGTCGCGCACCTGGGACTGAACCTCGGCACGCTGCTGCTCGCCGCGGGTTTCCTCGGCGGCGCGCCGCGCCTGCTGGAGTTCGGCGCCGCGGCCCTGGTGCTGGGCCTCGGCACGCTGCTGGTCGCCGTCGTCGTGGCGCTGGCGCGCGCGCGCGCCACCACGGCCACCGCCACCGGGCTGCGCCTCGCCTTCGGTGGCCTCGCGGTCACGCTCGTGCTCGGCGTGCTGCTGGTGCTGGCGCTCGGCGGCGTCGGCGGCCTGCCGCTGCTGGCGCTGCTCGCCACGCATGTCGCCTGGGGCCTGCTCGGCTGGATCCTGGCGCTGGTCGCCGCCGTCGCCTACCAGGTGGTGCCGATGTTCCAGGTGACGCCGGCGTACCCGGCGTGGCTGGCGCGGGCGCTGTTGCCGGCGCTGTTCGCGGCACTCGCGCTGCGTTCGCTCGCCGCGCTGGCCGGGCTGCCAGCGCTGGCGACGACGCTGCTCGACACCCTGCTCGCGCTGCTGGCGCTCGGCTTCGCCGTGGTGACGTTGCGCCTGCAGCAGCGCCGCCGCCGGCGCATCGCCGACGTCACGGTGCAGTTCTGGCAGCTGGCGATGCTGTGCCTGGCGGCGGCGGCGCTGCTGCGCGCCGCGAGCGCCTGGCATGCGCCGCTGGCCGAGGCGGCCCTGCTGCCGTTCGCAATCGCGGTCCTCGCGCTGCCCGGCTGCGCGGTCGCCGTGATCAGCGGCATGCTCTACAAGATCGTGCCGTTCCTCGTCTGGTTCCACGCACAGGCGCGCGCGGCGGGCCGCGGTGCGCCGCGCAGCACGCAGGAGGTCATCGCGCCGGGCGCGGCGCGTTGGCACCTGCGCCTGCACCTGGCCAGCCTCGCGCTGCTCGCGGGTGCGCTGGCGTGGCCCGGCCCCCTGTACCGGCCGGCCGCGCTGCTGCTGATGGCCAACGGCGCCTGGCTCGCACGCAACCTGTCCAGCGCGGCGCGGCGCCTGCCCCGCGCCACACCGCCCTGACACCGGCGCTGCCGCCGCCGCGCGGCGACCCCGCCCGCCGCCCCGGCGGTACGGCCGTTCAGCGGTTCAGCGCGTCGTAGATGGCGCGGCCCGCCGCGTCGCGCGCCGCGAGCGTCGCGCGCACGTCGGAGTTCGGCAGCCAGGCGCGCTGCACCATGCCGACGACGACCAGGTCGTTCACCGGGTCGATCCAGAAATAGGTGCCGAAGATGCCCGACCAGTAGTAGGTGCCCGCGGGCCAGGGTTCGTGGCTCACGGCGGGATCGGGTGCGATGGCGAAATCCAGGCCGAAGGTGGTGCGCGATCCGGGCGCGCCCACGAACACGCCGTCCGGCAGGGCATTGCGATGCATCAGCGCGACGGTCTGCGGCCGCAGCAGCCGCACGCCGTCGAGTTCGCCGCCATTGAGCAGCATCTGCGCGAAGCGCGCGTAGTCGCGCGCCGTCGAATACAGCGCGCCGCCGGGCGATGGCAGGCCCGGGATGCGGCTCGCGAACGCCGCGCGCCCGCCCTCCGGCAGCACCAGCGCGAGCCTGCCGTCGGCGCCCGGCGCGTGCTGGAACGCCAGGCGCGCGCGTGCGGGCCCGATGACGGCGAAGTCCGTGTCCGTCATCTTCAGCGGCTTGAGCACCCGCTCGCGGACGAACACGTCGTACGGCATGCCGGAGAGCTTCTCGACGATGTAGCCCTGCACGTCGACGCTGACGCTGTACTCCCAGGTGCTGCCCGGCTGGTGCTTGAGCGGCAGCCGCGCGAGCTTGCCCACCATCGCGGTGAGCGAGCCGTTGGCGTCGATGGGCCGCGCCTGCTGGTAGAGCCCGTCGACCGGCGAAGTGCCGAACAGCCCGTAGGTGAACCCGGCGCTATGGCTCATCAGCTCGCGCATCGTCGGCGCGTGGCGCGGCGCGACCAGGCGGCCGTCGGCATCCATCACCTGCAGCTGCGCGAACTCCGGGATGTACTTCGCGACCGGATCGTCGAGCGCCCAGCGCCCCTGCTCGTAGAGCAGCATCATCGCCACGCCGGTGACCGGCTTGGTCATCGAGGCGATGGCCATCACCGCATCCGGCCGCATGGGCGCGCCGGCGGCCGTGTCGGCCATGCCGTAGGCATCGAGGTCGACCACCCGGCCGTGCTGCTGGATCAGCGTGACCATCCCGGCGAACTGCCCCGCATCCACCATGGCGTGCAGTTGCGAATGAATCGCATCGATATCCGCCCGGCTGAACGCACGATGCGTCGCGGGCGATGCCACGGCGCCGGCCTCCGGGGCGCGGCGAGCGGGCTGGACGCAGGCGCCGAGGACCAGGAGCCCGGCCAGCATTGCGACGAAACCAACGATCCGACGCGGCATGCGATCCCCCTTTCCCGAAGGCCGGGTGGCCGCGGCGCGGCCGCATCCGGTGGCGGCAACTTAGCTGCACCGCCGCGCCGGGGCAACGGCAACGCCTTGTGGCCGGGCTCACACCCGAAGTGATCAGCGCGTCGCAGTTTTCGCGGCGGCGACTCATTCCACGTCCCGCCATGCCGATCAGCGGGCCAACCGGCATCGCGCCCAGCCGGCCCGCCCTCGCGGCGGGCCAGCCAGGCCGGTCCCGGACGCCCGTAGACCCGAGGAGTTGCCGTGCGCACCAACCTGCCCGTCACGCAAGTCGATTTCCCCGTCGCGAAGGATTCGCTGCTGGTGTCCACCACGGACACGCGCGGCGTCATCACGCACGCCAACCAGGCCTTCGTCGATGCGAGCGGCTACGACTACCAGGAACTGCTCGGCCAGCCGCACAACCTGGTGCGGCATCCGGACATGCCGCCGGAGGCCTTCAAGGACCTGTGGGCGACGATCAGCCGCGGCCGGCCCTGGACCGGCATCGTCAAGAACCGCCGCAAGAACGGCGACCACTACTGGGTGCAGGCCAACGTCACGCCAATCGTCGAGAACGGCAAGCCCAAGGGCTTCATGTCGGTGCGCTTCGCGGCCACGCCCGAGGAGATCCGCGGCGCCGAGGAACTCTACAAGCGCATCCGCGCCGAGCGCGAGGCCGGGCGCCCGACCTTCAAGCTGCATGCAGGCAAAGTCCGCAAGGTCGGCTGGCGCGACTGGCCGGGCCGCGTGCACCGCCTGACGCTGACCCAGCGGCTCGGCATCGCGCTGCTCACGCTGGGCGCGCTGACCCTGACGCCGCACATGCTGGGCCCGGCGTTCGACAGCTTCCTGGCGCAGGCCGCCCTCGCGGTGAGCGGCAGCGCCGCGCTGCTCTTCTGGTTCCACCGCCGCTTCGCCCTGCCGATCCAGGAGGCGGACGCCTTCGCCGGCGACATCGCCGGCTGCAACCTGACCACCAGCATCTCGCTGAACCACCTCAACCCGCTCGGCTCGCTGATCCGCCGGCTGTGGCAGATCCACATCAACCTGCGGGCCGTGCTCGGCGACGTACGCTCCGAGATCGCCGGCACCAGCCGCGCGATCGCCGAGATCGCCCAGGGCAGCACCGACCTGTCGGCGCGCACCGAGTCGCAGGCCAGCAGCCTCGAGCAGACTGCGGCCTCGATGGAGCAGATCGCCGCCACCGTCAAGCAGACCGCGAGCACCGCCCACGAGGTCACGACCTTCAGCGACGAGTCCACGCAGGCCGCCGAGCGCGGCAGCGAGGCGATGCGCGACGTCGGCGCCACGATCCAGGCGATCGAGGGATCCTCGCGCGCCGTCAACGACATCGTCGCGGTGATCGAGAGCATCGCCTTCCAGACCAACATCCTGGCGCTCAATGCGGCGGTCGAGGCGGCGCGCGCCGGCGAGCACGGCCGCGGCTTCGCGGTGGTGGCCGCCGAGGTCCGCGCGCTCGCGCAGCGCAGCGCCGATGCGGCCAACGAGATCCGCAAGCTGGTGGGCGCCTCGGTCAAGCAGGTGTCCGATGGCGCCAAGCGCATGGAATCGGCCACCACGCAGGTGCAGGACACGCTGGCGGCCGTCGGGCGCATCGGCACGATGATCAAGCGCATCAGCGACGCGGCGCGCGAGCAGTCGATCGGCATCTCGCAGGTCAACCAGGCGGTGGCCGAGCTCGACAACGTCACGCAGCGCAACGCCGCGCTGCTGGAGGAGACCTCGGCCGCCACCGAGGCGGTCCGCCAGCGCACCTCGACGCTGCAGCGCTCGGTGCAGATCTTCCTGATGCACTAGGGCGGAGACGCCATCGGGCGCACTGCGACGGCGGATCCGCCCCCGGGGTCCGCCGCGCCTTCCCCCTGATCCGCCTAATACTGCACTCCTGGCACAGTGCCCGGTCCGGGACCGGGGTTACCTAGGCAGCCTCGAGCCGGCCGCGGCCCCCGTCGGGCCCACGCCGGCGGGATTGCCCCTGCAGGAGTAAAGACATGCTGACGCTCTACAGCTTCGGACCCGGCGCGAATTCGCTCAAGCCCCTGCTCACGCTCTACGAGAAGGGCCTGGAGTTCAAGAGCGTGTTCCTGAACCCCGGCAAGTTCGAGCACCACTCGGACTGGTTCAAGAAGATCAATCCCAACGGCCAGGTGCCGGTGCTCGACCACGACGGCAAGATCATCACCGAGTCGACGGTGATCTGCGAATACCTCGAGGACGAGCTGCCGACCAGCCCGCCGCTGCGCCCGGTCGACTCCTACGGCAAGGCGCAGATGCGCGTGTGGACCAAGTGGGTCGACGAGTACTTCTGCTGGTGCGTGTCGACCATCGGCTGGCACCGCATGGTCGGCAACATGGTGAAGCACCTCAGCGAAGCCGAGTTCGACCAGATGGTGGCGAACATCCCGCTGAAGGAGCAGCAGGTCAAGTGGCGGCGCGCGCGCGAGGGCTTCCCGCAGGAGATGCTCGACGAGGAGATGCGCAAGATCGCCTACTCGATCAGGAAGCTCGAAGCGCGCCTGGCGGTGAGCCCGTGGCTCGCCGGCGAGCAGTACACGCTCGCCGACATCTGCAACTTCGCCATCGCCAACGGCATGCAGATGGGCTTCGCCGAGCTGGTGAACGAGAAGGACTCGCCGCGCCTGATGGACTGGATGCGCCGGATCAACGACCGCCCGGCGTGCAAGCTGATGTTCGATCGCCAGCCCTCGGAGTGGGCCGAGCGCCGCCGGCAGCAGCAGGCCCAGCAGCAGCAGGGCTGAGGATCGGGCCGGGCGGCGTCGCGCTGGCGCGCGACGCCGCCCGGCACCCCGGCAGCTACGGGTTGGCGAACTCCAGCGCGACGCGGCGGTTCTGCTCGCGTCCCTCCGGCGTGTCGTTCGACGCCATCGGCCTGGTTTCCCCGTATCCGGTCGCGCTCAGGTTGTCACCGTTGACACCCTTGCCGACCAGGTACTCGCGCACCGCGGCGGCGCGCTTCTGCGACAGCGCCAGGTTGTAGGCGTCCTTGCCCACCGAGTCGGTGTGCCCGGCGACCACGACCTTGGCGTTCGGCCGCAGCTTGAGCGACTCGGCCACCCCATCGAGGATCGCCTGCGCCGCCGGCGTGAGCTTGGCCGACGCGGTCTCGAAGTTCACGCCGCGCAGCACGACCTCCGCGACCTCGCAGCCACGCGCATCGACCTTGGCGCCGGCCAGCGTGCCCGGGCACTGGTCGAGCCGGTCGACCACGCCGTCGTTGTCGGCGTCGAGCTCGCAGCCGTTGGCGTCCACCTTGGCGCCGGCCGGCGTGCCGGGGCAGCGGTCGTTGGCGTCGATGACGCCGTCGCCGTCGCTGTCCGGCGGCGGCGGAGCGGCGGCAACCGGCGGCGGGGCCGGCGGCGCGACCGGAGCCGGCGCGGGCGGCGGCGGCGCGGCGCCGCCACCGAAGCGGTAGCCGAAGCCGATGCCGTACAGCCATGGATCGATGCTCTCGGTGAGCACCTTGGCGCCGTTGACCTTGACGTCGGTGTCGATCCACACCTTCTTCACGTCGAGGCTCAGGTGCCAGTGGTCGTTCAGGTAGACGTCGGTGCCGGCCTGCAGCGCCGGGCCGAAGCTGGTTTTCGACACGTCGACCTTGGCGCCACCGCCGAGCACGCCCTCCAGCGGCCCGAACTCGGCGTTCGAGAACAGCGTCAGGTTCAATCCCGCGCCGAGGTAGGGGCGGAAGCGCCCGGTCATGAAGTAGTACTTGGCCGTCAGCGTCGGCGGCAGGTGCTTCAGCGTGCCCAGGTCACCGACGCCCGGCAGGCTCACGGTGTGCTTCTGCGGCACGGAGAGCAGCAGCTCGATGCCGAGGTTGTCGCGGACCAGGTATTCGAAGTCGAGGTCCGGGGCCCACTTCGAGTTGACGCGCAGGCCGTCCTTGGGAACGAGCCCGTTGACGGGGTCGTTCTGGTTGGCCGGATCGATGTAGATGCCGCGCACGCGCGCGATCCAGTGGCCGTCCTCGGCCCGCGCGACGCTGGACATCGCCAGCGAGGCCACGACGGCGCCCGCCAGCAGGGAAACTGCCCTCGGATTCATGATCACCCTCCTTGAGAGAACACGGAATGCCCGCCCTTGTCGCGGGTAACCGCCATAGCCTCCGCCGAACGCGGACGCGGCGCATCCGCATCAGCCGCAATGACGTGGCGCCGGGCGCAATGCGTGTGGCGGCGTCCCGCCGGAGTTTGGCAAACTCGCGGGCGCACCATCGCAGCGGGGGAGGAACACGCATGAACCGGCAACGCAAGATCACGCTCACCGAGAAGGAGATTCCGGAGCGCTGGTACAACATCCAGGCCGACATGCCGAACAAGCCGTTGCCGCCGCTCCACCCCGGCACCAGGCAGCCCATCGGGCCGGACGCACTGGCGCCGCTGTTCCCGATGGAACTGATCAAGCAGGAAGTGTCCGGCGAGCGCTGGATCGACATCCCGGCCGAGGTACGCGACGTCTATTCGCTGTGGCGCCCCTCGCCGCTCTATCGCGCCTGGAACTTCGAGAAGGCGCTCGATACGCCGGCGCGCATCTACTACAAGTACGAGGGCGTGAGCCCCGCGGGCTCGCACAAGCCCAACACCGCCGTTCCGCAGGCCTGGTACAACAAGCTCGCCGGCACGAAGCGCGTCACCACCGAGACCGGCGCCGGCCAGTGGGGCTGCGCGCTCGCCTTCGCCTGCAACCTGTTCGGCCTCGAGTGCGAGGTCTACATGGTGAAGATCTCGTACCAGCAGAAGCCCTACCGCAAGGTGATGATGCAGACCTGGGGCGCCGGCGTGCACGCCTCGCCGACCAGCCTCACCAACGCCGGCCGGCAGATCCTCGCGCGCGATGCGAATTCGCCCGGGAGCCTCGGCATCGCCATCTCCGAGGCGGTCGAGGTCGCCGCCGGCGACGAGCACACCAAGTACGCGCTCGGCAGCGTGCTCAACCACGTGCTGATGCACCAGACGGTCATCGGCCTGGAGGCGATCGAGCAGCTGAAGAAGGCCGGCGAGGACCTGCCCGACGTGGTGGTCGCGCCCTTCGGCGGCGGCTCGAACTTCGCCGGCCTCGCCTTCCCGTTCCTGCGCCTGAACTTCACCGAGGGCCGCAGGATCCGCTGCATCGCCGCCGAGCCGCAGAGCTGCCCGAAGCTCACTCGCGGCGAGTTCCGCTACGACTTCGGCGACACCGTCGGCATGACGCCGCTGATCCCGATGTACACGCTCGGCCACGACTTCGTGCCGGCGCCGATCCACGCCGGTGGCCTGCGCTACCACGGCGCCGGCGCGATCGTCAGCCAGCTGCTGCGCGACCGGCTGATCGAGGCACGCGCCCACGGCCAGCTCGAGTGCTTCGAGGCCGGCGTCAAGTTCGCGCGCGCCGAGGGCATCATCCCGGCACCCGAGGCCAACCACGGCATCGCCACCGTCGTGCAGGAGGCGCTGCAGGCGCGCCGCGAGGGCCGCAGCAAGGTCATCGTGTTCAACCTCTGCGGCCACGGGCACTTCGACCTCGCGGCCTACGAGGCCTATTTCGCCGGCAAGCTCCAGGACCACGAGCTGAGCGACGCGGAGATCAAGGTCGCGCTCGCGGGGCTCGATACGCCGACGATCGCCTGAGCAGGCGGCGGCGCGCGGCACGGCTCAGGCGTCGACGAACCGCCGCAGGACCTCGCCGAGCTCGTCCATGCTGTAGGGCTTGGCGAGGAAGTCGTCCATGCCGGCGTCCAGGCAACGCTCGCGATCGCCCGCCAGAGCGTTGGCCGTCAGCGCGATGATCGGCGTGCGGCGGCGTGGCGCCGCCGCGCGCGCCGGCGGCTCGGATTCCATGCGGCGGATCCCGGCGGTGGCCTGGTAGCCGTCCATGACCGGCATCTGGCAGTCCATCAATACCGCATCGAAGGCGCCGACACGGAAGGTGCGCAGCGCGGCGGCGCCGTCGTCGGCCACCTCGTAGCGGCAGCCCAGGCCCTCGAGCATGGCGGTGGCCAGCTCGCGGTTGACCGGGTTGTCCTCCACCAGCAGGACGCGGCGGTCCACCAGGCGTACGTTCGTCGCCGGCGTCGCGCCGGCGGGGGCCGCGTCGATGGGCGGGGCATCGGCGGACGGCACGTCGCCCGCCACGCCATCGGCCGGGATCTCCAGCGGCACGGAGACGCGGAAGGTCGAGCCCATTCCAGGCCGGCTGTCCACGCCGATGGTGCCCCTCATCAACCCGACCAGTTCCTTGACGATGCTGAGCCCGAGCCCCGTGCCGCCGAAGCGCCGCGTGGTCGAGCTGTCGCCCTGGGAGAACGGACGGAACAGCTTGCGCACGATCTCCGGGCTCATGCCCACGCCGGTATCGGTCACCGTGAACGCCATCGAGGCGCGCGCCGGGCCTTCCGCGCCGCCGGCGCGCGCGCGCCCGCTGCAGGCGACGTCGAGGCGCACGCTGCCGCCCTCGGTGAACTTCACCGCGTTGGCGACCAGGTTGACCAGCACCTGCCGCAACCGCACGGGATCGCCGACGCAGCGCCGTGGCACGTCCGCGGCGACGCTGCTCAGCAGCCGCGTGCCGCGCGCGTCGGCGCTGGTCGCGAGCAGGGTGACGACCTCCTCGACCAGGCGGCGCAGGTCGAACTCGACCTGCTCGAGCGTGAGCTTGCCCGACTCGATCTTGGAGAGGTCGAGGATGTCGTTGAGGATCGCGAGCAGCGACTTGCCCGACTGGTAGGCACGCTGCGCCAGCGAGCGCTGCTCGGCGTCGAGCGGCGTGCGCGCCAGCAGGTCGAGCATGCCGAGCACGCCGTTCATCGGCGTGCGGATCTCGTGGCTCATGTTGGCGAGGAACTGGCTCTTGGCCTGCGAGGCCGCCACGGCCCGGTCCATGGCCTGGTTGCGCTGGCGCTGGATGCGCGCGACCGCGAGGCCGCTCAGCACCGCGAGGTACAGCGACACGCTGGCGCCGATCACCGCGGCGCTGCGGATGCCGCCGATCGTGGCGGCGTAGCGCTGCGCGGCCAGCGTCAGGCCGACATAGGCCACCCGGTGGCCGGCGCGGTCGCCGACCGGCGCGAAGGCGCGGATGCCGACGCCCCAGGCGCTGCGGCTCGGCTCCGATTCGACCACCAGCCGCTGCGAGGTCCAGGCCAGGACCTCGCCCGCCAGCGGCGGATCCGGATCCGCTTCCAGCAGTTGCGTCGACGGATCCACGTCCAGCACGTAGCGCATGGTCGCGCCATCGATGATCCCGGCGTAGGCGAAGCGGATGTCGGGATTGGCTGCAACGATCGCGTGCAGCGGCCGCGCCAGCCTGGCGTACACGGCCGGCTCCGCGTGGCGCCGCGCGATCATCGCCGCCAGTTCATCGCCGTCGATCATGGCCGCCGCCGCCTGGGCGCTCTGGCCGAGCCCGCGGCGCAGGTCATCGAGGAGCGAGCGCTGGATGGCGAAGCCGAGGACCACGATGCCGGTCAGCGCGGTACCCGCCGTCACGAGCGTCTGGGCCACGCCCGCGATCCATGGCTTGCGCAGCCAGCGGGCACGCTGGCGAGCGGGCGTCAGCAGCATGCGTCGTCCGCCCTGGACCGGACGCCCGGAAACCTCATTCCTTGCTCCACCTGCTGCAGCCTGCCTGGCGCCCGCGACGGGCACGATCGGGCGGCCCCGCCGGCCTGGCGGCCGCGGGAACGCCGCTGCCGCAGGTATCGGCCCGGCGCCGATCGGGCTGAAGGCAACGGCGCACGCCGCCGCCGCTGCGGCGGCGCCGCAAACCGTGAACCGCCGCACACTGGCGCTGTCGGAGTCTTAGGATGGCTTAAACCCCGTGCGCGGCGCACGACATACAGTCGTGGCTTGGCCGCTGGCCAACGATCCTTCATCTCGCCGAGGTCCCCATGCCCCCTCTCGCACTGAACTCCATCGCCAATACCGAACTGCCGGTCCCCGGCGACGATCCATGGTACGCGCAACCCGAGGATCCGGCCCTGACGGTGATGACCGATTTCCGCGAGCGCAGCTCGGTGACGGTCGCCGACGCCGCGAGCATCGATGCGGCGCTGGAGCACATGAAGCATGCCGGCGTGCGCTGCGCGTTCGTGACCGACGCCCAGCGGCGCGTCTGCGGCATGGTCACCGCCTACGACATCATGAGCGAGAAGCCGACGCGGCACGCGCAGTCGGTGGCCGGCCAGCGCCGCGACGTGCTGGTCGCGGACATCATGACGCGCGTCGCCGAGTGGCGCGTCGCCGAATTCATGGAACTGCGGCGGGCCACGGTCGAGTCCGTCTACCGGACCTTCGAGTCCACGCGGCTCACCCACATCCCGGTGATGGAGAGCGGCGCCGACGGGCAGCGGCGCCTGCGCGGCCTGCTGTCGGCGGCCCAGGTCCGGCGCGTCCTGGGTCGCTGACCGCGGCGCGCCGGACGCGGCGCGCTGCCATCCGCATCCGCACCGATTGCGGTGCCCCGCGGCGCCTGCTAGGTTCGCGCCGCCACGGGTCCGTGGCCGGGGGGGAACGAATCATGACGGCTCGCACTGGGCGGCAGTACCTCGCCGGCCTGGAGGATGATCGCGTGGTGTGGCTCGGCGCGGAACGCGTCCGGGTCACCGGACACCCGGTGCTGCAGGGCTCGCTGCGCGGCATGGCCGGCTACTTCGACTGGCAGCACCGCCATGCCGAGGACTGCCTGGTCGAGGATCCGGTCAGCGGCCAGCCGATGAGCGCCAGCCTGATCGTGCCGCGCAATGCCGCGGACCTGGCGCGCCGCCATCGCGCCTTCGAGCGCCTGGCGCGCTATTCCTACGGCATGCTCGGGCGCACGCCCGACTACTGCAACACGACGCTCGCCGGGCAGGTCGCCCGGCCGGACGTGTGGGCGAAGGGCGATGCGCGCTACCACGAGAACCTGCGGCGCTTCCACCGCGAGGTGATCGAGGGCGACCTGGCGCTCACGCACACGATCATCCACGCCGCCATAGACCGCAGCATCCCCGAGCTCGCCGGCATGAACGCCGACCTGACGCTGCGCGTGGTGAGCCGGCACAGCGACCGCATCGTGGTGCGCGGCGCCAAGGTGCTGGCGACGCTCGGCCCGTTCGCCGACGAGATCTACGTCTACCCGGCGCAGCCGATCCCGAAGGGCAGCGAGGCCCACGCGCTGGTCTTCTCCATCCCGGTGCGCACCAGGGGCGTGATCCAGGTCTGCCGTGACCACTGCGGCGTCGAAGCGAGCCTGAAGGACCGGCCGTTCTCGGCGCGCTTCGACGAGCAGGACTCGTTCGTGATCTTCGACGACGTCGAGGTACCGAACGAGCGCGTGTTCGTCGACGGCAACCTCGAGGTCTACAACGCGATCGCGCCGGCGGTGTTCCCCGGCAACGTGCTGCAGCAGAGCGCGATCCGCGCGATGGTCAAGCTCGAGTTCGCCTACGACCTGTGCGTGCAGCTGGCGCGCGTGCAGAACACCGAGGGCCGGCCGGACGTCGCGCAGCTGCTCGGCGAGATCTACGGCTTCCTGGTGCTGACGCGCTCGGCGATCATCGCCGCCGAGGCGCGCGCGCACGACTGGGGCGCCGGCGCCTTCTTTCCCCACCGCGACATCGCCATCGTGCGCACCTTCATGCCGCAGTGGATGGTGCGCATCAACGAGATCATCGAGACGCTCGGCGGCCACAACCTGCTGTGCACGCCGGAGCTCGCCGCCTTCCGCGACCCGGGGCTCGCGCCACTGCTGCGGCGCTACCTGCCCGGCGCCAACGGCATCCCCGCGGAGCAGCGCGCCCGCATCTTCCGCGCCGCCTGGGACTTCGCCGGCTCGGCGCTCGGCAGCCGCGTCGAGCTCTACGAGCGCTTCTACCTCTCGAGCCGCCAGCGCAACCTGGCGCTCGACCACCTGGTGGCGCAATCCACGCAGACCTGGGGGCAGCTCGCCGACTACCTGGGCGAGTGCGACGCCGCCGACGCCGCGAGGTAGGCCGCGACCGCCGCGATCTCGGCATCCGAGATCTCGGTCTTGCGGAACATCGGCATCGCACCGCTCCCCTGGCGCACGAACACGCGCAGCACCTCGGCGCCGAGGTCGGCGCGCTCCTCGAGGAACGGCGACACCGCGCCCTGGTGCTTGAGTGCGAGCGCCGCGGCCCCGGGCAGCATCGGGCTGCCATCGAGCCCCGGCCCCCTGGCGTGGCAGGGCGCGCAGGCGCGCTCGAACGCGGCGCGCCCGGCGGCGACGACCTCCGCCGCGGCGGACGGCGCCGCGCTCGTCGCGACGCCGGGCGACGGCGCATCGACAGCGGCGGCGCCGCCGGCGAACGCCAGCGCCGCCGCGCACGCGGACCATGCCGCCAGGCGCCTCACTTGCGGCTCCGGAAGCGCCGCGGCCAGATGCCACCGCGCCCGGGCGCGAGGATCCCCTGCGGATCCGCCGCATCCTTGAGCGTCTCGTGGAACCGTCGCAGCGCGTGGTCGTTGAACGAGTAGGTCGCCGCCACCGCATCCTGGTACACGGTCGCCGCGCGGTAGTCGCCCCAGCCGTGCTCGGCCGCGACCTCCACGACGCGCTGCATCGCCCGGTGCGACACGGCATTGCGCGCCGGGTCGTTGCGGTACACCTGCGGCGCGAACACCATCTGGAAGGCGAACGGATGCCAGTGGAGCGGTGCGGTGACCGCGGTGAAGAACGGCCGCAGGTCGAACTCGCGCAGCGCGTCGCACAGCACGTGCTGCGCCTCGAACACCGCCTCGCCGGTGCGCGGGATGATGGGAAAGAAGCCGACGTGGCCGTTCTCGCTGACGATCTTCCAGATGCCGAGGCTCGGCACGCCCTGCGCGCCGCGGCGGCGGATGGCGGTGCGGTACGGAGCATCGACGTTGTCGAGCTGGTGCGGCGTGAGCGGCACCGCGAGGCTCTCGCCGGCGGTGGCGCGCGCACCGGGGATCTCGCCGAGCAGGCGTTCGCTGGCGTACTCCCAGTTGGCGAGGCAGCTCTTCTCCGGCCCGTAGAACTGCAGTTCCACCTGCCACGCGGGCAGGTGGTGCTCGCTGGCGTAGCGGTCCATCTCCGCCTCGCTCGCGCCGCCCGGCCGCGTGATGGCCGCGCGGAATCCCGCGTCGCCCATCAGCGCTGCCAGCGGGCTGGCGTACACCGGCTCGCCGATCAGGAAGGAATCGGAGAGGTAGTTGACCGTCCTCACCAGCTGGATGAAGTCGCGGCGCTTCGGCACCGTGATCAGCCCGGTACGGTAGTGCTCCGGCCGCGGCATCAGGCGGAAGCCCATCTTCGTGACGATGCCGAAGTTGCCCTGGGCGAACAGGCCGGCGGGATCGGGCCCGAAGCCGTAGCGGTAGTCCTGCCAGGTGCGCGCGCCGGGCAGCGCCCCCATGCCGGTGCGCATCACCTCGCCGTTCGCCAGCACCACCTCCATGCCGCAGCTCGCGCCGAAGTGGTCGCGGTAGAAGGGGCTGGTGTAGCCGATGCCGCGTTCGAGCGAATTGCCCACCGGGCTCCCCCAGCCGGGGTCCGGGCAATCGAGCCAGACCTTCAGGCCGCGCTCCTGGATGTGGCGATGGAGGTCGAAGTAGGAAACGCCCGCCTCCACCAGCGCGAAGTGCCGCTCCTCGTCGACCTCGAGCACGCGGTTCATGCGCTTGAGGTCGACGACCACGCTGCCGTGCAGGTTCGGCGACGGGCCGCCGTAGCCGAAGTTCTTGCCGGTGGAGATCGGGAACAACGGGATGCGATGCCGGCCCGCGATGCGCACGATCGCCTGCACCTGCTCGACCGTGTCCGGCGCCACGGCCGCCGACGCGCGCCGCTCCTCGCCGGTGTTCCACACCGTGGAGAACGAATCACGGTAGGGCCCGAGGTCCTCCTCGCTGGTGTAGACCCACTCGCGCCCGACCGCGTCCCCGAAGGCGCGGATCGCGGCCTCGAACTGCCCGGCGCGCACGCCTGGCGGAAGTATCGCCATCGTCCCCTCCCCGCATCGCCCGGGCCATCATACCGATGGTGACCATCGGGGGGTTTTGCTAGGCTGGAACAAAAGCCTGCGGCCCAGCGAACAGCAGGCCGTCCGACGCATCCGTCCGCCACAGGGGTCAGCACCGCGCCATGAACCGTTCCGCCCCACCGGCCGCGCCCGACGACGCGGCCGAGACCCTCGACGCCCGGCTGAAGCGGCTGCACGATGCCGAGGAGCTGCGCGTGCCCGACCGCGTGCCGCTGCGCATGATGTTCGGCTTCTGGGGCGCGCGCCAGGCGGGCATGACCTGCCAGCAGGCGATGTATGACGCCAGGGCGCTGAGCGCGGCCACCAAGGCCGCGATCCTCAGGTACCGGCCCGACGAGGCCATGGGCTCGCACGCGCTCACGTCGATCGGGCCCGCGCTCGACATCCTCGAGTTCGGCGGGCTGGTGTGGCCCGGCGGTGGGCTCGCGCCCGACGTGCCCTACCAGTACCTCGACAAGGAGTACATGCAGCCCGAGGAGTACGACGAGTACCTCGAGGACCCTTCGGGCTTCATGCTGCACAAGTACGTGCCGCGGCTCAGCGGCGCCGCCAGCGCGCTGGCCGCGCTCCCCGACCTCACCAACATCATCCACTTCCAGTTCCTGTCGCTGCCGATGCTGCTGGCGCGGCCCGACGTGCTGGCCTCGCTCCAGCGCCTGGTCGAGGCCGGGCAGCGGCTGCGCGAGACGATGGAGGAATCCGCGGCCTTCCACGAAGAGATGCAGCGGCTCGGCTTCCCGGCGCCGCGCGGCTGCTTCACCACCGCGCCCTACGATCGCGTCAGCGACTTCCTGCGCGGCTCGAAGGGCGCGATGCTCGACATGTTCCGCCGCCGCGACAAGCTGCTGGAGATGCTCGAGAAGCTGACGGTGTCGATCACGCGCTGCGCGATCCGCGACGCGCAGGCGGTCGGCGCGCGCTACGCGATGATGCCGATGCACTGGGGGCTGGACGGCTTCATGTCGCCGAAGCAGTTCGGCACCTACTACTGGCCGCAGCTGCGACGGCTCCTGCTGGCGCTGATCGAGGCCGGCATCCGGCCGCTGATGCTGTGGGAAGGCACGTGCAATTCGCGCCTCGAGACCATCGCCGACATCCCGGCCGGCAAGGCGATCTACTGGTTCGAGGGCACCGACCTGTTCCGCGCCAAGCAGGTCCTCGGCCGCACCGTCTGCCTGCAGGGCAACGTGCCGATGTCGATGCTGTGCACCGGCACGCCGGCGGATACCGACGCCTACTGCCGGCGGCTCATCGAGGAGGTAGGCCGCGACGGCGGCTTCATCCTGGCGCCCTCGACCGGCGTGCCCGAGTCCGCGCGCCCGGAGAACATCGCGGCCATGGCGGACTCGGTGCGCAAGTACAACCCGTACCGCTGAGCGCCGCCGATCAGGCGGCCGCGCGGCCGGCGCGCACCGCTAGAAGCCGATCGACAGCAGCGCCCAGGCGGCGAGCAGCGTGACGACGAGCGCACTGCCGTAGCAGCACAGCTTGGCGGTCATGCCCGGGTGCACGCCGACGTCGTGCAGGCTCTTGAGGATGCGGTGCGCGGCGTGCCAGATGAACAGCATCACCACCGCGAACACGAAGGCCTTGCCGGCCCAGTGCCGGGCGAAGGCGAGCATGCGCGGGTAGTCGAGCAGGTTGCCCGGCAGCAGGAAGCCGAGCGGCACGGCGATGCCGGTGATGAACACCAGCATCGGCCCGAACAGCGCCGAGAGCATGCCGCCGCCACCGAACAGCGCCCAGAAGACCGGTGCGTTGAGCGCTTCATGGTCGCCGTGTCCCTCATGGCCGCAGCGCCCAGGCGAGGGCGAACAGCGCCAGCGAGGCGATCACCGCCGCGACCAGCCCTGCGCCGATGATGGTCGCGGGCGCGACGCGCTGGCCGCCGATGCGCAGCGCCGGCATGGTCTTCGGCATGATCTCGAACCAGCTCCAGGTGTGGTAGATCATCGCCAGCAGGATGAAGACGTGCAGCCCCACCGAGAGCGGCGAGCGCATCGCGGCGAGCCAGCCGTTCCACGCGGCCTCGCCGCGGGCCAGCGCCAGCACGCCCACCAGCAGCACGATCGCGTAGGCCGCGACGATGAAGGCCGTCACCTCGCGGATCATGTAGCGCACGAAGAACGGATCGCGCCGCCACCAGCCCTTCATGGAGCGCCGGTAGGGCTTGCGCCCGACGACGCCCGCGTTGACCGACTCGCTCATTTGCGCGCACCGCCCGGCCGCAGGAAGCGCAGGAAGAAGTCCTTGGCGCTCTCGACCTTGTTCTGGTTCACGGCATTGGCCGGATCGACGCCCTTCGGGCACACCTCGGAGCAGTAGCCGACGGCGGTGCAGCTCCACACGCCCTCGTCGGCATTGACGAGCTGCATGCGCTCGGCGCGGCCGCCGTCGCGCGAATCGGCGTTGTAGCGGTGCAGCAGCGCCAGCACGCCCGGGCCGGTGAAGCGCGGATCCAGCCCGTACTGCGGGCAGGCGGCGTAGCACAGCATGCAGTTGATGCAGGAGCTGAACTGCTCGAAGTGCTCGAGCTGCTCCGGCGTCTGCAGGTACTCGCCCTGCTCCAGGCTGCGCGCCTCCTTCGGGATGATGTAGGGCTTGATGCGCTCGAGCTTGACGATGAAGTCGTCGACCGCCGGCACCAGGTCGCGTTCGATGGGGAAGTGCGCCAACGCCTCGACGCGCACGCCCTCCGGGTAGAAATCCCTCAGGAAGGTCTTGCAGGAGAGCTTGGGCTTGCCGTCGATCATCATGCCGCAGCTTCCGCAGATCGCCATGCGGCACGACCAGCGGAAGCTCAAGGTCCCGTCCAGGTGGTCCTTGATGTACTGCAGGCCCTGCAGCACCGACATGTCGTCGGTGAACGGCACCTGGTAGCTCTGCGTGACCGGCGCGTCGTCCTGCTTCGGACGGTAGCGCAGCACCTGGATCTCGATGGTCTTGCTGGCCTCAGCCACGCCCGCCCTCCTGCTGGTGGCGCGCGGCGTCGGCCGCCTCGCCCGCCGCGCCGTAGACGCGCTTTCCCGGCTGCGAATGCGTAATGCACACATCGCCGTAGGTGATGCGCGGCGGCCCGTCGACAACGTAGTTCGCCAGCGAGTGCTTGAGGAACGCGGCGTCGTCGCGCTCCTCGAAGCCGTCGATGCGCTGGTGCGAGCCGCGCGACTCGCGCCGCTGCAGCGCCGAATGCACCATCGCCTGCGCGACGTCGAGCTGGTAGCCGAGCTCGAGCGCCAGCAGCCACTCGGTGTTCCAGCCGCGCGAGTGGTCGTCGAGGTGCAGGTTGCGATAGCGCTGCTTGAGCTCGGCGATCTTGTCGCAGGTGGCCTGCATCTCCTTGCCCGTCCGGTAGATGCCGCAGCCGCTCTCCATGCTCTGCGCCATCTCGATGCGCAGCGTCGCGATGCGTTCCTTGCCGCCGGGCCCGGCCAGCGGCGCGAGCGCGCGGCGCGCGGCAGCCTCGGCCTGGCGCTGCAGCGTGTCGGCCGCGCTGCTGGCGCAGCCGCGGGCGAAGCGCGCCGCCTCGAGGCCGGCGACCTTGCCGAACACCAGCAGCTCGGTGAGCGAGTTCGAGCCGAGGCGGTTGGCGCCGTGGATGCCGACGCTGGAACACTCGCCGGCCGAGTACAGGCCGGCGAGCGGCGCCGCGGTGCGGCCGTCGGCGAGGATGCCGCCCATGGTGTAGTGCACCGCCGGCACGACCGGGATCGGCGTGTGCGCCGGGTCGACGCCGAGGAATTCCTCGGCCAGCTCGTAGATCTGCGGCAGCCGCTCGCGCAGCTTGGCCTCGCCGAGGTGCCGCAGGTCGAGGTGCACCACCGAACCCAGCGGCCCTTCGATCGTGCGGCCCTTCTGCTTCTCGTGCCAGTAGGCCTGGCTCAGCCGGTCGCGCGGCCCGAGCTCCATGAACTTGTTCTTCGGCACCGGCCCGGCGGGCCCGAGGCCGTAGTCCTGCAGGTAGCGGTAGCCGTCCTTGTTCAGCAGGAACCCGCCCTCGCCGCGGCAAGCCTCGGTGAACAGCAGCCCGGTGCGCGGCATGCAGGTCGGGTGGTACTGCACGAACTCCATGTCGCGCAGCGGCACGCCGTGGCGGTAGGCGAGCGCCATGCCGTCGCCGGTGACGATGCCGCCGTTGGTGTTCTCGCGGAACACGCGGCCCGCCCCGCCGGTGGCCAGGACCACGGCGCGCGCCTGGATGAAATGGAACTTGCCGGTGGCGATCTCGATGGTGACCACGCCCTGCGCGCGGCCGTCCTCGACCACCAGGTCGACGCAGAAGTGCTCGTCGAAGCGCTGGATCGAGGGGTACTTGATCGAGGTCTGGAACAGCGTGTGCAGCATGTGGAAGCCGGTCTTGTCGGCAGCGAACCACGTGCGCTCGATCTTCATGCCGCCGAAGGCGCGGACGTTGGCGTGGCCATCGGGGCGCCGGCTCCACGGGCAGCCCCAGTGCTCCATCTGCACCAGTTCCTCGTGCGCGTGGGCGACGAAGTAGTCGACCACGTCCTGTTCGCACAGCCAGTCGCCGCCGGCGACCGTGTCGTGGAAGTGGTGCTCGAGGCTGTCGTGCGCCTGGGTCACCGCGGCCGAGCCGCCCTCGGCGGCGACCGTGTGGCTGCGCATCGGGTAGACCTTGGAGACCAGCGCCACCTTGAGCGCCGGATCGGCCTCGGCCACCGCGATCGCCGCGCGCAGGCCCGCGCCGCCACCGCCCACGATCACCACGTCTGCCTTGGATACCTCGATCATCAGCGTGTCAGCACCCGCAACTGGTACAAGCCACCATAGAACGTCTGCTTGCTCGCCGCCGCCGGGCGCGCGCCCGCCGGCAGGAAGGCCTCGATCTCGTTGCGCCACAGGTCCATCGCGTAGGGCTCGAGGCGCCGGAACACCGCGCGCATCAGCAGGCGCATCGGATGCAGCGCCGCCGGCCGGTGGTAGTCGACGATGACGATGCGGCCGCCGGGCCGCGTCACGCGCCAGGCTTCGGCGAGCGTGGCGCGGCGCACCGGCTCGGGCTGCTCGTGCAGCAGGAAGAACAGCAGCACCTGGTCATGGCTGGCGTCGGCCGCGGCCAGCGCCGCCGAATCGCCCTGCTGCAGCGTCACGCGCTCGTCGGCCGGGAGCTTGGCGCGCAGGTTGCGCAGCTGGATCGGCAGGATGTCGACCACCTGCAGCCGGGCATCCGGCGCCAGCGCCGCGCGCAGCCGCAGCGTCAGGTCGCCGTACACGCAGGCGACCTGCAGCGTGCTGCCACGCAGCGGGCTGCCGAGGGCGGCGATGGCCCGGTCGCGCAGCCGGGCGTAGTTGCCGAACAGGATCAGGTTGACGAGCCAGTCGCGCTCGAAGACGTGCACCGCGCGCGGATGCACGTAGGCCCACCAGTAGGTGGTCTCCAGGTAGCGCGGTATCGGCAGGCCATGGGAAGCGCAGAACTCGCCGGCATCGCCGGCCACTTCCGCTGCGGCAGGAACAGGTGGTGTCATGTGCAGGCGGCCGCGATCTGCTCGATTCCCTCGATTAGACCCTAGCCGGGCCCAAAGGGCGAGGCAATACGCATTGACTGCAGGCACCCCGGGGGGCGGGTCCGCGGGCCGCCAGGCACCGCGGGGCATGGTCCGGCGCGGCCGCGCGGTATTCAGTGCGCCAGGATGCCCCGCTGGCGCAGCAGCGGACGCGGATCGACGATGTTCTTGTCGAGCAGCGCGCGCCGCTCGCCGAGGCTGAACGCCAGCACCATCAGCTGCGTGGCATGCACGATCGGCGTCGGCGCGTCGAAACCCATGCGCTGCTGGCGGGCGTCGAGGTTCATGTGGCACATCGGACACATGGTGACGACGACGTCGGCGCCATTGGCACGCGCATCCTCGAGCACGCGCCGGGCCATGCGCACCGAGACGTCGGTCTTGACGACGCCCAGCGACCCGCCGCAGCAGTCGGTCTTGGCCGACCACTGCACCGGCTCGGCCCCGAGCGCCTGCATCAGGTAGTCCATCTTCATCGGGTATTCGTGGTGCTCGGCGCCGGTGACCTTGGCCGGCCGCGTGATCAGGCAACCGTAGTAGCACGCAACCTTCAGCCCGGCGAGCGGGCGTTCGACGCGTTCGGCGATGCCGTCCATGCCGGCCCGCTCCATGAAGGTGTCGAGCAGGTGCTGCACGCGCACCGAGCCGCCGTACGCGGGCGCCTCGCCCGCCGCCGCCGGTGCGGCTGGTGCCGCTGGCGCCGCCGCGGTATCGGCCACGCCCGCCGGTGCGGCCTGCGCGGCCGCATGCTCGGCATGCTTGAGGCGCGCGAAGCAGGAACTGCAGGGCGAGGTGAGCGCGGTCAGCCCCATGCGCTCCACGGTACCGATGGTCCGCAGCGGCATCGCCGCCGCCCGCTTCGCGTCCGTGGCATGCGCCGGGCTCGAGCCGCAGCAGGTCCAGCCCTCGGGCTCGACCAGTTCGATGCCGAGCGCCTCGGCCGCGAGGCGCGCGGTCGCGTCGTACTCGCGCGCGCTGCCCTCGGAGGCGCAGCCCGGGAAGTAGCCCACCTTCTTCTCCGGCTCGGCCACCGGGTGCACCGTGCGCGCCGGCCGCGTGAATGTCGGCAGCAGGCGCAGCTTGCCGCGCTTGAGGAGCTGCCAGCCGAGGTCGGCGTTCTGCAGCGGCTTGCGGCGCAGCAGGTTGAACAGTCCCATCAGCGCGAGCTCGGGCACGCGCCCGAAGATGGCCGTGAGCCGCAGGAACAGCGCGTTGAACTGCGGGATCTCCGGCACCGCCGGCGCAATGCCGCGCTCGCGCGCCTCGATGCGCAGCGCATCCATGACGCCGGTGACGTCGATGCCGCGCGGGCAGCGCGTGGCGCAGGTGTAGCACGAGGCGCACAGCCAGATGGCCTTGCTGCCGAGCACGCTGGCGTCGTTGAGCTGCAGCGCGCGCATCACCTGGTTGGGCGTGAGGTCGAACTGGTCGGCCAGCGGGCAGCCCGAGGTGCACTTGACGCACTGGTAGCAGGAATAGACGTTCTGGCCGATGCGCGCCCGCACCGCCTCGCCGAAGCTCGGGGGCGCGCCGTCGGCGGCCGCAGGCCTGCGCTCGGGCGTCGCGACGCTCATGCGCCGGCCACCACCGGCCGCGGCAGGAGCCCGGCGGCTTCGACGATCGGCTTGACCGCCTGCTCCCATTCGATCGCCATCAGGTGCACGCCGGCGACGCCCGGGATCTCGCGCAGCTGCTGGATCATCTCGACGCAGATCTTCTGGCCCTCGGCCGCCCAGGCGTTGCGGCGCGCCTCCTTGTCCTTCTCGTCGATCCCCTTGGCGGCCGCCTCCATGCGCACGATGAACTCCTCCGGCACCGTCACGCCCGGCACGTTGTCGCGCAGGTGGCGCGCCATGCCGGGGCTCTTCAGCGGCCCGACGCCGGCGAGGATGCGCGTCTCCCCGGCGACGCCGAGGTCGACGACCTTCCGCATGTACTCCTTGAACGCCGGCACGTCGTAGACCAGCTGCGTCTGGATGAAGTCCGCCCCCGCCAGCACCTTCTTGCGCAGCCGGTACGGCCGCATCGAGGTCGGGTGCGCGAACGGGCTCGCGGCCGCGCCGATGTACAGCGGCGGCCCGCCGCCCTTGATCTCGGTGCCGGACTGGAGCTTGCCCTCGTCGCGCATCACGCGGACCATCTGCACCATCTGGATCGAGTCGATGTCGTGCACGTTCTTGGCGCCCGGATGGTCGCCGAAGGACTGGTGGTCGCCCGACAGGCACAGCAGGTTCTTGATGCCGTGCGCCGCCGCGCCCAGCAGGTCGCTCTGGATGGCGATGCGGTTGCGGTCGCGGCAGGTCATCTGGATGATCGGCTCGAGGCCCTCGGGCTGCATCAGCAGCGCCGTGGCGATGCTGCTCATGCGCACCACCGCCGTCTGGTTGTCGGTGACGTTGGCGGCGTCGCAGTAGCCCTTGAGCAGCTTGATCTTGCGGCGGATCGCATCGGCGTCCCAGGAGCGCGGCGGCCCGAGCTCGGCGGTGACGGCGAAGTGGCCGGCGGCCAGCACGCGCTCCAGGTTGCTGCCCGATTTCAGGCGCGGCGCGCTCGCCGGCAGCGCCTCGGCTGGTGTGCTCATGCCTTGCCCTCCGTTTCATCGCCCGGCAGCCGCAGGTCGTCGCGCACGATGCGCCGCGGCCCGCCGTCGCGGCCGGTCGACCAGTCCTTCGGCGGCGTGATCTCCATCAGCGCGTCGACCATGCCGAGCGCCTCGGCGCGCTGCCAGATGTTGTGCCAGGCGCAGCCGGTGCCCTTCGACACCTCGCAGTGCCCGTCCTCCGAACCGCCGCAGGGGCCGTTGAACAGCTGCTTGGCGCAGCGGCTCACCGGGCAGACGCCGCCGGTCTTGTCGAGCACGCAGTTGCCGCAGCCGATGCAGCGCTCTTCCCAGACGCCGTGCGAGGTCGGCATGCCCATGAACTTGGTGTTGAGCGCCGGGAAGATGCGCTTGCCGGGGAAGCGCTCGGCCAGCGTCTGCACGCCGACGCCGCAGCCGAGCGACAGCACCGCGTCGTATTCCTCCAGCTTCTTGGCCAGCGGATCGACGTATTCCCACTCGCACTGGCGCTGCACGATCGCCTCCTCGACCGCCAGCGGCTCGCCGTCGATGCGGCCCGCCATGCGCAGGCTGCTTGCCAGCGCCGCGGTCTCCTGCTTGCCGCCCGCGAGGCAGACGGTGACGCAGGTGCCGCAGCCCAGCGCCAGGACCTTCTTGCGGCCCTGGAGCATCTTGCGGATCTCCAGCAGGTTCTTCTGCTCGGCAACGATCATGCTGCTTCTCCCGACCGGGGCTTCGGCCGCAACGGGCTCGGCCCCAGCTTCCGGATCGTCTCGACGTGCTCGCTGGCGAGCTGGGCGAACTGCACGCCCATCGCCGACGAGATGTTGATCATGCGCGCCCGCTCGTGCTCGAGACCGATGTCGTCCAGCATCTTCTGCACGTGGCGGACGCGCTGCTTGGCGTGCAGGTTGCCCTTGAGGTAGTGGCACTTGCCCTCGAGGCACCCGGCGATCAGCACGCCGTCGGCGCCGTTCTCGAAGGCGTGCAGCACGTTGATGACCTCGATGCGGCCGGTGCACGGCAGCTCGATCACCTTGACCGCGGTCGGATAGGCCTGGCGGCTGCTGCCGGCGAGGTCGGCGGCCGCGTAGGCGCAGTGCCGGCAGCAGAAGGCGACCACCTCGGGTTCGAACGTCTCGCTCATTGCACGGTGCTCCCGGACTCGTGCGGCAGCAGCGCATCGAGCTTGGCGTTGATCTGCGCGTCGGTGTAGTGCCGCAGCTCGATGGCGTCCGCCGGGCAGGAGGCGACGCACAGGCCGCAACCCTGGCACAGCGCCGCCTCGATGCGCGCCGCGCCGAGGATGCCGCCGATGCCGGCCATCTCGCCGTCGATGCGCGGCGCGGTATAGGCGCAGCTGCGCACGCAGGTGAGGCAGCCGGTGCACAGTTCGGCGTTCACGGCCGCCACCTTGCCGCCGACGGTGATGGTCTCGTGCGAGAGCAGCGCGCCGGCGCGCGCCGCCGCCGCCTGCGCGTGCACGATCGTCTCCTCGAGGAACTTCGGGTAGTGCGCCATGCCGGCCATGAACAGCCCCTCGGAGAGGAAGTCCACCGGCCGGAGCTTGACGTGCGCCTCCATGAAGAAGCCGTCCATGTCCACCGGCACCTTCAGCGCCAGCGACAGTTCCTGGTTCGCGGGCGATGGCACCACTGGCGTGCTCAGTACCAGGTACTCGGGCCGGAGCTCGACCTGCCGGCCGAGGATCTCCTCGTACGCCGAGATGCTCAGCGTGCCGCCGGCCGTATCGACCTGCGGCGCGCGCCCGTCCTCGTAGCGGATGAAGACGACGCCGGCGTCGAGCGCGTTGCGGTAGATGCGCTCCTTGAAGCCGTAGGTGCGGATGTCCTTGTAGAGGATGGTGACGCGCGCCTGCGGGTTGCGCGCCTTCAGCACCATGGCGTTCTTCAGCGCCGAGGTGCAGCAGATGCGCCCGCAGTACTTCTCGGCCGGCCCGACGCACAGGATCATCGCCACGTCGGCCGGTGCCGCGCCGCCGGCCAGCAGGCCCTCGAACTCGGTCTGCGTCACGATGCGCGGGTGCTGGCCGTAGGCGTATTCCGGCCCCTTGTATTCCACGCCGCCAACCGCCAGCACCGCGACGCCATGCTCCACCCGGCCACGCTCGACGAGCCCGTCCGGCGAGGTCAGCGTCGACTTGAAGTTGCCCATGAAGCCGCTGCTGCGGGCGAGCACCGTCTCGCGGTGCACCGTGACCAGCGGGTGGGCCTCGACCCTGGCGATGAGCTCGCGCAGGAACTCCTGCGGCGACTGCAGGCGCCCGTCGGCGCCGCCCGGCAACGGCGTGCCGATGCCCGCGTCCTGCAGGCTGTAGTGCAGGTTGCGCAGGTTGCCGCCGAGCTCGGCCGACTTCTCCACCAGGTGCACCGGGAAGCCCTGGCCGGCGAGGCTCAGCGCCACGGTCATGCCGGCGGCACCACCGCCCACCACCACCGCCGCCTTGTTCATCGCCATCTCGCCGGTGGCGAGCGGCTTGAGCTCGGCGGCGCGCGCCGCCGACATGCGCACCAGGTCCTTGGCCTTGGCGGTCGCGGCGCCCTTGTCGCGCGAATGCACCCAGGAACACTGGTTGCGGATGTTGGCCATGTCCATCAGGTAGGGGTTCAGGCCGGCGTTGCGCGTGCAGTCCTGGAACAGCCGCTCGTGCGTCAGCGGCGTGCAGCTGGCGATCACCACGCGGTTGGCGCCGGTCTGCTTCACCGTGTCGGTGATGTGCGCGACGCTGTCGCGCGAGCAGGCATACAGGCTCTGCTCGGTGTGGATGACGCCCGGGAGCGACTTGGCGTACTGCGCCACCTCCTTGACGTCGACGAAGTTGGCGATGTTGGTGCCGCAGTGGCAGACGAACACCGCCGTCTTGACGTCCTCGGCGCTGATGTCGCGCTGCTCGGGGAACTCGGCCTCGCGTGCCAGCGTGCCGCGCACCTCGCGCAGCATCGCGCCGGCGCGCGCCGCCGCGCCGCTGGCGTCGAGCAGCGAGTCCGGGATGTCCTTGGGTTCGCGGAACGGGCCGACCGCGTACACGCCGGGACGGCTGGTCTGCAGCGGATCGAACTGCACGGTGCGGCAGAAGCCGTAGTCGTCCAGCTCGATGCCGAGCCGCTCGCCGAGCGCGCGCACCTCCGGCGAGATCTCCATGCCGACCGAGAGCACGACCATGTCGAAGCGCTCCTCGGTCATGGCCTGCGCCCCGCCGCGGTCCCAGTAGCGCACCACCAGGTCCCTGGTCGCGGGATCCTCCTTGACCGAGGAGATGCGGCAGCGCGTGTAGCCGATGCCGTACTTGTTCTGCGCCGTGCGGTAGTAGCCCTCGTAGCCCTTGGAGAAGGCGCGCATGTCCATCATGAACACGCGCGCCTGGGTGTCGGGCTCGTGCTCGATGGCCTGCACCGCCTGCTTGGCGGCGTACATGCAGCACACCGCCGAGCAGTAGTCGTGCTTGTCGTCGCGCGAGCCGACGCACTGCAGGAAGGCGATGCGCTTCGGGGTGCGCTGGTCGGAGGGCCGCTGGACGTGGCCGGCGGTCGGCCCGCTGGCGCTCAGCAGCCGCTCGAACTGGATCGAGGTCACGACGTTGGGGTAGCGCCCCCAGCCGAACTCCTCCGAGAGCTGCGCGCGGTACAGCTCGTAGCCCGGAGCCAGCACCACGGCGCCGACGTCCAGCTTGCGCTCGCTCGGCTGCATGTTGTGGTCGATGGCATTGAGGCCGCAGACGTACACGCACTGCTGGCACTCGGAGCACACGCCGCAGGACAGGCAGCGCCCGGCCTCGCGGCGCGCCTCGGCCTCGCTGTAGCCGAGCTCGACCTCGACGAAGCCGCCCATGCGGTCACTGACCGCGATCTCCGGCATCGGCACGCGCGCGCTGCGGCGGATCTCGCCCTTGCGGATGCGCGCGTCGATCTCGGCCTGCTCGATGGCGGCCACCGGCGGCCGCTGCGGCTCGACGACCGCGGCCGTGCCCTCGCTCAGGTAGCGATGGATCGCCTCGGCGCCACGATGGCCGCTGGCCACCGCCTCGATGACGAAGGCGGTGCCGGAAATGCTGTCGCCGGCGGCGAACACGCCCGCCCGGTCGGTCGCCAGGGTCTTCGGGTCCACCGCCACGGTCTTGTCGCGCGTGACGTTGACGCCGGCATCCTGCGGCACGAACCCGAGGCCGACGCGCTGGCCGACCGAGAAGATCAGCACCTCGCCCGGCATCACGAAGGTGGATTCGGGCACGGCGATCGTGCGGCGCTTGCCATCCGCGCCGGTCTCGAAGCGCGCCCGCTCGCACTTCAGCCCCGCGACGTGGCCGCTGCCGTCGTCGACCACCTCGAGGAAATTCAGGCCGATGTCGATCGCGATGCCTTCCTCGTGCGCCGCCTTCTGCTCCGCCGGACTCGCCGGCATGCCGCCGGTGCTGCCGCGCACCGCCATGCGCACCTCGCTCGCGCCGAGGCGCATGGCCGAGCGGGCGCAATCGACCGCGACGTCGCCGCCGCCGACCACCACCACGCGCTTGCCGGCGATGAGCGGGCGCGGATCCACGGCCGCGGCGGCCGCGGCGTCGCCGCGCGCGCGGTGCAGGTCCGCCAGGCGCACGTTCTTGAGGAAATCGGTGTTGATGATGACGCCGTCGAGCGCGTTGCCCGGGATCGGCAGGCGGATGCCTTCCTGCGCGCCGACCGCGATCAGCACGGCGTTGAAGCCGTCCGTGAACAGCCCGTCGAGGCTCGCCACCGGCGTGTTGAGCCTGAGGTCCACGCCCAGGTCGACGATGTCCTGCACCTCGCGGTCGATGATCTCGGCCGGCAGCCGGTGCGCCGGCACGCCGAAGCGCAGCATGCCGCCCGCGGCCGGCAGCGCCTCGAACACCGTGACCGCATAGCCCTGGCGCACCAGGTCCTGCGCCGCCGTGAGCCCGCAGGGCCCGGCGCCGATGATCGCGACGCGCTCGGCGCGCGTGCGCGCCGCGGCTTCCGGGGCGGTGCGCGGCTTGGCGTATTCCTGGTCGACGACGAAGCGCTTGAGGCCGCGGATGTTGATCGGCTCGTCGACCTTGTTGCGGCTGCAGGCGCTCTCGCAGCGGTGGTCGCAGATGCGGCCGCAGATCGCGGGGAACGGATTGTCCTCCTTGATCGTGCGCAGCGCGTCGGCGTAGCGGCCCTCGCGGATCAGCGCGATGTAGCCCTGCGCGCGCTGCCCGGCCGGGCAGGCGTCGCGGCAGGGCGCGACGCCCTGCTTCTCGATGGCGAAGGCGTCGGGGATCGCCTGCGGGTAGAGGCGGAAGGCCGCGCGCCGCGACTTCAGCCCCTCCTCGAACAGGCTGGGGAGCGACTCGGGACAGACCTCGGCGCACTTGCTGCAGCCGTTGCAGGTGCCGACGTCGATGTAGCGCGGCTTGGTGCGCAGCGTCGCCGTGAAGGCGCCGGCCTCGCCCTCGAGCGAGGCGACGTCGCTGTCGGTGATGATCTCGATGTTGAGGTGCGAGCTGGTGTCGACCAGCCGCGGCGAGATGGTGCACATCGCGCAGTCGTTGGTCGGGAAGGTCTTGTCGAGCTGCGCCATGTGGCCGCCGACCGCCGACTTCTTCTCGACCAGGTAGACCTTGTAGCCGGACTCGGCCAGGTCGAGCGAGGCCTGCATGCCTGCAATGCCGCCGCCCACGACCATCACCGCGCCGATGGCACCCGGTTCTCCGCCGTTCTGCGCTCGCGCCACGTTAGCCCCCCAACGGCCTGTCGGACCGGGACCGGGCGGCGAACGCCCGGCTTCCAAAAATTGACGCTAGCGGCTGTATACCGGGGCAACAATACGCATTTAACCGCAGTGCGGCAGCCGGACTGTGAGGGTGCGCACGCATGCGCCCGGGCTATCGGGACGCGACCCATTCGCATCTGCCGGGCATCGGCAATCCTGAGAACCCGATCCCATACCCGGCGGCAGGCAACTCTTATGTTTAGGCGACTCAGGCTGGGGGCGGTGTACCCCGGTTCAGGTGTGTCTTGGCAGCAGTGCTCGTCAATGCTTTCCTGCGGCTGCGCCGGGCGATGGCCCGGCGCCTGGGCGTGGGCGAATCCTCCTCCCTGGCCCGCTGGCTGTGGGGCGCCTTCGTGCGCACGCCCGAGGAACGCGCCCGGTTGCCGCAGCCGCCGCTGGTGGCCGCCGCGCTGCGCCTGCACCGGCGCTTCAGCGACCGTCTCCAGTCCATCGACCTCGACCGGCATTTCGCCACGCTGGCGGAGGATGGCCGGCCGGCGGCCGGACTGCAGCGCGCGGCCGCCGTCGCCGTATCGCTGGCGCTCGGCTGGCTGGTGATCACGACGCCACTGCCGGCCTGGGCGCAGGTGCTGTTCTTCCTCGGCACGCTCGCCATCGTGCTGCTGCTGCGCAAGATCCCGGGCCACGCATCGCTCCTGGCGATGATCGCCATCTCCACCGCCGTGTCGCTGCGCTACATCTGGTGGCGCATCACGCACACCATGGACCTGCAGTACGCCAGCGACTACCTGGTCGGCGGCCCGTTGCTGTTCGCCGAAGCCTACACCTGGATGGCGCTGTTCCTCGGTTACCTGCAGACCTCCTGGCCGTTGCAGCGGCGCGAACTGAGCCTGCCCCCCGACCGCGGCACCTGGCCGACGGTCGACGTCTACATTCCCAGCTACAGCGAGCCCCTCGAGGTGGTGCGCCCGGGGGTGCTCGCCGCGCTGGCGCTCGACTGGCCCGCCGACAAGCTGCGCGTCTACCTGCTCGATGACGGCCGGCGCCCGGAATTCCGCGCCTTCGCCGAGCAGGTCGGCGCCCGCTACCTGGTCCGCGCCGACAACCGGCACGCCAAGGCCGGCAACCTCAACAACGCGCTGGCGCACTCGGATGGCGAATTCGTCGCGGTCTTCGACTGCGACCACATCCCGACGCGCGACTTCCTCACCGCCACGCTCGGCTGGCTGGTGCGCGAGCCCAGGTGCGCCGTGGTGCAGACGCCGCACAATTTCTTCAGCCCGGACCCGTTCGAGAAGAACCTGCAGGCCTTCCGGCGCGTGCCGAACGAGGGCGAGCTGTTCTACGGCGTGGTGCAGGACGGGAACGACCTGTGGAACGCCACCTTCTTCTGCGGCTCCTGCGCGGTGCTGCGCCGCGCGCCGCTGCTGGAGATCGGCGGCTTCGCCACCGACACCGTCACCGAGGACGTGCACACCGCGATGCGGCTGCACGACCGCGGCTACGGCTCGGCGTACCTCAACCGCATCCTGGCCAGCGGCCTCGCCACCGAGAACCTGCCGCGCCACATCGCCCAGCGCGTGCGCTGGGCGCGCGGCATGGTGCAGCTGTTCCGCCTCGACAATCCGCTGAAGCGCCGCGGCCTGGGCTGGGCGCAGCGGCTGTGCTACAGCAATGCGATCCTCAACTTCTTCAACGGGCTGCCGCGGCTGATCTTCCTGATCGCCCCGCTCGCCTACCTGTACTTCGACCGCTACATCATCAACGCCTCGGCGCTGGTGATCCTGCTGTACGCGCTGCCGCACATGGTGCACGCGCACTTCGCCAACACGCGCGTGCGCGGCCGCTACCGCCACTCCTTCTGGGCCTCGCTGTACGAGTCGGTGCTCGCCTGGTACCTGGTGATGCCGACCATCCGCGTGCTGCTCAAGCCGCGCGGCGGCCGCTTCAACGTCACCGCCAAGGGCGGCCTGATCGACAGCGAGTATTTCGACTGGGCGATCGCCATGCCGAACGCGCTGCTGGTCGCGGCGAACCTGGGCGGCTTCCTCATCGGCGCCGGCCGGCTGCTCGGCGGCAACCCGCAGGATACCGGCGCGCTGCTGATGAACACCTCCTGGACCTTCCTGAACCTGCTGACGCTGGGCGCGACGCTGGCGGTCGCCGCCGAGATGCGCCAGGTGCGCCGCTCGCACCGCATCCTCGCCGCGCTCGAGGCCACGGTGCAGTTGCCCGACGGCGGCACGCTCGCCGCGCGCACCTCCGACATCTCGCTGACCGGCGCCGGCCTGCGCTGCGCCGCGCCGGCCGCGCCGCCGCCGCTCGGCGCACGCGTGAACCTGTGCCTGTCGGGCGGCGGGCGCAGCGTGCAGCTGCCGGCGCGCGTCGCCACCCGCCATGACGACGCCTTCGGCGTGGATTTCGAGGAACTGACGCTGGACCGCGAGGCCGCGCTCGTGCAGTGCACGTTCGCCAACCCGCAGGTCTGGGAAGGCTGGCGCGAGGCGCATGGGCGCGACGAGATCGTCAGCTCGGCGGTCGGCATGCTGCGGATGGCCGGACGCGGCTACCGCAGCGCGCTGCGCGACCTGTTGAATCGACTGAGGATGCCAAGACATGCCATCGTGCACACCTGACCCGCGTCGCCGCGGAACGGCGGCCACGGCCTTCGCGCTCGGCGCCGCGCTCGCACTGCTGACCGCCACGGCCGCCTCCGGCGCGCCGCGCGGCGCGGCGACCACCGCTGGCACCAGCGCGGCCCGGGGCAGCAGGAACGCGCCACCGGTGGTACTGGTGGACAGCCCGCGCAGCTTCGCGAGCCTCGGCTACGGCCAGTCGATCCGGCTGAGCGGCGACCACAACAGCGTCACGATCCCCTTCAGCGTGCGACTGGATGAAGTGGCGCGCACGGCCCGGCTGCACCTGCGCTTCACCGCCTCGCCGGCGCTGCTCCCCGACCTCTCGCACCTCAAGGTCTCGCTCAACGGCCAGATGCTGGCCACGGTCGCGCTGCCGAAGGAATCCGCGGGCGTCGCGCAGGTGCGCGACGTCGAGCTCGACCCGCGGCTGATCTCCGACTACAACGAGCTGCGGCTGCAGCTCATCGGCCACTACACGCTCGACTGCGAGGACACGTTCCACGATTCGATCTGGTTCGAGATCTCGCCGGACAGCGCCATCGTCCTCGGTGTGCAGCGCGTCGCGCTGGCGAACGACCTGGCGCTGCTGCCGGCGCCGTTCTTCGATCATCGCGACAACCAGCCGGTCGAGGTGCCGTTCGTGTTCGCAGCCGCGCCCGAGCCGCAGCTGCTGCGCTCGGCCGGCGTCATCGCCTCCTGGCTCGGCTCGCTGGCCGACTACCGCCAGACACGCTTCCCGCTCGCCCTCGGCACGCTGCCGGCCCGCCACGCGATCGCGCTGCTGGTCAATGGCCAGTCGATCCCCGGCGTGCCGCTCGCCCCGGTGCAGGCGCCGACGCTGACGCTGCTCGGCCTCGGCGCCGACGGCGCGCAGAAGCTGCTGGTCATCCAGGGACGCGATGCCGCCCAGGTGGAGACCGCGGCGCACGCGCTGGTCCTGGGCCAGGCCGCGCTCACCGGCCCCCAGGCCACGGTGACGCGGCTCGACATCGGCCGGCCGCGCGCCGCCTACCAGGGCCCGCGCTGGATTCCGACCGACCGGCCGGTCAAGTTCTCCGAGCTGGTCGGCGCCGCCGATGCGCTGCAGGCGCGCGGCTTCACGCCCAACGCCGTGCGCGTGCCGCTGCGCGTGCCGGCCGACCTGTATGCCGGCTTCAGCCGCGGCGTGCCGATCTGGCTGCGCTACCGCTATTCGCCGCCGATCGAGCGCAACAGCTCGACGCTCGACATCTCGGTCAACGACCGCTACCTGCAGACCTTCCGCCTGCAGCCCAGCGGCGAGATCGGCGGCACCGACCGCTTCTCGCTGCCGCTGGTCGACAGCCAGGACTGGCTCGGGCCGGCCGAGGTGCGCGTGCCGGCGTTCCAGCTCGGCAGCGACAACGAGCTGCAGTTCCAGTTCCGCTTCGAGCCGACCAAGCAGGGCCGCTGCCGCTCGACGCCGATCGACAACATGCACGCCGCGATCGACCCCGATTCGACCATCGATCTTAGCGACCTGCCGCACTACAAGAAGATGCCGGACCTCGCCGCCTTCGTCGGCTCGGGCTACCCGTTCACGCGCTTCGCCGACCTCGGCGCGACCACCGTGGTGCTGGCCGACGGCCCGGTCGACAGTGGCGAGGCCGAGGTGTACCTGGCGCTGCTGGCGCGGCTCGGCCGCTGGACCGGCGTGCCGGCGCTGCGCCACCAGCTGGCGACCGCGGGCGCACTGCGCGGCCGCGTCGATCGCGACCTGCTGCTGATCGGCCGCGCGCTGTCGCAGTCGGCCGCGATCGCCGGCGGCCACGACCTGCCGGCGATGATCGCCGCCGGCAGCCGCATGCTGCGGCTGGACGATCCGGTGTTCAGCGGCGCGTACGACCTGCGCTCCTTCCATCTCGACGCGCGCCGCGCCGACGGCCGCCTGGAGCTCGGTGCCACCGGTGACCTGGGAGCGCTGATCTCCTACGAATCGCCGCTCCATGGCGACCGCACGGTGGTCGCGGTGACCGGCGCCACGCCCGCGGGCCTGCGCGCGGCCCTCGACGCCGTGCGCGATGCCGGCGTGGCCGGCGGCATCCGCGGCGACGTCGCCTTCGTGCGCGACCGCAACGTCAGCAGCTACGAGATCGGCGCGAGCTACTACGTCGGCGACCTCGGCTGGTGGCAGGTGATCTGGTTCCACATGTCGCGCCATCCGGTGCTGCTCATCTTCATCGTGCTGGCCGGCAGCCTGGTCGTCGCCCTGCTGCTGTACCGCGCGCTGCGCCGCCGCGCCGTGCGGCGGCTCGCGGCACAGGCCTGAGCATGCCGGGCACGCGCGCGCGCGCCTCCGGCCTCAGCGCGCCGCGCGGCGCGCTGCTGGCGCTGGCCCTGCTGGCCTGCACGGCCGGCGTGCGCGCCGCGGGCACGGCCTGCGGACCCTGGCCCGAGTGGCGGGACTTCCGCGCGCAGTTCGTCAGCGCCGACGGCCGCGTCGTCGAGCACGCCAGCGAGCGCCGCCAGACGGTGTCGGAAGCGCAGGCCTACGCATTGCTGTTCGCCGTCGTGGCGGACGACCGCGCCGGCTTCGGAAAGCTCCTGGAGTGGACGCAGAACAACCTCGCGGCGGGCGACCTTGCGCGCCACCTGCCCGGCTGGCAGTGGGGCGCGCGCGACGACGGCAGCTACGGCCCGCTCGACGCCAACTCCGCGACCGACGCCGACCTGTGGATCGCCTACGCGCTGGCGCAGGCCGGCCGCGCGTGGCAGGAACCACGCTACACGGCGCTGTCGCACGATGTCGGCGCGCAGGTCCTGCGCCGCAGCACGGTCGACGTGCCGGGCTTCGGGCTCGCGCTGCTGCCGGCGCCGCAGGGCTTCGGCGACGCCGACCAGGGCTGGCGGATGAACCCGAGCTACGTGCCGCTGCAGGTGCTGCGCGGCCTCGCCGCCGCCCATCCCGACCAGCGCGGCGTATGGCGCGAACTCGCCGACAACGCGCCGCGGCTGCTGCGCGCCGCGGCGCCGCGCGGCATCGCGCCCGACTGGGTGCGGCTGGACGCGCGCGGCCAGGTCGACTTCGACCCCAGCGGCACGGCGATCGGCGGCTACGACGCGATCCGCGTCTACCTCTGGCTCGGCCTGCTCGACCGCGCCGATCCGCAGCGCGCCACGCTGCTGCAGCTGTTCGAGCCGATGGCGCGCACGATCGAACGCAACGGCCGCCCGCCCGAACGCATCGATGCGCGCAGCGGCCGCGTGCTCGCCGCCGAATCCCCGGGTGCCTTCTCGGCCGCCGTCGCGCCCTGGCTGGAGCAGGCGGCACCACGCGCCGCCGAACGCCAGTGGCGGCGGGCGGTACGGCTCGCGCCGCTCGATGACGAGTACTACGGTCGCGCGCTGCAGCTGTTCGCGCAGGGCTGGCGTTCCGGCCGGCTGCGCTTCGACGCCGATGGCGGGCTGCTGCGCCAGCCGGTCGACTGCCCGGGCGACGCGCCGTGAACCGGCGCCGACGCATGACCCTGCGCGCTGCCGGCGCCCTGGCGCTGGCCGGCGCCGGCTCCCCGGCGCGCGCGGCGGCGGCGGATGCGCCCGCAACCGCAGCGCCGGCCGAGGCCACCGTCGCCCGGCCGGCCGCGCCACCGGCAGCCCAGACGCGTCCCCTGCTCGACAGCGCGCGCCTGTGGCGCGCGCGCGGTCGTGACGACCTCGCAACCGCGGCGCTGCGCAAGCTCCTCGCGATCGCGCCGGAAGACCGCGCCGCCCTGCGCCTGCTGGCGGCGATAGAGATCGAGGCCGGCCGCTACGCCGCGGCCGACGGACTCATCGCGCGGCTGGCGCAGGCCTGGCCCGACGCCCCCGAGGCACGCGAACTGCGCGACCTGCTCGCGCTGGCGCGCTCCCAGGGTCGGCGCGCGGCCCGCGACCGCCTGCATGCCATCGACGCGCTGCCGCTCGATTCGCCGCCGCTCCCTCGCGCACGGCGCAACGCCACGCATGCACGCCGCCACGGCGCGGCCGCCGGCACCCACGCCGCCGGTCGCCGCCGCCACCGCGAGCCCGGCCGCGACTCCGGCCGTGGACGCGGGCCCGACGACGCCCGAACCACCCGACACCGCGGCGCTGGCGCGCGCGCGCCGCGCCGACGCCGACCAGCTCGCGGCACGGGGCGATGATGCCGGCGCGCGTGCCGCGCTCGAGGACGCGCTGCGGCTCGACCCCGCTTCGGCCTGGGTGCGCTTCGACCTCGCGCGCCTGCAGCAGCGCCAGCACGCCGGCGCGGCCGCGCGCGCCACCCTCGAAGCGGGCCTGGCGCTCGCGCCCGACGACGCCGACATGGCCTACGCCGCCGCGCTGTACCTCGCCGGCGTCGACGCCGACGCGGAGGCGCGCGGCACGCTCGCCCGCGTCCCGCGCGAGCGCTGGAGCGAGGGGATGGCGCGCCTGGACACGCGCCTGCAGGTCTCGGGCCTGCTCGCGGCCGCGCGCAATCGCGCCGACGTCGGCGACCACGCCGCCAGCCAGGCCGCGCTCGACCAGGCCGGCGCGCTCGCCGCGGGGGACGCCTCGGCGCTGGTACGCGCCGGCTGGACCGCGCAGGCGGTCGGCGACTACCACCGCTCGCGCGGCTACTTCGACGCCGCCGACCGCGCCGCGCGCGCCACCGCCGACACTGGCGAGTCGGCCGCGGCGCGCCGTGGCATCGAGTACCTCGAGACGCTGCGCCAGAGCTTCGTGACCACCGGGCTCGAGCTCAACGACAAGCCCGGCCAATCGGGCGTCTCGCGCTTCGAGCGGCGCATCGTGCCGGTGGAACTGCGCTGGGCGCTCGACTACGACCGCTTCGTCTTCGCCCATGCCGATCGCCTCGACCTCGATGCCGGCCAGCTCGACCTGGCGGACTTCGCCGCCGCCGCCGGCTACGGCCAGCTGCTGGCCGCGGGCCCGCCCGGTCCGGGCGGCAGCCGGCGACCGCGCGCCAGCGGCGTCATGCCGGGCATCGGCTACGAGAGCGGCCACTGGCGCATCGATCTCGGTCACATGCCGGGCGGCTTCCCGGTGAGCTACGCCGTGGGCGGCGTGCGCTTCCAGTCGCGCCTGCGCGGCATCGACTGGAGCGCGGAGCTGGCGCGCCGACCAGTGACCGGCACGCTGATCGCCTTCGCGTGCGTGCGCGACCCCGCGAGCGGCGCGACCTGGGGCGGCGTGCGCAGCACCGGCGTGACGCTCAGCGGCTCGCGCGAACTCTCGCGCCATGACTTCTACGCGCGGCTCGGCTACTACGCGCTCTCCGGCCGCTACGTGCCCGGCAACACCGATGCCGAGCTGCGCGCCGGCTACGACTGGTTCGCCGCCGCACGCGGCACGCAACGCCTGAGCGTCGGCAACACGCTCACGCTCTGGCGCTACGCGCGCAATCAGCGTTTCGAGAGCTTCGGCCAGGGCGGCTACTACAGCCCGCAGGGCTACCTGGCGCTGGCGCTGCCGGCGCAGTGGTCCGGCGTCCGCGGCCGCTGGTCCTGGCGCCTGCGCGCCGCGGTCGCCTGGTCGAGCACGCGCGAGGACGACACCCCCTACTACCCCACCGACGCGGCGCTGCAGGCCGCGGCCGTGCTGCAGGCGGCCAGCCACGGACTCGCGCCGCCGCTGCACGCGGGCGGGCACGGCGGCGGGTTCAGCCTCGCCGCCGCCGGTGGCATCGAATGCAACGTCGCCGATGGCTGGACGCTCGGCGCGCGCTTCCAGGTCGACCGCTCCGAGGACTATTCGCCCGACACCATCGGCCTGTGGATCCGCTACCGCTTCGGCGGCAGCGGCGAGCCGTGGAGCCGGCCGCGCGCACCGCGCGTCTACGCCTACTACTGAGGCCGCCACGCCATGGGACTGTGGAACCTGTACTTCGTCGGCAAGCTGGTGCTGCATTGCGCCGGCAGCATCGCGCTCAACCCCTGGCTGAACCTCTGCCTGGCGGCCGGCCTGCTGTTGCCGCTGCGCGCGCCGTCGTTGCGGCGGCTGCGCCAGGTGGTGGCGGTCATCGCGGCCGCCGCGCTCCTCTACTACGAGTCGTTCCTGCCGCCCATCCGCTCACTGCTGCGCGAGGCCGGCGGCCTCTCCGGATTCAGCCTCGGCTACTTCGTCGAGTTCGCCGGCCGCCTGTTCGATCCGGTGTTGACGCTGTGGCTGCTCGCACTCGGCACCGCCTGCGTGCTGCTGCGCCACTGGCTGCGCATCTCGGCCTTCGTGCTGGTGGCGCTGGTGCTGGTGCCACTGACGCCACTGGTCCGCATGGGCAACGAGGCCGCCGCCGGCGGTCCGGCCGCCAGCGCGGCCCCCGCGCCGGCCTTCAACGACGGCGAGCGGCTCACGACGGCGAACGATGCCGTCGGCCTCGACCGCGCCGTCGAGCACTTCTTCACCGACGAATCGCACCGCATGCTGCTGTTCCCGCGCATGACGCGCACCGTCGACGTGGTCTTCCTGCACATCTGCTCGCTCGCCTGGGAGGACCTGCGCGCCATCGGCCAGGACCAGCACCCGCTGTTCAACCGCTTCGACGTGCTGTACACGCGCTTCAACAGCGCCGCGAGCTACAGCGGACCCGCGGCCATCCGGCTGCTGCGCGGCACCTGCGGCCAGCCGCGCCACGACGCGCTGTACGACGCGGCGCAGGGCGACTGCCTGCTGATGACGCGCCTGCAGCAGGCCGGCTTCGCGCCGCAGGTGCTGCTCAACCACGACGGGCGCTACGGCCACTTCCGCGACGACCTCGAGCGGCGCGGCGGCATCGAGGTCACGCCGCTCCCGAACGCCGGCGCACGCACCGCGCTGCGCAGCTTCGACGGCGCGCCGATCGCCGACGACTACGACCTGCTGTCGCGCTGGTGGCGCGACCGGCACGCGCAGGCCGAGCCGCGCGTGGCGCTCTACTACAACACGATCTCGCTGCACGACGGCAACCGCAACCTGGACGGCGGCGGCACTTGGCGGCGCGAATACCCGCGCCGCGCGCAGAAGCTGCTCGGCGACATCGACCACTTCCTCGACGACCTGGAGCGCTCCGGGGCGCACGCCATCGTCGTCTTCATCCCCGAGCACGGCGCCGCCTTCCAGCCCGGCCCCGGGCAGATCGCCGGCCTGCGCCAGGTCCCCAGCCCCGGCATCACCGACGTGCCGGTCGGCGTACGGCTGGTCGGGCTGCGCGTCCAGGACCTGCAGCGCCCGCTGCGGGTCGAGGCCAGCACCAGCTACCTCGGGCTCAACCTGCTGCTCGCCAACGTGATGCAGGCGGCGCAGGACGACACGGCGCCGATCGACCTGGCGCAGATCCTCGCGCACCCGCAGGTGACGCCCTTCGTCGCCGAGAACGACGGCATGCTGGTCGTGCGCGGCGGCAATGGCTACCACACGCGCGGACCCGACGGGCGCTGGTCGCCGTGAGGCGGCCGGAGCGGCCGGAGCGGCCGGAACGGCCGATCCCGCGCGCCTGACGCGGTGCCGCATCCGGGCCGGCAGGGCCCGGCGGTGCAACGCCGCCCGGCCGGCGGTAGGATCGGGGCATGCATGACGTGGCACGTGCGATCCTGCTTGCGGCGAGCCTGGCGCTTGCCGGTGCCGCCCGCCCGGCGGCGACCGAGGAGCCGGCCACGCCGGCGCCGGGGGCCCGTCCCGCCGACATGCCCACCGTCGTGGTCGAGGGCCAGGAACCGCAGTACGTCGTGCCGACGCGGCGCGACCGCATCGGCCGCATCTGGGCGCCGGTGTACATCAACGGGCAGGGCCCGTTCCGCCTCGCCTTCGACACCGGCGCCAGCCGTTCCGGCGTGACCGCGGCGCTGGCGGCGAAGCTGGGCCTCGCGCCGGACGAGAAGCGCACGCTGCGGCTGCGCGGCGTCACCGGCACCAGCCGCGTGCCGACCATCCGCGCCGAGCGCTTCCAGGTCGGCGACCTGCTGCTCGAGCCGCTGACCCTGCCGGTGCTGGCCGATGCCTTCGGCGGCGCCGAGGGCATCCTCGGCACCGACGGCCTCGGCGACCGGCGCGTGCGCATCGAGTTCCGCCGTGACCGCATCGTCATCGCGCGCTCGCACGGCGAGCGCGCCGAGCAGGCTTCATCCGCTGCCGCTGGAGCGCGCAGCCGGCTGCTCATCGCCGACGCGCGCGTCGGCCGCGTGCCGGTCAAGGTCATCATCGGCACCGGCGGCAGGCCGATCGGCAACAACGCCTTGCGCGACGCGCTGGCGCGGCCGCCGGCGAGGAACCCGGCGTCGATCGCATCGTCGACGTCACGCTCGAGGAGCAGACCGGCGAGGCGGACGGCGCCGACGATCGCGCTCGGCGACCTGCGCATCCGCGGCGCCCGCGTGACCTACGGCGACATGCACCTGTTCGAATACCTGCACATGGTCGACCGGCCCGCGCTGCTGCTCGGCATGGACACGCTCGGCCTGCTCGACTGCGCTGGTCATCGACTACCGCCGGCACAGTTGCAGGCGAAGCTCGCCGACGGCCGCTGACCTCCGCCGACCCACCCCAACCGCCCAGCGCCACGGAAGGCCATGCACACTTCGCAACCTGGCACTCGCCGCGAGCCTCGCCGCCGGCAGCGCCGTGGCGGGCGACTGCAGCCCTGCTGCAGCCCGGCGCCGACCTCAACGGCTGCGATCTCTCCGGCAGGAGCCTGTTCGCGCGCGACCTGCATGGCGCGCGGCTCACCGGCGCCCCGGCGCGGAGAACGCCGACCTGCGCGGCAACTGGCGCCTCGCCGATACCGCGAACCTCGCCGGCGCCAATGCCAAGTGGGCGCACTTCGAGGAGCGCGACACCCGCGCCGACGCCGACCTGTTCCACGCGATCTTCGACTACGCCGACCTGGCCGGCGCGCAGTTCGGCGGCGCCTACCTGTTCAGCGCCAACACCTCGTCAACGCGCGTGCCGCCGGAATGACCTGACCCATGCCTACCTGAAGGACATCCTGATGGAAGGCATCGACCTGAGCGGCGGCTCGCTGCGCGCGCACGCGTTGCGTGGGGTGCTGATCGGCGCGAGCTCGTCGGCTTGACCTCTCCGGCGCGGACCTCACCGGCGCGGCCGCCGAGGACGCCGACTTCACCGGCGCCGTGCTGCACGGCACGCGGCTCGCCGGCGCCTCGCTCCGCAATGCCCGCTTCGATTCGGCCGACCTGCAGGGCGCCGACTTCGCGCACGCCGACCTGTGGGCCCGCGCGCGTTTCGAGCAGGCCCGCAACCAGCCGGCTTCGCTGCTCGACGCGGTGGCCGAATCGTTCAGCGGCAACGCCGGCCCTGAGCGCGGCGCGCGCCGCGCCACCACCACCCGCCGCCCGCCGCCACGAGCGGCAGCAGTGCTCACCAGCAGCGCCAGCGCGTGCACGCGATAGCCTTGCAGGTCCTGCGCCGCGTAGCCGCTGAGCAGCGGCACCAAGCAGCAGCAGCGCGCATTGCGCGCCGCCGGCCGCCAGCAGTGCCAGCCCGGGACGCTGCGGCTCGCACAGCAGCCATTGCAGGCCCAGCGCCGGCAGGAACACCGCCATGCCGACCGCACGGTGCGCCTGCTCCGCCGGCAGCCACTCCTGCAGCAGCCGCTGCAGGTGCACGATCGCGACGATGCGCAGCAGGTTCACCAGCAGCGCCGTCATCCACGCCAGCACCAGCGCGCCACCGAGCAGCGCCGGCCATTCGAGCAGCGGGCTGGCCGCGGCGCGTGGCGCGGCGCCGCGGCTCGCCGCGCCGCGCGGCCGCGCGAGCCAGCACCAGCCGAGGAACGAGAGCACCATGAAGTTGATCCCGGCGCAGGCCTTGATGAGCACGATGCCGGCGTCGGCACTGGCCCACTCGCCCGCGGGCGTGCGCTGGAAGTGCCAGCCGGCCACCAGGCGCAGGAGCAGCGCGAGGGGCTGCAGCATCCAGCCGATGTCGTCGGCCCCGGCCGCGCGGAAGTGCCACTTCAGCGCGGACGCGAGGCCCACGGCCAGCGACCACCACAGCGTGGCGAGCCGCCGGCGTTGCCACCACTCAGCCACCGGCGGGGGCCCGGTAAAGCTTGCGCGCGGAGCGCAGGCCGAGCAGCAGCGCGCACCAGGCGACCAAGACCGTCCATTCGGGCTCGGGCGCGGGCGTGAGCGAATCTCCCACCGCCGTGTCGGCGACGCCCTGCGGCAGCGGCTGCGGCTGCTTGACGTCGGTCGCGGCGGGTCCATCACCGCTCGGCAGCGCCTCGTCGACGCCGACGAAGGAAGTGGCGCTGGTCAGCAGCGAGTACTTCAGGCCGAGCGCCATGATCTCGGCGCGCGCGTCCCCGCCCGCCTCCGGCATGACGTACAGCCGCTCGAGCCGCTTGCGCGCCCACAGCACCGGCAGCACCGGATCGCTGGCGGTGCCGGCGAGCGGGAAGCTCCACTGCCGGGCGCCGGCGCCGTTCACGCCGGCGAGCTGGATCGCCGCGCCGGGCCGGGCATCGCGGTACTTGCCGATCACCAGCACCGGGCGCCGCGCCAGCAGGTCGGGCTGGTGGGCCGGCTCGACGTCGTAGAGCTCGACGCCCTGGCCGCTGACCGCGACATGCGTCAGCACCGGTGCGGCGATGTAGGCGCGGAAACGCTCGGCCTCGCGCGCGGCGGCGCCGGCGTCGGTGACGACGAAGGACTCGGCATGGCCGACCCGGGCCAGTCCCTCGACCAGATAGCGGTTGACCGAGGTGCCGATGCCGAAGGCGAACAGGTTGGCGTTGCCGAGGTTGGCGTCGATGAGCTTGAAGGCCGCGCCCTCGGCCGAGACGTAGCCATCGGTGATCAGCACCAGGCTGCGCGAGGTGCCCTCGGCCAGCGGCATGGCCAGCGCCTGCTGCAGCGCCGGCAGCAGTTCGGTGCCGCCGCCGCCCGCCATGCCCGCGAGCATCGCGCGGGCGCGCTCCAGGTTCTCCGCGGTTGCCGGCAATGACTGCGGCGCGAGCGTGGTGGAGCCGCCGGCGAAGAACAGGATGTTGAAGCTGTCCTGCGGCGACAGCGTCGCGAGCAGGCGCTCGATCAGCGTGCGCGCCGTGTCGAGCGGGAAGCCGGCCATCGACCCGGACACGTCCAGGATGAACACGTAGTCGCGCGCCGGCAGCGTCGCCGGCACGATGCGCTGCGGCGGCTCGGCCTGCAGCAGGAAGTAGTTCTCGCCGCCGGCGGTGAAGCGCGTCAGCCCCGTGACGATGGCATTGCCCTGCAGCCGGTAGTGCAGGATGAAGTCGCGGTTGCCGGCGGTGGCGCGCGGTTCCTCGAGCGTGATGCGCACGCGCTTCTCGCCCTGCCACTGCGCGCTGACCCGGTGGCTGGTCGACTGCACGTCGTGCACCGCCAGCGGCGCATCGAGCTCGACGCCGATGTCGAAGGCGCCCGGGGCCGCCTCGCCGACGTGCAGGTAGGGGCTGGTGATCCAGGCCGTCGGTGCGTCGGTGCGGTCGGCGTCACCGCCGTAGCGTGGACCCACCACGCCCGGGTAGACGAACTCGTACTCACCGTCGTTGGCCTCGAGGAACTCGGTGTACTCGAGCTCGACGTCGACGGTGGCGCCGACCGCGATATTGGCCACGTCCATCGCGAACACGTTGGGGCGCTGCTGCGCCAGCAGCGAGGCCGTCTGCCCCGCCGCCTTCGCGGCCTCGAAGATGCGCCGCGCCTGGTCGCGCTCGTGGATCTGCGCGCGGATGCGCCGCTCGCCGATGGTCATCACCATCGAATTGACCGCGGCGCGCGTCGAACCGGGGAAGACGTAGCGCGCGTTGATCGGCGCCTTGCCCTCGTTGCGGTACACCTGGTGCACGTGCACGCTGGCGATGACGCCGTTGAGCCGGGCGCTGACGCGCGTTTCCTTCATCGGGAAGTGGTCGATGCCCGAATCGTCCTTCACCTCGAAGTACGGCGAGCGGACCGGCGGCGCGGTGCCGTCGGAATCGGCGCGGGCATCGACGCCGACCAGGAACAGGGCCAGGACCGCGAGCGCGTGGACCAGCGGGCGCGTGCGGCCGGTGTGCGGGGACATGAGCGTTCTCCTTCTCGGGTAGCCATCGACGGCTGCAGTGTCCCCGCGGCACGTGCAGGAACCGGGGAGATGGCGTGGAGAAGGCGTGGAATCGGCGTGGGAGCGGGCGGGCGGCAAGCCGCCCGCAGGCTAATCGCCGAGGTGGTTACAGAATCGAACCGCAGGTCAGTTGAGCGCCACAGGATTGTCTCCTCGACGGATCCAGGCCTGCAGCAGCTCGGATAAGCGCTACGGATCGAGCGTGAAATAACAGATGGCCCTAAGGCCGAAGTCGGGATCGTCTCGATATAACTGAGGCTTTAGATCGAAAAGTATCGTACGACCCTTGTAGAGCATCGGAACCATTTCGGGCCGCAATGCGTCCACTCGCAAGTCGGGATCCCTAAGATCGGCGGTAACAGCGTATGTGAATCTTGGGGCACCCTGAGCATTCGATGTCGGACACTCCGCCACATGCTCTGACCTCGCGCCCAATTCCAAGACCGAAGCCAGTGTCAGTGCCTCGTCATGCGCAGGGAAGCGACGCCCGTCGTCGAAGTAGGATAGTAGACGAGTCTTCCATATCCTGAAGCTAAGCCCCTGCTTGATTTCAGCTTCTACGGATGACACGAAGAAGCCGTCTGGAATGTTCCTAATTTCACCCTTGTACCCGTAGGCGCCGCCTTCAGAAGCAAACTTCTCTAATTTCGCGAGCAGGTCGACGTGCTCCTTCGGATCGACATCTTGCCACGGGGGATCAACAAATCCAGGGAAAGCCTGCACCACGTCTCGCGACCAACATTGCTGCGGAGCTTTACGCAGCCAATCGAGCATTTCCTGGCATAAAGAACGATCGTCCCTTTCCGCGGTCAACAAGTGTTTGGACCAGCGACTAGCTGAAACGCTTGTTGACGCGAGCAGCAGGATTGCGCACAGGAGTGACACAGACCACGTTCCCGGCGGCCCCAGACGGGCATGTTTCGGCTGCTGCCAATTAAGGGACAAACCGTGACTTAGTCTGACGATCATCTTCCCCTCCTCGCTTCGATCGCGATGCCCTGCGCCGGCGAAGGAATAGCTTCCATGGTAATTAGTTAATCTTCGACGATCTCAGTCGTGCGCCACAAACGCGCGACAAGCGGCAGTGACGCAATTCGCGCCCGCATGACTCGCCACGTCACTACAATCCCCGCCGCCCGCTTTCCCGGATAACAAGCGCTGCAAGTCCAATCCAAGCCGCCCACTCCCGTGATGGGGCCTAGTTGACACGTCAACCGGCCGGCGGCTCCCAGGGAACGAACAGTCGCGCGCAGGTACCGCCCTCGCGCGGGCAGTCGATATCGACGCGCCCGCCG
>JAXMGO010000025.1:0-69295 GCA_046347255.1 Steroidobacteraceae bacterium
TCGGGCACGACGCTGCTGGAACTCACGCTCGACGCGCATCCGCAGCTGGTGTCGATGGACGAGCAGCCGTTCGTGCAGAACGCGCTCGACGACCTGCGCGCGGCCGGCGCCGCCTACCCCGAGCGGCTGCGCGAGCTGTCGGCGGCGCAGCTCGCCGGCATCCGCGAGCGCTACTGGGAACGCGTCGCCCGCAAGGTGCAGGTCGCGCCCGGACAGCGGCTGGTCGACAAGAACCCGCTCAACATGCTGCGCTTGCCGGTGATCGCGCGGCTGTTCCCCAATGCCCGCGTGATCCTCGCGGTCCGCCACCCCTGCGACGTGATCCTCAGCTGCTACATGCAGCACTTCCGCGCGCCGGATTTCGCGCTGATGTGCGCCGACCTGCCCTCGCTGACGCTCGGCTACCGCAAGGCCTTCGACTTCTGGTACGAGGAGGCGGCGCTGCTCAAGCCGCAGGTGCACGAGGTGCAGTACGAGAAGCTGGTCGCGGACTTCGAGGCCGAGGCGCGCCGCCTGTGCGCGTTCCTGCAGCTCCCCTGGGAGCCGGCGATGCTCGACCCGGCGCAGCGCGCGCACGCGCGCCGCTTCATCAGCACGCCGAGCTACTCCCAGGTCGTCCGGCCGGTGAGCCAGGCGGCCGTAGACCGCTGGCGCGCCTACGAGGAGTACCTGCGCCCGGCGCTGCCCATCGTCGCGCCGTACCTGGAGCGCTGGGGCTACACCGAAGCGGTCGGCGTGAACAGCAGGTAGGTCGAGAGGATGTACTTGTCGCCGGACACCGGCGGCACGGCCTCGTGCTGGTACATCCAGAAAGGCGGGAAGACCAGCAAGCGCCCCGCCTTCGGCTGCACCGCCACGTCGAGCTGCGGAAAGCGCGTCTCGCCGCCTTCGGCCACGTCGTTGAGGTACCAGAGCACCACCAGGTAGCGGTTCGCGACGTGGTGGATGGAATCGAAGTGCAGCTGGAAACGCTCCGCGCCTCCCGGCCGGTAGCGCTTGAGGATGAGGTCCGAGGTCGTCGGCGAGTTCGGCACCGGGATGGCGAGCGCGAGGTCGCGGTTGTAGCGTTCCACGGCGCGGTCCACCAGGCCGCGGAACATGGTGCGCGAATGCGGATCTGCCAAGCGCGAGACGTTGAGCTCGGTCCATTCGGACTGGTCGAGGCCACGGCGCAGCTTGCGGCCGTTGTACTGCTGCAGCTGCGGCAGCGCATGGAAGGACTCGAGCAGCCGCGCGCACACCTCGGGCGCGAGGTCGCCGTCGTAGGTGCGGATGTAGTGGCGCAGCTCGTCCTGGGGCATGGCTCGTCTTGACGCGGCGGGGCGCGCGGCGGGCGCCCCGGGGAATGTTACGATAGCTTCGATGGCCGACCTGGCACAAGCAAGACAGCTGCTGCGCGAAGGGCGGATCGCGGAGGCCGAGCGGGCCTACGAGCAGATCCTGCGCGCGGCCCCGGCCGAGACCGAGGCGCTCAATTTCCTCGGGCTCGCTGCCCTCAGGCGCCAGGAGCGGAGCGCGGCGCTCGAGCTGCTGCGGCGGGCGGTCGCGTCCGCGCCGGCCGACGGCCAGTCGCGCTACCACCTCGGGCGCGCGCTGGACGAGAGCGGCAACCTCGCCGATGCGCAGGCCGCCTACCAGGCCGCGGCCGAGCTGAGCCGGACCTGCACGCCGCGCGCCTGCACCGGCGCACACGCTCGACCGCCTCGGTCCGGCGAGCAGCATTGCGCACCTACACCGACGCGCTGGCCCGGGCGCAGCTCGCCGGCCGCTGGCTCGATCCTTCGACCACGCCGCAGAGCTCGCGGCCGATGGTGGAACGCGCGGTGCGCCTGATCCTCGCCGCCAAGCGCGAGATCGTCGATGGCGTGGTGAACGGGCTGGCAACGCTACGGGAAACGGGCTGGCGCGCGTGCTGCGCGCTGCGCGTGTTCCTGCGCGAGGAGCAGGCCCGGCCGCCGGACCCGCGCCAGCAGCCGACCATGCTGTATTTCCGGACATCCTCGGTGACCTATTTCGACACTACGACGATGCCGTGGGTCGCGGGCATGGAAGCGCAGTTCCCCGCCATACGCGACGAACTGCTCGCCGCGCTGCACGGCAAGTCGATCACCGAACGCGTGTTCCTCGACACCGACGTCGAGCGGCTGAACCTGCGCGGGCAGGACGCGGCGCCGAGCTGGACCGGCTACTACTTCTACCGCCACGGCGCGCGGCGCGAGGACCACTGCGCCGCCTGCCCGGCGACCGCCGCCGCGATCGACGCCGCGCCGCTGGCGCGCGTGCCGGGGCATGGGCCGGAGGTGCTGTACTCGGTGTTCACGCCCGGCACGCACCTGCTGCCGCACCGCGGCGTGACCAATGCGCGGCTCGTCGCCCACCTGCCGCTGGTGATCCCGGAGGACTGTGCGCTCAACGTCGGCGGCGAGCTGCACCGCTGGCGCGAGGGCAAGGTGGTCGTGTTCGACGACACCTACGAGCACGAGGCCTGGAACCACAGCGACCGGACCCGCGTCGTGATGATCTTCGACGTCTGGAATCCGTTCCTGACGGAGGTCGAGCGCCAGGCGCTCGCCGACGTGCTGGCCGGGCTCACCGCGCTGCAGCCCGCGGGCACCCACTAGGCCCGGCGATGCGCCTCGCCCGCACCTTCTACCGCCTGCCGGTGCAATTCGACGTCGCGCGCCTGCAGGCGAGGTCGCGGCGATGCCCCAGGCCGCCTGGGTCGCGCATCCCAACGGCATCCGCGGCAACTCGGCGCTGCGCCTCATCAGCGTCGGCGGCGGTGCGAACGACGACGTCGACGGCGTCATGCAGCCGACGGCGGAGCTGCTCGGCGCCCCGTACCTGCGCCAGGTGCTGGCGAGCTTCGGCGTGGTCTGGAGCCGCTCGCGCCTCATGCGGCTGGCGCCGCACGCCGAGGTGCCCGAGCACGCCGACATCAACTACCACTGGCACTACCGCGTGCGCGTGCACATCCCGGTCACGACGCGGCCGGAGGTCATGTTCCATTGCGGCGGCGACGCCGTGCACATGCAGGCCGGCGAGGCCTGGATCTTCGACAGCTGGCGCCAGCACCACGTCACCAACGGCTCCGACCAGAACGCATCCACCTGGTGGCCGATACTTCCGGCAACGCCGGCTACAGCAGCGGGTCGCGCAGGGGTCGGCCGGCGCGCTGCCGCAGCACCGCTACGATCCGGCGCTCGACGGCGTGCTGCCGGGCACCGAGCACGACGCTCGCGCCGTCATAGGGGCGGGCGAGGATCGAGCTGCTGGTGCTCGACCTGCGGGCGGAGCTCGCCGCGGCCCGCACCGCGCCCGAGGTGCAGCAGCGCCTCGCGGGTCTACCACGCGCTGCTCGACGCCTTCTGCCGCGACTGGCGCCAGGCGTACGCGCTGTACGGCGAGACGGCCGAGGTGGGAGCGCTACGCGGCCTGCGCCAGCGGCTGCGCGAGGGTTCGCTCGCGCTCGGCGACGGGCTCGTGACCCGCACCAACCAGGTGGCCGTGCACAAGGTGCTCGAGGGCCGCCTGCTGCGCGCGATGCTGCCCGCGGTCGCCGACGCCGGGGCCCCGCGGGCGGCGCAACGCGGCCGGCCGTCGCCGGCAGCGCCACCGCGCCCGCCGGTGTTCATCATCGCCGCGCCGCGCTCGGGCAGCACGCTGCTGTTCGAGACGCTGTGCGCCAGCGGCCAGGTCAGCTCGTTCGGCGGCGAAGGGCACTGGCTGGTCGAGGACATCGCCCGCCTGCGCCCCGGCGCCGGCGGTGTCGACTCGAACCGCCTGACGGCGCTGCAGGCCGACGCCGACGTGGCCGCGCACCTCCGCGCGATGATCGGCGCGCGCAGCGTCGACGCCGACGGCGCCGCGGCCGCGGCGGACCGGGGCCTGCAGTTCATCGAGAAGACGCCGAAGAACGCCCTGCGGATCCCGTTCCTGCAGAAGGTGTTCCCCGACGCGCGCTTCATCTTCCTGTGGCGCGACCCGCGCGAGAACCTCGCGAGCATCATCGAGGCCTGGCGCTCCGGCCGCTGGAAGACCTACAACGGCCTCGCGGGCTTCGACGGTCCCTGGTCGCTGCTGCTGCCGCCGGGCTGGCAGGCGATGAACGGCCGGCCGCTCGAGGAGATCGCGGCCTTCCAGTGGGACGCGGCCAACCGCACGGCGCTCGACGACCTGCAGCAGCTGCCGCGCCCGCAGTGGACGCCGCTGCGCTACGCGGACCTGGTCGCGACGCCGCGCGCGGCCATCGAGCGCCTGTGCGCGTTCCTCGACCTGCCGGTCGACGCGCGCCTCGCGGCGCGGGTCGATGCGCCGCTGCCCAACTCGCGCTTCACGCTGACGCCGCCCGCGAGCGACAAGTGGCGCGCCAACGCCGCGGCCATCGAGCGCGTGCTGCCCTCGGTCGCGATCACCTGGCGGCGGCTCGAGGCGCTCGGCGGCGCGGGCCCGGCAGGCGCCTAGCCGGCGGACCCGCTGGTCGCCGCAGCGCTAGTCGCCGAACCGATAGGCGTGGCGCTCGATGACCGAAGCGTCGCGGCGTGCCACCCGTTCGCGCAGCGCGCTGTCGTAGTAGTCGACGTAGCTGCCGTGCTCCGACGCGTTGCGCGGCCGGGCCTCGGCGATGTAGGCGCGCATCGCCGCCGTCACGCCCTGGCCGACCGACACCAGCATCGGTTCCAGGTCCTGCCGCAGCCGCTCCATGCGGCCGACGTGCAGCAGCCCCGGGCCGTCGTACATGTAGCGGTAGAGGTAGCTGTAGAAGCCCAGCTGCGAGCCGCGGATCGGCGCCAGCGCGAACGCCGGCAGGTTGAGGCCGCGGTTCGTGTAGCGCGGCGGCAGCGCCGCCAGCAGCGCGTCCAGGCATTCGCCGCCATCGCCGAGGTCGAGCAGGTTGCGGACCGTATCCGCGAAGCCGAGCCGTCCCGCCCCGCTCGCGATCCGGAACAGCGCGTTCGGCCGCGTGCGGCGCGCCTGGAACGCGTACCAGGAGACGTAGTAGCTCCACGGGCTGCGCACGGTGCCGAGCGCCGGCAGCGGCAGCGCGGCCGGCGGCGTCAGCGCGCGCGGCAGGTGGTAGCCGACCTGGCGCGCGTCCGGCAGGAAGCGCAGCAGGCATTCGTTGACGAACGTGCCGCCCGACTTGTGCAGGTGCAGGAACACGAACTTCTCGGTGACGATCATCGGCGGCGGCTGCCTCAGGACGTGGCCGGCACGGAATCGAAGGCGATGGTGGTGCGCGGCTCGGCCCCGTGTATCGGCGTGGTGCCGTGCCACATGTACGAAGGGAACAGCACCAGCATGCCGGCGCGCGGCTGCACGAAGTGCCCGGGCGTCATGCCCGGCACCGGGTAGCGGCTCTCGCCGAACTTGATCCAGCCGCTGCGCCGCGCCGGGTCCGCGACTTCCTCCGGCACGGCCACGTAGTAGGCGGAGCTGATCCAGCCTTCCGGGTGGATGTGGTTGACGTGGTAGCCCTCGCGCCGCAGCTGCACCGACCAGGCGCCGGCGATGCGCGCGGCGCCGCGATTGCGCTCGCGCAGCGGGTGGCCGGCATCGTGGCCGAGCTCGCGCAGGTACGCCTGGATCGGCTCGGCGAAGGCCTGCAGCGCCGCGACGATGATGGGGTCGGTCTCGGCGAGCAGATTGCGCATCGTCTGGCTGCCGTGGCGCAGGCTCTGGTCCAGCGGCTGCACCGCAGCGCGGTGCCGCGCGCCGAGCCGCTCGAGCAGCGCCGCGTTGAACTCCGCCACCGAGGCCCAGCCGGCCGGGGTGGCGATCTCGTAGCCGCGGACCAGCGTCGCGTAGTCGAACAGTTGCGCGTATTCCGCGCGGCCCAGCAGGCGCGCGGCCGTCGCCTGGTAGGCGATCCAGGTCTGCACCGCCGGCTGGCGCTGGCGCCACGCCTCGATGTGCGGCAGCGACTCGGCGGCGCGGCCGCAGCATAGCAGGCTCGCCACCAGCGTCTCGATCACCGCCGCATCGTCCGGCCGCGCGGCGGCCGCGGCCAGCGCCTCGTGGCTCGCCGCTTCCGGCTCGCCCGCTTCCAGCAGCGCCTGGGCCAGCAGCGCGCGCAGCTCCGGCATGCCGCCGTGGTGTTCCAGCGCGGCACGCAGGGCTCGCTGCCCGGCGTCGTGGCGTCCGGCGCAGCGCAGGATCGTGGCCAGCGACGCGGCCAGCCGCGCATCGCCCGGATGCGCGGCCGTCGCGGCGGCGAAGGCGCGGTCGAAACCGGGATCGCCGCGCATGTAGCGCAGCTTGGCGAGGTTGGTCTGCGCGTCGATGTGCGTCGGCTGCCGGGCGATCGCCTCCGCGAAGCTGCGCTCCGCCTCGTCGAGGCGATACAGCAACGCGAGCGTGCGGCCGCGGTTGACCAGCAGCTCCACTCCGCCGACGCCGAGCGCACCCGCCCGGTCGAGCAGCTCGAGCGCCTCCTCGGCGCGCTCCAGCCGCGAGGCGAGCGCACCGAGGTTGTGGCACGCCAGCGCGTCACGCGGGTCCAGCGCCAGTGCGCGCCGGTAGGCGGCCTCGGCCTCGACCAGGCGATCGAGCCGGTTGAGCACGAAGCCGAGCAGCGTCCAGGCCGCTCCGTCGCGCGCATCGCCGTCGACGAGCTTGCGGCATTCGGATTCGGCCGCGGCGTAGTCGCCGAGGTCGGCAAGCGTGAGCGCGAGCCCGCGGCGCGCCGTGCGCTCGCCCGGCGCCACGGCCAGCGCGCGCCGGAACAGCTCGGCCGCCTCCGCATGGCGCGCGCGCCGCCGCTGGAAGTGCGCGAGGTTCAGCAGGAACTGCGCGTCGCGTGGCCGGGCCGCGACGCTGGCGCGCAGCAGCCGCTCCGCCTCGGCCGGATCACCGGCCTGCTCGCGTATCAGCCCGAGCAGGTGCTGCGCGGCGGCATCCTGCGGCTGGGTCGCGAGCAGCCGCCGGCAGGCCTGCTCGGCGGTGCCCGCCTGGCCCTGCTGCAGCAGCGCGACGACGCGCGCGAGCTCGTTCTGCCGGGATGTGGCCGTCGACATGGGCGCGTCCGCTGCGGCGCTCGCCGGCGTCGCCTAGTTCGATTGCGCGCCGTTCTTCTGCGAGATGTCCATCATCGTCCGCTGGTTCTGCTCGCGCGAGCTGATCAGCTCCTGCTCGGTCATGCACACCGTGTCCTTCTTGATCCACGAGCCGAGCGTGCGCGTGGTCGAGCAGTACACCGTCTCGCCGTTCCTGACCATGATCTTGTAGCCCGGGTATTTCGTCGCCTTGGGCGTCGCGGCAGTCGCGGCCGCGGGCGCGGCCTTGGCCGGCGCCGTGGTCCGCGGCGACGGCTCCTGCGACGGCGTGCCGGCGCAGGCGGCGAGCAGCGCGCCGGCCAGGAATGCTGCGGCGGTACCGGGGCGTCGGATCATGGGCAATTCCTCTGGATACATGGGTTTTCCGGTCACCTTAGCGGCGCGTCCATGGCCGCGCAACTGCGCGGCGCGGCAGGCGCCATCGCCCCGGATTCAGTCGGCCGCGTAGACGGGCGCCGCGCCCGCGCCGCTGCGCGCGTTGCGGATGTGCGCGACCACGCCCGCATCCGCGCGCCCCAGGCCGCGATCGCCCTGCTCCAGCAGCGCCAGCAGCGTCGGGTTCGGCACGAAATCGCAGATCATGTGCGTGCGGGCCAGCGTCGCGTGCGCATTCCAGACGCCGTGCACGCTGCTGTTGTTCAGCACCCAGACCTCGCCTGGCCGCATGAGGTAGACACGATCGGCCGCCAGCATCCAGGCCTGCTCGTGCGTCTCCACCGGCACGTGGATGCGCAGCGTCTTGAAGAAGTACGGGGCACGGTCGATGTGCAGCCCGACCACCGCGCCGGCGGGCAGCCGGGCCAGCAGGCAGCGCAGCGGCGTGGCCGGGATCAGCCGCGTGATGATCTCGTGCGCATAGGGCAGATGCTGCAGTGCCGGACGGTCCTCCACCGGCTTGTCGCCCTCGGCCGGCGCGAAGCCGCGCAGGAAGACGGCCTCGGCCGGGCGATGCACGCCGACGCGGCCGCCGCGCGAGCCCCAGAACGATGCCGGCAGCGCATCGACCTCCGCGCGCAGCCGCGCGCCGTCGACCTGCAGCGGCAGCCGCAGGCAACCGCCGACCAGGGCTTCCTTGTCGAGCAGCGGTGCGCCTGGGACGTCGAGCATCCGGGCATTTTCCCCGAAAGTGGCATCCACCGCACGCATCCGGTCGCTTGTGCCAGGCGTCCGACCGGCGCAACATCGGTCAGGCCTTCGCAGGCGCTGCCGCTGGACGCCTACGCGCCGCCGGAACCATCATGCCGCGCACGCCACCACGGACCGGGCCGTTCCTCACCGCCGCACTCGCCGCCGCGATCGCCGGCGCCGCCGCGCTGCACGCGCGCGAGGCGCCGCCCCTCGGCACGCACATCGCGCCGGTCGAGCCCGAGCAGCCGCTGTACGCCGTGTCCACGCGCCTCGATCGCGTCGGCCGCATCGTGGCGCCGGTCTACGTCAATGGCCAGGGGCCGCTGCTCTTCATGCTGGACACCGGCGCGAACCGCACCGTGCTCTCCGAGGAAGCCGTGCGCCGCCTCGGCCTCACGCCCTCACCCGGCACGATCTCGGTGCGCGGCGTCAATGGCCGCAGCATCGCGGCCACGGTGGTGATCGAGCGGCTCGACGCCGGCGACCTGCGCTTCGACCACGTCGCCCTGCCGGTGCTCGCGGGCCCGGTGGTCGAGCAACTCGACGGCATCCTCGGCATGGATGGCCTGGCCGGCAAGAAGTTCACGGCCGACTTCGTCCGCGACCGGATCACGATCACGAAGTCGCGCGGCAATCCTGCCCCGCCCGACCGCATCGTGGTGCGCGGCAGGCTGATCTCGGGCCACCTGATGCTGATCGCGGGCCATGTCGGGTCGGTGCGCGTCCAGGCCGTCATCGACACCGGCGGCACCCGCACGCTGGGCAACACCGCGCTGCAGCGGGCGCTCGCCACGCCGCAGGGTCCCTCGGCGCTGGTGCCGACCACCAGCGTCGTCGATGCAACCGAGCGCCTGCAGCTCGGCGAATTCGCGCCCGCGCCCGACATCAAGCTCGGCGACGCGACCATCAGCCACTCGCGGATCACCTACGGCGATTTCGACATCTTCCGCGCCTGGGGCCTGGTGGACCAGCCGGCGGTGCTGATCGGCATGGACGTGCTGGGTACCCTGGCCGAACTGTCCATCGACTACCGCCGCCGCGAGCTGCAGCTGCTGACGCGCGGCTCCTGAGCCGGTGCGTGGCGGGCGGCGGCCCGCCCGGGCAACGGCGCGGTGCTACTGCACGCGCCGCACGCGCAGGCTGAAGTTGGACTTCGTTTCGAGCAGGAACGAGCCGAGCGAGGCCTTGCGGATCGTGACGCGCTCGCCGAGGCGCAGGTACAGGTTGGGCGCCGACTCGATCTGCTGCCACTGCTGGCCGTTGTCCAGCTCGATGAGCGCGTAGCCGGAAGGCAGCTTGCGCAGGGTGACGATGTCGGCCGTCACCGAAGTCGCCGGCGGCTTCTCCGGCCGGGGTGCGCGCTCCGCACGCTGCCGCTCCGAGAGGCCGAACTTCTCGGCTTCGCTTGCCGGCTGCGTGGCAACTGCCGCGACCGGCGCCGCAGCCACCGCGACGGGCGGCGCAGGCCCCGCGGCGGGTACCGCGGGTACGCTGGGCGCCGCAGCCGCGGCGCTGGCGCCCGCGGCGCGCGCGGCCGCGGGAACGCGGCGTCGTAGCAGGCCAGGCGCGCCGTCGCATCGTCGATGGCGGCGCACTCGGCGCCGCGGTGGCGCGCGGTGGCGACGTCCGCGAACGGACCCAGGGCGAGCAGCGCGAGCAGGATCGGCGTGGCAACGCGCGGCGACGGCATGGCGGCAGGTTGGCTTGTCATGGTCCGCAGTCTAGCGCCTGGCCCGGCATGCGCCCAAGCGGCGCGCGATTCCCGGTGCGCGACCCGGCACGCGCGGCCGGTCAGCGGACGGGCTTGTGCACCTTCGGCGTGGCCGGGCAGTCGCTGCAGCCGCAGGCGCCGCCGCCCTCGCCGCCCGCGCCGGCACCGCCCGGGCCCGCCGCGCGGCCACCGCGGCCGATCCCGAAGCGCCACAGCCAGCGCCGCGGCGCCAGCGTGCGGAACACGTAGGCCCCGGCCAGCACGACCAGCACCGCGACGATGAAGCCCTGCACGCCCACGCCTCAGCCCGCCCCGAACGCCACGGCGACGTGGTAGGTGAGCAGCGCCGCGGCGTACGCCATCACGAACAGGTAGCCGGCGAGGATCGCCGGATAGCGCCACGAGCCACTCTCGCGCCGCACCGTCACGATCGTCGAGAGGCACTGCGGCGCGAACACGTACCAGGCGAGCAGCGCCAGCGCGGTGGCGAGGCTCCACTGTCCGCCGATCAGCGTGCGCAGCGCCGCCTCGGCGCTCGTGTCGGTGCTGGCGAGCGCGTACACCGTGGCGAGCGCGCCGATCGCGACCTCGCGCGCCGCGAGGCCCGGCACCAGCGCGATGCAGATCTGCCAGTTGAAGCCGACCGGCGCGAACACGTGCTGCAGGCCGCGGCCGATCGTGCCGGCGAAACTGTACTCGATCGGCGCGCCGGTGGCGCCGGCCGGCGGCGCCGGGTAGCTCGCCAGGAACCACAGCAGCACCATCAGCGCGAGGATGATCGTGCCGACGCGCGCCAGGAAGATGTGCGTGCGCTCCCACAGCCCCACAGCCAAGTTGCGCGCGTTGGGCCAGTGGTACTCGGGCAGCTCCATCATCAGCGGGTGGTAGCTGGCGCGCATGGTGAAGCGCTTCATCACCAGCGCCACCAGCACCGCGCCGGCGACGCCGGCGAGGTAGAGCGCGAACAGCACCATGCCGCGCAGGTTGAAGGGCCCGTAGCTGCGCACCGGGATGAAGGCGGCGGTCAGCAGCGCGTACACCGGCAGGCGCGCCGAGCAGGTCATCAGCGGCGCGAGCAGCATGGTGGCGAGCCGGTCGCGCCAGTTCGGGATGGTGCGCGTCGCCATGATGCCGGGGATGGCGCAGGCGAACGAGGACAGCAGCGGGATGAACGAACGGCCAGAGAGGCCGATGCTGCCCATCAGCCGGTCGAGCAGGAACGCCGCGCGCGGCAGGTAGCCCGAGTCCTCGAGCAGCAGGATGAAGAAGAACAGGATCAGGATCTGCGGCAGGAACACCAGCACGCTGCCGACGCCGGCGATCAGGCCATCGACCAGCAGGCTCTGCAGCGGCCCGGGCGGCACCCAGGCGCGCACGCCGGCGCCGACCCAGCCGACACCGGCGTCGATCCAGTTCATCGGCGCCTCGGCCCAGCTGAACACGGCCTGGAACACGCAGAACAGCAGCACCGCGAGCAGCGCCGGGCCGGCGATCGGGTTCATGACGACGGCGTCGAGGCGCGCGAGCGCGCGCGAGCGCAGCGGCTCGCGGTAGGCGGCGACCTCGAGGATGCGGCGCACTTCGGCCTGCGTGGCCTCGATCTCGGCCGGCGTCGTCGCGACGATGCTGGGCGCGGCGGCGTGGGGCCCCGCGGCGGCCCCGCGCCGCCCCGGCACCAGCGCGGCTTCGCCGCCGGAGCGCACCGCGATGGTCTCGACCACCGGCACGCCGAGTTCGGCCGCGAGCCGCTCGCGGTCGAGCCGGTAGCCGCGCCGGTGCGCGAGGTCGCTCATGTTAAGCGCCGCGATCATCGCGACGCCGCTGCGCTTGACCTCGAGCGCGAGCCGCAGCGAGAGGCGCAGGTTGGTGGCATCGAGCACGCACACCACCAGCTCCGGGCGCGCCTCGCCGCCGAGCCGCCCGAGCAGCATGTCGCGCGTGATGGCCTCGTCGAGCGAGGCGGGCACCAGGCTGTAGGTGCCGGGCAGGTCGATGACGTGGAACAACCGGCGCTGGCCGCTGACGAGCAGCGTGCCTTCCTTGCGCTCGACGGTGACGCCCGGGTAGTTGGCGACCTTCTGGTGGCTGCCGGTGAGGCGGTTGAAGAGCGCCGTCTTGCCGCAGTTCGGCACGCCCACCAGCGCGACGCGCACGCTCGCGAGGTCGGGCACCTGGCGGATCATGCCGGCAGCTCCACCTCGACGAGGACGTCGCGCGCCTCGCGCCTGCGCAGCGCGAACACGGAGGAGCCGACGCGCACGGCGATCGGATCGCCGCCCGGCCAGATTTCCTCGATGACCTGGACGCGTTCGCCCGGCACGAAGCCGAGCTCGATCAGCCGGCGGCTGACGGTGGAGTCGGTGACGTCGCCGACCGCGGCCGCGTCATCGAGGATGACGCGGTGCACGACCCCCGAGTCGCCCTTTCGCAGGGCGGCCAGGGAAACGCGCGTGACGATGGATTGGGTCTTCTGGTCCAACAATCGGGCCCGTTCAGCTACCTAAATGAGAATTGCTCTCATTTGAAGGATAGCTGATTACGGGCCCGATCGCCAGTGCGGCTTACCGAAACGCGCTTACAGCGCGAAGCGGCGGCCGATCGTGATGCCGTAGACCAGCGGGTCGAGGTCGAGCTTCCCGACGTCGACGCCACCGATCGATACGTCAGTGCCAATCTTCGCCCAGCGCAGATCAACACCGAGCACCCAGTCCTTGCCGAGGGCAAAGTCACCGCCGAGCTGCAAAGCCGGGCCGACGCTCGAGCTAGCCGACACATCTACCCCGGCGAGTGCGCCTTTGCCCTCCTCGCTGAAGAACAACGTTACGTTCAGGCCGGCACCCACGTAGGGGTCGAACGTACCGCCCGGGTTGAAGTGATACTGCACGCCCAGCGTCGGCGGGAGGTGCTTTACTGTGGCGATCGTCCCTAGCCCGGCGCCAGAAGCATCATCAATGTCGTGCTTGAACGGCAGCGCGCCCAGCAGATCGACCGCGATGTTCTTGGTGAGGAACCAGGTGACTCCGACCGACAGCGTGGCGTTGCTGCTCACATCCACTTCGAGGTCATTGCTCGACTTCGGATCGACGTTGTGCACGCCGCCACGGATCAGGAGGTCGCCGGCGTTCGCGAATGGCACCGCTGCCAATGCAACAGCGGCGAAGATTCCAGTTTTCAGCTTCATTGCGTCTCTACTCCCAGCTAAGCCATAGGGGGGGCTTGTGATTAATTAACAACAGAAGCCTAAGGCTGTTTTCAGGTTCAGGAATTGATTCCAATCAACCGGCTGCAGCGACTTCGGTAGGCGCTTTCCGCAGCGTCTTTCGGTTCACCGCAATGCGCTGCATCAACCGGCACTGCTATAAGCTGCCGAATGACTGCGCCCCGACGAGTCACGCCTTCCCCGCGCAACAGCGCCGATTGCCGGCAATGCGCCATGGAGGCGCGCTGCTGGCCCGAGGTGGACTTCGACGACGAACCCCTGCCGGCCGTACGCGAATCGGCGATGCGGAGCGGGGATTTCCTGTGGCGGCCGGGCGATGCCTTCAGCGGGCCGGTGATCGTGCATTCGGGCTGCGTGATGATCTACCGCGTCTCGCCGGCCGGCGAGGAGCAGGTCCTGCAGTTCGCTTTGCCGGGCGACCTCATCGGCCTGGAAGCCCTCGCCAGCGGCCACCACGACGTGCACGCGCGCGCGCTGGGCGAGGTCCTGTGCTGCCGCATTCCCTGCTCGAGCACGGGCAGCGCGGCCGACGCGCCAGGGCTGAGCCGCAGGCTGCTGTGGCGGGCCAGCAACATTCTTGCCCGCGAGCACCACCGGATGCGGCACGACGATCCGACCAGCTCCGTCCTCGACTTCCTGCGGGATGTCGGCCAGCGCCTGGGCCGCGAGGAAGGCGACGGGGACGCGCGGAACCTCCAGGTGCGCCTGCCGATGAGCCGGCTCGAGATCGGGCGCTACCTCGGCTTTGCCGAGGAAACGGTCTGCCGCGCCATCCGGCGGCTCGAGGAACAGGGGGTCATCGAGGCCCGCGGGCGGCACGTGAGCCTGCTGGAACCGGCCCGGAACGCATCCTAGGGCCTCTCTCTCCGCGGGGCCACGCCAGACGCCCGCGGGGGTGTCGTTCAGCCCTCCAAGGCACCATTCAGACAGGGTTCAGCGGGCGGCCCATAGACTTCCGGCCAAGGGTGCGAGGAAGCGCACCGCTCCAGGAGGTCCGCCATGACCCGCACGTCCACCATCCGCTTCGTCCCCATCGTCGCCGCCCTCGCCCTGGGCGCGCTCGGCGGCACCGCCCAGGCCGACCCACAGGATGGCGGCTGGAGCCGCGGTCGCGACGATCACGCCAACGAACGCCGCTGGGACGACAGTGCAAACCGCGGCGACCGCGGTGGACGCCGGGAGCAGGACCGCAGGGATGATCGCTGGAGCCGCCACGATCGCGACGATCGCGACGGGCACGAGCGCCGGCAGTGGCGGAGCGAGGACGCGCCGCGCTACGGCTACGGCTACGGCGGCTATCCGTATGGCTACGGTTATCGCAACTACGGCTATCGCGGCTACGGCCGCGGCAATGCGTATCCCGGCTACGGGTACCGCAATTACGAGTACGGCCGCTACCGCCGCGACGACGGTCGCGATGACGACGCGGCGCTGACCATCGCCGGCGGCGTGATCGGCGGCCTGATCGGCAACCACGCCGCCTCGCCGGAGAACCGCGCGGCCGGCACCGTGTTCGGCGCCCTCGTCGGCGGCGTGCTGGGCCACGCCATCGGACAGTCCAACAACGACGATCATCCGCGCCGCGGCTGGCGCGGCGAACGCGACGGCTGGGGCGACGCCCGCCGCTACCGCCACGACGACTGAGCCTGCGCGCCGCGGCGCACCGGTCCCCTTCGGGCCGGACGCCGCGGCCGGGTGCGGCCGGGGGCCGCCGGGCTCAGGCCTGGTAGTTGGCCGTCGTCTTGGCGCGCACTTCCTCGGCGCTCACGCCGGGCGCGAGCTCGATCAGCTTGAAGGGCGCGTGGCGCTCGGGGCGGCTGAACACCGCGATCTCGGTGATCAGCATATCGACGCAGTGCGTGCCGGTGAGCGGCAGCTCGCAGCGCGGCTTGAACTTCGGCGAGCCGTCCTTGGCGGTGTGCTCCATCACCACGACGACGCGCCTGACGCCCGCGACCAGGTCCATCGCGCCGCCCATGCCCTTGACCATCTTGCCGGGCACCATCCAGTTCGCCAGGTCGCCGTTCTCGCCGACCTCCATCGCCCCGAGGATCGTCAGGTCGATGTGGCCGCCGCGGATCATCGCGAAGCTGTCGGCCGAGGAGAAGAACGAGGACATCGGCAGCGTGGTGATGGTCTGCTTGCCGGCGTTGATCAGGTCCGGGTCGACCTCGTCCTCGTAGGGGAACGGGCCCATGCCGAGCATGCCGTTCTCCGACTGCAGCACCACGTGCATGCCGTCCGGGATGTAGTTCGCCACCAGCGTCGGGATGCCGATGCCGAGGTTGACGTAGAAGCCGTCCTTCAGTTCGCGCGCGGCGCGCGCCGCCATCTCTTCTCTGGTCCAGGGCATGGGTCGGGACTCCCTCAGGACGCCGCGCGCTTGCGCACGGTGCGGTTCTCGATCTGCTTGACGTAGCGCGCGCCCTTGAGGATGCGCTGCACGAACACGCCGGGCGTGTGGATGTTGTCCGGATCGAACGTGCCGATCGGCACCAGCTCCTCGACCTCGGCGATCACCAGCTTCGCGGCGGTGGCCATCATCGGGTTGAAGTTGCGTGCGGTGTGGCGGTAGACGAGGTTGCCCTCGGCATCGCCCTTCCACGCCTTGATGATGGCGATGTCGGCGAAGATGCCCTTCTCGAGGATCCAGGTCTCGCCGTCGATCTCGCGCGATTCCTTGCCCTCGGCGACGACCGTGCCGGCGCCGGTGCGGGTATAGAAGCCCCAGATGCCGGCACCGCCGGCGCGGATGCGCTCGGCGAGCGTGCCCTGCGGATTGAACTCGAGCTCGAGCTCGCCGCTGAGGAACTGGCGCTCGAACTCCTTGTTCTCGCCGACGTAGGAGGAAATCATCTTCCTGATCTGCCGCGTCTTGAGCAGCAGCCCCAGGCCCGCCTCGTCGACGCCGGCGTTGTTCGACACCACCGTCAGGTTCTTCGCGCCCGAATCACGCAGCGCCAGGATCAGGTTCTCGGGGATGCCGCACAGGCCAAATCCCCCGCTCATCACCGTCATGCCGTCGCGGACCACGCCCTTGAGCGCGGTGGCGGCATCGGCAAAGATTTTCGGTCCGGTCGGTAGCGCCATCCTTCCAACTCCCTGGCAACAATGCCCGGAAATTATTGCATTGTTTGCGGCTCGCCGCCCACCACCCGCAGGTGCAGCGGCCGCGCGCCCAGTCCGTGGACCAGCTCGGCCGGATCGCTTATGTCCCACAATGCCAGGTCGCAGCGCTTGCCCGGCTCGAGCGTGCCGCGATCGGCCCCGAGCCCGAGCGCCCGGGCCGCGTTGCGCGTGACGCCGTGCAGGCATTCGGCCACGCCGAGCCCGAAATAGTGCGAGGCGAGCTGCAGGGCCGCGAGGAGCGAGGCGAGCGGCGAGGAGCCGGGGTTGCAGTCGGTCGCGACCGCGAGCGGCACGCCGGCCTCGCGCAGCGCCGCCACCGGCGGCGGCTGCTTCTCATTCAGGAAGTGGTAGGCGCCGGGCAGCAGCACGGCGACGCTGCCGGCGCGCGCCAGCGCCGCGACCCCCGCGGCATCGGTGCATTCGAGGTGGTCCGCCGACAGCGCGCCGCAACGCGCCGCGAGCGCCGCGCCGTGCAGGTTGGAGAGCTGGTCGGCGTGCAGCTTCACCGGGAGCCCCAGCTCGCGGGCACGCGCGAACAGCCGCTCGACCTGCGCGGGCGAGAAGGCGATGTGCTCGCAGAAGGCATCGACCGCATCGGCGAGGCCCTCGGCGGCGATCGCCGGCAACCACTCGGCGCACAGCCGCTCGATGTAGCCGTCGGCGTCGCCCTGCGCCTCGGGGGGCAGCGCGTGCGCGCCGAGGAAGCTGGTCGCGACCGCGACGCGCCGCAGCGTGCCGATGCGCCGCGCGGCGCGCAGCATCGCCATCTCGCTCGCGAGCGTGAGCCCGTAACCGGACTTGATCTCGAGCGTCGTCACGCCGTCGGCCAGCAGCGCATCGACGCGCGGCAGCGCCGCCGTCGCGAGCGCCTCGACGTCGAGCGCGCGCGTGGCGCGCACCGTGGCGAGGATCCCGCCGCCGCCGCGGGCGATGCTGGCGTAGCTCTCGCCGGCGCGCCGCCGTTCGAATTCGTCGGCGCGGTGGCCGCCGTGCACGATGTGCGTGTGGCAGTCGATCAGGCCCGGCGTCAGCAGGCGCCCGCCGGCGTCGATGCGCTCGGCGAGCGGGAAGCGCCCGGCAATCTCCGCCGGCTCGCCCACCGCGGCGATGCGCCCGTCGACCGCGGCCAGTGAACGCGGCGTGCGCAGCTCCGCGGCGAGTTCGGCGGCGCCGCCCGCGCGGCAGCTGGCGATGCGCGCGTTGGCGAAGATGCGGGCGACGGGCGCCTGGGTCGTCATGCGGCCGGGATTATCGCAAATACGCGCCGGGCAAGTACGCGCGCGGGCAACTGCGGTAGGATGCCGCAAGCCTCGGGCGGGGGGAGCGTGCGCAACGTCTGCTTCGAGAACCTGTGGGTCGCGGGCACCTGGCGCAGCCACGCCACGGTGACGCTCGACGACGCCGGCGAGGTCCGCGCGATCAGCACCGATCCCACCGACGCGCGCGCCGCCGGCGAACGCGTCGCCGGCCTCACGCTCCCCGGCCTCGCCAACGCCCACTGCCACGCCTTCCAGCGCGCGCTTGGCGGCTGGACGCAGCGCGCCGCCTCGGCGCGCGACAGCTTCTGGTCGTGGCGCGAGATCATGTACGCGGCGGCGGCGGCCCTCGGCTACGAGGACCTCGAGGCCATCGCCGCGCGCTGCTACCTCGACCTGCTGCGCGGCGGCTACACCGAGGTCGGCGAATTCCTCTACCTGCACCGGCTGAGCGCCGCCGACCGCACGCAGCGGCGCGCCGAGGACGCGCTGCGCGCGGCGGCCGCCGAGGTCGGCATCGGCCTCACGCTCCTGCCGGCCCTGTACCAGCACGCCGGCTTCGGCCCGCTGCCACCCACCGAGCAGCAGCGCCTGTTCGTGCGCTCGAGCACGCAGTACGTCGATGACTGGCACGCGCTGCGCGAGCGCCTCGGCAGCGGCGGGCGCGTGCGCCTCGGCATCGCCTTCCACAGCCTGCGCGCCGTCGACCTCGATACGCTGGCGGAGGTGCATGCCGAACTCGCCGGCGCCGCCCCCGACGCGCCCGTCCACCTGCACATCGCCGAGCAGCGCTCCGAGGTCGAGGACTGTATCGCCCACCACGGCCTGCCGCCGGTGGCGCTGCTCGCGAGCCGCGCGCTGCTCGACGAGCGCTGGGCGCTGGTGCACGCGACGCACGCCACGGCCGGCGAACTCGAGTCGGTGGCGGCCGCCGGCGCCACGGTCGTGCTGTGCCCGACCACCGAGGCGGACCTGGGCGACGGCTGCCCCGAGGCCGTGCAGCTGCTCGCCGCCGGCGGCCAGGTCGCGATCGGCTCGGACAGCAACGTCGCCTGCCAGGCGCTCGGCGAGCTGCGCCAGCTCGAATGGTCCGAGCGCCTGCGGCGCGAACAGCGCAACGTGCTCGCCAGCGCCGCCGAGCCCGCGGTGGCCGACCGGCTGTACGCCGCGGTGTACGCGGGGGGCTGGCGTGCGCTCGGCCGCGGATCGGCGTTCGCCGGCAGCGGCGCGGGAGCGCAACGCGCCGATTTCATCACCTACGATGCCGCGACCGGCGACTGGGCGCAGCATCCGCCGCGCAGCTACCTCGCGAGCCTGGTGTTCGCCGCCACGCCGCCGCTGCCGCGCGACGTGATGGTCGCCGGCCGCTGGGTCATCCGCGACGGTGCGCACGCCGCCGAGCGCCCGATCGACGCGCGCTACCGCGCGACCCTGCAGCGGCTCGCGCCGCCGCTGGCGCGCGCGCTCGAACACCACTGAGCAGGGGATTCGCCGACAGGCGAGCGGAGGACGAAGCAGCATGAGCAGTGAACCGCGAATCATTCGTGCGCCACGCGGGCCGGCCCTGCGCGCACGCAGCTGGCTGACCGAGGCCCCCTTGCGCATGCTGATGAACAACCTCGACCCGGAAGTGGCCGAGCGGCCGCAGGACCTGGTGGTCTACGGCGGCATCGGCAAGGCGGCGCGCAACTGGGCCTGCTTCGATGCGATCGTGCACGCGCTCGAGCGGCTGGGCGAGGACGAGACGCTGCTGGTCCAGTCGGGCAAGCCCGTGGGCGTGTTCCGCACGCACGCCGACGCGCCGCGCGTGCTGATCGCCAACTCCAACCTCGTGCCGCACTGGGCCGACTGGCAGCACTTCAACGAGCTCGACCGCAAGGGGCTGATGATGTTCGGCCAGATGACGGCCGGCTCGTGGATCTACATCGGCAGCCAGGGCATCGTGCAGGGCACCTACGAGACCTTCGTCGAGATGGGCCGGCGCCACTACGGCGGCGAGCTCGCCGGCCGCTGGGTCCTGACGGCGGGGCTCGGCGGCATGGGCGGCGCGCAGCCGCTCGCGGCGACCATGGCCGGCGCCTCGCTGCTGGCGATCGAATGCCGGCCCGAGCGCATCCGCAAGCGCCTCGACACCGGCTACCTGGACAAGCAGGCGGGCACGCTCGATGAAGCGCTGGCGATGCTCGACGCCGCGAAGCGCGGTGGCGCCGCCGTCTCGATCGGCCTGTGCGGCAACGCCGCCGAACTCGTGCCCGAGCTGCTGCGCCGCGGCGTGCGGCCCGACGCCGTCACCGACCAGACCTCGGCGCACGATCCGGTGCACGGCTACCTGCCCGCGGGCTGGAGCGTAGCGCAGTGGGAGGAGCTGCAGCGCAGCGACCCGCGGCGCGTCGCGGCCGCCGCGGCCGAATCGATGGCCGTGCACGTGCGCGCGCTGCTCGGCTTCAAGCGCCTCGGCATCCCGACCTTCGACTACGGCAACAACATCCGCCAGGTGGCGCGCGATGCCGGCGTCGCCGACGCCTTCGACATCCCGGGCTTCGTGCCCGAGTACATCCGCCCGCTGTTCTGCCGCGGCGTCGGGCCGTTCCGCTGGGTGGCGCTCTCGGGCGACCCCGGCGACATCGCACGCACCGACGCGAAGGTGCGCGAGCTCCTGCCCGAGGACCGCCACCTGCACCGCTGGCTCGACATGGCGGCGCAGCGCATCCACTTCCAGGGCCTGCCGGCGCGCATCTGCTGGGTGGGGCTCGGCGATCGCCACCGGCTCGGCCTCGCCTTCAACGCGATGGTCGCCTCGGGCGAGCTCGAGGGGCCGATCGTCATCGGGCGCGATCACCTCGACTCCGGCTCGGTGGCCAGCCCCAACCGCGAAACCGAGGCGATGCGCGACGGGAGCGACGCGGTCTCGGACTGGCCGCTGCTCAACGCGCTGCTCAACACCGCGAGCGGCGCCACCTGGGTGTCGCTCCACCACGGCGGCGGCGTCGGCATGGGCTACTCGCAGCACGCCGGCGTTGTGATCGTCTGCGACGGCACGGCCGCCGCGGCCCGCCGCATCGAGCGCGTGCTGTGGAACGATCCGGCCACCGGCGTCATGCGCCATGCCGACGCCGGCTACGCGGAAGCCATCGATTGCGCGCGCACGCAGGGCCTGGACCTGCCGATGCTCGATGCCACGCGGAGGACCGGCTGATGGCCGCGCGGCGCCGCGGCGGACCGCGGAGCGCAGGCGGACGCCGTGGCGGCGGCCCGCGCCCGCGCACGTTGTCCGACGACGAGCTGACCCTCGGCGCGCTGCGCACGGCGCTCGAGGGCGCGGTGCGCGTGCGGCTCGGCGCGCGCAGCCTCGCGCGCGTGCGCCGCGGCGCCCGCACGGTCGAGCGCGTGGCGCGCGGCCGCGCCTCGGCCGATGGCATCAACACGGGTTTCGGCCTGCTGGCGCAGACACGCATCCCGGCGGAGCAGCTGCAGCAGCTGCAGCGCAACCTGGTGCTCTCGCACGCGGCCGGCACCGGCGCCGACCTGCCCGACGCGATCGTGCGCCTGGTGCTGGTGCTCAAGATCGCGAGCCTCGCGCAGGGCCACTCCGGCGTGCGCCCGGCGACGCTCGCGGCGCTGCAGCGGCTGCTGCGCGCCGAGGCCTTCCCGCTCATCCCCTCGCAGGGTTCGGTCGGCGCCTCCGGCGACCTGGCGCCGCTCGCGCACCTCGCCGCCGCGCTGCTCGGCGTCGGGCGCATGCGCGTGCGCGGCCGCGAACTCGACGCGGCGCGCGGCCTGGCGCGCGCCGGCCTCGCACCGCTGCAGCTGGCCGCCAAGGAAGGCCTAGCGCTGCTCAACGGCACGCAGGTCTCCACGGCGCTGGCGCTCGCCGGGCTGTTCGCGATCGAGAACGTGTACGCCGCGGCGCTGGTCGCCGGCGCGCTCAGCGTCGACGCCCTGCAGGGGAGCGATGCGCCGTTCGATGCGCGCATCCACGCGCTGCGGCGGCAGCCGGGGCAGGCGGCCGTGGCGCGCGTGCTGCGCGACCTGCTGGCGGGCAGCCGCATCCGCGCCTCGCATATCGACTGCGGCCGCGTGCAGGACCCCTACTCGCTGCGCTGCCAGCCGCAGGTCATGGGCGCCTGCCTCGACTTGATGCGCGGCGCCGCGGGCACGCTGCTGCGCGAGGCCAACGCCGTGACCGACAACCCGCTGGTCTTCCCCGCGAGCGGCGAGGTGCTCTCCGGCGGCAACTTCCATGCCGAGCCGGTCGCCTTCGCGGCCGACCAGCTGGCGCTCGCCATCGCCGAGATCGGCTCGATCTCGGAACGGCGCATCGCGCTGCTGGTCGACCCGAAGATGAGCGGCCTGCCGGCGTTCCTGGTCGAGAACAGCGGCGTCAACTCCGGCTTCATGATCCCGCAGGTGACCGCCGCCGCGCTGGTGGCGGAGAACAAGGCGCTGGCGCATCCGGCGAGCGTCGACAGCATCCCGACCTCGGCCAACCAGGAGGACCACGTCTCGATGGCCACCTACGCCGCGCGCCGGCTCGGGCTCATGGCCGAGAACGCCGCCACGGTGATCGGCATCGAGCTGCTCGCGGCGGCGCAGGGCCTGGAGTTCCACCGTCCACTGCGGAGCTCGCGCGCGCTCGAGGCCGTGCTGCGCGGCCTGCGCGCGCGCGTGCCGCGCCTCGCCGGCGACCGCTTCCTCGCGCCGGACCTCGCCGCGGCGCGCGGGCTGGTGCTCTCCGGCGCGTTCCGCGAGCTCATCGCCCCGGACGCCCTGCCCTGCTGACGCCGTGACCGCCACCACCACGACCGTGCGCACGCACACGCTGGTCCGCGGCGATTCGCCGGTCGTGATCAGCCTGCCGCACGTCGGCACGTTGCTGCCCGGGGAACTCGCGCCGCGGCTCGCCGCCGCGGCGCGAGCGCTGCCCGATACCGACTGGCACGTCGACCAGCTGTACGATTTCGCCTTCGAGTGCGGCTACACCGTGCTGCGCGCGCTGTATTCGCGCTACCTCATCGACCTGAACCGCCCGCCGGACGATGCGCCGCTCTATCCCGGCTCGAACACCAGCGGCCTGTGCCCGACGCTCGACTTCGCCGGCGCGCCGATCTGGGGCGCGGGCGATGCGCCGGTGCCGCCGGCCGAGGTCGCGCAACGCCTGCGGCACTACTGGGAGCCGTACCACGCGGCGCTCGCCGCGCAGCTCGCGGCGGCGCGCGAACGCCACGGCTACGCGCTGCTCATCGACGGCCATTCGATCCGCAGCCGCCTGCCGCGCCTGTTCGCCGGGCGCCTGCCCGACCTCAACCTCGGCACCGCCGACGGCGCCGCCTGCTCGGCCGCGCTGCGCGCGCGCGCGCAGCAGCTGCTGTTCGCGCAGGGACGCTTCACCCACGTGCTCGACGGACGCTTCAAGGGCGGCTACATCACGCGCCACTACGGCCGGCCGGCCGGGGGCGTGCACGCGATCCAGATCGAGCTGGCGCAATGCGCCTACATGGACGAGGGCTCGCCGGCCTACACGCGCGAGCGCGCCGCGCCGCTGCGAGCGCTGCTGCGCACGCTGCTGGAGGCGCTGGCCGACACGGCGGCCGGCATGCGGCGGCCGGGAACGGCCCGGCCAGCGGCGCGCTCTAGCTAGGCCGGCGCCGCCGGGTCCGGCGCGAGCTGCTGGCAGGCCAGCGTGCCGCTGCGGCCCGGAACCGTGCCGGCGACCACCTCGCACAGCGGCAGCGTGGCCGGGTCGAGGCCGGCGCGCAGCGTCGCCGTCGATACCAGCGCGTAGCCCTGCGCCCGCCAGCCAGCCAGCAGCCGCTGCAGCACCGGCAGCAGCTTCATACCCTCGAGCTCGGCGTGCAGCGTGAACACGTGGCCATCGCGCACCGCGGCGGTGCGCGCCAGCAGCGACTCGTGCACGTCGGCGGCGGTCACGCCGTCGAGGCCGATCAGCTCGTCGAGCGTCGGCAGCGTGGTGGGGATCTGCAGCACGCGGCCGCGGCGGCCGTCGACGCGCGGCACGAAGGGCCGCTCGCCGCGCGTGTCGGTCGCGTAGTCGAAGCCGAGCGCCTCCTCGGCCGCGAGCGCCGCGGCGCTCATCTGCCAGCCGGCCGCACCGTGCGTGCACGGCGCGACGCCGAACACCTCCTGGAAGCGGGCGACCGCGGCGCGCATCTGGGCCAGTGCCCAGGCCGCGTCGCGCCGCGCCAGCAGGTCCTGCCAGGCGGTGTGGTCGTGGCAGTGCACGCCGACCTCGAAGCCCGCATCACGCACCGCGCGCAGCACCGCGGCGCCGCGCCGCGCGATGTCCGGTGCCGGCAGGAGCGTGCCGTACATGAGGGTCCGCAGACCGTAGTGCTCCAGCACCGAGGTGCGCGATACCTTGGAGAAGAACCCCGGCCGGAAGACGCGCCGGATCGCGCGCCCGGTGCGATCGGGGCCGAGGCTGAAGAGGAAGGTCGCGTCGGCGCCGGCGGCCCGCAGCGCGGCGGCGAGCGGCGGCACGCCCTCGAGCGTGCCGCGCAGCGTGTCGACGTCGACCTTCAGTGCGAGACGGGGTGTCATGCGGCGCCTGTCCTCATAGTATCCGCGCGTCGCGCACGCGGCGGTACTTGCGCGCGAAGCGCCAGTTGGTGCCCTCGATGCAGAAGACCAGCGTCTCGCCCGGACACTGCACCGTGCCGGTCACCGCCTGCTGCACGGACACGCGCCGCGCATAGTCGATGAGCTGCAAGAATCCGCGTGTCGTGAACCCGAGTACGTAGCACGGCGACTCGGGGAACTGGCGTACCTGCTTGCGCACCAGGTAGGCCCGGCGCAGGTCGGGAACGGCCCGCAGCTGGGAGCGCAGTGCGTCGAGGGCGTCGGCGTCGAGCCCGTGCGGCAACCAGCGATCCGCCAGCAGGACGCGGCCACGCTCGCTGCGCGCCTCCTCGAGCCGCGCGGCCTGGTGGACATGCCGCTCGTGCCACGTGCGCGCCGCGTCCGGCTCGCCGCGTCGCCAGTGGTAATCGCGCAGCGCTTCGGCCGCCGGGCCGAGCGCGCCCTCGTCGGCGGCGATCACCGCCTCCATCAGCGCGACGCCGGCCGATTCGTCGCGCGACAGCAGCTGGCGCGCGAGGGCGAAGCGCACGGCATTCGACTCCGGATGGCGCGCGCGCAGCGCCTCGCGCAGGCGCAGCGCCGCCTCGGCGCCCTCACCCACGCTCTCCTCGAGGTCGGCGCGCTCCAGTCCGGCGGATTCGTCAGCGCCATCGGCCGCGGCGCCGGCCCGCAGCTCGCCGAGCCGCGTGCGCGCCGCCTGCACCTGCTCGTGATGCTGCCGCCACGAATCGCCGATGCGCGCGCGCCAGGCGTCGTCGAGCGCGGCGACGAGCCGCTCGCGGGACGCGCCCAGCAGGCTGTCGGCGCCGGCGCCGGCCGGTGGCGGCGCGAATTCAGCCGGCGCGCCGAGGGCCCGCAGGCGATCGGCCAGCGACGGATGGGTATCAGCCAGCGAGGTGGACTGGGCCAGCGCGCTCTGTTCCCAGCGCTGCAGTTCGCCCTCGGGCAGCTGCTGCACGCCGCGTGCGTCGAAGCTCCGGTAGGGAGCGAACGCCGGCTGCGGCTGTTCGCGCGCCGCCGCGTAGATGCCAGGCCAGAAGCGTTCCTCGAGGTAGCGGCCGATGAGATGCACGCCGGTCAGCGCCTGCGCGGCACTGCGCGCCGAGGTGAGCCGGGCCGAGGTGGCGTCGGCCTCGTACTCGTTGGCGCGCGCCAGCGGGAACGAGCAGGCATTGAAATACGGGATGTACCAGCGGAAGAAGCCGCGCACCAGGCCGCCACCGGCCCGCGGGTGCTCGGTGAACTCATGCTCCAGCCGCGACCAGATCAGCCGGAGGCGATAGATCCAGTTGCTGGTGCGCGCATGGCCGCGCGAGAGGTGGCCGAGCTCGTGCGCCAGCACCGCGGTGAACTGCTCGACGCTGAGCGCGCGCAGCAACGGCAATCCGAGCAGCAGGTAGTTGCGATGCCAGCCGAAGATGCCGAGGCGCGGCAACTGCGTGACGCCGGCGTTGAACTCGGGCGTTAGCAGGATGACGTGCACCGGCGGCGTCTGCAGGCGCGCGCGCAGCCCGTCGAGCAGCGCGTGCAGCTCGGGTGCCCCGGCGCGCGTGACCGCTTCGCCGGTCGGCGGAGCGAGATTCACCCACAGCGCGCGCAGCACCGCCCAGAGCAGCGCGCCGACGATGATGAGCAGCTTGACGCCGGCGGCCTTCAGGTACATCACCCCGGCCACCAGCAGGCCGCACAGCAGCAGCAGCGCAACGACCACCAGGACCAGATAGCCGTAGCCGAGCGCCGCGAGGCCGAGCACCCGCCAGCGGTAGGCGGCCGGCCGCCGCGCCGCCAGCGCCTCCATGCGCTCGACCAGTGCCGCGAATTCCTGCTGTTGCATCCCTGCCTCGCTCCCCGTGACTGCGCCGACCCCGGCGCTGGTCGACACACCCTAGCCGCGCAGGTATTCGTTGCGCAGCTCGCGCTTGAGCACCTTGCCGTTCGGATTGCGCGGCAGCTCGTCGCGGAAGGCGACGCCGCTGACGCGCTGCTGCCGCCCGACGCGCGCATTGGTCCAGGCGACGAGCTCGGCGGCCTGCGGCTGCGCACCGGCACGCGCCACCACCACCGCCAGCGGCGTCTCGCCCCACTGCTCGCTCGGCACGCCGATCACCGCGACGTCGGCGACCTCGGGGTGCTCGCGCAGCACGACCTCGATGTCGGCCGGATAGATGTTCTGCCCGCCGGAGAGGATCAGGTCCTTCCTGCGGTCGACGATGTAGAGGAAGCCGTCGGCGTCGATGCGGCCGACGTCGCCGGTGCGCAGCCAGCGCCGGCCGTCGGGCGCGGTCCAGGTCGCCTCGGCGGTGGCCTCGGGCCGGTTGAGGTAGCCGTCCATGATCATGCGGCCGCAGCCGATGATCTCGCCGGGCTCGCCCGGCGGCGCGGGGCGCCCGTCCTCGCCCAGCAGCATCAGCTCCTGCCCCGGCACCGGCTTGCCGACCGAGGCGAGCTTCGCGTCGAAGTCCTCGGGCGCGAGCGTGGTGATGATGCCCTCGGTGAGTCCGTAGAGCTCGATCAGCTGGCAGCCGAGCGCGTCGCGCGTGCCGCGCTTCACCGCCGGCGCGAGCGGCGAGCCGCAGCACATGATCGCCTGCAGCGAGCCGAAGTCGTGCCGCCCCAGGTCCGGCAGCTCCAGCAGCCGCTGCAACTGCACCGGCGCGAAGCTGCCGTGCGTGATGCGGTAACGCTCGATGTGCTCGACCATCCCGGCCGCGCTGAAGGACGGCATGACCACCAGCGTGCCGCCGACCCACAGCGTCGCCAGCATCGCCACCCAGGTGATGTTGGAGAACAGGCCGAGCGAGCACAGCGTCACCGCGCCGCTGTGGTAGCGCAGCGCCACGGCCATGTCCACGCCCCAGTGGGCGCGGCACAGTTGCGAATGCACGATGCCCTTGGGCAGCGCGGTGGTGCCCGAGCTGTAGATGATGTTGCACTCGCTGGTGCCGGCCACCCGCACCGGCGGCCGCGTCGCGGCGCCGCGCACGATGAAGCCATCGAAGTCCTGCCAGCCCGGCGCGGGGCCGGCCGGCGCCGCGCCGCCGGCAATCGCGATGCGCAGCAGCGTCGCGCTCACGCGCCCGGCCGCCTGCAGGGCATCGATGCGCGCAACGTGCGTGCCGGAGGCGACCACGGCCCGCGCATCGCAGTCCGCCAGCATGCCGGCGACCGCGGCGTCGGTGATCGAGACGTTCAGCGGCACGACCGACAGGCCCGCCTTGCCGCAGCCGAACAGCGTGAGCAGCATCTCCAGGCTGTTGCCGGCGAGCACCGCGACGCGCTCGCCCGGCGCGAGCCTCGCGGCCAGCAGCGCGTTGCCGAAGCGGTTGGTGGCCGCATCGAAGCCGCGCCAGTCGAGGCTGCGCGCGCCCTCGACCACGGCCGGCTTGGCGGCGAACGCCGCGCCGTGCTGCGCGATCAGGTCGGGGACCAGCGGCTCCGGGACGGTGAAGGCGCTCATGGCCGCGGCATCGCCGTCAGTCCAGCAGGTGCTCCGCCTGCGCGATCTGGCCGCGGTAGGCCTCGAAGATGCCGCGCAGCGCATCGCGCATCGTCACCTTCGGCTCCCAGCCGAGCTCGGCGCGGGTGTTGTCGATCTTCGGCACGCGGTTGGCGACGTCCTGGTAGCCCTTGCCGTAGTACTCGCCCGACGTGGTCTCGACCAGCTTCACCTTCTTCGCGTTGGCGGCGTACTCGGGGTATTCGGCGGCGAGCTTGAGCATCTCCCCGGCGAGTTCGCGCACCGAGAGGTTGTTGGCCGGGTTGCCGACGTTGAAGATCTTGCGGCTGGCGCAGCCGTCCTTGTTGGCGATCATCTTCACCAGCGCGTCGATGCCGTCGCTGACGGCGGTGAAGCAGCGCTTCTGGCTGCCGCCGTCCACCAGCTTGATCGGCTCGCCGCGGACGATGTGGCCGAGGAACTGCGTGATGACGCGCGAGCTGCCCTCCTTGGCCGAGTGCAGGTTGTCGAGGCCGGCGCCGATCCAGTTGAACGGCCGGAACAGCGTGTAGTCGAGCTGGTCGGCGGAACCGTAGGCGTAGATCACGCGGTCCAGCAGCTGCTTGGAGCAGGCGTAGATCCAGCGCTGCTTCTCGATCGGGCCGTACACCAGCTCGGAGTTCAGCGGGTCGAACTCGCCGTCGCGGCACATGCCGTAGACCTCGGAGGTCGAGGGGAACAGCACGCGCTTCCGGTAGCGCACGCACTGGCGCACGATCGGCAGGTTGGCCTCGAAATCGAGCTCGAACACCCGCAGCGGCTCGCGCACGTAGGTCGCCGGCGTGGCGATCGCCACCAGCGGCAGCACCACGTCGCACTTGCGGATGTGGTACTCGATCCACTCCTTGTTGATCGTGATGTCGCCCTCGAAGAACTTCATCCGCGGATTCTTCATCAGCGGTTCGATGCGTTCGGAGTTCATGTCCATGCCGAACACCTGCCAGTCGGTGTCCTGCAGGATGCGGGTGGAGAGGTGGTGGCCGATGAAGCCGTTGACACCCAGAATCAGTACCTTGGTGGCCATGAGCGTTGGTCCTTGCGGTCGTTGCGTTCAGTCCAGCGGAAGCGGCGTCGCGCCGAAGCGGGCATGGAAGGCGGCGGCGTCGCGGATCGAGCCATCGAGCTCGAACTCGAGCAGCCGCAGCGCGGCATCATGGCACAGCGCGCGCACTTCGCCGTCCTGCCATTGCAGCACCGGCCGCGCCGAGCGCGGCCCGGCGGCCGGCAGCGTCCGCCAGACCTTGAGCGGATGGCCGGCGGCGCTGCCCGTCGCGCCCGGATACGGCGGGGCGACGGCCCGAACCAGGTCGTGCACCGCGCGGCTGCCGGCGTTCCAGTCGATGCGGCCGTCGGCCGCGGTGCGGCGGCCGTAGTAGCTGCCGCGCCCCAGTTCCTGCGGGCGGTGCTCGGCCGTGCCGGCCAACAGCGCCGGCAGCGCGCCGTCGAGCGCCATCTCGGCCGCCACCGTCACCTTGCGGAACACCTCGACGGCGGTGTCGTCCGGCAGGATCGGCACCGCCTGCTGCGCGACGATCGCGCCGGCGTCCGGCTTGGCCGCCATCACGTGCAGCGTCGCGCCGGTCCGGCGCTCGCCCTTGAGCACCGCCCAGTTGACCGGCACGCGGCCGCGGTACTGTGGCAGGAGCGATCCGTGCAGGTTGTAGGCCCCGCGCGGCGCCACGGCCAGCAGTTCCGGGCCGAGCATCTGCCGGTAGTAGAACGAGAACAGGAAGTCCGGGCGCGCGGCGCGCACCGCCGCCAGCACTTCGGGCGCGTTGGCGTCCTCGGGCTGGATCACCGGCAGCGCGTGCCAGCGGGCGTGGCGCGCGACGCTGTCGAACCAGATCTGCTCGCCCGGGCTGTCCGCGTGCGTGACCACCAGCGGCACCTCGACGCCGTGCGCCAGGAGCGTGCGCAGGCAGCGCACGCCGACGTCGTGGTAGGCGAACACGACCGCGCGCGTCACGCCGGCGGAACCTGCGCCCCGGTGTCGGCCGCGGCACCGGCGCGCCGCTCGGGTCCGCGTTCGACCGGCTCGCGCCGCTCCAGCACGGCGCCGACGATGTAGCGCGGCCGGTGGCGCACCTCCTCGTAGATGCGGCCGACGTACTCGCCGAGCAGCCCCAGCCCGAACAGCGCGATGCCGATCAGCAGGAAGGCGATGGCGAACAGCGTGAACATGCCCTGCTCGGCCTCGTTCGGGCCGAACACCAGGCGGCGCACCACCAGCCCGGCGCCGAACAGCACCGCCAGCACCGCGACGCCGAAGCCGAGCGCGGTGAACAGCTGCATCGGCACGATCGAGAAGCCGGTCATCAGGTCGAAGTTCAGCTTGATCAGGTGGTAGAGCGAGTACTTCGATTCGCCGCCGCTGCGCTCCTCGTGCCGCACCGGGATCTCGGTGGGACGCGTGGCGAAGGTATAGGCGAGCGCCGGCACGAAGGTGTTGTTCTCGGTGCACTGGTTGACGGCGTCGACGACGCCGCGGGCGTAGCCGCGGAACATGCAGCCGTGGTCGCTGATGCGCACGCGCGTGGTGCGCTCGCGCATCACGTTGATGAGCCGCGAGGCCCAGCGGCGCCAGACGAGGTCCTGGCGCTGCTGGCGGATGGTGCCGACGTAGTCGTGGCCGGCGTCGAGCTCGGCGAGCACCCGCGGGATCTCCTCGGGCGGGTTCTGCAGGTCGGCGTCCAGCGTGATGACCGCGCGGCCGCGCGCGTGGGCGAAGCCGGCGAGGATCGCGCGGTGCTGGCCGAAGTTGGCCGCGAACAGCACCACGCGCGTCACGTCGGACCGGCGCTCGAACTGCTCGCGCAGCAGCGCCGCCGAGCGGTCGCGGCTGCCGTCGTTGACGAACACGATCTCGTAGCTGCGGCCGAGGAGGTCGAGCGCCGGGTACAGGCGCGCGAACAGCGCCGGCAGCACGTCCTCCTCGTTGTAGACCGGGATGACGATCGAGACATCGGGCGGGGCGGTGATGGCGCCGGACACGTGCAGCTGCTCCCTCGGGTTCAACCGGCCGCGCGTGCGCCGCGCACCGCGGCCGTGCCCAGCACCGCACGCAACGCCGCGGCCACGCGCGTCACGTCGGCGTCGCGCATCGCCGGGAACAGCGGCAGCGTCACGCTGCGCGCGCCGATGTGCTCGGCGTGCGGGAACTGCCCGGCGCGCCAGCCCAGCTCGCGGAACAGGCGGAACAGGTGCATGGCCGGATAGTGCACGCCGATGCCGATGCCCCGTGCCTTCATCGCCGCGATGAAGGCGCCGCGCTCGACGCCCTCGGGCAGCAGCACCTGGAACATGTGCCAGTTGCCGTGCTCGAAGTCCGCCAGCGGCAGGCCGAGCCCCAGGTCGCGGTCGAGCTCGGCGAAGTAGCGCCGCGCCAGCTCGCGCCGCCGGGCATTGAACGCAGGCAGCTGCGGCAGCTGGCCGAGCCCGATGCAGGCCGCCACGTCGGTCAGGTTGTGCTTGCCGCCGGGGAGCGTCACGTCCATGCCGCCGTCGGCGTGGCGCTCGACGCCCTGCAGGCGCCACAGCTCGACCGCGCGTGCCTCGGCCGCGTCGTTGACCACGAGGCAGCCGCCTTCGCTGGTCGTCATGTTCTTGTTGGCATGGAAGCTGAAGGACACCAGGTCGCCGAAGCTGCCGATCGGCCGCCCGCCCCAGCTGGCACCCATCGACTGGGCGGCGTCCTCGATGACGCGCAACCCGTGGCGGCGCGCGATGTCGTGGAGCCGGTCGCGGTCCACCGGCAGGCCCGCCAGGTCCACCGGCAGCAGCGCCCGCGTGCGCGGCGTGATCGCCTGCTCCACCAGCGCGAGATCGATGTTGCGCGTCGCCGGATCGACGTCGGCGAACACCACGCGCGCGCCGGCGCGCAGCACCACGTTGGCGGTCGCGACCCAGGACAGCGGCGTCGTGATCACCTCGTCGCCGGCGCCGATGCCGGCCACCGCCAGCGCGATCTCCAGGGCGCCGGTGGCCGAGGCGAGCGCACGCACCGGCCGGCCGCCGCAGTACCCGGACAGGCGCGCCTCGAACTCCAGCACCTTCGGCCCGCTGGTGATCCAGCCCGAGCGCAGCACTTCGCCGACGGCGGCGATGGTCGCCTCGTCGATCGAGGGGCGGGTGAAGGGCAGGAAGTCCTCGCTCATGGGTGCATCATCCGCTGCGCGCCACCATCCACACGCCGACGATGATGACGCCGATGCCGGCGACGCGCAGCGCGCCGAGCGGCTCGCCGAACAGCCAGGCGGCCGCCAGCGCATTGACGACGTAGCCGACCGACAGCATCGGGTAGGCGATGCTCACGTCGACGCGCGACAGCGCCAGGATCCACACCACCACGCTGACCGCGTAGCAGAACAACCCGGCGATGATCGGCGCGTTGAGCGCGACGCGGCCGGCGATCGCCAACGCGTTCGCCGCCGTGAACTCGAAGCCCTCGATGGCGCGCGCGCCGGCCTTCAGCAGCAGCTGCGCCACCGCGTTCAGCAGCACTCCGGTGAGGATCAGCGCCAGTTCCGGGCCTTTCATGGACGCACCGCCGCGACGTAGGACCCGGAAGTGTATATCACGCGCATCGGCACTCCCATCCGCACCAGCTCGGGGTACGCCGCGGGCCGGATCAGCGCCACCGGCGCGCGCGCCAGCGGCCAGCGCGCCGCGAAGGCGGCGAGGTCCGGCAGGCCGAGCTGTGGCTGCTGCCGCAGGCCGAACAGCATCTCGCCGGTGTACTTGACCAGCGTGCAGCTGCGCTGCAGGTAGAAGGTCACCGGCTGGGTGTAGTCGTCGACGCAGAAGAACTCCGACTCCGGCCGCAGCACCGGGCGCAGGCTCGCGATCACCGCCATCTGCTCGCGCTGGCGCCCGGTGGAATTGCTGGCGACCAGCAGGCCGGTCACCGCCACCATGCTGGCCAGCGCGGCCGCGGCGACCGCCCCGACGCGCGCCCCGCGCGCCGCCCACCAGGCGCCGAGCCCGAGGCCCGCGGCCGCGACCAGCAGCAGCGCGTACACGCCGCGGGCGACGTCCGGGCCCAGCTCGGCCGCGTGTTGCAGGCCCGCCGGCGTGGCCGCGTAGACCGCCAGCGCCACCACCAGCAGCACGAAGGCCAGCGCGGCGGCAAGCAGGTGCCAGGCCAGCCGTCGCGGCGCGATGCGCTCGAGCGCCGGCCCGGCGAGCAGCGCCAGCGCCGGGAACAGCGGCACGATGTAGGGGATCAGCTTCGACTGCGACAGGCTGAAGAACGCGAAGACGAACGCGACCCACAGCAGCAGCAGCCAGGCCGCGCCCTGGCCGCCGCGCGCCGCGCGGATCGCGTCCAGCAGGATGCGCGGCAGGAGCAGCGTCCACGGCAGGAAGCCGACCAGCAGCACCGGGACGAAGAACCAGTCGGGTTCGTAGCGGTCGTGCACGCGCGTGAGGAACCGCTGGAAGTGCTCGTGCACAAAGAAGAACTGCAGGAACCCGGCGTTGCGTCCGGCCGCGAGGTAGACCCAGGGCCCGGCGAGCAGCAGCAGCGCCAGCAGCGTCCACCACGGCCGCGCGCGCAGCACCAGGCCCCAGTCGCGCCGCAGCAGCAGGTACAGCACCGCCACCCCGCCCGGGACCAGGATGCCGACCAGGCCCTTGGCGAGGAAGGCGAGCGCCACGCCGAGCGCCAGCAGCCAGGGCGCGTACCCGGGCGCGCGCGCGCCGGCCGCGTCGCCCGCGCCGCCTCCAGCACCCCTGCCCGCGACCAGCAGCACCAACCCGGTGAGCGCGAGCTGCAACGCGAACGACAGGCCCATGTCGAGCGTCATCATGTGCGCCAGCAGGAAGTAGTAGCTGCAGCCGGCCAGCACCAGCGCGCCCAGCAGCCCGGCGGTGCGGCCATGCAGGCGCGCGCCCAGCCAGAACGCCAGCACGACGCCGAGCGCGCCGCTCAGCGCGGTGAACAGGCGCGCGCTCCACTCGTGCACGCCGAAGGCGCGGTACGCCACGGCGGTGGCCCAGTACTGCAGCGGCGGCTTCTCCAGGTACGCCAGGCCGTTGAGGCGCGGGATGACCCAGTCGCCGCCCGCCAGCATCTCGCGCGGGATCTCGGCGTAGCGGCCCTCGTCCGGATCGAACAGGCGCCAGCCGCCGAGCGGCAGGAACCATACGAGAAGGAGAAGCAGGAGCAGGGCGGCGGCACGCAGGCGCATCGGGCGATTCTACCGGCCGCGCGCCGCGGCCCGCATTAAAGGGGCTTCACGGCCGGCGGCGCGAGATCGAAGCGGCGTGACTGGAACAGCTCGTAGGCCGTCTGGTAGCTGGCAACGGTGGTGGCGCCCAGCGCCGCATCGGGCGGTGCCGCGGCGTAGTGGTCGGTGGCGGCGTCGTAGTGCCGCGTGTCCATGGTCTTCTGCAGTCCCAGGATGGTGAGCTTCGCGCCACGCAGCACCGCCACGTCGTGGTTGTGCGAGAAGTAGGCAACCCGCTCCTCCTCGGGCGTGCGCAGGGCATCCTGGCCGAACCACGGCGCGCTGTATGGCAGGCCGAGCAGCCCGAGCAGCGTCGGCGCGACGTCGACCTGCGTCATCAGCGCATCGACGCGCCGCGGCGCGATGTGCGCCGGCGAATAGAACAGCAGCGGGATCTCGTAGGTGCGCAGCGGGATCTCCTCGCGGCCGTACACGCGTGCGCCGTGGTCGGCCACGATGATGAACACCGTGTCGCGGAACCACTTGTGGCTGGCCGCGGCGCGCAGGAAATAGCCCTGGGCGTAGTCGGCATAGCGCACGCCCGATTCGCGCCCGCCGTGCGCCGGCTTGACGCCGACGTGCTCCAGGCCGGTGCGGAACGTGAACGGCTTGTGGTTCGAGGTGTTCATCACGTGGATGAAGAACGGCCGGCCGGTGGCCGCCTGCGCGTCGGCGTGCGCCAGCGCCATGTCGAACAGGTCCTCGTCGGCCACGCCCCAGATGTTCTCGAAGCGCGGCGGGCGCGGCAGGTCGTTGCGGTCGAGCACCGTGTAGCCGTTGGCGGCGTAGAAGGCGTTCATGTTGTCGAAGTAGCCGTAGCCGCCGTACAGGAACGAGGCGCTGTAGCCGAGCCCGCGCAGCACGCCACCGAGCGTGGCGAGGTTGTCGTTGTGCGGGCGGCGCACGATCGACTCGGTCGGGATCGGCGGGATCGACAGCGTCAGCGCCTCCAGGCCGCGCACGGTGCGCGTGCCCGAGGCATAGGCGTGGCTGAACCACAGCGACTGCCCGGCGATGCGGTCGAATTCCGGCGTCCAGTCGCGCTGCGAACCGTACAGGCGGCTGAACTCGGCGCCGAAGGACTCGCTCGACACCAGGATCACGTTCAGGCGCCCGAGCCCGTCGGCGCGCGCCGGGAATTCGCGGTCCAGCCGCCCCTCGGCGAGCCGCGTGAAGCGCCCGTTGCCACGGTCGAGCTCGCGCGCCAGCAGCGCGAGGTTGTCGGCCGGCGCGCGCGTCGCGTAGTAGGCGTGGTAGTCGATCTCGCTGGTGCGCAGCGCGCGAAAGAAGCTCGACGGGCCGTTGGCGACCAGCTCGTTGGCGACGCGGTTGCCCGACAGGGCGAAGGTGTTGGTCGAGAAGCCGACCACCAGCACGGCGACGAGCAGCGCCACCGCCAGCATCGGCCGGCTGCGCTGGTGGAAGCGCGCGGGATGCTCGGCGCTGTGGACCAGGTGGCGCGCCAGCAGCGCGCTGGAGAGGGCCGCGAACAAGGCGCAGCCGACGAACACCCAGCCGACCGGGTATTCGCTGCTGATGTCGCCGGCGACCTCGGTCGGGTACATCAGGTAGTCGACCGACACCAGGTTGAAGCGCGCGTCGAACTCGTCGAAGAAGAAGTACTCGGCGACCGACACGAACAGCAGCCCGAAGGTCCAGGTGAACAGCCCCAGGCGCAGCAGCCAGCGCATCGGGGCGCTGCGGTACCAGCGGTCGCGGCACAGCCACAGGAACAGCGCGAAGGGCACGAGCAGGTACACGCTCTCGGCGGCATCGTCGAGCACGCCCAGCGGCAGGATCCAGCCGAGCGAGGGGGCGTGGACGCCGCCGTCGCGCCCGAACATCGCCCACAGCACCAGCCGGTTGACGAAACCCACGGCCAGGTACCAGGCTGCGAGCGCCAGCAGCGGCCGGAACCGGGCCCGGGCTGCGGGGTCTATAATCGCCGGTGGCAGGGTCGGCACGGAACGCTCCTTGGAAGTTCCAGGTCGGCCGGTCGGAAGTCCGCGCATCCGCCCCTCCATGACCCGGGGCTCGTGGCGGGCGATGCTAACTCAACAGGGGGCAGGACATGAACGCCAACGTGGGTACCGTGGATCGGGCGGTTCGCATCATCGTGGGCATCGCGCTGATCGCCGCGGCGGGCACCGGCACCGTGGGCGCATGGGGCTACATCGGCTTCCTGCCGCTGCTGACCGGCCTGCTGCGCGTCTGCCCGGCCTATTCGCTCATCGGCCTGAACACCTGCGGCACGAAGAAGTAGCTGCGCCGCGGCGCAACGCGACGCGCCAGGCACTTCCCCGGCGGGCGGCGCTCAGCCGCCCAGCAGCCCCCGCAGCTTGTCCTTGAGCTGCTCCTTCACCTTTTCCTTGACCTCTTCCTTCTTCTTCTCGACCTGGCGCTTGACCTCCGCCTTCGCCAGGCCCTCGAGGTCGGGGCGCACCTTCGGATCGGCCAGCGCCCCGCTGACGCGCACCGGGATCACCAGCCCGGCGAGATCGGCCGCATCACCGGCCTCGCGGTCGAGCGCATCGATGGAGCGCGGCACCTCGGCCTCCAGCCGGTAGTCGAGCGTCGCAGCGGCGAGATCGATGGTGCCGCGGCCGCGCACCTTGAGGTACGCCGTGGTGGCGGCGAGGTCGTCGTTGGCGAGCACGCCCTGGCTCACCTTGCCGGTGGCGCGCAGCGTCGTGAAGGGCGTGCGCTCCGGGCCGCTGCGCTCCGGGATCCCCTGGCGCCTGAGCAGCGCGCGCGCGCGGCGGATCTCGTACCACAGGTCCACGCCCTCGACCGCGCCGTCCTGCACGTCGAAGGCGACGTCGCCGGCCAGCGTGCGCAGCATCGCGGCGGTGTCGCGCCCGCTGGCGCTGAGGCGCGCGCTCGCATTGCCGTGGCCGGCCAGGCGCCGGCTGTCGAACAGGTCCTTGAACAGCGCCGCGAAGTCGATGCCGCTGACGTGCTCGTCGAAGCTGGCGCGCGGCACGGCGCCGCTCGCATCCAGCGTGATGTCGCCCTGGTACGTGCCGCCGTACATGCGCGCCTCCGACGGATGGACGCGCACGCGGCCGGCGTGCGCATTCACCCCGAAGTGCAGGCCCGAATACTCGATGCCCGCGAAGCGCGCGCCGCCGGCCTGCAGGTCGCCCTGCATCTCCAGCGAGCGCAGCAGCGCCACCGGGATCTCGATCGGCGCGGCGGCCTTGCCGCCCGCCGCCCCGCCGGCGCCGGCGGCCGGGGCCGGTGCCGCGGGAGCCAGGTAGCGGTCGGCGTCGATGCGATCCACCTTCAGCGCGAAGCGCAGCGCACCGCTGCCGAGGTCCATGCCGAAGCGCCCGCCGAGCGTGGTGTCGTCGAGCTTGCCCTGCAGGCCCTCCAGTGCCACGGCGTCCTTGCTGGCGGCCAGCGTGCCGGCGAGGCTCAGGTGCTGCAGCACCTTCGCATCGCGCGTCGCGGGAGCCTCGATGCCGAGCTGGCCGAGCAGCGCGCGGGGCGACACGTCGGCGAGGCGGATGGGCCCGCCCACGCGCGGCGCGTCGAGGACGTGCTCGCCCTTGAGGTCGCCGCTGAGCTGCGCGCCCGCGGCCTGCAGCGCGAGGCCCGGCGCCTCGAGCGTCTGGGCGCCGAGGTCCGCCGCGAGGCGCTTGAACTGCAGCTTGACCGGGAAACCATCCTTCGACCAGCCGGCGCCGTGCAGCCGCAATGCCAGCGTCGGCGCCTCGAACTCGTAGCGCTGCGCCTCGGGTTGCAGCCGGGCCTCGGCGGCGAACTGCAGCTCGATGCGCGACTGCGCGTCCGGCTCGGCGGTCGCCTGCAGCTCGAGGTGGAAGGGCTCGCCCGGCTCGATGCGCCCGGTGCGCAGCTGCAGGCCGGAGAGCCTGCGCGTCGTGCCGGCGCGGCCGTCGACGTAGACGAGGCTGCCGTCGCTCACCGCGAGGCTCGCGACGCTGCTACGCAGGCGCGTGGGCCCGGCCGTCGGCTCGGGCTCCGGGGTCTTGGCCGCGAGCAGGTCCGACCAGTTGTCCTTGCCCCGGGCGTCGACCTCCAGGCGCACGGCCGGGCCATCGAGGCGCACGCTGCCGATCTCGAACTGGCCGTGGAGCAGCGGCCAGAACTTCAGGCCGAGGCGTGCGTGCCGGATCGCGAGCATCGGTTCGCGGCCGAAGCCCGCGGCGTTGCCGAGCGTGGCCGGCCCGAATTCCACCGCCAGCCAGGGGAACACCGACACCTTGAGGTCGCCCTGCAGCTGCAGCTCGCGCCCGGTGCGCTCGTGGACCAGCGACTGCAGGCGGCCGCGGAAGGTGTTCGCATCGATGAACATCGCCGCCAGCAGCAGGCCGACGACGAGCAGCACCAGCAGCGAACCGATGCCGATGGCGATCCACTTGAACGCGCGCATGGGCACTCCGGCGAGGGACGGGGACACCGATTCTAGGAGCCCGCCCGCCGGATCGCCATGGTCGCCAGCCGCGGCGACGCGCGCCTCAGCCCAGCGACTGGACGCTGTCGGCCAGCTTCGCGACGGCCGGATCGCCGGCCGGCGCCGCCTGCGCCGTGGCCTGCACCAGCAGCTGCAGTTTCTGCCGCAGGCCCAGCTGCGCCACCGCCGCACCGGCCGCGTCGAGCTGGTCCATCGCGCCGGCGAGGAAGCCGCCGGCGGTCGCCTGCGCCGACGGCGCGGAACCGGCAGCGCCCGCCGCGCCTGCCGGCGTCGACGTCGTTGCGGCCGCCGCCTGCACGCGCAGCGACTGGCGCAGGTCCACCGCCACCGAGGCGAGCTGCGATCCGTCGATCTGCAGGGCCCCGGCCGCGGCGAACGCGGCAGCCACGTCGCCCGCATGGAATTGCGATGCCAGCGCCTCCACCTTCCCGAGCACCGCGCCGATCGCCGCGAGTTCCTGGTCGTCGAGGTCACCGCGCACGTGGATCTCGAGGCTCGCCCCGCCGACCACCCGGCCGCTGGCCGCGGTGACCGTCGCATCGCCCGCGCTGCCGGAGGCCGCCGCCACGCCCATCCGGGCGCGGGCGCGCAGCTCGAGTTCGACGACATCGCCCTGCTGCGTCACGAAGCGCAGCGTGGTCCGCTCGCGCATCGAGGCTTCGGCCGCCACGGCCGCGCCCGCGGTTCCGCTGCCACCGGCAGCCAGCCCCGACACACCCAGTCCCGACAGCAGGTCGTCCACGGCGGAGAGCCCGGCGAGCGCCGAGCGCTGCAGGGCCTGCAGCATGTCCGCCAGCCTGGACTGCAGGACGGCATCCACGCCCGCGGCTGCGTGGGTCGGCGCGGCCTGCGCGGCCGGCGTGGCCGCAGCGGCAGCACCGGTCCCGCGGCAAATCCCGCACCCGTTCGCCAGGCCCGCGCCCCATCCCGATCGCACGCTGTCCACGCTGAGCATCCGCGCCCGCCTCCGGTCCACTGGACCGCCGTCGCTGTGTGCCGGGTGGAACGGCCGCGGGCGCGGTTTCTTTAGACAGAATGCGGTTTACGCGCCGCCGGCGGGCCCGTAGATTTGGCCGGCGCAACCCTCTGGGACTCGAAGGGGAACAGGCGATGAAGGCGACACGCATCCTGGTCGCGGCACTGCTGGCAGGCACGCTGGCGGGCTGCGGCACCAACCCGGTGACCGGCAAGAAGGAGATCCAGTTCATCTCGGAGTCCTCCGAGATCGGGATCGGCAACCAGAACTACGCGCCGATGCGCCAGAGCGAGGGGGGCGACGTCTCCGTCATGCCCGAGCTCAGCGCCTACGTGAACGAGGTGGGCCAGAAGCTCGCGGCCGTCTCGGATCGCAAGCTGCCCTACGAGTTCGTCGTGCTCAACAACTCGGTGCCCAATGCCTGGTGCCTGCCCGGCGGCAAGATCGCCGTGAACCGCGGGCTCCTCACCGAGCTGCACAGCGAGGCGGAACTGGCCGCCGTGCTCGGCCACGAGATCGTGCACGGCGCGGCGCGGCATGGCGCCAAGGCGCAGGAGCGCGGCACGCTGATGCAGGCCGGCATGGTGGTCGCGCAGGTGGGCCTGGGCGCCAGCAAGATCAGCCCCACCGCGGCCAACATCCTGCTCGCCGGCAGCGGCGTCGGCGCGCAGATGGTGCAGATGAAGTTCGGCCGCGAGCAGGAGAGCGAGGCCGACCACTACGGCATGATCTACATGAAGCGCGCCGGCTACGATCCGGCCGCCGCGGTGGCGCTGCAGCAGACCTTCGTGCGCCTCAGCAAGGAGTCCGGGCGCAGCCAGAACTGGCTCGAGGGCCTGTTCGCCTCGCACCCGCCCTCAGAGGAGCGCGTGGCCGACAACCAGAAGTTGCTGGCCGGGATCGGCGCCGGCGGCGACGTCGGGGCCGAGCGCTACGCGCAACGCATCGCCGCGCTCACCGCGGCGAAGCCGGCCTATGACAAGTACAACCAGGCGGTGGCGGCGGCCGGCAAGAAGGACTACGCCGGCGCGCGCAAGCTGGCCGGGGAGGCCGCGGCGCTGCTGCCGCGCGAAGGCCGCTTCGAGCAGCTGCAGGGCGACACGCTGCTGGCGGAGAAGAAGCCGGCCGACGCGTTGCCGCACTACGAGCGCGCCATCGAGCTCAACCCCGGCTACTACGGCTCATACCTCGGCGGCGGCACGGCGCAGTACCGGCTCGGCAACAAGGGCAAGGCGCGCGAGTGGCTGCAGCGCAGCCACGATCTGCTGCCGACCGCGCCCTCGGCCTACTTCCTCGGCCTGCTGGCGCGCGAAGGGGGCGACACCAGCGGCGCGCTGCAGTACTTCCGCAGCGCGGCCGACTCGCAGAGCGAGTACGGCCAGCTCGCCGCTTCCGAGTACCTGCGCATGGACCTGCCGCAGAACCCGGGCAACTACCTCGCCACCGGCGCGCAGCGCGACGCCTCGGGGCGCGCGCTGCTGGTGATCGAGAACCGCAGTCCCGCGGCGCTGACCGGCATCCTGCTGACGCCGGCCTTCGTCGACGCGGCCGGCAACGTCACGCGCACCGGCAAGCAGCGCGACCTGCGCTCGGTGACGCTGGCCGCGGGCCAGCGCGCCACGCTCGACATCGGCCTGGGGAGCCTCGCCGACGCGGAGCTGCAGTCGATCCGCTTCCGCATCGATGCGGCGCAGGTGGCCGGGGCGACGCAGTAGCCCGGCGGCGCCGCCACGAACCGGGCCCGGCGCCAGCGCCGGACCCGGCCGGGTCGATGCGCCGTCCTAGCCGACGAAGTCGCGCTTGCCGACGTCCACGCCGTTGTGGCGCAGGATCGCGTACGCGGTCGTGTAGTGGAAGTAGAAGTTCGGCAGCACGAACTGCGTCAGGTACGGCAGGCCGACGAACTCGAACTCGCGCGGCCCGAACTTCAGCACGATCTTGCGTTCCTCGGAGCCGTCGATCTGCGCCGGCTTGAGCGTCGCGAGGAAGTCCTGCACGCGCGCCAGGCGCGCCTTCAGGTCGGCGAAGCTGGCCTCGTTGTCCTCGAACTTCGGCGGCTCCAGGCCCGCGAGCCGCGCCGGCCCGCCCTTGGCATGGTCGGTCGCGATCTGTACCTGGCGCGTGAACGTGAACATGTCGGGCGCCAGGCGCGCGTTCAGCAGCACCGCGGGCTCGAACTTGCGCGCCTCGGCCGACGCCGCCGCCTTGTCGAGGATCCCGTCGAAGTTCTTCAGCATCTTCTGGAACACCGGCACCGAGGCCTGGTACATCGAGATCGCCATCTAGGGACTCCTGTTGCTGCTCGCGAATGCGGGGGGCGCAACTATAGCTCTACAATGCGCGCCATGCAGATCTTCAAGGAATTCCGCATCGAGGCGGCCCACCGCCTGCCGCAGGTACCGCCCGGCCACAAGTGCGCGCGCCTGCATGGCCATTCGTTCGTCATCGGCGTGCACGTCGAGGGCCCGGTCGACGCCAACAGCGGCTGGGTCATGGACTTCGCCGACATCAGTGCCGCGATGGCGCCGCTGGTCGACGCCCTCGACCACCGCTACCTCAACGACGTCGCGGGGCTCGACAACCCGACCAGCGAGAACCTCGCGCGCTGGGTATGGGCGCGGCTCGCGCCGCGCCTGCCGGGGCTGGCGCGCATCGTGATCCACGAGACCTGCACCAGCGGCTGCGAGTACCGCGGCGACTGAACCGGCCGCGCCCGGCGGCCGGCGCCGCTGCCGCTGCCGCTGCTGCTGCCGCCGCCGCCGAGCCTGCCGGCGCCGGCCCCCTCAGCGCACCAGCGTGCCGCCCTTCATGACGGCCGCGACGTGCTCGAGCGCGCGGATGTCGGCGAGCGCATCGCCCTCGACGGCGACCATGTCGGCGTAGTGTCCCGGCGAGAGCGCGCCGACGTCGCGGCTCCAGCCGAGCGACTCCGCCGCCACCGTGGTGGCGCTCTGGATCGCCTGCAGCGGCGTCATGCCGTAGCGCACCATGTAGGCGAACTGGCGCGCGTTCTGCCCGTGCGGGTAGACGCCGGCGTCGGTGCCGAAGGTCAGCTTCGCCCCGGCCTGCACCGCGGCGCGGAAGCCCGCGCGTTGCGCCTCGGTGGTGTCGCGGTTCTTGCGCAGGTAGTCCTCGGGCCAGTGCTCCGCGCCGCCGACGGCATCGATGTAGTCGCCGTCGTAGATGTCCATGTCGAGGTAGACGCCGCGCTCCTGCGCGAGGCGGATGCCCTCGGCGTCGATCAGCGAGGCGTGCTCGACCGAGCGCACGCCGGCGCGGATCGCGGCCTTGATGCCCTCGGCGCCATGCGCGTGCGCGATGGCGTAGCTGCCGTGCCGCGCCGCCTCCTCGACCGCGGCGCGCATCTCGGCGTCGCTCAGTTCCTGCTGCCCCGGCTCGGTGCCGAGCGCCAGCACCGCGCCGGTCGCGATCAGCTTGATGAAGTCGGCGCCGTTCTGGAACAGGTAGCGCGACTTCAGCGTCGCCTCGCCGGAATCGCGCACCACGCCGACGCGCATGTCCTCGGGCACGCGCACGTCGGGCGCGAAGCCAGTCACCTCGCCGCCGCCGCCGGGCACGGTGATGTAGGCGCCGGCGACGACCATGCGCGGGCCCTCCACCTCCCCGGCCCTGATCGCATCGCGCAGCGCGACGTCGGTGAAGGCGCGGAAGCAGCCGACGTCGCGCACCGTGGTGAAGCCCGCGCGCAGCGTCTGGCGCGCGTGCTGCGCGCCGAGCAGCGCGACCGCCGCGGCCGAGTGCAGCAGCGGCTCGGCCGGGTTGCTGCCCTGGCCGTAGTCCGCGAGGTGCGTGTGCAGGTCGATGAGGCCCGGCAGCACCAGGTAGCGCGACCAGTCGGTGAGCGGCCCGTCGGCCGGCGCGCGTTGCCAGGGCGTCACCGCCGCCACCCGGCCGTCGACGATGCGCAGCAGCTGGTCGCGCAGCACGCGGCCGGATTCGGTGTCGAGCAGCCGGCCGGCGCGCACGTAGCTCACCGCCGCCCGCGGCGCCGGCGTGGCGTCGGCGGCGAACGCCCCGGCCGGGCCGACGAGGCCGGCCACGCCCGCCACGGCGGCCGCCACCAGCCGCCGCCGCAACGCCGCGCCGCGATGCCTCATGCCTTCCTCACGAATTCCGACTTCAGGCCCATCGCGCCGATGCCCTCGATGCGGCAGTCGATGTCGTGGTCGCCCTCGACCAGGCGGATGCCGCGCACCTTGGTGCCGACCTTCACCACCGCGGAGGCGCCGCGCACCTTGAGGTCCTTGATCACCACGACCGTGTCGCCATCGCGCAGCTCGTTGCCGTTGGCATCGCGCACCACGCGCCGTTCGGGCTCCGCCGCCGCACCGGCCGACGCCGTGGTGCCCGCCGCGGCCGGCGACCATTCGTGCGCGCACTCCGGGCAGACCAGGTTGGCGCCATCCTGGTAGGTCAGCGCCGAGGCGCACTTCGGGCAGGGAGGCAGCCCGCTCACGCGCGCACTCGCGCCAGCAGCGCGGCGCGACGCTCCAGGCTCGCGGGCGGCCAGGCCTCGTTGCGGTCGTAGTACTCGCGGAACGCGCGTGCGCCCGGCGGCAGCAGCACCCAGGGCTGCTTCGAGGCGGTGAAGATGTGCACGTCCGGCGGGCACAGGTCCGGATCGTCGAGCGTGCCGACGCGCACGAAGCGCACGGCATCGCCGGCCCCGGCGTAGTTGCTCCACAGCGCCACCTGGCACTCGGGGCAGCGGCTGATCTTCTGGCCCTTGCCGCTGTTCGAGGGCGTCGGCACCACGCGCGGCGTGCCCGCGAGCAGCTGCACGCGGTCGGCCTCGATCATCGCGTTGAGGGCGAAGGCGGCGCCGCTCTCGCGCTGGCACCAGCGGCAGTGGCAGCAGTGCACGAACAGCGGCGCGCTCGCCAGCCGGTAGCGTACCGTGCGGCAGTCACAGCCGCCGTCGGCGAATGCGGGGGTCGCGGTGCTCATGCGGCCAGCCTAGACCGGCCCTCCGCCGCACCGCAAGCCGGCGTGGCGCGCGGCCCCGCGGGAGCCCACGGTGGCGCGCCACGGCGGGTTGCGCGCCACCGCGGCCCCTCGGCATCATGCGCCGATGCTGCGCACCCCCCATGGCCGGATCCTCGGCGGACTCATCGCCGGCGCGACCCTCGGCGCGCTGGCGCACGCCTGGGCACCGGCGGCGCTGGCCGGCGCGCTGGTGCGCTACGTCAGCCAGCCGCTCGGGCAGATCTTCCTGCGGCTGCTGTTCATGCTGGTGATCCCGCTGGTGTTCGCCGGCCTGGCGCTCGGCGTCTCCGGCCTCGGCGACCTGCGGCGCCTCGGGCGCATCGGCCTGAAGACGCTCGGCTGCACCGTGCTGCTCTCGACCATCGCCGTCGGGCTGGGCCTGGCGCTGGTCAACGGCGTGCACCCCGGCGTCGGCGTGAGCGCCGAGGCACGCGCGGCGCTCACGGCGGATGCGGCCAGCCGCGCCTCCGGGCTGGGCGCGGCGCACGCGCCGGAGAGCGGCTGGGCGCTGCTGGTCGGCATCGTGCCGGACAACCCCTTCAAGGCCGCCGCCAGCGGCGACATGCTGGCCGTGATGTTCTTCGCGCTGATGATCGGCGTCGGGCTGTCGCTGACGCGCACCGATGCGGCGCGGCGCTTCGAGGAGACGGTCGAGGGCCTGTACGACGTGACCATGCGGCTGATCGGCGTGGTCATCGGCCTCGCGCCGCTGGGCGTGGCCGCGCTGCTGTTCACGCTGACCGCGCAGATCGGCTGGAGCGTGCTGCTGCTGCTGGCGCGCTACACGCTGCTGGTGGTCGGCGCACTGGCGCTGCACCAGTTCGTGGTCTACGCGCTCGCGGTGCGCCTGCTCGGCGGCATGGCCCCGGGACGCTTCTTCCGTGGCATCCAGGCGGCGATGCTGACGGCGTTCTCGACCGCCTCGAGCAGCGCGACGCTGCCGACCTCGCTGCGCGTCGCGGAGAACGACCTCGGCCTGCCGCGGCACGTCAGCCGCTTCGTGCTCACGCTCGGCGCCACCGCCAACCAGAACGGCACCGCGCTGTTCGAGGGCATCACGGTGCTGTTCCTGGCGCAGTTCTACGGCGTGCCGCTCGACCTCGGGCAGCAGGGCCTGGTGCTGTTCATCTGCATCCTCGGCGGCGTCGGCACGGCCGGCGTGCCCGCCGGCTCGCTGCCGGTGGTGGCGATGATCCTCGGCATGATCGGCGTGCCGGTCGAGGGCATCGGGCTGGTGCTCGGCGTCGACCGCCTGCTGGACATGTGCCGCACGACGGTCAACGTCAGCGGCGACCTGGCGATCGCGGCGATCGTCTCGCGCGGCGAGCCGGCCGACGCCTGAAGCCGCGGCGGCGCGGAGCGGCGGCCGGCGGCGATGCTATCCTAGCCGGCGACGGAACAGGGGGGCCTGCCGGAATGAACACCGATCCGCGCGCGATCATCGACCGCTCGGCCATGTCGTGGCTGCAGGTCGTCGCGGTCATCATCACGATCGGCCTGAACGCGCTCGATGGCTTCGACGTGCTGTCGGTGAGCATGGCCTCGCCGGGCATCGCGAAGGAGTGGGGCATCGACCGCGCGGCCCTGGGCATCGTGCTGTCCATGGACCTGATCGGCATGGCGGTCGGCTCGGTGGTCCTCGGCGGCCTGGCCGATCGCATCGGCCGCCGGCCGACGATGCTCGGCTGCCTGGTCGTCATGGCCAGCGGCATGTACCTGGCGAGCTTCGCCACCAGCGTCGCCGACCTGCGGATGTGGCGCCTCATCACCGGCCTCGGCATCGGCGGCATGCTGGCGACCATCAACGCCGTGGCGGCCGAGTATTCCAGCCTCAAGCGGCGCAACCTGTGCGTATCGCTGATGGCGATCGGCTACCCGATCGGCGCGGTGCTCGGCGGCCTGGTCGTGGCGCAGCTGCTCAAGGGGAGCGACTGGCGCGCCGTGTTCCACTTCGGCGCGATCGTGACGGCGCTGTTCATCCCGCTGGTGCTGCTGTGCGTGCCCGAGTCGGTGGCGTGGCTGTGCCAGCGACCCAGCGCCGGCGCGCTGCAGCGGGTCAACCGGGCGCTCGCGCGCATGGGGCACGCTCCCGTGGCCGCGCTGCCGGCGCCGCCGGGCCCGGCCGCCCGGCGCTCGATCGTCGATGTCCTCAGGCCCGGCCTGGTCGGCACGACGCTCCTGATCACGCTGGTCTACTTCCTGCACATCATGACTTTCTACTACATCCTCAAGTGGGTGCCGAAGATCGTGGTCGACATGGGCTTCGCGCCGGCCAGCGCGGCCGGCGTGCTGGTCTGGACCAACGTCGGCGGCGCCACCGGCGGCGCGATCCTCGGCCTGCTCACGCGGCGCATCGGCCTGAAGACGCTGACGATCGGCGCGCTGGTGGTCTCCACGGTGATGGTGAACGTCTTCGGCCGCGGGCAGGCCGACCTGCAGCAGCTCGCGCTGATCTGCGCGGCCACCGGCTTCTTCACCAACGCCGGCGTGGTCGGGCTGTATGCGCTGTTCGCCCAGGTGTTCCCGACCCACGTGCGCGCCACCGGCACCGGCTTCGCGATCGGCTTCGGGCGCGGCGGCTCGGCGCTGGCGCCGATCATCGCCGGCTTCCTGTTCAAGGCCGGCCATGGCCTGCAGGCCGTGTCGCTGGTGTTCAGCATCGGCTCGCTGGTCGCGGCCGGCGCGTTGATGCTGCTGCGCACCCGGGCGCCGGAGGAAATCCCGCTGGACGGCTGAGGGCCGCAGGTCGCCGTCGGGTTAGAATGCCGACCGGAGGTCCCGCGTGCCGCTCTCGCCCGCCGAACTCGCGCGCTACAGTCGCCACCTGCTGCTGCCGGAATTCGGCACCGCGGGCCAGGAGAGGCTCGCCCGCGCGCGCGTGCTGGTGGTCGGCGCCGGCGGCCTCGGCTCGCCGGCCGCGCTGTACCTGGCGGCCGCCGGCGTCGGCAAGCTCGGCCTCATCGACTGCGATCGCGTCGACGTCTCGAACCTGCAACGCCAGGTGCTGTTCGAGACGGCGCAGATCGGCCAGCCCAAGGCCGCCACGGCGCGTGCCCGGCTCGCCGCGCTCAATCCCGGGATCGAGGTCGTCGCCCATGACGTCGAGCTGCGCGCCCACAACGTCATGCAGCTGCTCGCCGACTACGACATCGTGCTCGACGGGAGCGACCGCGTCGGCACGCGCTACCTGGTGAACGACGCCTGCGTGCTGCTCGGGCGCACGCTGGTGTCGGCGGCCATCCACCGCTTCGAGGGCCAGGCCACCACCTGCGTGCCGCACCACGGGCCCTGCTACCGCTGCCTGTTCCCCGAGCCCGCGGTCGGCGCGGCGCCGACCTGCGCCGAGGCCGGCGTGCTCGGCGTGCTGCCCGGCGTGCTCGGCGCGATCCAGGCGACCGAGGCGATCAAGCTGATCACCGGCATCGGCACGCCGCTGGTCGGCCGGCTGCTGACCTACGACGCGCTGGCGATGCGCTTCGACGAGTTCCGCTTCGGCCGCGACGCCGACTGCCGCGTCTGCAGTGCCTACCGCGACATCCACGCGCCGCACGACCTCGAGGAGTTCTGCGCACCGGCGCACGCGCCCGGGGCGGCGATCTCGCCGGCCGAGCTGCGCGTGCTGCTCGAGGCCGGCAGCGACAGCCGGCCGCTGGTGCTCGTCGACGTGCGCGAACCGTTCGAGTACTTCGCCGGGCACTTCGCCGGCGCGCGCAACATCCCGATGGGCCAGCTCGAGCAGCGGCTCGGCGAGCTCTCGCCGCGCGACCGCAACGTGTTCGTCTGCCGCATCGGCGAACGCAGCGCCAGGGCACTGGCGCTGGCGCAGGCCGCCGGGCACGATGCGGCCACGCACCTGCAGGGCGGCATGGTCGCCTGGGTGCGCGAGCTGGGGATGGAACTGATCACCGCCTGACGCCGGCACCGCGGCGTCCCGATCGACTGCTGGCAAGGGAGCAACGAAGCATCATGCGAGTCGTATTGCTTGGGGCCGGGCACATCGGCCAGACCATCGCGCGGCTGCTGCACGCCACCGGCGACTACCAGGTCATGGTCGCCGACCGGAGCGAGGCCGCGCTGCGCCACATCGCCGGCCTCGGCGTCGCCACGCGCGTCGCCGACGTCGACACGCCGGCGGGGCTCGCCGGCGTGCTCGCCAGCCGCGACGTGGTCATCAACGCCCTGCCCTACTACCTCGCGACCACGGTCGCGACCGCGGCGCGCGCCGCCAACTGCAACTACTTCGACCTGACCGAGGACGTCGCCGCGACGCGCACCATCAAGGAGCTGGCCGCCGACGCCACCACCGCCTTCATGCCGCAGTGCGGCCTGGCGCCCGGTTTCATCGGCATCGTCGCGCACCACCTGGCGCAGCAGTTCGAGGAGATCCACGACGTCAAGATGCGCGTCGGTGCGCTGCCGGCGTTCCCGACCAACTCGCTCAAGTACAACCTCACCTGGAGCGTCGACGGCCTGATCAACGAGTACTGCCATCCCTGCGAGGCGATCCGCGACGGCGAGCGCATCGAGCTGCTGCCGCTCGAGGGCCTGGAGCACTTCTCGCTCGACGGCGTCGAGTACGAGGCCTTCAACACCTCCGGCGGGCTCGGCACGCTGTGCGAGACGCTCGACGGCCGCGTGCGCACGCTCGACTACAAGTCGGTGCGCTATCCCGGCCACTGCGGGCTGATGAAGATCCTGCTGGAGGAACTGCAGCTCAAGGCCGACCAGGCCGCGCTCAAGGAGATCCTGCGCCGCTCGATTCCGACCACGATGCAGGACGTGGTGCTGGTGTTCGTCACGGTCGCGGGCCGGCGCGGGGGCGAGCTGGTGCAGGAGGTGTTCGCGCGCAAGGTGTTCGCCGACCGCAGCGACGGCAACCGCCAGAGCGCCATCCAGATCACCACCGCGGCCGGCATCTGCGCCGCCGTCGACCTGTTCCGCGAGAAGCGCCTGCCGCAGCGCGGCTTCCTGCGCCAGGAGCAGATCGGCCTGCCGGAGTTCCTCGCCAACCGCTTCGGCCAGGCCTACCAGCAGTTCCGCCACATCGAATCCATCTCCTAGGACCTCGCCATGCACGTCGACGACCTGATGCAGACCTTCGGCGTCCCGCCCACCGCCTGGCGCGAGGGCACGATCGCCGTGCGCTCGCCGATCGACGGCGGCGCGCTCGGCAGCGTCGCCAGCACCTCGGCCACCGAGGCCGAAGCCGCGATCGCCCAGGCGCAGGCCGCGTTCCTGCGCTGGCGCGTGGTGCCGGCGCCGAAGCGCGGCGAGCTGGTGCGGCTGCTCGGCGAGGAACTGCGCGCGCACAAGGACGCGCTCGGCCGGCTGGTGTCGCTCGAGGTCGGCAAGATCGCCAGCGAGGGCCTGGGCGAAGTGCAGGAGATGATCGACATCTGCGACTTCGCCGTCGGGCTGTCGCGCCAGCTGCACGGCCTGACGATCGCCTCGGAGCGGCCCGGCCACCGCATGATGGAGAGCTGGCATCCGCTCGGCGTGGTCGGCGTGATCAGCGCCTTCAACTTCCCGGTGGCGGTGTGGTCGTGGAACGCGGCGCTCGCCCTGGTGTGCGGCGATGCTGTGGTGTGGAAGCCCTCCGAGAAGGCGCCGCTGACCGCGCTCGCGGTGCAGGCGCTGTTCGCGCGCGCCTGCGAGCGCTACGGCGACGCCAGCTGGCGCGCGCTCTCGCAGCTGCTGCTCGGCGATGCCGCGCTCGGCACGCAGCTGGTCGACGACGCGCGCATCGCGCTGGTCTCGGCCACCGGCAGCACGCGCATGGGCCGCGCCGTCGGCCCGCGGGTCGCGGCGCGCTTCGGCCGCTGCCTGCTCGAGCTCGGCGGCAACAACGCCATCATCGTCACGCCCTCGGCCGACCTCGACCTCGCGGTGCGCGCGATCCTGTTCGGCGCCGTCGGCACGGCCGGCCAGCGCTGCACCACCACGCGCCGGCTGATCGTGCACGAGTCGGTGCACGCCGAGCTGGTGCGGCGCCTCAAGGCCGCCTACGAGCGCGTACGCATCGGCAACCCGCTCGAGTCCGGCACGCTGCTCGGCCCGCTGATCGACCGCGGTGCCTTCGACCACATGCAGGCGGCGCTGGCCGCGGCGCGGCGCGAGGGCGGCAGCGTGCACGGCGGCGAGCGCGCGCTCGCCGACCGCTACCCGCAGGCCTGGTACGTGCGGCCGGCGCTGGTGGAGATGCCGGAGCAGAGCGCGGTGGTGCGCGCCGAGACCTTCGCGCCGATCCTGTACGTGCTGCGGTATCGCGAGTTCGACGCGGCGCTGGCGATGCACAACGCCGTGCCGCAGGGACTCTCGTCGGCGATCTTCACCACCGACCTGCGCGAGGCCGAAACCTTCCTGTCGGCGCGCGGCTCGGACTGCGGCATCGCCAACGTCAACATCGGCACCTCGGGCGCCGAGATCGGCGGCGCCTTCGGCGGCGAGAAGGAGACCGGCGGCGGCCGCGAGTCGGGTTCGGATTCCTGGCGCGCCTACATGCGCCGCGCGACCAACACGGTCAACTACTCGCGCGAGCTGCCGCTCGCGCAGGGCGTGAGCTTCGACGTGTAGCGGCGCCCGCGGCGCGGCCGCTCAGGCGCCGGCGAGCGCGGCCGGCTTGAGGCCGGTGAGCAGGTAGGCGATCAGCTCGCGCACCGGGCGGATGGCACTGCCCAGGGGCAGGCTCTCCGAACCGCGGAAGAACAGGCCCTTCTTCAGGTCGCCGCGCAACGCCGCGGCCAGCTGGTTGTCGATGCAGAACTGGCCGGCCCTGGCGAGGCCGTCGCGCAGCCCGCAGCTGATCAGGCAGTCGAAGGCCATGATGCAGCGCGCCCGCTTGCAAGCGTGCGACTGGGCGCGCGCCTCGCGCTTCAGGTACATGTCGAGCCACGGCGTGCGCACCGCGCGCGCCGGCAGCCCCGCGACGCTCATGAACGTCACGATGTCCTCGGGGCGCGCCTCGGCCAGCACCTTCTTGAAGTTCGGGTGGGCGTCGCACTCCTCGGTGACCGCGAACGGCGTGCCGACCTGCACCGCGGCGGCGCCGAGCCCGAGCAGCCGGCGCACCTTCTCGTAGGAGTTGATGCCGCCGGCGAGGATGATCGGCAGCTTCTGCGCCTCGAGCGCCAGCTCGCGCAGCAGCTGCGCCAGTCCCTCGAGCACGCGCTCGAAGTCGAAGCGGTGGTCGTTGACGTCGGCGAGCGAGCCCGCGCCGAGGTGGCCGCCGGCGTAGCGCGGATGCTCGATGACGACCGCGTCGGGCAGGCGGCCCTTGCGCATCCACTTCTTCAGCAGCACGCCGACGCCGCGTGCATCGGAGAGGATCGGGACCAGCGCCACGCGCGGATGGCTGGCGGTGAGTTCGGGCAGGTCGAGCGGCAGGCCGGCGCCGACCACCACCGCATCGGCACCGCTCTCGCAGGACTGGCGCACGTAGGGCGCGTACTCCGACAGCGCGCGCATCACGTTCACGGCGATCATGCCGCGGCCGCCGGCCAGCTGGCGCGCCGCGCGGATCTCGCGGTCGAGCGCCGTCAGGTTGGCCGCGTTGATCTTCTGCTTGTCGAGGCAACGGCCGGTGTCGGCCATCAGGTCCGCGTGATGGCGCCTGAGGTCGACGCTGGAGATCGTGCCGACCGCGCCGCAGGCCGCGACCGCGCCGGCCAGGCGGTGCGCCGAGACGCCCACGCCCATGCCGCCTTGTACCACCGGCAGCGCGCTCAGCTCACGGATCCGCAACGGCGGGAACGCGTGCGCGAGCGGCTGGCCGGCGTCACCGGCCGGGCCGGCCGCCACGGGCGTCACGCGTTCGTCCACGCCAGACCCTCGCGGCCGTGCAGGAAGCCGTTGACGAAGGGCACGTCGCCGGTGAGGCCGCGCAGCGCCGCGAGCGCCGCCGCCGGCTCGCTCCGCCCGTCGAGCACCTCGCGGTACAGGCGCGCGACGGCGACCATGTCGACGTCCTGCGGCGAGAGGCGGAAGTGGCGCACGCCGGCGCCACGGAGCGAGTCGAGCTCGGCCAGCAGCACGGCGTGGCCGTGGGTCAGCGTCTGCGTGCCGTTGATCGTCAGGATGTCGCTGCCGTCGATGGTGCGCGCCGTGAGGCCGTCGGCATCCAGGCCGCACACCAGCTGGCAGTGGTCCTTGCTGCGATCGTGCGCGCGCGCGTGGTAGCAGCGCATCGCGACCGACAGCGGCTGGCGCCCGAACACCTGCACTTCGTACTCGGCGCGCGCCTCGCCCCCGGCGACCACCGCGATCGACTTCGCCGGCATCTCGACCGGCAGCACGATGCGCACCGCGCCGCAACCGACGAGGAAATCGCGCGCGCCCTCGTTGAACACGTTGATGTACGGGCCGACGACGAACGGCCGGCCGGCGAGCAGCTGCACGCCGGCGACGTCGTTGGCCTCGACCAGCAGCTCGCCGCCGGCCACGGCGCGGATCGCCTCGACCTCGGCCGGCGTGGTCACCAGTGCCAGCGTCGAGAGCACCACTTCCTTGCCGGCGGCGCGCAGCCGTTCGATCACCTCGGCGCGCACGCCGGCGAATTCGCTGTCGCGCTTCGAGCACACCACCTCGCCGAGGTACACCGTGTCGACCGGCGCCTCGTCGGCGATGCGCAGGTAGAAGTCGCGCCGCTTGCGCGCCGGCCAGTGGAACAGCAGCGGGCCGAGCGCCAGCCGCGCCGGCGGGTGCGCGCTCATCGCGTGCCCCCGCTCATCGCCAGCCCCGGTGGTAGGCACCGAAGGTCTCGCGGCCGCCCTCGGTCTCGCCCTTCAGGCCGCTCGCGGGCATCGCCGCGCCGCTCGCCAGCGCATCGAGTGCCTTGCGGAAATCACCCACGACCTGCGTCACGTAGGCACGGCTGCGCTGCCGGCCCTCGATCTTCAGCGCCGTGACGCCCGCGGCCTTGAGCTCCGGCAGTATCCTGATCGCGTTGAGGCCGATCGGCTCCTCGAACAGGTAGGAGGCGCGGCCATTCGTCACGTAGCGGCCCTTGCAGGGCGTCGGGTAGGCGGCCGGCTCTCCGCGCGCGAAGCTGTTGAGCGTGGTGCCGCCGAGCCGCGAGAGCGTGCGGCCGTCCTGCTCGATGTAGCTCACGTGGCTCGCCGGGGCGCAGGCGCCCTCGCTGGTGGGCGAGAGCCCGGTGAGGTACGAGGAGAGGAAGCAGCGCCCCTCCGACATCGGCCCGACACTGCCGAAGGCGAACACCTCGGTCTCGATCCCGGTCGCGGCGACGAGTTCGGCGACCTCCTCGACCGAGAGCACGCGCGGCAGCACCACGCGCCTGACGCCGAAGTGGTCGCGGTAGAAGGCGATCGAGGGCGCGTTGGCCGCCGAGGCCTGCACCGAGAGGTGGCGGCGCAGGTCGGGGTGGCGGCGGGTCGCGTAGTCGAGCACGCCCAGGTCGGCGAGGATCACCGCATCGGCGCCGGCCGCGGCGGCGGTGTCGATCGCGCGGTGCCAGGGCGCCTGGTTGCCGGCCGGCGGGAAGGTGTTGACCGCCACCAGCACGTGGCAGCCGCGCGCGTGCGCGTAGGCGATGCCCTCGCCGAGCTCGTCGGCGTCGAAGTTCAGGCCCGGGTAGTTGCGCGCGTTGGTGCAGTCGCGGAAGCCGCAGTACACCGTGTCGGCGCCGGCATCGACCGCCGCGCGCAGCGCGGCCGGCGTCCCGGCGGGGCACACGAGTTCCAGGTAGCGCGGGCTCATGCCGCGCGCTCGTCGCGGCGCTTCTGGCGCGCCTCGAGCGCGGCGAGCCGCGCGGTCAGTGCCGCGATCTCCTCGTGGCAGCGTGCAAGGTCCGCGCCGACGTCCGGCCCCTCGGCCTTCGCCGGGTGCAGCGTGCGGTGCATCGCCGCCACGCGCGCGCCGAAGCGCTGCAGCACGCGCTCGCCGGCGCGCGCCACGGCGCGCGCCGCCGGCCGCAGCGGGCCGCACAGCGCGCCGAGCTCGTCGGTGAGGCGCAGCTCCTCGCGATCGAGCACGTTGCGCAGGCCGACGACCACCTCGGTGTTGCCGGTGATGATGAGGTCGCGCCGGAAGAACAGGGTGTCGCTGTCGATGCGGCCCTCGAGCAGGTCGAGCAGCACCGCGACGCTGCCGCTCACCTGGGCGGCGGCGGCGGCGGGCCGCTCATCGACGATGCGCAGCCGCACTGGCTCGCAGCCGACCTCGAGCGCGAAGCCGTACGGCAGGTCGGTCGGCACCACGTGCACGACCGCCGGCTCGAGGCGGGCCAGGTTGGCGAGGAGCTTGGGGTGCGTGCGGCCGAGGCCGCGCACCACCGCGGCCGCGAGCCGGGCGAGCAGCGGCCGGGGCAATACGGTGGCCGCGCCGCGCAGCAGCGCCAGCGGAGGCGGCGAAGGGTCCATGTCGGGCGGCTTGGGTCGCGTCGCGAATCCAGCGGGCACGGTAGGCAATGCCGCGCGGCGGCGTCTATAGGTATTCGCCGCCGTTACCCGCTGCAATCTGGACTCAATCCACGTCGCCGGCGACACGCAAGCGGGCGCCCCGGGGCCCGCGGCAGCGCCTGGCGGCGCCGACCGCCATGATCGCCGGCCCGGCGTCGCTATAATCGCTGTCGTCCGCAGGAGGAGATGAGTCGCGATGACGGTGGTGGTGCAGGGATGGAAGCCGGAGCTCGAGGCGCGGCTGGCACGCGTGATGCCGCAGGCCGAGGCGTCGCTGTGCCTGCCGCTGATCGAGGAGATCCGCGAGCTCAAGGCCCGGCGCGGTGCGCTCATCGTGGCGCACAACTACCAGGTGCCGGCGATCACGGCCGGCGTCGCCGATTTCACCGGCGATTCGCTGGCGATGGCGCGCTACGCGGCCGAGGCCGACGCCGGCACCATCGTGGTCTGCGGCGTGCGCTTCATGGCCGAGACCGCCAAGCTCCTGAACCCGACGCGCACCGTGCTGCTGCCCGCGGCCGACGCCGGCTGCTCGCTCGCCGACGCGATCACCGCGGCCGACGTGCGCGCGCTGCGCCACCGCCACCCGGGCGTGCCGATCGTCGCCTACGTGAACACCACCGCGGCGGTCAAGGCCGAGGTGGACGTCTGCTGCACCTCGGCCAACGCGGTCGCCGTGGTCGAATCGCTCCGCGCCCCGCGCGTCATCATGCTGCCGGACCGCTACCTCGCCGCCTTCGTCGCCGAGCGCGTCGCCTGCGAGATCATCGTCTGGGACGGCGCCTGCGAGGTGCACCAGCGCTTCTCGGCCGATGACCTGGCGCCATTCCGCGGCAGCAACGTCGTGGTGCTGGCGCATCCGGAGTGCCCGGAGGACGTGCAGCACGCGGCGGACTTCGTCGGTTCGACCACCGCGATGGCGCGCTACCTCACCGAGCATCGCCCCAAGCGCGCGCTGCTGCTCACCGAGTGCTCGATGGCCGACAACATCACCATCGACCACCCGGAGATCCACTTCGAGCGGCCCTGCAACCTGTGCCGCTACATGAAGATGATCACGCTCGAGAAGGTGCGCGACACGCTCATCGACGGCGTCACCGAGATCCTCATCGACCCGCTGACCGCCGAGCGCGCCCGCAAGCCGCTGGAACGCATGCTCGCGCTCTGAGCCCGCCATGGAAGCCGATGTACTGATCCTCGGTGCCGGCGCCGCCGGCCTGTGCGCCGCGCTCTCCTCCGCGCCGCGCCGCACGCTCCTGCTGTGCCCCGATGCGCCCGGCCGCAGCTCCTCGAGCGCGCTCGCCCAGGGCGGCATCGCCGCGCCGGTCGGCTCGGACGACTCGGTCAAGCTGCACGTCGGCGACACGGTGGCCGCCGCCGGCCACTCGGCCGATCCGGCCGCGGTCACGCGCGTGATCGAATCGGCCGCCGACGCGATCGCCTTCCTCGAGCGCACCGGCGTCGACTTCGACCGCGACGGCGCCGGCCGCAGCCTGCACCTGGAGGCCGGCCACCGCCGGCCGCGCGTCGCGCACGCGGCCGGGGATCGCAGCGGCGAGGTGATCACGCAGGCGCTGTGGAAGGCGGTGACCGCGGCGCCGCACGTCGACGTGCTGGTCGGCTGGCGCGCGCTCGAGCTGCTGGTGACCTCGGCCGGCGTCGGCGGCGTGCTGATTGCGGACGCGCGCGGCCGCCTGCAGCGCCTGCGCGCGCGCGAGACGGTGCTGGCGACCGGCGGCGTCGGGCGGTTGTTCCGCTACACCACCAACGGCTTCTACGCGACCGGCGACGGCCTGGCGATGGCGCTGGCGGCCGGCGCGCGCACCGCCGCGCTCGAGTTCGTGCAGTTCCACCCCACGGCGCTGCGCGTCGACGCCGATCCGCTGCCGCTGCTGACCGAGGCGTTGCGCGGCGCCGGCGCGCAGCTGGTCACCGCGAGCGGCAAGCGCGTGATGGCCGGGCGCCATCCGCTCGGCGACCTCGCGCCGCGCGACGTGGTCGCGCGCGCGGTGTTCGAGCACACGCAGGCCGGCGAGCAGGTGCTGCTCGATGCGCGCGCCGTGTTCGCTTCGGCCGGCGCCGGCGATTTCCCCGGCGCGCGCGCCACCGCGCTGAAGTACGGCCTCGATCCCGGACAGGTGCCGCTGCCGGTCACCGCCGCCGCGCACTACCACATGGGCGGGCTGGTCGTGGATGCGAGCGGGCGCACCAGCCTGCCGGGACTGTGGGCCTGCGGCGAGGTCGCCTACACCGGCCTGCACGGCGCCAACCGCCTCGCCAGCAATTCGCTGCTCGAGGCCGTGGTCTGCGGCCGCATGACCGGCGAGATCATCGCGCGCTCTGCCCCCGAGCCGCGTGGCCTGCCGCCACCGCCGGCGGAGGAGATCGTGCCGGCCGATCCGGAGACGATGCCGGCCTGGGCGCAGCTGCGCGCGCGCATGTGGCAGGCCCTCGGGCCGGTGCGCGACGGCACGACGCTGCGCGCGGCGATCGCCGCCACGCAGGCGGACCGCGCGGGCCTGCCGCCCGAGGCGCTGGTGCTGCGCCGGCGCCTGGACCTGGCGCAGGCGATGCTCGAGGCCGCGGCCGACCGCAACGAGAGCCGCGGCGCGCACTGGCGCAGCGACTTCCCGCAGCGCGACACCAGCCGCGATGGCCCGCTCGCCGTCCACCGCCAGCCGATCGTCGGCTGACCACACCGCGTGTAGACTCGCGGGCGTGACACGCCTGCCCGCCATGCGTCCCCTTGCCCGCCTGCGCCGGTGCACCACCTTGCTGGCGCTGCCGGCCTGCCTGCTGCCCCTCTCCGCCTTCGCCTGCGCCTGCGGTTGCGGCGTCTTCGACGTCGGCACCGCCTCGATGTTTCCCGCCCGCTCGGGCGGCACGGTGTTCATCGAGGCGGACTACGTCGACCAGGACCGCAACTGGAGCGGCAGCTCGCGCGCACCGGCCGCCGACAACGAGGATCGCGAGGTGCGCACCTGGTTCACCACCGTCGGCGCCACCTACAGCTTCAACGCCGACTGGAGCCTCAGCGTACGCGTGCCCTACTGGCAGCGCCACTTCGCCACCCGCGACGAGGCGAGCGGCGATCCGGTGGACTTCGACCACGGCGCGCTCGGCGACGTGCGCGTCACCGGCACCTGGACCGGCCTGTCGGCGGACCGCTCCACGGGCGTAGTCTTCGGCCTCAAGCTCGCGACCGGCGACTACACCTACGGCGGTTTCGACCGCGACACCGCCATCGGCACCGGCACCACCGACACGCTGCTCGGCCTGTGGCACCAGGGCAATCTCAGCACGATGCACCGGCTCAACTGGTTCGCACAGAGCCTGTGGGAGCACGCGCTCGGTGAGCGCGCCGGCTACGCGCCCGGCGACGAGCTCGACCTCGCGCTCGGCGCCTACCGCGAAGGCGACACGGGGAGTGGCGGCTTCAAGCTCTCGCCGCTCCTGCAGCTCGTCTACACCTGGCACGCGCACGACCGTGGCGTGGAGTCCATGCCGGAGGACACCGGCTACCAGCGCCTGCTGCTCGCGCCCGGCCTGGAGCTGCGCCAGGGCGCCTGGCGCGCGTACGCGGACGTCTCGCTGCCGCTGTGGCAGGACGTGCGCGGCAACCAGCTCGTGGCGCCGGCGCTCTACAAGCTGATCGTGAGCCGCGCGTTCTGAGCGGCGCGGGAGCAGCGGACATGATGCGACAGTCACGCGGATCGGGGCTCGGGCGCGCACCGCGGCGACGCAGCGGCCGGCGCGAACGGCGGCACGCTGCCTGCTCGTCGTGCTGCTTGCGCTGGGCGTGCTGGCGGCGGCGCGCGCGACGCCGCCGCCGCGCCGCCGGCCCCGGGCTCGCCCGCGCCGCCCTTCGCCGCGCCGCTCGCCGACGGGACGCGCCTCGACCTCGCGCAGTTGCGCGGCAAGGTGGTGCTGCTGCACTTCTGGGCGACGTGGTGCGACGCCTGCCGCGTCGAGATGCCGGCGCTCGCGCAGGTGCTGGGCGAACTGCACGGGCAGGGCCTCGAGCTGCTGGCGGTGAGCGCCGACGAGCCGCATGACGCGCGCGCGGCCCTCGCCATGGCCGCCATGCACCAGCTGCCGGCGGCGCTGCTGTCCGCGGCGCGGCCCAACGGCTTCGGCTCGCCGCCGGTGCTGCCGATCACCTACGTGATCGATCGCGCCGGCGTGGTGCGCGCGCGGCTCATGCCGACGCGCGCGCCGCTGGACGAGGCGGCGCTGCGCGCCGCCGTCACGCCCTGGCTCGCGGCCGGGACCGGCGACGGCGGCCGGCCGCGGCGGCGGCCATATCACCCGCGCCTGCGCCCGTCGCGCCTTGATCGGGCCTCAGCGCAGCACGTAATCCTTCTGCGTGCGCGCGTACTCGATGAACCAGTCGAGCGCGCGCGGGCTGGCCATCGCGTTCAGGTTCGCCGCCTTCTCGGGCGCCATCCCGGTGAGGATGCGGCGCACCGGCACTTCCATCTTCTTGCCGGTCAGCGTCGCCGGGATCTCCGGCACCTGGTAGACCTTGTCGGGCACGTGGCGCGGCGTGTACTCGGCGCGCAGGTGCGCGGCGATCTTCTTCACCAGCGCGTCGTCGAGCTTGAAGCCGGCGCGGAGCTTGACGAACAGCGGCATGAAGAACTGCCCGCCCGGGAGGTCGAGGTTGACGATCAGCGAGTCGTCGATCTCCGGCAGCTGCGCCAGCGCGCGGTAGATCTCCGCGGTGCCGATGCGCACGCCGTGGCGGTTGAGCGTCGCGTCCGAGCGGCCGAGCACGAAGCAGCCGCCGTTGGCATTCATGCGGAAGAAATCGCCCTGGCGCCACACGCCCGGGTACATCTCGAAGTACGAATCGCGGTAGCGGCTGCCGTCCGGATCGTTCCAGAAGTACACCGGCATCGAGGGCATCGGCTCGGTGATCACCATCTCGCCGACCTGGTCGATGACGCTCTTGCCGTTCTCGTCGAAGGCCGCGACCGCGACGCCGAGCGCCGGCGCCTGGATCACGCCCGCCTCGCCGGGCAGCGTCGGCACGCCGCCGACGATGCCCGAGCAGATGTCGGTGCCGCCGCTCCCGGTCGCGAGCCACAGGTCCTTCTTGACGTTCTCGTAGAACCACTTCGAGTGGCCCGGCGTCACCGGCGAGCCGGCCGGCGTGATGGCGCGCAGCTTCGCGAGGTTGAATTTCCTGCCCGGGACGATCCCGGCCTTGGCCATGATGTCGACGTAGGTCGGGCTCGCGCCGAAGTACGAGGCGCCGCAGTCCTGCGCCATCTTCCACAGCACGTCGGCGTCCGGGTACGCGGGGTTGCCCTCGTACAGCACCGGCACCGCGCGCACCAGGAGCGAGGAGACCAGGAAGTTCCACATCATCCACCCGGTGGTGGTGAAGAAGAACATGCGCTCGCCCGGGTGCATGTCGTGGTGGAAGCTGATCGCCTTGTACTGTTCGAGCAGCGTGCCGCCGTGGCTCTGCACGATCGCCTTCGGCAGCCCCGTGGTGCCGGAGGAGAACAGGATCCACAGCGGGTGTTCGAAGGGCACGATCTCGAAGCGGAAATCCGCCGCCGGCACCGCCGGGCGGTCCATGACCTCGGACCACAGGCGCGCGTCGGGTCGCGGCCGCTGCGTCGTGGCCTTGTCCAGGTGCGGCAGGAAGATGACGTGCTCGAGCCCCTCGAGCGCCCCGATGATCTCGGCGAGCTCGCCGCGGCGGTCGAAGGGCTTGCCGCCGTACATGTAGCCGTCGACGCAGAACAGCACCTTCGGCTTGAGCTGCTGCAGCCGGTCGAGCACGCCGCGCGAGCCGAAGTCCGGCGAGCAGCTCGCCCAGGTCGCGCCGATCGCCGCGGTGGCGTACAGCGCCACCATGGTCGAGGGAATGTTCGGCAGGTAGGCGACCACGCGGTCGCCGGGCTTGACGCCCATCTCGCGCAGCGCCGTGGCGAGCTTGCGCACCTGCGTGCCGAGGTCGTCCCACTTCATGGCGGTGAGCGGCTGCGTCTCGGAGAGGTAGAACAGCGCGTCCTCGCCGGCGCGCTCGTTGCGCAGGATGTGCTGCGTGTAGTTGAGCCGCGTGCCGGGGAACCACTCGGCGCCGGGCATGGTGCGCTTGCCGAGCACGCGCGTCACCGGCGTGGCCGACTCGATGCGGAAGTAGTCCCAGATCGCGCGCCAGAAGTCGTCGATGTGCTCGACCGACCAGCGCCACAGCTCCATGTAGCTGCGCGCGTCGCAGCGGCCCTCGCGCCGCAGCCAGTCCTGGAACGGCGTGAGGTTCGCGTAGGCGACCTGGGCCGCGCTCGGCGACCACAGCGGCTCGCCCTCGCGCGCCGCCGGGAGGAGTGAGGGTGCTGACTTCGGCTCGGTCATGATCGCGGAAACCTCGATTGTCAGACAATCATTGCCTGCGGACGTTGCCCCGCGCGCTGTTCGGTGGAATGATCGCGCGCGGTGCTTCGGGCCGGGGAATTTACCGCAAATCGGCCCCGCCAATAGTCCGAAGGTGAAACACCACTAGATCAGGGGAGATATGCCGTGAAATCCGCAACTTGCCTTTCCGCGCTCGCCGCGGCCACGCTCGGCGCCACGCTGCTGGCCGGCCCCGCCGCCGCCACCGACTTCAGCGCCGCCTGGTTCTTCGGCGACAGCCTGTCGGACACGGGCAACATCGGCCGCTTCACCACCGCCCGGCCGGGCAGCCCGGGCACCGTCTGGACCGAGGCGCTCGCGGCCAAGCTGGGCCTGGAGGCGGTGCCGGTCGCAGGCGGCGGTACCGACTGGGCCTTCGGCGGCGCCCGCGTCGGCGCGGACCTCGGGCCGATCAAGTCCCTCATGACGCAGGTGACCAGCTACCTGGCGCTCTCGGGCGGCAAGGCCGATCCGAACGCGCTGTACTCGGTCTGGGCCGGCGCCAACAACATCAACGACGCGACCGTGATCCCGCCCGCGCAGATCCCCGGCTACCTGTACCTGACGACCGCGCAGGAAGTGGCCATGATCACCGCGCTGCACGACGCCGGTGCGCGCTACATCATCGTGCCGACGCTGCCGGACATGGGGCTCACGCCGGCCGCGGCATTCGCCGGCCCGGCCGCCGCCGCGGGCCTCACCACGCTGGTGTCCAACTACAACACGATGCTGTACGGGCAGCTGCGCAACGCCGGCATCGGCGTGATCGCACCGGACACCTTCAACCTGATACACGAGGTCGAGGCCAACCCCCACGCCTACGGCATCTTCGTGACCACCGCGGGCTGGGCCTGCAGCAGCGCCAACCCGCCGGCCGGCCAGGTCATCGGCGGCGCGGCCGCCTGCGCCCTCGCCCCGATCAATCCCCCGGGCGATGCCTCGCTCTTCATGTTCGCCGACGGCATCCACCCCTCCTCGGTCACGCACCGCATCCTCGCCGACTACGTGTACTCGGTCGTCGTCGCGCCGGGCGCGATGAGCATGCTGACCGAGACCGCCGTCCGCACGCGCAGCACGCTCGATGAGATCGTGGCGGCCGAGTCGGTCCTCGGCGGCGAGACGAGCCGCTACTGGGTGGCGGCCGACGGTGGCAAGCTCGAGTACGGCAGCGGTGCCGACGTGCCGGCCGACGGCAAGCCGCTCGGCTTCACCTTCGGCGTCGACCGCGGCACGCGCCTCGGGCGCCTGGGCGTCGCGGTGAACCTCGGCCAGGTGCGGCCGAGCCTCGCCGGCATCGGCGACTACCGCCAGGAGCAGCAGTCACTGAGCGTCTACGGCAGCCACGCCTTCGGCGGCCTGCAGCTCGGCCTCGCCGCAACGCTCGGCCACCTGTCCTACGACATCCGCCGCGACGTCGCCCTCGGGCCGGCGACGCGCCACATCGAGAGCAGCACCTCGGGCGCGAACGTCTCGCTCGGGATCCTCGCGCAGTACGCCCTGCACAGCGGCGGCGTCGAGCACGGGCCGCTCCTCGGCATCGACGTGCAGCACGTCGACGTGAGCGGGTTCACCGAGTCGAAGGCGGCCGGCGCCTCGACCTCGATGACCTTCGGCTCGCAGCAGCGCAACGCCTACATCGGCCGCCTCGGCTACCAGCTCGCCTTCAACAGCGGCGACTGGACGCCGTACGCGCGCGCCAGCTACGAGCACGACTTCGCCTCGAAGGACCGCAGCATCGACGCCTCGCTCGCCTCGGTCACCGACAGCGGCTGGACGATGCCGGCGGTGCGCATCGACGTCGACGCCGCCAACGTCGCGCTCGGCACGCGCTGGCGGCTCGCCGACGACGTGCAGGCCTGGGCGGAGGTCGGCGGCGCCTTCGGCCGCAGCGACGTCACCCAGTACGGCGCGCGCATCGGGCTGCGCTTCGGCCACTGAGTTCCGGCCACCGGTCTTCGACGGCCGAAAAGGAAGGGGGCGGGCCGCCAGCGGCGACCCGCCCCCTTTTTTTCGCCAGCCGGTTTAGCGGCCCGCGCCGCGCCGGCGCGCGCCGCCGGCCTCAGGCGCTCGGTGCGCCTTCCAGCAGCACTGTCTTCGTCTCGGTGAACGAGGCGATGCCCGCGGTGCCACCCTCGCGGCCGATGCCCGACTGCTTGAACCCGCCGAACGGCAGGAACCAGTCCATGCGGAAGCCGTTCTGCGACATCCAGCCGGTGCGCACGCCGCGCGCGACGCGCCAGGCGCGGTCGTTGTCGTTGGTGAACACCGCGCCGAACAGCCCGTAGGTCGAGTCGTTGGCGATGGCGAGCGCCTCGGCCTCGGTGTCGTACGGGATCAGCGTGATCACCGGCCCGAAGATCTCCTCCTGGGCGATGGTCATGCGGTTGTGCGCACGCGCGAACAGCGTCGGCTCGAAGTAGTAGCCGCGCTGCAGCGCCGCGGGACGCTTGCCGCCGCAGACGAGCTGCGCGCCCTCGGCCTTGCCCTTCTCCATGTAGCCCTCGACGCGAGACAGCTGGCGCTTCATCGCGAGCGGGCCCATCTGCGACTTCGCGTCGTACGGATCGCCCACGCGCAGCGCCTTGAGCTCGGCCGCGATCGCCTCGGCGTACTGGTCGTGCTTCGCGCGCGGCACCACGGCGCGGCTCAGCGTCGCGCACACCTGGCCGGACATGAGCGCGATCGTGTTGGCGAGCACCTTGGAGGCCGTGCCGACGTCGTAGTCGTCGAGGCAGATCGCCGCCGACTTGCCGCCGAGCTCCAGGCCGAAGCGGCCGATGCGCCCGCCGCACACCGCGCCGATGCGCTTGCCCACCGCGGTGCTGCCTGTGAAGCTCACCTTGTCGATGCCCGGGTTGCACACCAGCGCGTCGGAGGCCTCGCGGTCCGCTGGCACCAGGTTCAGCACGCCCGCGGGGATGCCGGCGGCCTCGGCCGCCTCGGCGATGATGTACGCCTCGAGCGGCGTCTCGGGCGCCGGCTTCATGACCACGGTGCAGCCGGTCAGCAGCGCCGGGCAGACCTTGTTGATCATGATCATGTACGGCGCGTTCCACGGCGCGATCGCCGCGACCACGCCCACCGGCTCGCGCACCACGCGCGCCGCGCCCTTGCCGTCCACGGTCTGCACCGTCTCGACGAACGGGAACTTGTCGGCCTGGCCGGCCGCGTAGCGCACCATCGAGGTGACGAAGCCGACCGTCATCGGTGCCGGCGCCGCGAGCGCGCCCACCTGCTCGGTCCAGCAGCGCGCCAGCTCCGGGATGCGCTTCTCGAGCTCGTCGGCGAGCTTCATCAGGTACTCGGCGCGCTTGGCGTGCGTGAGCCGCGGCCAGGGCCCCGTGTCGAAGGCCTTGCGTGCGGCCGCGACCGCCCGGTCCATGTCCTCCGGGCCGGCCGCCGCGACCACCGCCGTCACCTGCTCGTTGTACGGCGATACGACCTCGATGCGCGCGGACTTCTTCGGCGCCACCCAGGCGCCATCGATGTACAGGCGGTCGGCGTGGCGGATCTGGATCGGGAGCGACTTGGGTTCGGCGGCCATGGGAATCCTCCTGGCGGATGGGCGGCGAGCCCCGGAAGATACCGCCTTCCGGCGGCGGCGTCTCGCCTCCCAGGGCCCCGACGGCCCCGGCGGCCCTCAGCCCTCAGCCCGCCGCCCGGCCCGGCTCCGCCGGGTGCCCCGCGGGGCTCCCGGCCAGAGCACCAGGCCCACGCCCGCCAGCACCAGCAGGACGGCCACGCCGGCCAGGGCATTGAGCCGTTCGCCGAGCACGAGCGCGCCCAGGGCCATGGCCACCACCGGGTTCACGAGGGCATAAGTCGCCACCTTCTGCGGCGCCACGTGGCCGAGGAGCCAGAGGTAGCAACCCTGCGCGATGATCGAGCCGAACACGATGAGGTAGGCGAGCGCGACGAGCGACTCGCCGGTGACCGCGGCCGGATGGAGCCGCCCCCACTCCCCGTCCGCCGCCGCCATCAGGGCCAGCCCGGCGGCGCCGGCGATCACCTGCACCGCCGTGCCCGCCAGCACGCGCTCCTGCGGCACGCCGCGGTACAGCAGCGTGCCGAGCGACCAGCTCAGCACCGCGCCGAACAGCGACAGCACGTGCAGCGGCCGCACCGCGCCCGTGAGCCGCCCGACCTGCGAGACGATCAGCAGCACGCCGGCGAGGGCGATCGCGATTCCGAGCAGCGTGCGCCCATCCGGCAGCCGGTGCCCGAAGAAGGCCCGCTGCAGCACCAGCACCGCGACCGGGATCGAGGCGATCAGCAGCGCGGCGATCCCCGAGGGCACGCCCTGCTGCGCCCAGACGACCAGGCCGTTGCCACCGCTCACCAGCAGCACGCCGCACAGCATCATCCGCCCGATCGGGATGCCCGCGAGCGGCCGCGGCCCGCGCAGCCGCAGTACGACCAGCAGCAGCACGCCGGCGCACAGGAAGCGGATCGAGGCGCTCGCGAACGGCGGGAACGAGCGCAGCACCAGCGCGATGGCGAGGAAGGTCGTGCCCCAGATGACGTAGATCGCCGCGAAGGCGATCGCGATCGGCGCGCGCAGCGCGTGCCGGTGGTCGGCGTCAGGCGACAAGCGGATTGACCACGCGGACGCCGGCGATGACCTGCCCGTCGTTCAGGTCCTCGCTGTAGAGCAGCGTCGCCCCCTCCTGCTCGGCCGAGGCCACGATGAGCGCATCCCAGAAGGCGATCTGCGCCAGCTCGGCGATGTCGGACGCGCGGATGACGGTTTCGACGGTCGTTGCCGATCGTACCCAGGAACCGTAGGCGCCGATCACCTCGCGCGCCGTCGAGCGGGCCACAGGCGTGCCGAGCTTGCGGGTGACGCCAAGGTAGAACTCCTGCAGCACCTGGACGGACAGGCGGCCGTTGCCATCGTCCCAGAGCGCCTGCAGTGTCCGCGCCGCCCGCTCGCGCTTCGGGCCGGCATCGGCATCGTGCGCGTAGACCAGGATGTTGGTGTCAACGAAGACGACGTCGCTCATGCAGCGCCTCGCGCCCGAGCCGCGCTCCGCCCAGCGCCAGCGGCTGCGCCAGCAAGGCGAGTGCGCGCCGGTGCGCGGCCCGGTAGCTCGCGTCCTCGCCCACGAGATCGCGCAGCTCGTCGGCCAGCAGCGCACTGACGCTGCTCCCGCGGCGCGCGGCGATCGCGCGCGCCTTCTTGAGCAGCCCGGGCTCGATGGCCACGGTGATGTTGTTCTTGGCGGTCATGGGAGCAGCCTCGTCACGGTTCACGTATTTTACGTGAATGCCTCGGATCGAGCAATCCGTGGCTACGCCGCCGAGTATCAGGACTCCTTCACCCGGCGGCCAATCCACGTTTGCGTGGATTCCATGCAATTACGGGCCCTTCGCGCGACCGCCCGCCGGCGGCACTCCGACTCCTCACGCCGCCACGCCGCAGGCCGCCACGGTCGCGGCATCCGCCGCCGGGAGGCTCCGGCCCTGGACCAGGTCGGCGCCCTTCTCGCCGATCATGATCGCGACGGCGTTGGTGTGCCCGCCGGCGATGGTCGGCATGATCGAGGCGTCGATGACGCGCAGGGCGTCGAGCCCGTGCACGCGCAGCTCCGCATCGACCACCGCGTCCATGCCGCTGCCCATCGCGCAGGTGCCGCAGGCGTGGTGCGCGACGCCGACCGTGGCGCGCGCGTGCGCGTCGAGCTCGGCGTCGCTCCGCAGGTGCGGGCCCGGCAGGCGCTCGTGCGCGATCAGGTCCGCGACCGGCCGGGTCGCGAAGAACTCGCGCATGTTGCGCAGCGCCAGCCGCATCAGCGCCCGGTCGCCCGGCTCCTTGAGCACGTTGAGCTGGATGCGCACGTTCGCCGCCGGGTCGGCCGAGCGCAGCCGCACCCAGCCGCGCGACTCGGGGTGCAGCACGATGTTGCTGCAGTACATGGCGTTGCCGCGGCTCGGCACCAGCAACGGGAACCAGACGCGCGCGTCCATGCCGGTGGAGTTCACCATGAACTCGATGTCCGGCCGCACGACGCCAGGGCGCGAGCGGTAGAAGGCGATGCTGGCGAGCGGCAGGTGGGCGATCACGCCGGTGCGCAACAGCTTCCACTGGATCACGGACAGGGCCATGCGGTCGAAGCGCATCTGCTCGATGAGCGGGATCGGATCGCGTGGCACGAACGAACCGCCGACCGAGGCGTGTTCCTGCAGGTTCTGGCCGACGCCGGGGAGCGCGTGGAACGGCTCGATGCCGGCGGCGCGCAGCTCCTCGGGCCGGCCCACGCCGGAGAGCATCAGCAGCTGCGGCGAGTTGTAGGCGCCGCCGGCGAGCAGCACCTCGCGCGCGGCGCGCGCCTGGACGAGTTCGCCGTGCTGGCGGTACTCGATGCCGACCGCGCGCCGGCCCTCGAAGAGGATCCGGGTCGCGAGCGCCTGGATCTCGACGCGCAGGTTGGCGCGGGCACGGACCGGCTCGAGGTAGCGCTTCGCCGTGCTGCCGCGCTCGCCACGGTGGATGGTGAAGTCCGGCTTGCCGAAGCCCTCGTACTGCGCGCCGTCGAGGTCCTCGGCGACGACGTGGCCGCGGCTGCGCGCCGTGTCCATCAGCGCACCGAAGATGTGCGGGTAGACGACGTGCTCGGCGACGCTGAGCGGCCCCGCGCCACCGTGGTACGCGGTCGCGCCGCGCCAGTTGCTCTCGGAGCGGCGGAAGTACGGCAGCACGTCGGCGAAGCCCCAGCCGCGGCCGCCGAGCCGGCGCCACTCCTCGTAGTCCTGCGGGTGGCCGCGGCCGTAGACCATGCCGTTGATCGAGGAGGAGCCGCCCAGCAGCTTGCCCCGCGGCAGCACGATCTCGCGATTGTCCGCGAAAGGCTCGGGCTCGGTGCGGTAACCCCAGCCGACGCGCGGATCGCGCAGCATCGGGAAGAACCCGAGCGGCATGCGCATCAGGCGGTGGCGGTCGCGCCCGCCGGCCTCGAGCAGCAGCACGCGCACGCCGCCCTCCGCACTCAGGCGGTTGGCGAGCACCGCGCCGGCCGAGCCGGCGCCGACGATGATGTAGTCGTATTCGCTCGGCGCGTTGCCCATGGCTTCACCAGTTCTTCGGCGGGTCCACGATGAAGTAGTCGAACACCGTGTGGTCGGGCGCGGTGACGCGCTGGCCGCGCCCGAGGATCACGTAGCGCGTCAGCCAGTCGTGCGGGCCGACCGGGCAGTCGAACACCGGCGCGAGGACGAAGTAGGTGTCGTCCATGATCGGCCAGCGCGTCGCGCCACCCGCCGCCACGCTGGTCTGCGACTCGAGCTGGGCGCGGTTCGGCACCGGCTTGCCGTCGGCGTCGCGCCCGTAGAGGAAGCCGCGGTTGTTGATGTAGATCGGCGTGCCGTCGGCCGCCTCGAGCAGGTAGTGGGCGTTGAGCTCGCCGGCGAAATCGCCGCGGCCGCGCGCGTAGTCGGCGCCGCTGTAGGGCACCACCCGCCCCTGCAGCCGCGGCCCGCTGATGTCCCCGCCCGCCGGCGGCACGTACACGCGCCCGCCCTGCGGCGTGGTCGGCGCGAAGCGGATGCGCTCCTTGAAGAAGATGCGCACGCGGAACGCGAACTCGATGCGCGGCGGCCGCACGGCCGCGAAGTCGTACTGCTGCGGGGGCAGTTCCATGTCGCTCTTCGGCAGCTGGCTCATGGCCGCTCGCTCCTCGGGGTCCAGGGTGATCGTGCGTAGTACGGCGCGCCGATGAAGGTGGCCTCGACGGCCGTGATCATCCCGCCCTTGATCTTGAACATCTCCAGCAGCGACCAGCTGTGCGGCTCGCGGAAGATCGAGCGCCACGGCGTGCCGTCGGTGAGCTGGAAGTGGTCGAGCACGCCCTTGTGGTCGATGAAGCCGCGGCTCATGACGACGCCGCGCTCCTCGTCCACCAGGAAATGGTCGCGGTCGCGCACCCGCTCGTTGAAGCGGTACTTGCCGAGGCGGAAGTCGGCCTCGACGTTCGGGAACAGCTTGCCGTTCTCGAAGCGGAAGGCGCCGGGCGCGAACTTCGTGCCGCGGATCTCGCCGGTATTGTGCTCGAGCGTGGAGAAGTAGCCGTCGGCGAGGCGCACCAGCTCGGCCCGCGGCACGCGCTCGGCGGGCGGGACCGTGCGCTCGATGTCCGGGTCGTGGCGGAAGTCGCGCACCTCGCCGATCGGCGTCGGCGGGCCGCTGAGGTTGCGCCTGGTCGAGATGATGTGCTCGACCTCGGTGATGCGCCC
>JAXMGO010000026.1:0-67123 GCA_046347255.1 Steroidobacteraceae bacterium
GGCCACCTCGAGCGTGGCCGCCGCATCGGCCAGCGGCTGGCGCAGGATCCGCCCCACGACCCGCTCGCGCAGGCTCGCGACCATCACCAGGTGGCGCGTGCGCAGCAGCCGCAGCGCCGCCTGCAGCTCCTCGCCGTCCTCGTCGCGGAAATTGGTGACGATGATCACCAGCGCGCGCTTGCGCTGCCGCGTCATCAGTGCGCGAGCGGCCGCGAGGTAGTCGGGTTGCTCGAGCGTGGGCTGCAGCTCGCCGAGGGCCGCCATCAGGCCGTTGAGCGCCGTGGCGCCCTTGCGTGGCGCCATGTAGCGCGGCGGGCCGCCATCGGCGAAGGGCAGTGCGCCGACCGCATCACCGTGGCGCAGCGCCACGTAGGCGAGCAGCAGCACGCCGTTGAGCACGTGGTCGAAATGGCTGCCGATGGCGGCGGCGTCGCCTTCCTCGGCACGCATGCGCCGACCGCAGTCGAGCAGCAGCACCACGGCCTGGTCGCGCTCGTCCTGGAACTCGCGCACGATGGGCCGGCCGGCGCGCGCCGAGGCCTTCCAGTCGATGTGGCGGACCGAATCCCCGGGCTGGTACTCGGCGAGCTGGCGGAAGTCCGTGCCCTCGCCGCGGCGCACGAAGCTGCGGATGCCGATGTCCATCAGGCGCCGGTCGCCGGCCAGCCAGCCGTAGCGCGCGACCTGCGAGAAGTCGGGCAGCACGCGCCGCTCCTCGGCGGCACCGACGCGCCGGCGCAGTTCGCCGAGGCCGAGCCGCGAGCGGATGCGCAGCTCCGCCGGCGCGAGGCGCAGCGGGCCGCGCAGCCGCGGCAGCACGCGGTAGCTGGCTTCGAGCGTCGATCCCGGTGCCAGCTCTAGCTGCAGTGGCTGGGAATCGGCGGTGGCGTGCTCATCGAGGTGATCGTGCAGGGCGAGGCGCCACGCGTGTTCGCCCCGCATGGCCAGTGCCAGCCGGATCGTACCGCGGACGCCGAGGGCGAAGGCCTGCGGCAGCCGGCGCTGCAGCGTCACCGCGGAGTCGTCCCAGGCGCTGGCGGTGAGCGCACGATCGAGCAGCCAGGCGAGCGCGAGCAGCAGCAGGAGCGCGGCGGCCAGCAACAGCACGGCGCTGGCGGGCACGCCGAGGAGCCGCAGTGCCAGCGCGAGCGCCGCCGCGCCAGCGAGCGGCAGCGGGAGCGTGCGGGCGGGCAGGAAGTCGGCCGGCGGGCGCATCAGCCGCGCGGTGCCGCCACGCTGTCGATCAGGTCGCGCAGCAGGTCGCCGACGCGCCGTCCCTCCATCAGGGCATCGGGCGAGAGCGCCACGCGGTGCTGCAGCGCCGGCAGCGCCAGGCGCTTGACGTCATCGGGCAGCACGAAGTCACGGCCCTGCAGCAGCGCGGCGGCGCGCGCGGCGCGCACCAGCGCGATCGGCCCGCGCGACCCGGCGCCCAGGGCCAGCCCGGGCCAGTCGCGCGTGGCACGCGCCAGCCGGACCGCGTAGTCGACCACGCTCGCATCGACGCCTTGCCGCGCGACCAGCTGCTGCAGCACCAGCAGCGTGCGCGCATCGATGCAGGGCTGCACGCCGTCGAGCGGCAGGCGGTCGCCGCTCTGGCCGGCGGTGGCGCGCACCGTCACCGCGCACTCGGCGGCGGCGTCCGGATAGGCGATGTCTACCTTGAGAAGGAAGCGGTCGAGCTGCGCCTCGGGCAGTGGATAGGTGCCCTCGGTCTCGACCGGGTTCTGCGTCGCCAGCACCAGGAACGGCCGCGGCAGCACGTGGGTCTCGCCCTCGATGCTGACCTGGCCCTCCTGCATGACCTCGAGCAGCGCGCTCTGCGTCTTGGCCGGCGCGCGGTTGATCTCGTCGGCCAGCAGGATGTTGGTGAACACCGGGCCGCGCACCAGGCGCAGCTCCTGGGTCTTCGGATCGAGCACCGCGCGGCCGGTGATGTCCGAGGGCATCAGGTCGGGCGTGAACTGCACGCGCGCGTGCGCGACGCTCAGCGCCTGGGCGAGCGCGCGCATCAGCAGCGTCTTGCCGAGCCCGGGCACGCCCTCGATCAGCACGTGGCCGCAGGCCAGCAGCGCGACGAGCACCTGCTCGATGATCTCGTCCTGGCCGACGACGGCCGCGCCGATCGCGGCCTTGAGCCGCGCCAGCAACTCGGTGGCGCGTTCCAGCGTCGCCGGTGGAGTGGGTGTGTTCATGGAAGCAGCTTCTCCCCTCAGTGGTTCAGCAGCCGGCGCCGGGCGAGCTCGAGCAGCGCCAGGCGTCGGGGCGGTTGGGCGGCGCGGCCGCGGGCTTCGCCCTGCAGGGCCTCGGTGAGTTCATCGACCGGCATGCCGGTGAGGCGCGCCAGCGCGGCGACGCGCTCGGCGGGCGCCAGCCGCGCCTGGTTCGGCAGGCGGCGCGTGAACGCGGCGTCGAGCGCGCGCTGGGCCGCCTGCAGCAGCGTGGGGCCGCCGCCGAAGGCCAGCAGGAAGCGGGCGTTGCCGGCGATGCGGGCGCGCAGCGAGCGGCGCATGGGTGGCGGCGCGTCGCGCATCGGGCCGAAGCGCGTGGCGGCACGCCACAACGCCAGCGCCAGCGCGGCCAGGAGCAGCAGCACGACGCCGGCGGCGCGGTTCCAGACCAGGCCGAGGAGGCCGGGCCCGCTGCCGCCGCGCAGCACCCAGATCGTCGCGCCGGGGCGCAGGCGGGCGAGGGTCGCGAACAGCAGCCCATGGTCGCCGCGCAGCAGGTCGCGGTTGTCGAAGGGTCGCACGGCGTTGAGCAGGGCGAGGCTGCCGCGTCCAAGCGGCACGCGCAGCGCCTGCAGGCCGTCGCCATCGCCGAGGGCGAAGTCGGGCGGACGCGCGCTGCGCAGGCGCGTTGCCGCCTGGAAGTCGCACAGCTGCAAGGCGCCCGCGTTGCTGCCGTCGCCGCGGTGCGGATAGGACACGCATGACTGTCGCTGCAGCAGCTCCGGCAGGCTCGCCGGCGCATCCGCCTCGCCGTCGTCGTCGCCGCTGCCGTTGCCGTCGTCCGTGCCGTCGCCGTCGCGCCCACTGGCGTCGCCGTGGCCCTGGGCCTTGCGGCCGCGACGCGGATCGGGAAGCGCACCTGCGTGACGCCGGCCCAGCGCGCGAGCTCGGTCTCGCCGAACACGTCGCTGCGATCGAGCAGCAGGTGGCCGCCGCATGACCCACTCCTCGAGCGCCCGCCGGCGTTCGGGCTGCAGGTCGAGGTTCGTGTCCGTGAGCAGCAGCACCTGGCCCGCCGCGGGGAGCGGTGCCAGGGTGTCGGGCAGGGCCTCGAGCCGCGCGCCGAGGCGCTGCGCCAGCCGTTCGGCCGCGTAGTAGGGGTTGCGCAGGGCCTCGCCGTGCATCGCGCCCGGGACCTTGAGGGTCTCCCAGTAGGTGTTCATCGCGATCCAGGCCACGAGCCCACCGAGGCCAAGCACGACCAGCGCCGTGATGACGTGCGCGCGCCTCACGCGGGCACTGCCGTCGGCTCGCCCGCAGCGCTCGCGGGTGGCGGCGCGATCGCGAGCGCCGCGGCGAATTCGGCGCACAGGGACGCGACCTGCGGCTCCTCGGGCAGCTGGCCGCGGTACACCGCCAGCTCCCAGGTCCGCACCAGCCGCAGCGCGTGGGCCTGCGTCGCGGTGGCGCAATGCGCGGCGCACAGCCGCAGGCAATCGCCTTCGGTGGAAGAGTCGCGGATCGGCACGCGCTGCACGTGCACGGCACGCGAGAGCAGGCCGCGGTAGAGCAGCGCCAGCGCGGCGCGCTGCCCGCCGGCGCGCCACAGCGCGAGGGCGGCCGCGCCGACGTCTTCCGGCAGGCTCTCCGGCCGGATGTCCAGTCCACGCACGAACTCGGGAGGTTCCTGCGTCTGCGGCGGAACGAAGCGCTGGCGGCGCGCCGCGGACCGCAGCAGGTAGACGGCCAGCAAGGCCACGAGCACCACGACCGCGGCGAGGATCAGCGCGCGACCGAGAGCCGCGATCCAGCGAAAGCCTTCGGCCAGCCAGTGCAGCAGGCGCCGCAGCGTCGACGACGGCTGGGCGGCGGCCTGCTTGCGATCGACCCAGTGCAGCGTGCGCACGGTCTGCCTGCCGCCGAGGTTCGGGTCCCGGCGCAGGGCGATCACGGCGGCGCCGACGCGGGCCCGCAGCGTCGGCGGGCTCGCGGCGCCGGGCGCGGCAGGCATCGCGGCGGCGCCCGCTGGCATGGCGTCGCCCGTTGCCGCGGCAGCATCGGCGCGCGCGGCAGGGTCTGCGGGCGCGGCCAGGACGGCGACGAGCACGACGGCGCGCAGCGTTCGAGGTCGCCGCGGGCTAGCGCGCGAAGGCATGGCGCAGCTCCTGCTCGATGTCCCAGGCCTCGAGTTCGGTGCGCCGGCTGAGGTACATGGTGAAGCCGGCGGCGGCGTAGAACGGTTCGAGGAAGAATACGATCACGGCGTAGCTCAGCGTGACGGCGATCGAGGCGCCGACGCTCCCGCCGCTGGTAAGCGCGTCGAACAGCCGCGCGGTGTCGTAGCTCGGCGGCAGGAACCAGAACAGGAGCGAGAGCAGCGCGAACCACAACGCGCTCTCGGCGCCCGAGAAGGCGCTGGTGAGCAGGCGGCTCGCGGCCAGGTGGCCGGCGCGCAGTTGCCGCAGGCGGCGCGAGCGGGCCGCGCCCGTCAGCCGCTCGAGCTGGTGCACCGGCTGCGTGAAGGCCCGCGACATCGACAGCCGCCGCAGCGTCCAGGTGCCGGGCAGCTGCTGCCACCACACCTGCCGCTGCGCGGCCCACAGCTCGCCCGGCCGGGTCGGCTGGCCGAAGGCGGCGCGGGAGAGCACGAAGACCAGCGTCCGGTCCAGCCAGGGCTTGCCCCACCACAGCAGGAGCGAGGGCAGCCAGCTCGCCAGGCTCGCCGAGGCCAGTGCCAGCGCGAGCAGCGGCAGGAAAGCGAGCGCGTAGCAGGGATAGAGCGAGCGCGCGGCGTGCTGGCACAGGCGGACGCCGAGGTCGGCCGCCTCGGCCGGCGAGGCGGATCGCAGGCGCAGCACCAGCGCGTCAAGCTGCATCGCGGCCCTGCAGCGCGAGGTAGGCGAGCACCGTGCACCAGCAGACGGCGGCCACCGTGAACTTGAGCGCCGGCGGGACCCAGGCCGACGAGGACCAGAAGGCTTCGAGCAGCGCCGCCACCAGCAGGAACAGGATCACGCCATAGACGATGACGATCGCCTCGCCGGCGGCGAGCTTCAGCGCCTGCAGGCGCGTCCACGGCCCCGGCGCCACGAGTGCGCGGCCGAGGCGCAGGCCCGCGGCACCGGCCAGCACGATGGCGGTGAGCTCGAAGGCCGAGTGCGTGGCGACGAACGGGTAGAAGGTCGCGGCGTAGCCGCGCGCGCTGAGGTAGCCCGCGACCGCGCCGATCGACAGCCCGTTGAAGACCAGGAAGAACAGGGTCCCGGCGCCGAGGAACATGCCGCCGGCGAAGCACTGGAAGGCGATGCCGATGTTGTGGCGGATGTAGAAGCCGAAGGCCGCCCAGTCCGTCCCGGCGTCGCGCGCGCGCCCGATGTGCTCGGCCGTCGGCGCATACATCTCCTCGAATTCACGCGTGTGGGCCGGGTCGAGCATCAGCGCGATGAACTCGGGGTGCCGGTAGACCAGCAGCCCCATGACGAGCGCGGGCAGCGCGAAGGCGAGGGCGGCGAGCGCGACGCAGGCGGCCTGCGCGCGCACGGCGCGCGGGATCGCGCCGCGCACCAGCCCGAGCAGGCCGGCGAGGCGCAGGTCGCGCTCCAGGTAGATTAGCTGGTGGGCCGCGGCGGTCAGCTGCTGCAGCGGCTCGACGATGTGCGCCGGGTAGCCGCGCGAGGTGGCGAGCGCCAGGTGCTCGCAGCTGCGCCGGTAGAGCGTGGCGATGCGCGGCCCGGCGCCGGCGGCGGCCTGGCGCTGCGCGCGCGGGCCCTGCAGCGCCGCGAGCAGCGCGCGCAACTCGTCCCATTCGGCGCGGTAGCGCTGCTCGAACTGCAGCGGGCTCACCGGCGCCCCAGCAGCCACTGCGCGATGCCGAGCACGCGCCGCGTCACCTCGGCGCCGCCCGCGCCCGGCATCCCGGCGGCCGGCGCGGCCAATGCGGCCAGCTCGTCGAGGCGCGCCGGCGTCAGCCGTGGTGCGCGCGCCGCGAGGGCCACCAGCGCCTGTTCGGCGGCGCGCGTCAGCGGAATGGCCGGCGCGAGCGGCGGCGCGTCGCCCGGGGGCGGTGGCCGCGGCGTGCGCGGCACGTGGACCACCAGCGTGCCGGCGGCCAGGTCGCCGAGGCGGCGGAAGTCGGCGCGCAGCAGCAGGCACAGGATCGCCGCCCCGTACGCCGCGGGCAGGAAATCGGCGGCGCGCAGCAGGTTGCGCGTCAGCGCGGCCGCCGGCGTCACCGGCAGGCCGTCGTCCATCACCACGCGGATGTGCTGCACGCGCTTGCCGGGCGTGGCGCCGCCGCCCCAGATCTCGAAGACGACCGGATAGAACCACTCGAGCGCGAACATGAAGATGAGCCAGAACGAGAGTCCCAGGCCGGCGATGAAGCCACCGACGGCGAGCGTGATGAACACGACGTACATCAGCATCAGGCGGATGAGCTGGTCGACCAGCCAGGCATAGCAGCGCGCCTGCAGCCCCGCCGGGCGCAACTCGAGCAGGATGCCCTCGGGCGTCTCGGCGCGGACGACGTTGTCGAGGCTCAGCGTCACGCGCGTGGTCGCCGCTGCCCCGGTGCGGCGTTCGGCCGCCTCAGGCGCGGATCACGATCGTATCGGCGATGCGGTCGTGCACGCACTGGCGCGATTCGCTGAAGATCATCAGCGCGTCGACCAGCCCGTACACGCTGCCGATGAGCGGCACCAGCTGGAACAGCATGTTGACGACATTGCGCAGCCAGAAGATGCGCCCGAGCGAAGCGCGGCTGCCGTCCTTGCGCACCACCTTGATGTCCAGCAGCCGCTTGGCCAGCGTCTGGCCATTGCGGTTCACCAGCACGATGGTGATCCAGGCGTAGGCCGCCAGGCCGACGAGGCCGGCCAGGGCCGCGCCGGCAAAGGCGCCGAGCAGTTCTCCGGGCGGCAATCCCGGGCGCATCTGGATGGCGGACGCGCCGATCGTCAGGAACCCGACCAGCAGCGCCGGCACGTAGACGATCAGCATGAAGAAGATGCCGTCGAGGATGGCCGCACCGAGACGCACGCCGCGGCCCGCGAGCACGGACTGGCCGTGTTCGGCGACGTCGGCCACCTCGGCCTTCGGCGGGGCGAAGGGATTGGGAGCGGGATTCTGCGGGTCGGGCATGACGAGTCCTTCTCCATGCCCGCCGGAGTCGCGGGCGCCTGCGCCGATGTTCTCACAGGCCCTGTCGCCGCACGAGGGGCGGCGCGCCGGGCGGCGGGGGCCGCGCAATGGCGCGCCGCGCGCGCCGCGTCAGCCGGGCGGCGCGGGTTCGCGCACGCCGGCGGCGCTCGCCGCGGGCTGCTGCTCGACCAGCTTCTGCAAGGTCGCGAGGGTGATCGAGCCGAGCGTGGCGCGCGCGATGTCGTCGATCTCACGCAGCACCTGCAGCAGGGCCCGGCCCTGCGGCGTGGCGGCGCCGGGATCGTCCGGATCGGCGGGGGCGGGCCCGAGCTGCTCGAACAGGTCGATGACGTCGAGCAGCGTCGTGCGCCGGGCATTGCCGCTGAACTGGTAGCCACCGCCGGCGCCGCGCGTGGAACTCACCAGCCCCGCGCGGCCCAGCATGTGCATGACCTTGGCGAGGTGATGGTTCGAGACGCCGTACTTGGCGCCGATCTCGCCGACGGTGACCGGCCGGTCGCGATGCGCCAGCAGTTCGAGCACGGCGTAGATGGCGAGCTGGCTGGAAACCTGCAGTTTCATCGCCGCAACCTCAATCCAGTTCCTTCTCGAGTTCCAGGTACGGCCCGGCCATCATCCCGGCGGCCCGGAAGAACTGCATCACCAGCCGGTCGTCGCGCAGCACCATGGTGCGCATGCGCGTGACGCCGGCGCGCTTGAATTCCTGCTCCAGCGCAACCAGCAGCCGCTGCCCGAGGCCATGCAGGCGCGACTCCGGCCGCACGCCGAGCACGTAGACCCAGCCGCAGGGCGCCGAGCCGAATTCCCAGGCGCGGATCTCGCCCGCGATGAAGCCGAGCAGCGCCGCGCCGCGATCCGCGGGCGTCTCGGCGACCAGGAAGCAGCCGTCCGGATCGCGCGGCCGGCTGGTGCGTTCGATGAGCCGCTTCCAGTAGGCGCGCTTGGCCACGCCGGTGATCGCGGCGTCGACCGCCACGATCGCGGCCAGGTCGCCGCCGCGCACGGGGCGGATCAGGATCTCCGGCTGCACCGGCGTGTCGCCGCCGGGGGCGCGTGCGCCGCGCCGGGAGCTGCCGGTGGTGCTGGTCATCGTGCCCTCGCCATCCTGGCCGTCCGGAGTAGTGGATAGCCGCTAATTGCTATTCTGGTACGAAAATGGGGAAAATGCATCATTGCGGGGGGTGGGGCCGCCCAGGACGGGCAGGAACTGCCGTACCGCCACGAAATGTTGCGAGGGCCGCCGTGAAATCCGCACCGCCCGCAGGCACCCGTGCCTCCACCCAGATCACCATCGACCGCGGCCGCACCGTCGACTTCCTCGGCGAGCAGCTGCGCATCTACGCCACCCCGGAGCTGGTGCGCGACTTCGAGGTCGCGTGCCGCGCCCTGCTCAAGCAGTACTGCGAGGAAGGCGAGGACTCGGTCGGCACCGGGATCAGCGTGACGCACAGCGGCGCGACGCTGCTCGGCATGCGCGTCACCATCGACGTCGAGGTCAAGCGCGTCGAGGGCCGCGTGGTCCACTTCGCGCTGAGCGCGCGCGACGACGTCGAGCCGATCGCCAGCGGCGAGCACAGCCGCGCGGTCGTCGAGGTCGGGCGGCTGCGCAGCCGCGTCGCGGCCAAGGCCGAGAAGCTGCGCGGCGGCTGAGTCGGGGAGGCGGCCGTGACCCGCTATGTGATGGTCATCGACCTGCGTTGCTGCGTGGGTTGCCAGACCTGTACGGCGGCCTGCAAGCTCGCCAACGGCACGCCGCCGGGCGTGCAGTGGCGCCGCGTGCTCGACATGGAGAGCGGCGAGTACCCGGATGTGCGCCGCTCGTTCGTGCCCGTCGGCTGCATGCACTGCGCCGACCCGCCCTGCATGCACGTCTGCCCGACGCAGGCCACGTACCGCCGCAAGGACGGCGTGGTCGCGATCGACTACCAGCTGTGCATCGGCTGCGCCTATTGCGCCGTCGCCTGCCCCTACCAGCAGCGCCACAAGACGCAGCGCGCCGAGTTCGCCTACGGCGCCGGGCCCACCGAGGCCGAATCGCGGATGTTCGATCCGCGGCGCCTCGGCGTATCGACCAAGTGCACCTTCTGCAGCGACCGGCTCGACGCCGCGCGCGCCACCGGCCGCACGCCCGGCGTGGACGCGGAAGTGACGCCGGCCTGCGTCAACGCCTGCATCGCCCGCGCGCTGCACTTCGGCGACCGCGACGATCCGGACAGCAACGTCTCGAAGCTGCTGCGCGAGACGACGCACTTCCGCATGCACGAGGAGCTCGGGACCGATCCGGGCGTGTACTACATCGTGGAGCCGCAGCGATGAGCCGCGACGTCGTCGGCCGCGTCGCCCCCTGGGTGCAGATGCACTGGGACTGGCGCGCCGCGGGCAATTTCATCGGCGGCGGCACCGGCACCGGGCTGCTCATCGCCGTGGTCGCATCCGGCATCGCGCCCGCGGGCGGCGCCGTGCTGCTGGGGCTGGTTTCGGTCGTGGCGGGATTGCTGTGCGTGTGGGCGGAGATAGGCCGACCGTGGCGCGCGCTCAACGTCCTGCGCCATCCGGCGACTTCGTGGATGTCGCGCGAGGCGCTGGTCGCGCCGCTGCTGGTCGGGTGCGGCCTGCTGGCCTTCGCGAGCGGCCTGCCCGCGTGGCGCTGGGCGACGGCGGCCTGCGCCGCGCTGTACCTGTACTGCCAGGCGCGCATGCTGCAGGGGGCGAAGGGCATCCCCGCCTGGCGGCAGCCGCGCGCCGTGCCGCTGATGTTCGTGACCGGCCTCGCCGAGGGCTGCGGCCTGCTGGCAGCGTGGAGCTTCGTGGCCGGCGCAGCGCCTGGGCGGCTCGCCGTCCTGCTGGCGCTAGCGTGCGTCGCGCGCGGCGCCGCGTGGCTCGCCTACCGCCGCGGCGTCCACCGCGATGGCGCGCCGCGCGCCGCACTCGCGGTGCTCGACGAACTGCACCGGCCCTTGCTGTTCGCCGACGGGCTCGCCGCGGTCGTGGCGCTCGCGGCGGCGCCGGGTGCCATCGGCTGGCTGGCCGGGCTCGCCGGAGCGGCGGCGCTCGCGAACGGCTGGGCGCTGAAAGCCACGCTGGTGCTGCGCGCGGCCTACAACCAGGGGTTCGCGCTGGTGATGGCCCCGGAACGCGGTGTCGGCGGCCACGGGCCGGCGGCGCGGCCCGGCTGGGACCCGCGTGGATGAGGAGCTGACATGGGGGCGGATGTGAACGCGCCAGAGCCGGCGAGCGCCACGGAAGTACCGGGCGGACAGGGCGCGGCCCGCTGGGTCCCGACCTACTGCTACAACTGCGTGGCCGGGCCGGACCTGCTGGCCGTCAAGGTCCAGGACGGCGTCGCCACCGAGATCCAGCCGAACTTCGCCGCGAGCGGGCTGCATCCGGGCGAGGGGCGGCCCTGCGTCAAGGCCTACGGCCTCATCCAGAAGACCTACTCGCCGCACCGCATCCTCACGCCGATGCGCCGGACCAATCCGCGCAAGGGCATCGGCGAGGACCCGGGATTCCAGCCGATCTCCTGGGACGAGGCGCTGGATGAAGTCGCCGCGCGGCTGCGCGCGCTGCGCGCCAGGGGCGTGGTCGATGAGCAGGGCCTGCCGCGCCTCGCGGTGAGCCTCGGCCACGGCGGCACGCCCGCGCACTACATGGGCACCTTCCCGGCGCTGCTCGCGGCCTGGGGCCCGGTGGACTACAGCTTCGGGTCCGGCCAGGGCGTCAAGTGCATCCACGCCGAGCACCTTTACGGCGAGTACTGGCACCGCGCGTTCACGGTCGCGGCCGACACGCCGCACACCGAGTACATCCTCGCCTTCGGCGCCAACGTCGACGTCACCGGCGGCGTGTGCGCGGTGGCGCGGCACGCGGCCGCGCGGCTGCGCGGCGTCAAGCGCGTGTGCATCGAGCCGCACCTGTCGGTGACGGCGGCGACCTCCTCCGAGTGGGTCCCGATCAAGCCGAAGACCGACGCGGCCTTCCTGTTCGCGATGCTGCACGTGCTGCTGCACGAGCGCGCGCGCGCCGACCTGGACGTCGCGTTCCTGCGCGCGCACACCTCCTCGCCGTACCTGGTCGGGCCGCACGGCTACTACCTGCGCGATGCCGGCAGCGGCAAGCCGCTGGTCTGGGACGCGGCCGGCGCGGCGGCCGTGCCCTTCGACACGCCCGGCGTGCAGCCCTCGCTCGAGGGCCGGGTGCGCGTGGCCCACGGCATCGAGCACGGCCCCGACACCGACCGCTGGGAGCACCACGACGTCGAGGCCGACACCGCCTTCGGCAAGCTGTGCGAGCACGTGCGCGGCTACACGCCGGAGTGGGCCGCGGACGTGTGCGACGTGCCCGCGGCGCGCGTCCGCAGGATCGCCAACGAATACGTCGAGCATGCGCGCGTCGGGACCCACATCGAGATCGAGGGACAGTCCCTGCCGTTCCGGCCGGTGGCGATCATCCTCGGCAAGACCGTCAACAACGGCTGGGGCGCCTTCGATTGCGTCTGGGCGCGCACGGTGCTGGCAGTGCTGGTCGGCGCGCTCGAAGTGCCCGGCGGCATCCTCGGCACGACGGTGCGCATCAACCGCCCGCACGAGGACCGGCACCAGAGCGTCAAGCCCGGCGTCGACGGCTTCATGGCGCACGGGCTCAATCCGACCGATGCGCGCGGCTGGCTCGCGCATCCGAGCGGCCGCAATGCGCACCGCACGCTGGTGCCGCTCGCGGGCAACGGTCCGTGGAGCCAGGCGCTGGGGCCGACGCACCTCGCGTGGATGTGGCAGGACCACGCGCCCGAACAGCTGATGCGGCCGACGTTGCCGGAGCTGTGGATCACCTGCCGCTTCAACCCGGCGATCGCCTTCTGGGACACGCGCCACCTCGCCGAGCAGATCGCGCGTTTCCCGTTCATGGTCTCCTTCGCCTACACGGTGGACGAGACCAACTGGATGGCCGACCTGCTGCTGCCCGAGGCCACCGACCTCGAGAGCCTGCAGCTCATCCGCCTCGCGAACACCAAGTACCAGGAGCAGTTCGGCGACCACGAGGGCTTCGTGCTGCGCCAGCCGGTGGTCGCGCCACGCGGCGACACGCGCGACTTCACCTGGATCAATACCGAGATCGCGCGGCGCGCCGGGCTGCTCGAGGAGTACAACGCGGCGATCAACCGCGGCGCCGGCCTGGTGCCGCTGCGCGGCACGGACTACGATTTCGCGCTGCCCACCGGCGAGGCCCACCCGGTCGAGAAGGTGTGGGACGCGCAATGCCGCGCGGCCAGCACGCTGTTGAGCGGTGGCCGCGAAGTCCATGGCCTCGAGTGGTTCCGCGAGCACGGCTTCCAGGTGCGGCCGGCGGCCGAGCGCCGCTGGTACCTGTATCCGACGCTGGTGGAGCAGGGGCTGCGCCTGGAACTGCCGTACCAGGAGCGGCTGACGCGCGCCGGGCGCGAGCTCGGTCGCCGCCTGCACGAGCGCGACATCCACTGGTGGGACGAGCAGCTGAAGGAATACGAGTTCCTGCCCGCGTGGCACGACGTCGCGGGACGCTGGGTGCATGCGCTCGAGCACCAGGGCGCGCGGCCCGGGGACTACCCGTTCTGGCTGCTGACCACCAAGAGCATGCAGTACCACGGCAGTGGCAATGCCTCGATCGAACTGATGGACGAGGTGGCGCGCAACGTGCGCGGCCATCGCGGCGTGATCGTCAACCGCACGGCCGCCGAACGCCTCGGCATCGCCGAAGGCGACCTGGTCGAGGTGCGCTCCACCATCGGCAGCACGCGCGGGCCGGCGGTGCTGGTGCAGGGGATCCGTCCCGACACGCTGGTCATCGTCGGCCAGTTCGACCAGTGGGCGACGCCCTACGCCAAGGACCTGCACGCGCCCAGCCTCAACACCGTGGCGCCGATGTCGCTGGAGCTCACCGATGCGACCGGGTCGGGCGCGGACGTGGTCCGCGTGGCGCTGCGGCGCCTGGGCTGATACCGGCCGCTCGCGCCCAGTCGCCCATGCACGCATAGATCAGGGATCGCGCAATTGGGCGTCGCGCACGGCCACCGCCGCGGTCGCGCCAGCCGCGGCTGGACTCTAAATTGGTATTTGCGTACGATAATACCATAGCGTCTTTTGGCAAGGATGGCGAAGTCTTGGCAGCGACCAAACGCCTGGTACGCATCCAGCTCAACGGGCGCTGGCGCGAGGACGCGGTCGCGGACAACACGCTGCTGGTCGACTACCTGCGCGACATCGCCCGGCTCACCGGGACCAAGACCGGCTGCGACGGCGGCGAGTGCGGCGCCTGCACGGTGCTGCTGGATGGCGTCGCCGTGCCAGCCTGCATCACGCTGGCGGCGCGCTGCGAGGGCCGCAGCGTCGAGACCATCGAGGGCCTCGCGCAGGGGGGGCGCCTCGCCGCGCTCCAGCAGGCCTTCCACGAGCGCCTCGGCGCCCAGTGCGGCTTCTGCACCCCGGGCATGATCATGGCGGCCGAGGGCCTGCTGCGGCGCGTGCCCCATCCGGATGTCGAACAGATTCGCGCCGCGCTGGCCGGCAACCTGTGCCGCTGCACCGGCTACGTGAAGATCATCGAGGCGGTCCAGGCCGCCGCCGGGCCGGCGGCATGAGCGGCGCCCCCGCCGAGCGGCCGGCGCGCCGCCGCCGCGGCGTCCCGCTGATCGACGGCATCCCGAAGGTCACGGGCCGCGCGCGCTATACGGCCGACCTCGACCACGCCGGCGCCGCGATCGCCCGCATCCTGCGCAGTCCGGCGAGCCATGGCCACATCCGGCGGCTGGACGTGTCGCGGGCGCGCGCGCTCCCGGGCGTCGTGGCGGTGGTCACCGGCGCGGACTGCGCGCAGCCCTTCGGCGTGCTGCCGATCGCCATGAACGAATACCCGCTGGCGCGCGACAAGGTGCGCTACCGCGGCGAGCCGGTTGCGGCCGTGGCGGCGGTGGATGCGGCCACGGCCGAGCAGGCGCTGCGCCTGATCGAGCTCGAGATCGAGGAGCTGCCGGCCTGCTACACGGTGGCCGCGGCGCGCGCCGCCGATGCCGCGCAGCTGCACGCCGACAAGGCCGGGAACCTCGAGCGCTCGGTCCACGACGTGTTCGGTGACGTCGATGCCGGCTTCGCCGCCGCCGAGCTGGTACGCGAGGTCACGATCGAGTGCGCCGAGGTCAACCACGCGCAGATGGAGCTGCACGCGGCGCTGGCCGAGTTCGATCCGGCCAGCGGGGGGCTGACGATGCAGAGCGTCTCGCAGGTGGGCTTCTACCTGCACCAGACGCTGGCCCGCTGCCTGGGGATCGACGAATCGCAGGTGCGGGTCATCCAGCCCTTCATCGGCGGGGGCTTCGGCGCGCGCGTCGAGGTGCTCAACTTCGAGATCGTGACGGCGCTGCTGGCGCGGGCCGCCGGCGGCCGCGTCTACATGGAGCTGACGCGCGAGGAGTGCTTCCTCACGCACCGTGGCCGGCCGCAGACCACGACGCGCATCCGGCTGGGCCTGAAGCGCGACGGGCGCATCACCGCCTGCGAATGCGAGCTGCAGCAGCGCGGCGGCGCCTACGCCGGCTACGGCATCGTCACCATCCTGTACTCCGGTGCGCTGCTGCACGCGTTGTACGACATCCCGGCCGTCCGGTACGACGGCTACCGCGTCTACACCAACCTGCCGCCCTGCGGCGCGATGCGCGGCCACGGCGGCGTCAACGTGCGCCACACCTTCGAGACGCTGCTCGACCGCATGGCGCGCGAGCTCGGGCTCGACCCGTTCGCGGTGCGGCGCGCCAACCTGCTGGCGGCGCCGACGACCACGGTCAACGGCCTCATCGTCAACAGCTACGGGCTCGGCACCTGCCTCGACCATGTCGAGCGGGCCAGCGGCTGGCGCGAACGCAAGGGGCGGCTGCCGCCGGGCCGCGGCCTGGGACTGGCCTGCTCGCACTACGTCAGCGGTTCGGCCAAGCCGATCCACCGCACCGGCGAGCCGCACGCCGTCATCAACCTCAAGCTCGACTGGGACGGCGGCGTCACCGCGCTCACCGGGGCCGCCGACATCGGCCAGGGCTCCTCGACGATGGTGGCGATCGCGGTGGCCGAGACGCTCGACCTGCCGCTCGAGCGCGTGCGCGTGATCGCCGGCGACAGCGCCATCACGCCCAAGGACAACGGGGCCTATTCCTCGCGCATCACCTTCATGGTGGGCAACGCCGCGATCGATGCCGCACGCAACCTCGCCCGGGTGCTGTGCGAGGCGGCGGCGCGCCGCTTCGGCGTCGCGGCGGAGCAGGTCGAGTGCCGCGGCGGCGGCTTCCACGTGCGCGGCGGCGCGCAGGCGCCACTGGCCTTCGCCGCGGTCGCGAAGGCCGCGCTGGTGGACGCGGGCACGCTCACCGCCAAGGGCACGTTCAGCTGCCCGGAGGAGTACATGGGCGGCCGGCAGCGCGGTGGCGCCGTCGGCTCCACGATGGGCTTCAGCTACGCCGCGCAGGTGGTCGAGGTGAGCGTCGACGCGCTCACCGGCGCGACCCGGGTCGAGAAGATCTGGGTGGCGCACGACTGCGGCTACGCGATCAACCCGCTGGCCGTCGAGGGACAGGTCGAGGGCGCCGTGTGGATGGGCCTGGGGCAGGCGCTGTGCGAGCAGACCGGCTACCTCGCCGGCCTGCCGACGCACGCCAGCCTGCTCGACTACCGCGTGCCCACGATGCTCGACTCGCCGCCGGTCGAAGTGCACATCGTCGAGAGCATCGATCCGAACGGACCCTTCGGCGCCAAGGAGGCGAGCGAGGGCCCGTTGCCCGGCACGGCGCCGGCCATCGTCGCGGCGATCGCCGACGCGACCGGCTTCGCGATCGACCGCCTGCCGGTCACGCCGGACTGCATCGTCGATGCCCAGGTCGAGGCCCGGCGGCGGGCGCGGCGCGCGACCACGGCGGGCACGCCATGACGCAGCCGCTCGCGGAATTCCGCATCGAGCGGCCGCGCGACGTAGCCTCGGCGCTGCGGCTCGGCGCCGTGGAGGGCAGCCAGTACCTGGCCGGCGGTACGGACCTCATCGTCAACCTGCGCCGCGGCCATGGCGCGCCGCCGCTGCTGGTGGACCTGGGCAGCATCGCCGAGCTGGACGGCATCAGCTGTGGCGGTGAGGGCGCGCGCCTCGGCGCCGGCGTGCGCCTGGCCTCGCTGTGCAAGGACGATGCGCTGCTGGCGCAGTATCCCGCGATCGGCGCGGCGGCCGCGGCCATCGCCGGCCCGGGCCACCGCAACCTCGCGACGCTCGGCGGCAATCTCTGCCTTGACACGCGCTGCGTGTACTACAACCAGAGCGAATGGTGGCGCGCCGCGAATGGTTATTGCCTCAAGCGCGGTGGCGAGATCTGCCACGTCGCCCCGCAGGGCCGGCAGTGCCGCGCGGCCTACAGCGGTGATCTTGCGCCGGCGCTGCTGGTGCACGCGGCCGAGGTCGAGATCGCCGGAGCCGCGGGCTGGCGGCGCCCGCCGCTCGCTGAACTGTATCGCGACGACGGCCGGGCGCACCTCGCGCTCGCGGCTGGCGAGCTGCTCGTGGCGGTGCACCTGCCACCGGCGCGCCTGCGTTCGGCCTACCGCAAGGCGAGCCTGCGGCGCGCCGTGGACTTCCCGCTGGCCGGCGTCGCCGTCGCGCTGGCGATCGAGCGCGGATGCATCGCCGAGCTGCACGTTGCAGTGACCGGCACGAATCCGCGGCCGCTGTTGATCGAGGGAACGTCCGATCTCGCCGGTGCACCGGCCGACGAGACGGCGGCACAGCGCCTCGGCAAGCTCGTGCAGGCGCAGGTCGAGCCGGTGCGTACCACGACCAGCCCGGCCCAGTACCGGCGGGCGGTCGCGGCGGCCCTGGCCGGGCAGATGCTCCGCGACCTCGCGGCCGCGGGTTGAGCGATACTCAGGCATGGCAGGGGGAATCGATCGTGGATAAAGGCTCCAGGACTACACCAGGCGGCACGCGGGCGCTGCGCTCCGATGAGCTCGAGCGCGCGAGCGCGATCGATGCGGCGAACGTCGGCCGCTCGCGCCGCGGCTTCCTCGCCAAGCGCCTGCGCACCGCGGAGCAGTCGCCCGAGGATTTCGTGCACTTCGCGGCCGACGCCGACGGGGCGCTGGCCGGCTTCGCGATGGCGCGGGTGCTGCGCGGCGAATTCGGGCGCGACGAGCCGGTGGCGGTGCTGGACGTGATCGACGTCGACCGGACGCGGGCCGAGCGCGGCATCGGCCAGCGGCTGCTCGCCGCGCTGGAGGCGCGCCTGCAACAGCGCGGCGTGCGCCAGCTGTACTCCGAGTCCGACTGGACCAACCACACGCTGCTGCGCTTCTTCGCCGCCAGCGGCTTCGGCCTCGCGCGGCGCGTGATCCTCGAGCGCCTGGTCGCCGAGCCGCTGGTCGAGCCGCCGGAGGCGGGCGCGGGCGGGGAGACGGAGGAGTCGCCGGAGCATGGCGTCGGGCATCCGCAGTACCGCGGCGCGTCGGCGGAGATCGACTACGGGGCGCCGGTCGAGGACTACGGGCCGCTGGCGCGCGACCGCATCCCGACGCGCTCGATGAGCGAGCGCGACCTGCGGGCACTGGCCGCCGTCGACGAGCGCATCATGGGACAGAACCGCCTGCCGTACTTCCAGCGCAAGCTCCACGAGGCCCTGCGCGACTCGGACGTGCGCATCTCGCTGGTGGCGGAACAGGATGAGGTCCCGGTCGGGTTCATCATGGCGCGCGTCGACCTCGGCGAGTTCGGCAAGGTCGAATCCACGGCCGTCATCGACACGCTCGGCGTGGATCCGCGTTATGCGGGGCGCGGCGTCGGCCGGGCACTGCTGTCGCAGCTGCTGGGCAACCTCGCGAGCCTGCGGGTCGACCGCGTGCTCACCGACGTGGCCTGGGGCCAGGCCGACCTGCTGGGATTCCTGGCCGGCTGCGGCTTCGCCCCCTCGAGCCGGCTGGCGTTCGTCAAGACGCTGGGCGCGAACGCACCTGGATGATCTCGGCGACGATCGCGATGGCGATCTCGCCCGCCGAACGTCCGCCGAGGTCCAGTCCCACCGGCGCGTGGATCCGCCGCGCCTCCTCGGCGAGACCCTGCGCCGCCAGCCGCTCGAGCCGCTGGGCGTGGGTGCGGCGGCTCCCCAGCGCCCCGACGTAGAAGGCCGGGCTGCGCAGCGCCACGGCGAGCGCCGGATCGTCGAGCTTCGGATCGTGCGTCAGCGCCACCACGGCGCTGCCGGCGTCGGGCGCCAGCCGCCGCAGCGCGGCGTCCGGCCATTCCTCGATGACTCCGACCGACGTGAAATGCTGCGAGGCGGCGAAGGCGGCACGCGGGTCGATCACGCTGACGTCGAAGCCCGCGACCTGCGCCACGGCGTGCAGGGCCTGCGCGATGTGCACCGCGCCGATGATGAAGAGACGCGGTGCCGGCACATGGCAGCGGACGAACAGCGCCGCATCCGCGGCGAGCAGGCCGCTGTCGTTGCGCGCGAGCCGCGCCTGCACCTCCGCCACGACCGCGGCGGAGAGCGCCAGGTCGCCGCGGGTGGCGTCCTGGCCGAGCAGGGCGTGCGCGCCGTCGTCGATGCGCGTGACCAGGGCCGCGGCCTGGCGGGCGGCCCGGGCCGCCCGTAGCGCCGCGTAGACGGGCGTGGGCGCGCAGCGCTCGACGTACACCTGCACCTGCCCGCCGCAGGCGAGGCCGACCTGCCAGGCATCGGCGTCGCTGACGGTGAATTCGAGCAGGCGGGGCTGGCCCGCGACGCAGGCCTCGCGCGCGGCGCGCACGACTTCGCCCTCGACGCAGCCGCCGGAGACCGAGCCGCTGAACCCGCCGTCTTCGTCGACGGCCATGAGGCTGCCGGCGCGCCGCGGCGCCGAGCCCCAGGTACGGATCACGGTGGCGAGCGCCACCCGCCGCCCGGCGGCCTGCCCGGCGTCGATGCGCTCGAAGATCGCCTCGTCCTCGGATGCCACGGGCGTGACGGACGAGGAGGCTGGATCCCGGCTGCCGGCGTCAGCCGTGCAGCTGGTGGTACTTCTCCATCAGCTGCTCTTTCGACTCGGCGAAGTCGGGGTTCGGCACGATGCTGTCGGCCGCGCACACCAGCTTGCACTGGGGCTCGTCCTCGGCGCCCACGCACTCGGTGCACTTGAGCGCGTCGATGACGTAGATCGGGTTGCCGGCGGTGATCGCCTTGTTCGGACAGACCGGCTCGCAGGCGTCGCACGCGGTGCAGGTCTCGTTGATCATCAATGCCATGTGGGGTACCTCGCCCGGTGATTATAGATCAGGCGGCGCGGTGCAGGGAGCCTGCCGCCTTGAGTTTGTCGTGGCGGAAGGCGCCCCAGAGCGCCGCACCAATCGCGCCGGCATAGATCGAATCGGCATGCGCGCGCACCGTGATGCGAGTCTCTTTCATCGCGGTGATTTCCTCGGCCAGCGCCGCCACCAGGCCGCCGTCGAGCGCGAGGCCGCCGGTCACCATCACCACGCCGCGATTAACACCGGTGGACTTGAGCAGCTTCGCGAGCCGCCCGGCCATCGAGAGATGGATGCCCTTGAGGATGTTGGGCGCGGAGATGCCGCGCGACACCATGTTGATGACGTCGGTCTCGGCCAGCACCGCGCAGATGGAGGACACCACCTCGGGGTCATCGGCCTGCTGCGACAGCCCGCCGATCTCCGACTGCGCGATGCCCAGGTAGCGCGCGATGTTCTCGAGGAACTGCCCGGAGCCCGAGGCGCACTGGCTGGTCATCTTGTAGTTGAGCACCTTGCCGCGCTCGTCGACGCTGATCGCGCGGCCGTGCAGCGCGCCGACGTCGATGGCCGCGCGGGCCTCCGGGTCGAGGTAGACCGCGCCGCGGGCGTGGGTGGTCATCGAGTAGAAGTGCCCGGTGTGGAAGGGGACGCTCTCGCCATCGCCGGTGGTGGCGATGTAGTCGACCTGGCGCTCGGCCAGCCCGGCGTCCGCCAGCACCTGGTCGAAGGCCACGCGCGCCAGCTCCATCGGGTCGCGCTGGCGGATGCGCAGCGTCGCGCGCGCCAGCCACTCGCCGCGCTCGCCCTCCACCCGGAACAGCGCCGCCTTGACGGCACCGGTGCCGACATCGATACCTGCCGCGATCGTCATGCGCTCGCCTCCGGGCGGGCGCCGCCCTCGTAGGCACGGCGGGCGAATTCCGCCGCGCCGAGCGCGCCCGTGTAGATGGAATCGGGGTTGATGTTGATGGTGCGCTCGCCGTAGTTCTCCTGGATCAGCTTGCGCAGCTCGCGCACCGCGGCGTCGTTCTTGGCGACGCCGCCGGTGAAGGTGAATTCGTCCTCGACGCCACCGGAGCGCGACAGGATCGAGACCGCGCGCAGGATGATGGCGCGGTGGAGCCCCGCGAGGATGTCCTCGCGCTTCTCGCCGAGCGAGAGGCGGTCGCGCAGCTCCGCGCCGGCGAACACCGTGCAGGTCGAATTGATGCGCGCCGGGCGGTCGGACTTCATCGCCATGGGCCCGAGCTCGTGCAGGCCCATGTTCATCTCGTCGGCGATGTAGCCCAGGTAGCGCCCGCAGCCGGCGGCGCAGCGGTCGTTCATCTGGAAGTTGGTGACGATCCCGGCGCCGTCCACCTGGATGCCCTTGGTGTCCTGGCCGCCGATATCGAGCACGGTGCGCGTGCGCGGGTACATCATGTGCGCGCCGAGGCCGTGGCAGAGGATCTCGGAACGGATGTGTTCCTTCGAGAAGGGCAGCGTGACGCGGCCGTAGCCGGTGCCGACCAGGTAGGACTCCTCCAGCTCGACCGCCAGCGCGTCCTCGATCGTGCCCTGCACGCGCGCGACCACGCCGGCGAGCGCCGTGTCGCTGGCCACCACGCGCGCCAGCGCGCGGCGGAAGCTCTCGCTCAGCGTGCCGGCCGGCGGCCGGTTCTCGACGTCGATGATCGACTTGTCGTAGAGGTGCAGCAGCAGCTCGTAGGGAAGCTTGGCGGCGCGCGCCACCTCCTCGGCGATGGCGTGGTAGCGCGAGCCGGCGATGTCGCGGAAGAAGTCCGACTTGCGCTTGGCGCCGGGGGCGTACAGTTCCGGCGCCTCGGCGCGCAACCTCCGGAACACCTCGGCGAGCGCCTCGCGCAGCGGCTGCTCGGTGGCGCCGTGGGCGCCGCCGCGGAACTGGCCGGCGCAGGTGTTCTCCAGGTCGTCGAGCTGCTCGAGGAACTGCTCGAGGCGGAAGGCGCGCTCCAGGCTGCCGAGGAACGCGTCGCGCCCGTCGCCGGCGCTGCCGCCCGCGTCGAGCGCGCGGCGGAACAGCGTGAAGCGCGCATCGATCCGTGCCTCCTCGCCGGCGACGCGCGCCGCGGTGCCGTAGTTGGAGCGCGAGTTGGTGATGCCACGGCCGATCACGCGGCTCTGCTCGTCGAGCAGTACCGCCTTGGTGGTCGTGGAGCCCAGGTCGATGCCGACGAAGGTCTGCATGGTGCGCTGCCTCAGGCCACGGCCCGCGCCGAGGCGCGCCGCTGCTCGATCATCTGGAAGTAGCTGTCCAGCCGGTTCTTGATGTTGGCCGCGGAGAAGTAGCGCGGGTCCACCAGGTCCGACTCGACGAAGGCCGCGGGCTTGCCGGTGCGCTTCTCGACCTCGCGCATCATCAGCAGCTGGCCGGCCGAGAAGCTGTTGCAGCTCTTGATCGAGTTGATCAGCAGGCCATCGGCCTGGTACTCCTCGATGTACTTCACCAGCATGTCGATGCGCATCGGCAGGCTGCGGTTGGTGTAGACGTTGAGGCAGTACTCGGCCAGCGTCTCGAGCGGGCGGTCCGGATCGTGGCGGAAGCCGAAGTCGTAGACGCCGCCGACCTTGGTGTAGCTCGAGGCGACGACGACGGCGCCCTCGCCGTAGAACATCTTCCAGAACTGGCGGAAGTTGGTGTAGTTCGGCGGTCCCTCGGTGACCAGCCGGTACTTCTCCTGGCCCATGTCGCCGTCCGGCGTGACCGGCCCCTTGCCCTCCGCGAGCCGCTGGTCGACCTCGTTGCGCAGGAACTTGTAGTACTCGATCGCCTCCGCCGTGCCGCGGAAGGCGCCGAAGATCGGCCCGATGTAGTAGATGCCGCCGAAGTAGGCGTCGATCGGCGAGGGCCGGTGCTTCGCCGTCTGCAGCACGTAGACCAGGTCCTCCTCGGCCTTGGCCGAGCGGCGCAGGTTCTCGCGCAGGCGGTCGATGTCGAACTTGACGCCGGAGATGCGCTCGAGCTTGGGGATCACCTCGGTCTTGAGCTGCTTGACCATGTACTCGACCATGTTCGGCGTGATCTTGCCGTCGCCGAGGTAGGGCGTGTGCAGCATGATCGTCTCGCACTTGTACTGCTCGCGCAGCAGCTCGAACCACTTCATGAAGGTGAAGCAGCCGGTGTAGGAGAGCAGCAGCACGTCCGGATCGGGGAACTTCTGGCCGTTGGGCGCGATGTTGCCCTTGGCGATCATGCCGATGTCGGACTTGACGTAGGTGCACACGTCCTCGGAGTGGCCGACCTTCTCGGCCTCCATGACGAAGTTGCCCGAGACGCGCCGCAGGCCGCTCTGGATCGCGTTGACCTCGGGCAGGTTGTTCACCAGGTCGAAGCACATGATGAGCTCGTTCAGGTTGCCCGGAACGAAGGTGGCACACACCTTGGCACCCGTCTGCGGCACCGCAGTCAGGCGATCGTAGTGGGCCGCCATCATGGCCTTCTGCTGGCGCATCGAGGCGTCCTTCTCGACGTCCTTGCTCGCAGTGCTGGCCGGCATCGGTACGGTCGTGCTCATTGTCCGCTCCACAGCTTGATCGAATCGGCGAAGGTGCCGGCCTGCTCGCGTATCGGCTGCATCTGGCCGGAGTTCTCGGCGTACTTGAAGGCGATGTAGGGGATGCCCGCGGCCTTCAGCACGTGCTGCAGCATCGGCCGGTCGAGCAGCGCCGGGTCGCAGAAGCTCGGGGCGGCGAAGATCACGCCCTCGGCGCCCGAGCGGCGCACCGCGCGCACCAGGTGCTGGCCCTTCTCCTTCTGGTCGGGCTCGTACTTGGCGGCGGTGGCGGCGCTCTGGTGCAGGAAGGCGAGCGCCAGGTCGCGCAGCGGATCGCCGCTCGGCTGCACGTCCGCGGTCAGCCAGCGCGTCACCAGCAGCAGGTCGTCGTCGACCACGTAGCAGCCGGCGAGCTCCAGCGACTTGATCAGGTTGAGCGGCGGCTGCTCGCAGAACAGGCCGGTGACCACCACGCGGCAGTTGTCGCGGCGCGGCCGCTGCTCGGCGCGCGCGGCGCGCAGGTAGTCGGCCAGCAGCTCGGAGTGCTGCTCCACCGGCAGCACCAGCCCGGCGCGCAGCAGCAGGTAGGCCTCGGTGGCCGGCACCTGCCAGGGCTGCTCGGCGCGCAGCGCGTACAGCTGGTTCACCAGCCGGCGGTTCTCGTTGTAGAGCAGGATCGAGGCGTTCAGCTCGGCGTCGGTGATCGGCGTGCCGCGCAGCGTCCCGAGGTCATGGCGCAGCTCGGCGAGCTCGTTGATGTAGTAGCTGCCACCGACGTCGTCGACGTAGTTCTGCGGCACGTCGAAGTAGCGCGAATAAACCTGCGGGAACATCAGCTTCCACATGCCGGAGAGGTTGCGGATGACGTCGCAGATCGAGGGGAACAGCATGCCGTCGACGAAGTCGAGCCGCCCGGAGACCCCGAGCTCGATGGTCGAGCGCGGGATGCGGCAGATGTAGCTCTGGTAGTAGGCGTCGCCGTGGATCACCTCGAGCTGGTCGCCGCCGCCGAGGATGCCGAGCGGCAGCATGCCGGCGGCGTGGATCAGCTCGCGCGGCACGTAGATCGGCATGTAGCCGACCACCTTGCGACCCGGTGCGGCGCTCTTCCACTCGCGCGCCGCGCCGAAGTGCAGGTCCTCGAACAGCGCGGTGCAGCGCGCGATGATGTCGGTGGTCTTCAGTGTGCTCATCGATGCTCCCAGCGCGGCGCGCGCTTGGCGAGGAAGGCCTCCAGGCCCTCGACCGCGTCGCGCGTCGCCATCAGTTCATCCAGGTATTGCCGCTCGACGGACGCCAGGCGCTGGCGCAGCCGCTCGACGTCGGCACCGCGGGCGGCACGCACGGCCTGGCGCAGCGCCGCGCCGCTCTTGCCGGCGAGGTGCTTGTCGAAGTACTCGAGGGCCGCCGCCTGCGGATCCGCGCCGGCGTCGGTGGCGAGGCCCCAGGCGGCCGCCTGCGCTCCGCCCACCGAACGGCCCGAGACCAGCAGGTCGAAGGCGCGCTGTGGCCCGACCAGCCCCGGCAGCAGGCAGGAGGCGGCCGGCGCGAACACGCCGAGCTGCATCTCCGGCTGGCCGAGCGTGGCATCGCTCGCGACGAAGATCAGGTGGCAGGCGAGGGCGACCTCCAGCCCGCCGCCGAGGCACTGCCCGCGCACCGCCGCCAGCACCGGCACCGGTGCCGCGGCCAGCGTCAGCACCAGGCGGTGCAGGCTCGCGAGCATCGCGCCGCAGTTCGCCGGCAGGTGCTCCTGCACCGAGGCGCCGAAGCTGAAGTGCGGCCCCTCGGCGTCGAGCAGCACGGCGAGCAGCTCGCGGCGCGGCAGGTGCGCGTCGAGCGCGGCCTGCAACGCACCGATCATCGCCGCGTCGACGATGTTGGCCTTCGGCCGGTCGAGCCGCAGCCGCAGCAGGCGGCCATCGGCCTCGAGCCAGCTGCGCAGCGGCTCGCTCATGCCGGCTTCGCCCCGGGCTGGATGCGGTCGGTGAGCTCGTCGGTCCACGGCGCATTCGCGGCCAGCGCCAGGCGCAGCCGCACGAAGTCGACCTCGCGGCCCGTCTGCTTCGTGCCCTCGTGGAAGGCGCGGAAACCGGCGCGCGCCTCGGTCATCATGTTGAGCGCGAGCCAGGCGCGCGAGTTCTCCTTGTTGCGGTTCCAGGCGTCGAGCTTGGGCTTGCGCAGCTCCTCGAGCGTCTTGGTGGTGCAGTCCGGGAACGTGTACAGCAGCTTGGTGCACAGCCCCTCGACCATCTGGTCGAGCGCGGTGAGGTCGACCGTGCCGCGCTTGAGCAGCTCGCTCCCGGCCTTGAGCGCCTCGCCGCTCTTCGGTTTGCCGTAGACCACGCGGCCGAATTCGTCGTGGAGCCGCTGGGTCTCGACCACGGGATTCGCGACGTACTGGCCATCCACCTTCAGCGCCGGCACCAGCGCGGTGAGCAGGCCCATGTGGTAGGCCTCGTGGGCCGAGAACGGCTCGCACAGCACGCAGGCCGCCATGGCGCGTTCGGCGCCAACGATCACCGGCAGGAAGTCGGTCGCGCCACCGATCGGCGCCGAACCGTGCTTGGGGCCGGCCTGGCCGAAGCGCGCCAGGTCATGCGCGACGCTGAAGTCGCAGGCCATGCCGATCTCCTGGCCGCCGCCGATGCGCATGCCGTTGACGCGGCAGATCACCGGCTTGTCGCAGGCGAGGATCGCGCTGACCATGTCGTTGAAGAGCCGCATGTACGCGCGGTACTCCTGCGGGTTGCCGGCGTAGTACTCGGCGTACTCGGCGGTATTGCCGCCGGTGCAGAAGGCCTTGTCGCCGGCGCCGGTGAACACGACGGCGACCACGTCGCGCGCGGCGCTCGCGGCGCGGAAGGCGAGGATCGTCCCCTTGACCATCTCGGTGGTGTAGGAGTTGAACTGCGCCGGGTTGTCGAGCGTGATCCAGGCGTTGTAGAGGCCGGGGACCGGCTTGCCGTCCTGGCCCAGCACCGCGCGCTTCTCGTAGCGCACCTGGGCACTGACGCCGGCCCGGATGGCGTCGCCGACCAGCTCGTGGTCCTTCGGCGCAGTGGTGTCATTCGACATGAAGAATCCTTCCTAACTCTATTAATACGCTAATTATTATGCGCGGGCACCAGGATGGCCCGGCGCTGCAGGCCGCCGCCGTGCGCGGCCTCGATGACGCGGTTGATCTCAGCCAGCGGATGGCGCTCGATGAAGCCGGCCAGTCGCACCTTGCCCGCGAGCACCAGCTCGAGCGTCGGCGGGTAGAGCTCCGGGGCGCAGCCCCAGTTGCCCAGCGCGCGCGCGTGGTGGGCCATCAGGTTCGAGAGGCGCACGTTGACCTTGTCGGCGGTGAAGCCGACCACGCCGAGCGTCGCGCCGCGGTTGAGCAGGTTGAAGGCCGTTTCCTGGCCGGCGCGGGTGCCGGAGCATTCGAAGATGAACCACTCGGACCGCTCCGGCAGGCCGTTGGCCTTGGCGAAGGACTGGATCGCGCCCTTGAGGTCGCGGAACTCGAGCTTCGCCGCGTTGAGCGTCAGCGCCGCGGCGTGGCCGGCGAGCGCCGCGAGCTTCTCGTCGCGCACGTCGATCGCGACGACCGCGGCGCCGAGGGCACGCGCGATCTGCGTGCAGAAGCCGCCGACGCCGCCGACGCCATTGACGATCACCAGGTTGCCGGCCTGCACGCCGGCCTGCGTCAGCGCCTGGTAGGGCGTGGTGACCGCATCGGCCACGACCGAGACGTCGGCCAGGCCGAGGCCGCTGGCCGCCAGCCGCTCGAGCGGCACCGGGCACAGGCCGCGCGCCGGCACGACGACGTGCGTGGCGAAACCGCCATGAAAATCGTTCCCCGGCATGATCTGCCGGGGGCACAGGACCGAGCGGCCGTCGCGGCAGGCCGCGCATTCGCCGCAGGGAATGACCGCCGGGACGATCACCGGGCGCTGCAGCCAGGCCTCGGCACCCTCACCAGCCGCGACCACGCGGCCGCTGATCTCGTGGCCGAGGCACAGCGGCAGGGCGTGCTTGGTGGGCACGCCGTCGTAGAGATACCCGAGATCGGTGTGGCAGACGCCGCAGCCGGCGACCTCGACGACCACTTCGCCCGCGGCGGGCGAGGCGTGGAATTCCACAGCTTGCAGCGCCGCTCCGCGCTCCTGCATGATCCAACGCGTTGCGTGCAAGGGCATCGAAGGTTCCATCCCGCTGGAAATCAAGGCCTGAAAACGTGATGTCGGCGTCTGCGGGGCGCTTGGACATCGGTGGTTCGCTGAATTACCGTATTTAAGTACCAGAATACGTATCTCGAGTCAATTCGCCGGGTCGGACAGCCCCCAGGCAGGCAGGTCCCAGGCCCCGCAAGACGAGGCAGCAATGGCAGAGGCAGCTAGTGTTTCGGTGGCATTCCTGGGGAGCGGCGGAGCCGGCATCCTGACGACCGGCGGCATGCTGCTCGAGGCGGCCTGTGCCGCCGGGTGGAACGGGTTGCTGACCCGGTCGGTCGGCCCGCAGATCCGCGGCGGCGAGGCCTGCGCCATGGTGCGCCTCGCGGCCAAGCCGGTGGAATGCCACGCCCCGCACTTCGACCTGCTGGTCGCGGTCGACTGGCTCAACGCCAACCGCTTCGACAGCGAGATCCACGTCAGCCCGCGCAGCATCATCGTGGCCGACCCGCAGGGCGGCGAGGCGCCGGCGTTCGTGACCAAGGCGACGCCGCGCACGCTCGACCTGCCGATGAAGGACCTCAACAAGGCGCACCCGCAGTGGCGCGCCAACATGCTGGCCCTGGGCGCGGCGGCGAAGCTGCTGCGCATCGACGAGGCGGTGCTGCGCCAGCTGATCGCCAAGCGCTTCGGCGAGCGCGGCGAGGCGGTGGTCAAGGCCAACCTCGATGCGGTGCGCGCCGGCGCGGATGCCATGCCCGACGTCGATACGATGCCGCGCCTGCCGCCGCCGCGGCGCAGCGGCTCCAAGCGCTGGCTGATCAGCGGCAACGAGGCCACCGGCCTCGGCGCGGTGCGTGGCGGCGTGCGCTTCGCGGCCGCCTATCCGATCACCCCGGCCTCCGAGATCCTCGAGTGGCTCGCCCCGAACCTTGCCAAGGTCGGCGGCGCGCTGCTGCAGGCCGAGGACGAGCTGGCCTCGATCAACATGATCGTCGGCGCCTCCTACGGCGGTGCGGTCTCGTTGACCGCCACGGCCGGCCCGGGCCTCTCGCTGATGATCGAGGGCATCGGCCTCGCGGTCTCGGCGGAGATCCCGCTGGTGGTCGTCGACGTGATGCGCGGCGGACCCTCGACCGGCATCCCGACCAAGTCGGAGCAGAGCGACCTGAACATCGCGGTGCACGGCCTGCACGGCGATGCGCCCCACGTCGTCGTGGCGCCGCAGTCGGTGGCCGACTGCCTGTTCACGGCCCAGTGGGCCACCTACCTGGCCGAATCGCTGCAGACGCCGGCGATCGTGCTCTCCGACCAGTTCATCGGCCAGGCGCAGACGGCCATCGAGCGCCCGCCGGACGTCGACATGGTCGGGCGGCGCAAGCGCGCCGAGAACATCCAGGGCCCCTACAAGCGCTACCTGCTCGGCGGCGATCACATCTCGCCGATGGCCATTCCCGGCACGCCCGGCGGCCAGTACACCGCCGACGGACTCACGCACAACGAGCGCGGCACGCCGGCGGCCACCGCCATCGCGCACCAGCAGCACCTCGACAAGCGCCAGGCCAAGCTCGACCAGTTCGACTACGGCGCGCACTGGGCGACGCTGGAGGGCGAGGGCGACACCGCCGTGCTCACCTGGGGTTCGCTCACCGGCGCCGCGCGCGAGGCCATCGACCTGTGCAGCGCCGCCGGCAGGAAGGTGCGGCTGATCGCGCCGCGCCTGCTGGCGCCGGTGCGGCCCAGGCAGATGCAGGCGGCGCTGGCCGGGATCAAGAAGCTGCTGATCGTCGAGCAGACGCACAGCGCGCAGTTCTACCGCTACCTGCGGGCGCACTACGAACTGCCCGCCAATACGCAGGTGCTCGCTCGCCCGGGACCGCTGCCCATCAACGCGGTCGACATCCAGAACGCGCTGGTCGCGGGAGTTGCCGCATGAACGCCGAAGCCAACACCCTCTGCAAGCCGAACGACTACAAGTCGGACATCTCGCCGATCTGGTGCCCGGGCTGCGGCGACTACCACGTGCTGCTGAGCCTGACGCGCGCCTTCGCCGACCTGCAGGTGCGGCCCGAGAAGCTCGCGGTCGTCTCCGGCATCGGCTGCTCCTCGCGCATCCCGGCCTACACCAACTGCTACGGCTTCCACGGCGTGCACGGACGCTCGCTGGCCGCCGCGGCGGGCCTGAAGGTGATGCGTCCCGACATGACGGTGGTGGTCGCGAGCGGCGACGGCGACGGCTATTCGATCGGCGGCAACCACTTCCTGCATGCCTGCCGCCGCAACGTCGACCTGACCTACATCGTCATGGACAACCACATCTACGGCATGACGAAGGGCCAGCCTTCGCCGACCACCGAGCCGGATTTCGACACCGCGCTCTCGCCGGGCGGCACGGGCCTGCGGCCCTTCAATCCGCTGGCGATCGCGCTCGCCTCCGGCGCCAACTTCGTCGCCCGCTGCTTCTCCGGCAACATCGTCGAGACCGCAAGCGTGATCGTCGAGGCGGTGCGGCATCCGGGCTTCTCGTTCGTCGAGATCATCAGTCCCTGCGTGACCTACCGGCCGGACCAGAAGGAGTGGAAGAACCGGGTGCGTCCGGCACCGGTCGCGACCACCGACGACGCCTCGCGCGCCGCGCGCCGGTTGATGAGCGACGACGGGTTCAACGTCGGCATCCTGTATCGCGGTGCGCGCGCACCGTATGCGCCGAAGAAGGAACCGGTCATCAGCGATCTCAAGGAACTGGAAAGGGAGTTCGAGATATGAGCGCGAGCCAGAGTGGCCCCAAGGTTTCCTCGCTCCGTGACCTGTACGCGATCGCCTGGCAGATCGAAGCCGAGGCCGTCGAGCGCTACGAACTGCTGGCGCAGCAGATGGAGACGCACAACAACGCCGAGCTGGCGCGCGTGTTCAAGGACCTGGCGCGGGCCGAGGGCATCCATGCCGCGGAGATCGAGCGCATGGCCGGCGGCCAGGAGATCCGCGAGCACGCGCAGAAGGTCGCGCGCTGGCCCGGCGAGAGCCCGGAGTCGGCCGACCTGAGCGATGCGCACTACCTGATGACGCGCGCCGACGCGCTGCGCATGGCGCTCGCCTGCGAGGAACGCGCGCTGGCGTTCTTCGAGAACCTGATGGAGACCACCGGCGATCCGCAGCTCAAGAAGCTCGCCGAGCACTTCGCCGAGGAAGAAACCGAGCACGTGGAGCTGTGCCGGCGGCTGATCCGCAAGTACCAGGAGTCCGACGGACCCCGCGACGAGGACCCGGCGCTGGGCCAGGACTGAAGACCACCCGAGGCCTGGGCGCATGGGCCGGGCCGCGACCAGCTACCAGCTCCTCATCGAGGTGGCGGCGCCATTGCGGGTATGCGTGGGCCGCCTGGGTACCTTTGACTGGCCGGCCGGCCGCTACGTGTATACGGGATCGGCCCGCCGCCAACTCGAAGCGCGGCTCGCGCGCCACCAGCGTCCTGACAAACGGCTGCGCTGGCACATCGATTATCTGCTGCAGGCGCCGGGCGTACGGATCGCGCGGATCCGGCGCTCAGGGCGCGAAGAGTGCTCCTGGAACCAGGCGACCCCGGGAACGATTCCCGTCAGGGGATTCGGGGCGTCCGATTGCCGGGCCGGGTGCGGCAGCCATCTCAAGTACCAGGGGCGCCTTCCCAGGGCCTGATCCCTACATAAGTTAACATAATATACATTATGCGAAGTATCCGGTGGGCGGCGGAAAGGCAATGGGCGTAGCGCGAGCCGCCCGGCTGGTTCACATCCTGAACGCCTTCTTGAACCTGGCAACCGTGTCCGCGACGGTCTCCGGGGGCACCAGGCACCACCCATCGCCAGCCAGGCGCAATTGCTGAAGCCCGGTCTGCGACGCCGTGCCGATGGCCAGGCGGTACCGCACCGTTGCCAGTGCGCTATCCGAGGCATCGATGGAAGTCTGCAGCGGCGTGACGGTGGATTCCTTGACCGCGGCGAGGTAATCCGGCCGGGCCTTTGCAATGAACTTCTGCAGCAGGACGAATACCTGCCGGTCGTCCAGGGCCGCGTGCTCATCCTTCGGGACCCCGTCAAAGAAGGTCTCGTACATCTGGCGCGGCTCCGGCTCATTGAATTGCGCGAGCCTTTCGAACAGCGGCAGCAGCTCGCTCTGGAGGCCCTTCAGGTCCGCGGCGCACATGGAATTTGCGGTGGTCGAGTAGTCGCCGCTGGCGTAGGCGGTCCAGTACCTCACGAATGTCGCTGCGGCGTCGCCGTTCTCGGCCGCGCGTGCGGCCGGCAACAGGTGCATCGCGACAAGCAAGACTGGGACGACCAACGAACGGGAACGGTCCATGTAGCCTCCGTTGAAGCACGAGTAGACGCAACGTCGCCCGTGCCGCCGACTTGGAAGTTGGGCGCCCGCAGCCGATTTGCCGCAACTATCGATTGGCCTTCCTGCCGATGTTCAACATACAGCCTCACCTGTGCGATGTGAAGAAGCCGTCGAACCAGCGTTCCATGGACCAACCCATGCGGCGAGCAATCATCCAAAACAGGAAGATGAAAACCCCAACCTTGACGAAGATCCACAAGCCCCGAAGCCACCGGGACGATCGCATCCGTGTCCGTGAAGCCATCCGTGTCCGTGAAGCGAAGTAGTACTGACGAATAGTCCGGCGCGGACTGGGCATCTCGTCGAGCCCCTTGAGCCGTGGCCGATCATTGGGTGACTTCTTCATTTCGCGTCTCGAGGTGCGGCCCGGCACAAGGTCAGAACGGCCTCATCCCTTTCGCATATCTCCGCACGCCCCGTGCCACAATCTACGCCCGCATCAGCTGCAGGCCAATCGTGCTGCCGACGCACCTGCTCGCGTTCTGCGCCAGCTATTTCCTGATCGCCGTAAGCCCGGGGCTCTGCATGATGCTGGCCCTGTCGCTGGGCGTGAGCATCGGCGTGCGCCGGGCCTTGCCGATGATGCTGGGGGAAATGGCCGGAATCGCGCTGGTCGGGGCCGCCGTCATGGCCGGGATCGCGGCATTGCTGCTGAATGCACCCCGGGCATTCGTCGCCTTCAAGATCGCCGGCGCGGGCTACCTGCTCTGGGCAGCGTGGCTCACGTGGAAGGCCCCGGTTGCCACGGCCGGCGCGGCGGTGCGCTCCGACCCTCGCGCCCTGTTCTCGCAGGGCTTCATCACGGCGGTGTCCAACCCCAAGGCGTGGGTCTTCCAGGCTTCGCTGCTGCCGACGTTCATCGATACGCGCGCGGCCCTGGTCCCGCAGGCCATTGGCCTGCTGGTACTGATGGTGGCGCTCGAGTTCGCCAGCATGCTCCTGTACGCGCGGGGTGGACGCAGCTTCGGCGCCTGGCTGCTCAGCCGGGGCCACGGGCGAATCCTCAATCGCGTCTCCGCCCTGCTGATGGTCGGCGTGGCGCTGTGGCTCCTGCTCGGCTGAGCGAATGGCTGGCCAGATAATGCATTCCTATTCAGGCCTTTAACGTGACTATTGAAAGATCATTCTTGTTTCATTTCCCGGTTGGGATATCGCCGGCTCGCCCTCGGAGTGTTGCCGATGGGGCGCGCCGCCTAGGATCGCTGGCAGCATCAGGACGAGGTCGCAGGCCATGACGAGTCCGTCGGGAATCGGCACACGGGCCTTCGCCGCGGCGCTGAAGGAGTTTGCCGGCGTGGTCGGCCCGGAGTGGGTCTTCCAGGACGCGGACGATGTCGCGACCTATCGCGACGCCTACACGCCCTTCCGCGGCGACCCGGCGCACGAGATCGTGGCCTCCGCCGCCGTGGCGCCGGCGAGTGTCGAGGAAGTCCAGGCCATCGTGCGCATCGCCAACCGCGCGCGCATCCCGCTGTACCCGATCTCGAGCGGCCGCAACCTCGCCTACGGCGGTTCGGCGCCGGTGCAGTCCGGCTGCGTGGTGCTGGACCTCAAGCGCATGAACCGCATCCTCGAGGTCAGCGAGGACAACGCCAGTGCGCTGGTCGAGCCGGGCGTCAGCTACTTCGACCTCTATCGCCACATCCGCGAGCGCGGCCTGAAGCTCTGGATCGACACGCCCGATCCCGGCTGGGGCAGCCTCATCGGCAACGCCCTCGACCACGGCGCCGGGCGCACGCAGCTCCCCTACCGCGACCACTATGACGCGCACTGCGGCATGGAGGTGGTGCTGGCCGACGGCACGCTGGTGCGCACCGGCATGGGCGCCCTGCCCGGCGCGCGGACCTGGCAGGAGTTCCGCTACGGCGCCGGCCCCTTCGTCGACGGCATCTTCTCGCAGTCGAACTTCGGCATCGTGACGAAGATGGGTTTCTGGCTGATGCCCGAACCCGAGGCCTGCCTGGTCGGCCGCATCCGCTGCCGGCGGCACGACGATGCAATCCCGCTGGTGCGCATCCTCGCGTACCTCGGCTACGCCAACGTCGTCAACTGCCATTTCCCGATCCTCAGCCCGCCGTTCCTCGCGCCGGTGGACGCGCGCAAGGCCGCGCTCCTCGACCAGCCCGACGGCGGCAGCGCGGCCGACTGGGACCGCTACGCCGCCGAGCTCGGCACGCACTTCTGGCAGACTGAACTGCGCTTCTTCGGGCCCGAGAGCGTGATCCGCGCGCAGTGGGCGCACGCGCGCGAGCGGCTCGCGGCGATTCCCGACATCCAGCTCGAGGAGCAGGATTTCACGCGCTTCCCGCTCAGCGAAGAGCAGATCGCCACCACGCCCGACCTCGCGCTGTTCGGCATCCCGAACCTCGGCGTCTTCTCCTCGCTCGCCAACAGCACCGGGCACCTGGACTGCTCGATGATCATCCCGTTCTCCGGCGCCGCGCTCATCGAGGGTCACAAGGTGTTCGCGCAGGCCTACCGCCGCGCCGGCGTGGTGCACAAGCTCGGCTTCGCGCTCACCTACCACTGGCGCTCGTTCATCATGTTCCAGGGCCTGTGGCTCACCAACGACGCCGCCGAGAACGCGCGGCTGCGCGCGATGTACGTGGAGCTGACGAAGATGGGCGCGGCGCGCGGCTGGGGCGTCTACCGTGCGCACGCCGCGTTCATGGACCCGGTGATGGACACCTACGCCTTCAACGACCACGCGCTCATGCGGCTGCACGAGCGCATCAAGGACGCGCTGGACCCGAACGGCATCCTCTCGCCCGGTCGCTACGGCATCTGGCCGCGCGGCCAGCGCAAGGGGCGCGCATGAGCGCCCGCAAGCCATTCCGCCGCCCTGCCCCGGCGCTGCTCGCCGCCCGCGCCTGCTGCCTGGCCGGCGGGGGAGTGCCCGGCGTGGTGGAGGCCGGCGACGTTGCGCCGGCAGGCGTGCCGCCGGCGGATCGCACGGCGGCCGCAGTCGCGCCACCAGCCGCGTCCGCGTGGGCGCGTGTGGCCCCGCCCGCCGCGCCGGAGTCGCTGGACCCGCTGCAGCGACGCGGCCGCGAGGTGTTCTGGGCGCGCTGCCAGGCCTGCCACGGCAAGCTCCTGGCGCCGAACAAGCCGGTGCTGTTCAACCTGCCGGCGATGCCCGGGACGGTCGCGCTGCAGGCGAAGCACCAGGGTGCGGTGCCCGCGGAACTGGAGGCGCGCACCGACCTGACGCCGGATTTCATCGCCTACGTGGTGCGCCATGGCAGCGGCCACATGCCCTTCTTCCGGCCCACGGAGCTCACGCGCGCGGACCTCGCGGCGCTGCAGGCCTGGCTCTGCCGGCCGCGCGGCTAGCGCACGAGCACCATGCGGCGCGTCGGCGGCTTGCGGGCCATGCCGTCGGACATCAGGTCGAGCCGCGGCGGCAGGTAGGACGTGCTCCACAGGAACTCGACCTGCACGTCGTGGAAGCCGATGGCGAGGCCGCCCGGCTTGCGCACCGTCAGGACGGCGGGCTCCATGTTGCTCCAGCTGACCTCGGAGTGATCGGCGAGCTGCCCCTGCTCGTAGGTATGGCCGGCGATCGTCCAGGTGATCTCGGCGTCCTTGTAGGCAGTCCCGTCGACGCTCACCGTGGCGGGCCGCAACTGCGAGAGCCACACGCCGCGGTAGTACGGCAGGCGCACCGCCACCTGGAAGCCCGTGACCTTCTCCCCGTCCCGCACGTTGCGGAAACCGCGCATCTGGATGACTGGTTGTTCGAGCATCGTCGTGCCCTCCCTCAGGCTTCGCCCAGCAGACGGCGCAGCATCACGTGCTGGCGCCGCAGCTGGTCGGAAGAATGGCCGGGGACGTCCTTGTTCTCGCCCTCGTATTCGCTCAGCAGGTAGCCGGACCACTGGTGCTGGCGCATCAGCGCGACGATCTGCTCGTAGGGATGCGTCGCCTCCACCAGCTCGTCCGTCATGTGCGTGAACTTCGCATGGCAGGCGTAGGTGTAGGGCAGCAGCGGGATCATGTCTTCCGGGGCGCTGGGCGGATTGTCCATGCCCGGGATGCGGATGCGCGCCTCGGGCGCCTGGAACACGCCGAAATCGATGTTGAGGCCGAAGTGCTTCGTGCCGGTCTTCTGGATGAACTCGACGTAGTCGTCGACCATCTTCGACTTGAGCGCCGTCGGCTGGTGCAGCTCCGGGCACATGCGCACGTCGTGCTGCTCGGCGACCGGCAGCGCCATGCTGATGATCTCGCGCCAGTTGGCGACCGGCGTGAGCATCTCGTCGGTCACGCCGAGCTTGGTGCGCATCACGGTGAAGCCGAGCGCATGCGCCAGCTTGATGTCGCGCACCAGCATGTCGAACGACTCGCGCGTCGAGAGCTCGCGCCCGGCGTGCAGGCTCGAGTCGACCCAGTGGCCGTACTCGACCGGCACGATGTCGTATTTCACCAGCAGCGCGCGCCAGCGCTCGAGCCAGGCGTCCGACGGATGCGGGTAGTCCTCGACGTGGGCGCTGGAGAGGATCTCCAGGCCGCGCGCACCCATGTCGTGCATGTCGACCAGGCAGTCCTCCAGCGTCATCGTGACGCCGAGTTCGCCCGAATAGCTGTAGATCGAGACCCCGCGCTTCGGGCCGGGGCCGCGGTCGGGTGCCGGCAGGCCGGACCGGGCTCCTCCCTGCGCCTCCGCGGCGCTGCGGCGCTTCCCGGCCACCGCGACCGTCGCCGGCGCCGCGGCCGCCACCGCCGCACCGAGACTGGCCTTGAGGAAATCCTTGCGTGTCAGCGTCATGGGAACCTCCGGCAATCCGCCTGCGTGCCCGCTTCATGGGAACCTCCGGCGCTAGACCTTGCGCTTGGCCGCCTCGGCCTTCAGCACCGGCATCACCTCGCGCGCGAACAGCGTCATCGTGCGCTCGACGTCCTCGGTGCGCGTGCCCGGCGGCCGCACCTCGATGCCGATGTGCGTCATCAGGCCCACCGCGCCGTGCACCAGCGGCAGCATGCGCGCGATCACCTCGTCGACGGTGCCGCAGATCGGCGCGAACATCGCCTTGCTGCTCTGCTTGCCGTCCTCGTGGTCCTTGCGCATCTGCTCGAGCGTGATGCGCTCCGACTCGGCCGGCCAGGTCCCGTCGAGGTTGCGGCGCATCGCGTAGACGTTGTTGACCCACAGCGACGGCTCGACGATCGCCTGGAAGGCCTCTTCCTTCGAGCGGGCGATCGACACCATGTTGACGAAGCCGATGTGGTAGTCGGCCGGGTTGCGGCCGTGCTCGCGCATGACGCGCTCGTAGATGCCGGTGTAGTCGGGCGCGATCAGGTTGTAGCCGCGCTCGGCGGCGCGCTGCACGCCCTGCGGGCCGAAGCCGCCCCAGAAGAACGGCACGCGCTTCTGGTACGGCGGGATGATCCAGCGCACGTTGGGGAAGTCGAAGTACTTGCCCTTGTGCGAGAACACTTCCTCGCCGCCGTGCAGGCAGCGGTCGATCAGGTCGATCGCCTCCCAGGTGCGGCCGAAGCGCTCGCCCGACGGGATGCCGAAGGTCTCGAACTCCTCGTACTGCGAGCCGACGCCGACGCCGAAGTCGAAGCGGCCGCGCGAGGCGATGTCGACCGCCGCGATGTCCTCGGCGACCCGCAGCGGGTTGTGGAACGGCATGCAGATGATCGAGGTGCCGACGCGCAGCCGCTCGGTGCGCGAGGCGATCGCCGCGAGCATCACGAACGGCGAGGAGTTGCCCGAGGCGAAGCAGAAATGGTGCTCGCCGATGAAGGCCGAGTCGAAACCGAGCTTCTCGGCCAGGACCGCGTCGTTGACGTAGTTCCACCACGCCTCGCTGGCCGACTGGTTCTTGTCCGGACGCTGGCGCGGGCCGGCGATGATGGAGAAGCGCAGGTTCATGCTCGTTCCTTGGAATGGCGGGGTCGGTGCGCCGCACCTTAACGGGACCGGCGCGGCGGCGCAATGCGCGCGAGCCGCGCCCGGCCAGGGGCCAGCGGGCCTGCAGGCCAGCGAGCCGGCGGTGCGAGCAGCGGCGGCGGCCGGCGCTCGACCCAGTTCGTGGCCGCCTCGTAGGCGGCGCCGAGCTGCAGCACCGACCAGTCGGCGTGATGCGCCGCGACGACCTGCATGCCCATCGGGCGTCCCTGCGGGTCGAAGCCCACCGGCAGGTTGAGCACCGGGAAGCCGAGCAGGCTCGCCGGCACCACCACTTCCATCCATCGATGGTAGGTGTCCATCGCCACGCCGTTGATGCTGCGCGGCCAGTGGAGCGTGGCATCGAAAGGAAATACCTGCGCGCTCGGCAGCACCAGGAAATCGAACTGCGCGAAGAGCCGCAGCGCGGCCCGGTGCCAGCGCGAGCGCACCAGCGAGGCGCGGTACACGTCCTGCGCTCCGAGCGCGAGGCCCCGCTCGATTTCCCACACGGCCTCGGGCTTGAGCCGTGCGCGGCGCGCCGGATCGGCGTGCAGCGGCGCGAGCGCGCCGGCCACCTGCCAGCTGCGCAGCGTCGTCCAGGCCTCCCACAGCTCCGCCGGCGGCACCGGCAGGGCCACTTCGTCCACGCGGCAGCCGAGCGACTCGAGGGCGCTGCAGCCCTTGCGGCACAGGCCCAGCACGCCCGGCTCGAAGGCCAGGTGGCCACCGAGGTCGCCGAGCCAGCCGACGCGGCTGCCGCGGAATTCGCGGGCCAGCGGCGGATGCGCCCGCCAGGCGGGATCGTCGATGGCGAGCGGCGCGCGCGGATCCGCCCCCGCCATGACGTCGAGCAGCAGCACCAGGTCGGCGACGCTGCGCGCCATCGGACCCGTGCAGGCGAGCGAATCGAGGAACAGCTCCTCCCCCGCCATCGGCACGCGCCCGATGGAGGGCCGGAAGCCGAGCACGTTGTTGAAGGCCGCGGGGTTGCGGAGCGAGCCCATCATGTCGCTGCCGTCCGCGACCGGGAGCATGCGCAGCGCCAGCGCCACGGCCGCCCCGCCGCTGCTGCCCCCCGCGCACAGGCGCGCATCGTACGCATTGAGCGTAGTGCCGAAGACGCCGTTGTAGGTCTGCGAGCCGAGGCCGAACTCGGGCGTGTTGGTCTTGCCGATGAAGAGGGCGCCGGCGGCGCGCAGCCGCTCGACGAACAGCGTGTCCTCGGCCGGCACGCCGTCGAGGATCGGCGAGCCGAAGCTGGTGCGCAGGCCGCGCGTCAGGGCGAGGTCCTTCACCGCCTGCGGCAGGCCGTGGAGCGGTCCCAGGTCCTCGCCGCGCGCCAGCTGCGCGTCGCGTTCGGCCGCCTCGGCGAGCAGCACGTCGCTCTCGCGCAGCGAGACGATGGCGTTGACCTTCGGGTTCAGGCGCCCGACCTGCCCGAGGCAGGCGCGCATCAGCTCGACGCAGGAGAACTCGCGCGCGCGCAGGCCGGCGGCGAGCCGCGCCGCGCCCAGGCCCGCGATGCCGCCGTCCATCGCCACCCCTCCGCTGCCGGCCTCAGTGCCGGCGATACACTTCCCGGCCCTGGAACACGGTGAGGTCGACGCGCACGTCGCTGATCGCCGTGGGCGGCACCTTGAACAGGTTGCGGTCGAGCACGATGAAATCCGCCGAGCGGCCGACGGCGATCGTGCCGGTCTCGGCCTCGCGGCGCAGCGCCGCGGCGCCGCCCTGCGTGTAGATCCGCAGCGCGTCGGCGAGCGTGACGGCCTGTTCGGGCCAGAGTTTCGCAGTGCCGTTCGCGTACGGTTCGCTCCGGGTCACCATCGCCTCGATGCCCGCCCAGGGGTCCATCGACGGCACGACCGAGGGCCAGTCGGAGCCGGCGGCCATCGGCGCGTGGCTCTCGACCAGCGTGCGCGTCGGCCAGTAGTGCGCGCCGCGCTCCGGACCGACCGCCGCCGCCACCGCGTCGATGATCGGCGAGGGATACCAGATGTAGGGCGACTGGTCGGCAACGGCATTCAGCGCGGCGAAGCGCGGGATGTCCACGGGCGCGATGTAGCCGGCATGGGCGAGCTCGTGGCGCCGGTCGCTGCCGGGATTCGCCGGCGTGCGGCGGCGATCGCGTCCAGCCCCTCGCGGATCGAGGCATCGCCCGCCGCGTGGAGCTTCGCCGTGTAGCCGCGCCGGTCGATCTCCACGACATCGGCGGCCAGCACGGCGGGTGCGACGTGCAGCAGGCCGCTGCTGACGGCGCCGTGCTCGTCCGGCACGTAGGGCTCGAGCATGGCGGCCGTGCGCGCCGGCGTCGGCACGCCGTCGAGGTACAGCTTCACGCAGTCCGGATGCATCAGCGCGCCGTCGTAGGCGGCGCGGATGCGTTCGATGCGCCCGAAATCGAGCGGCGTCTCCGGCGTCTTCTGCAATGCCAGCGTCGAGATGCAGTTGGTGACGTACAGCGAGAGCTGCCCGGCCTGCTCGACCGCGTGCCAGGCCGCGATCGTCGGCTCCCAGGAGTCGGCCTCCTTCAGGCCGATGATGCCGTAGCGGTGCGCCAGGTCCTGCGCATGGTGCACGGCGCGCTGCAGCTGCTCCGGCGTCTTCGGCGGCGCGGCGGCCGAGACCATCTCGGCCGCGGCCTCGAGCGCGATGCCATTGGGCTCGGCGCCGCCGGCCTCGCGCGGGAAGCTCCCGCCGGTCGGATCCGGCGTCGCCGCGGTCACGCCGGCGGCGCGCAGCGCGGCGGTATTGGCCCAGACGTTGTGGTGCGAATCATCGCGCAGCGCGACCGGGCGGTCGCCGACGATCGCGTCGAGCCACTGGCGTGGCGAGGCGATCTTCTGCTGGGCGAAGAAATCGCTGGCCCAGGAGCCGCCCTCGATCCACTGGCCCGGGGCCAGCGCCTGGTGGCAGGCAGCCAGCTTCGCGCGGATCTGCTCCGGCGTGGACGTCGCCGGGAAGGTGCAGGCGTACAGGTCCTCGTTGGCGCCCTCCACCGCGTGAAGGTGGGCGTCGACGAGCCCGCTCATCAGCATGCGCCCGTGCAGGTCGACGACCCGCGTGCGCGGGCCCCGGTAGCGGCGCACCTCGGCGTTGCCGCCGACGGCGACGAAATGCCCGCCGCGCACGGCGACGGCCTGCGCCCAGGGATGCGCGGTGTCCTGCGTGTACACCGCGCCGTTGACGAGCACCAGCTCGGCGGGTCCGCCGGCCGGAGCCGGCGGGCCCGCCCACGCGAGCAACGATGCGCTGGAGAGCAGGAACGCTGCCGTCGCGTGCTGGATCTTCATGTCAGAACTTGTACTCCCCCGACAGGCCGATGGTGCGCGGCATGCCGACGCTGCGGACATACGGGCCATTGCCGCCCTGGTACGCCGCCGGGTAGTAGTACTTGTCGAACAGGTTGCGGCTCCACAGCGTGACCATCCAGCTGTCCTTGGCATTGCCGAAGCCGACGCGCGCGTTGTACACCGAGTAGGCCGCGGTCGCGGCCTGGATGCCCACGGCGCCGCCGGAAGTGTGGCCCTTGTAGTTGCCGTCGATGCCGATGAAGCCCTTGATGCTGGCCGCCAGGTCGCGGCTGTACTCCACGCCACCGTTCAGCTGCCAGCGGGGCGCGCTCGGCAGCTCGATGCCGGAGGCGTCGAAGTGGATGACGGTCGGCCACACGCTGTCGTTGGACACGGCCATCCACTCCTGCACGCGGGTCGACAGCCAGGCGGCGCCGAGGTTGGCCATCAGGCCGCGGACCGGCGCCCACTGCAGGTCGGCTTCGGCGCCGTAGATGCGCGACTTCGGCACGTTCGTCAGGCCGCTGATGTTGCCGACGAAGGTCACGGCGCGGTCGGACTCCTGCTTGTTCTTGTAGTTGTAGTAGAAGGCCGAGAGGTTCAGCTGCATCGTCTGGTCGAGGAGCGTGGACTTCAGGCCGATCTCGTAGGCGTCCAGCTCCTCGGGCTTGTAGCCCTTGAGCTGCTGCGTGGTGTTCGAGTTGGCGCCGTTGAAGCCGCCCGACTTGAAGCCGTGCGAGATGCTGGCGTACGCCATGACGTCCGGCGTGAAGTGGTAGTCGAGGCCCGCCTTGTACATCCACTTCTTCGCCTGGATGGTCTCGCGGTATTCGTGGAAGGCGTTGTTGACGTCCGGACCGCCGATCAGCGCGAAGATGTAGTTCGGTGAGTTCGGATCGTCGTCGATCGTGCCGCAGGCACCGGGGCCGAGGGTGGTGCCGAACAGCAGGTTGGTGAAGCTCGCGAGGCTCCCGGTGGCCGAGTCCATCGCGTCGTAGGTGCAGCCGCGCCACTTGCGCTTCTCGTCCGTGTAGCGCAGGCCGCCCACCAGGCGCAGCTTGTCGGTCACGTTGAACTCGACGTGGCCGAAGGCCGCGGCCGACGTGGTCTTCTGCGAGTACAGCGTGTGCAGCTGCAGGATCGGCGAGAACTGGAACGGCGCGATGCCGAACTCCACGCTGCCGAGCCCGAACAGCGAATCGGACATGAAGTAATTGTAGAACTCGTCGACGTTGTCGGAGGAGTAGTACAGGCCGCCGACCCAGTTGAGGCGCTGGCTGCTGCCGCTGAGGCGCAGCTCCTGCGAGAACACGTGGATGTCGGAGGTGTTGATGTTGCTGGAGTCGTTGACCGGCATGCCGTCCCAGTCATTGGTCTCCTTGCGCTTGAACTTGTCGTAGCCGGTCACCGACGTGAGCGCCATGGTGTCCGACAGCGGCCAGTTCAGCTTCAGCGACACGCTGCTCAGGTCGTTGTTGCGGCGCGGACGCAGGTTGTAGGTCACGCCGTTCGGGTCGGTGTAGCTGTTGGTCCAGTCGGCGGCGCGGTTGTCGCCGGTCGAGTACCAGGGTGGCTCGGTGCCGGCGATGATGTAGGGCAGCAGGCCCTTGTACGGCAGCGCCATCTCGCCCAGGCCGACGAGGCGGCCGTCGTAGGCGGTGTTCGCCTTGTTGTCCGACTTGTCCTTGACGTACTGCACGCGCAGCAGGGCATTGACCGGCCCCAGGTCCGCATCCAGCAGGCCGCGCACGGCGAACACGTCCTTCTTGCCGAGCTTGTCGCCCGGGCGCGTCAGGCTCTTCTGCCAGCCCTCGCCCGACTGCGTGGTCGTGAACGCCAGGCGCGCGCGCAGCGTGTCGGTCAGCGGGCCGCTGAGGTAGCCCTCGGCGTCCACCGTCTGGAAGCTGCTGTAGGTGGCCTTGATGCCGCCCTGCAGCTCCTTGGTCGGCAGCTTGCTGATGTAGCTGATCTGCCCCGCCGTGGTGTTGCGGCCGTACAGGTCGCCCTGCGGGCCCTTGAGGACCTCGACGCGCTCGACGTCGAACACCGCGCCGCGGCTCATCACCGTGTAGGGCATGGCCACTTCGTCGAAGTACAGGCCGACGGTCGAGGACGCCGCGGTCGAGTAGTCCTGGAAGCCGACGCCGCGGATCGTGTAGAGCGGCACGCCGGTCGCGGCCGACTCGTTCACGGTCAGGCCCGGCGTGTACAGCGCCAGGTCCTCGGAGGTCGCGACGCCCTTGTTCGACAGCTCCTCGCCGCTGAAGGCGTTGAGCGTGATGCCGACGTCCTGCGCGCTCTCGGCGCGCTTCTGCGCCGTGACGACGACTTCCTCGATCTTCGCGCCTTCCTCGGCAGCCGCGGCGACCAGCGCCGGCAGCAGCAGGCTCGCGCCGATGGCGCAGGCCCCGATTCGCTTGACTCCCCTGATTCGCATCACTCTACTCCCCGGTGGATACCGATCCGAAATCGTTCAATGCTTCGCATGCGCCGCGTGGATGCCCGGCAGCCGCGCCGTCCACGGCATGGCCTGCTCGAGCTGCGCGGCGAGCTGCAGCACGGTGGCCTCGTCGCCGAAGCGCCCGACCAGCTGGATGCCGATCGGCAGGCCGCCCGCGCTCTGGCCGAGCGGCAGGCTGATCGCCGGCTGCCCGGTCATGTTGAACAGCGCAGTGTACGGCAGATGGCGGAACAGGTGGTCGTACCAGCCCTGGGCGGTGAGCCCCGGCGCGTTGGCGTCGAGGAAGCCGAGCTTGTAGGGCGTCACGCCGATGGTCGGCGTCAGCAGCACGTCGTGCTGCTGGAAGAAGGGTCCGACGCTGCGGCACACCTGGTTCATGATGGCGTCGGCCCACTCGAGGTCGAGCGCCTTGAGGCCGAGGCCGAACTCGTAGTTGGCCATGAGGCTGGTCTCGAGGTTCGCGAGCGAGGGCGTGCGGCCGAAGGCCTGCGCCGTGGCCGCCACGCCCGAGGCGCAGAACGAGGACCAGAAGAACATGTTGGCGCGGTGGAAGGCGTCGGCGTCGTACGCCGGCCGGCCCTCCTCGACGCGATGGCCCAGCGTCGCGCAGGCCTTCGCCACCGCCTCGAGCGCCCGCACGACCTCGGCGTCGGCCGGCGCCGAATGGCTGTCGACGCCCGCGGAGAACGCGATGCGCAGCCGCGCCGGCGGCGCGGCGATCGCCTGCAGGTAGGGCTGCGCGGGCCGCGGGATCTCGTAGCGGTCGCCGATGCCCGGGCCCTCGACCGCATCGAGCATCGCCGCCGTGTCGCGCACGCTGCGCGAGACGATGTGCTCGATGCCGAGGCCGTGCAGCGGGTCGGCGTAGTCGGGGCCCGTGGGCGTGCGGCCACGGCTGGGCTTGAGGCCCACCAGGCCGCAGATCGAGGCCGGGATGCGGATCGAGCCGCCGCCGTCGTTGGCGTGCGCGATCGGCACCAGGCCGGCGGCGACCGCCGCCGCGGAGCCGCCGCTCGAGCCGCCGGAACTGTGGGCCGGGTTCCAGGGATTGCGCGTCGGCCCGTGGAGCAGCGGCTCGGTCGAGGCGTTGAAACCCATCTCGGGCACGTTGGTGCGGCCGAGCGTGATGACGCCGCTGCGCCGGAAGCGTGCCATCAGGTCGGAGTCGGCCGGCGGGACATAGGCGCCGTCGATGAGGCGGCTGCCCATGTCGCAGCGCACGCCGGCCATGTGCAGCACCAGGTCCTTGATGAGGAAGGGCACGCCGCGGAACGGCGCCTCGGCCGGCAGCGCCGCCACCTGCGCCTCGATCGCCTTGTCGTCCAGGCGGCCGATGACCGCATTGATCGCGGGATTGATCCGTTCGATGGCGGCGAGCGCGCAGGCCACCACCTCGCCGACCTTGACCTCGCCGCGCCGGACCAGCGCAGCGAGCTGCAGCCCGTCGCAGCGGGCGTACTCTTCCAGTTTCACCTGGCTCCCCCCCGGGGAAACCGTCGCGGTCCCCCTCGGAGGCAGCTTAGGTCAGGCCCCCCGGGGCCCTGTATAGAACATTTGTACTAGTTGATGGCCGGGCCACGCCGCGGCTCAGAATGCTGGCTCAACAGGCTCGCCAGTTCGGTCTTGTCGGAGATCTCGAGCTTTGAGTAGATCGCACGCAGATGCGCCCGCACGGTCGCCGGCGACACCGGCAGGGCCGCGGCGATTTCCTTGTAGGACTTGCCGCTGCCGAAGCGCTGCGCGATGGCGAGCTCGCGCGGCGTCAGCCGGTCGAGCGGCGAGCGCTCGCGCGCCTCGACCAGGAACAGCCCCGAGACCGGGCGCACCCGCATGATGCCGTGCCGGCCGTTCACCGGGGCGCCGGTGCGCATGGACTCGAGCAGCGCCGCCGGCAGCTCCGGGCCCTGCCACTCGGGCCACTCGAGCTGGATCATCGCGCTGAAGCGCGGCTCGGCCGCGTGCAGCAGGCCCTTCTGGTCGACGATGGCGACTGCGACGCGGCTCGAGAAACCGTGGGCTTCGTCGCTCGCGAGCTGCGTGATCCAGTTCGACGTCCAGGCGGCCCACAGATGAGGCATCACCAGCTGCTTGAGGCGCCGCTCGGCGGCGGTGAAGCGCGGCGCGTCGCGATTGCGGTACAGGCTCAGGAAAGTCGCCAGGTTCAGCGTCGGGTTCTTCAGCAGCGTGCACAGCGACTGGCGCGTGCCGTATTCGGCGCAGAAGCGCGCGAACACCGGGTCCGCCGACATCTGCCGGTGCGAGAGGTGCACGGTGATGCCCGGCTCGGCCAGCACGATGTCCGCCAGCGGATCGTGCTGCCGCACGCGGTACCAGTAGTCTGCGTAGCCCGCCGGCATGTGGTACGGGAAGGAGCTGTGCAGTTCGCGGTCCGTGCGCGTCATGCCCCACCAGGCGCCGCTGAAGGGCAGCGCCTCGCACAGGCGGTCCAGCACCCGGCGCTGGAAGTCGGCCAGCGGCGCCTCGCGCGCCAGGCGGTACAGGTCGAGCAGGAAGGCGCCGAGCACACCCGCGTCCACGCCGGCCATTTCGGCCGCCGGATCAGGTTTACGACGCATCCTCATGTTATTTCAATGGAATCCAGTTGGAGACCAACGCCATGAATCGTACCGGTTTTGTCTGCCACGAACATTACTTCTGGCACAACACGGGCGCCAGCGCCGGCCCCCTGCCCTATGGCCTGATCAACCAGATCGACGGCCACCCGGAGAGCCCCCAGACCAAGCGCCGGCTGCTCGGGTTGCTGGAGGTCGCGGGCGTCCTCGACCAGCTGGTGCGCATCAAGCCGCGCCGCGCCACGCTCGATGAGATCGCCGGGTACCACGCCCGCCCGTATATCGAACGAGTGCAGGCCCTGAGCGCGGGCGTCGGCGGCGATGCCGGCGAACTCACGCCGATCGGCACGGGCAGCTTCGAGATCGCGCAGCTCTCGGCCGGCGGGTGCCTCGAGGCCCTGGACGCCATCGTCAATGGCCAGGTCGACAATGCCTACTGCCTGAACCGCCCGCCCGGCCACCACGCCGAGAAGGACCTGGGCCGCGGCTTCTGCGTCTTCGCCAACAACGTGCTGGTCGTGCAGCGCGCGCAGGCGCAGCACAAGCTCGGGCGCATCGCCATCGTCGACTGGGACGTGCACCACGGCAACAGCCAGGAGCATGCCTTCTACGAGGACGGCTCGGTGCTGACGGTCTCGGTGCACCAGGACAACTACTACCCGCCGAATTCCGGCGCGCTCGCCGACAACGGCCGCGGCGCGGGCGCCGGCGCCAACCTCAACGTGCCGCTGCCGCCGGGCTCCGGCCACGGCGCCTACCTCGACGCCTGGTCGCGCGTCGTCGTGCCGGCGGTGCGCCGCTTCCGCCCGGACCTGATCATCGCCTCCTCCGGCTTCGACGGCAGCGCAATGGATCCGCTCGGCCGCATGATGGCGACCAGCGAGACCTTCCGCGCGCTCGCCCGCCAGACGGTGGACCTGGCCCGCGAGGTCTGCGGCGGCCGCCTGCTCGCGATCCACGAGGGCGGCTACTCGACCGCCTACGTGCCGTTCTGCGGCCTCGCGGTGTTCGAGGAGCTGCTCGGGCAGCGCAGCGGCGTGGACGATCCGTTCCTGCCGATCTTCGCCGGCATGGGCGGGCAGGACCTGCAGCCGCACCAGAAGGCGGTGATCGACGCCGCGGCCGCCCTCGTCGCCAGCGTCCCCGCCGGAAAGTGAGGGCCGCATGAGCACAGCCACTGCCTCCGGGGCCGACCGCCCCGCGACGGTCTTCGCCGATGTCTACATCACGGCGATCATCGCGGCCATCCTGATGATCGCGCCGGTCGTGGTCGGCGCGCTCATCACGCGCTACGGGTTCACGCCGGCGCAGGCGGGCGTGACGATCTCGGTGGAGCTCGGCGCCATGTCGCTCGCGAGCTGGCCGGCGTTGTGGTGGCTGCCGCGCTGGTCGTGGCGCAAGGTGCTGCGGGTGCTGCTGTCGGTGATGATCGCCGGCAACCTCGTGTGCGCCTTCGTCGGCGGCTTCGCCACGCTCGCCGCCCTGCGCGCGCTGACCGGCCTCGCGGGCGGCTCGGTGATGGTGGTGTGCATCGCGGTCATCGGCATGACGCGCCAGACCGAGCGCAACTTCGGCTGGTGGACGGTCAGCCAGCTGGTCCTGGGCGCGATCGGGCTGGCGCTGCTCCCCCGCGTGCTGCCGGCGGTGGGCCTGCGCGGGCTGTACCTCGGCTTCGCGGCGCTGCTGCTCATCTGCCTGCCGATGATCCGCTGGCTCCCGGAGCGCGCGCCGCCGCGCAGCAGCGAGACCGGCAGCGGCGTGCTCGGCCTGCCGGCCCTGCTCGGCCTCGCCGGCATCCTGTGCCTGTACGTCGCGCTCGGCGGCGTGTGGACCTACGTCGAACGCATCGGCGCCGCCTCGGGGCTCGGCGCCACGCTGATCGGCGATGACCTGACGGTCGCCTCGCTGTGCGGCATCGCCGGCTGCGGCAGCGCCGTCGTGCTCGGCGCGCGCTGGGGCCGCGTGCGGCCGCTGCTCATCGGCTTCGCGCTGATCCTGGTCGGTTGCGCGGCGCTGGCTGGCAGCGTGCCGCCGACGCGCTTCCTGCTCGCGGCCGGCGCCTTCAAGTACGCCTGGACCTTCGCGCTGCCGTACATCCTGGCCGGCATGGCCTCGCACGACCACTCCGGCCGGCTGATGGCCATCGCGAACTTCATGATCGGCGGCGGGCTCGCCATCGGGCCGGCGCTGGCCGCCGCCTTGCTCGGCACGCCGCCCGACTACGGCATCGTGCCCTTCATCGGCATGGGATTCGGCGCCGCTTCGCTCGTGCTGCTGCTCGCCAGCATGCGCCGGCCCTGAAGGCCCGGGCCCTGAGGTTCAGGCCTCCTGCGCGACCGGGTTGCGCAGCACGCCCACGCCGCTGATCTCCACCTCGACCACGTCGCCGGGCTTGAGCCACAGCGGCGGCTTGCGCGCCGCGCCGACGCCGCCCGGCGTGCCGGTGACCAGCACGTCGCCGGGCACCAGCTCGGTGAAGGTGGAGCAGTACTCGACCAGCGCCGGGATGTCGAACACCAGGTCATCGAGCCGCGCCTGCTGCATGACCGCGCCGTTGACCCGCGTCGTCAGCGTCTGCGAGCGGATGTCGCCGACTTCCTCCGGCGTCGCCAGCCACGGCCCGAAGCCGCCGGTGCCGACGAAGTTCTTGCCGGGCGTGTACTGGGTGGAGTGGCGCTGGAAGTCGCGCACCGAGCCATCGTTGTAGCAGGCGAAGCCCGCCACCAGCCCCATGGCCTCGGCGCGCGGCACGTGCCGGCCGCGGCGGCCGATGATCACGGCGAGCTCACCCTCGAAGTCGAGCCGCTCCGAGGCGCGCGGGCGGATGAGCGGCTGGCCGTGCGCCACCTGGCTGTTGGCGAAGCGCGTGAAGATGAGCGGCTTGGCCGGCGGTTCGTTGCCCGTCTCGCGGATGTGCGCGCCGTAGTTCAGGCCCACGCACAGGATCTTGTCGGGGTCGGGAATCACCGGCAGCAGCTTCAGGTCGGCGAGGCGCCAGTCGGGCTTTCGTCCCGCGAGCGTCCCGAGCCCGTCGAGTTCGCCGAGGACGCGCTTCAGCCCGCGCAGGCCCGCGCCGAGGTCGATGACGCCGTCGCCCGCGACGACGCCGCAGCTGGCGCGCTGGTCGTTGGGCCGAAGGAAACTGATCAGTTTCATGATGCTTTCACTCCTCGCCGGCCGGCCGCCTGGCCGTGCCGCCGATCTAAACTTCAATTAATTCAATATTTTCGGAAATGTTCTTCGTGTAAATAAAACAGTCACGCGGAAGCCACTGCCGCTGGCGGCGCGACCGCCCGCAACCCGCGCCGCCCTGCCGCCGCGCGCGCGCGCCCGCCGGCACGGCCCAGGCGCGGCTCGCATTTTCCCCTATGAAAGGCGTTGGAACGCGCGCTATATTCGCCCCGTAGCACCTTGACTCTCTGGGCTTTTGACGCCCTCCTCGACTTGAAGCATCACTTGAAGTTCACGCAGTAGCCCCGAAGCACAACTCCAACAACGCATCAGGGACATTGGACATCATGCGCAATCTGATCGAACGCCTCGAGTGTGCCGTCGTGTGCCTCGCCGGTCCCGGCACGATCAAGGAACGACTCGTCGACGCCTACGAGCACTGCCTCGCCGACCTGGCAGAAGACGATTTCCCCGCCGACATGCGCGCGAGTTTCGCCGAACTGGTGCGTGCCATGCATCGCGAACGCGCGCTGCCCGGCGAGAGCCGCGTGCGCGCATCGGTGCGCAAGCTCTCGCCCGACGAGGCGCGCCGCTACACGACGCTGATCGTGCGCACCTACGGCGAGCTCGCCGGCACGCGCAACGAGCCGGCGGCCGCGCTGCGCATCGCGGCCCCGATCGCGCGCCTGCTGGCGGCCGATGCCGCCGTGCCGCTGGCACGCGCGGCCGCCGTCAGTCCATCTTGAATTCGATCGTATCCCAGCGCGTCGTGTCTTCGTGACGCGCCTGGCGCCGAACCGCATCGACCAGTGAACGCTCGTCCCAGCGCACGGTCTCATCGACCAGCGCGGCGACATCCTTCGGCACCGGCAGCTCGCGCCCGAACCCCGGCAGCAGCACCACGGGCTTGTCCGTGGCCTTGGCGTAGTTGAGCTGGAAGGTGAACAGGTCGCGTTGCATTCCGGCGAGCGAGAGCAGCGCGATCACCACCTCGGCCTGCCCCATCTGCCGCCGCAGCTCCTCGCGCAGGTCCTCGTTGCCGGTCTTCGCCGGCGGATGCTCCGGGCGGCTGAGGTTGACGTAGTAGAAGTTGCGCGCGCTCTCGAGATACTCGAAAACGCGCATGTAGTCGTCGTGCTCCTGCCAGGCGTGGGTTACATAGACGCGTATGGGATTGCGCTGGGACATGGTTCGATCCGGCTGGCAGAATGTCCGGGGCCTGGACGCGGGACGCTGAACGCTTGCGACTGCTCGTCTACAACATCCGCTATGCTACCGGTACGGGCATCGGTTTTCACCTGCCGATGCCGGGCGCCGGCTACCTGCGCAGCAGCCGCCGGGTGCTCGAGCAGATCACCCGCTTCATCCGCTCGGAGCAGCCCGACGTCGTCGGCCTGATCGAGGTCGACACGGGTTCGGTGCGCACCGGGATGCTGAACCAGGCGAGCTACGTCGCCGACGCGCTCGGCCACTACACCGCCCACCAGTGCAAGTACGGCACCGGCTCGATCAACCAGTTCGTGCCGATCGTGCGCAAGCAGGGCAATGCGCTGCTGGCGGCGCCCGGCGTGACCGGCGAGCGCTTCCACTACTTCGACACCGGCATCAAGCGCCTGATCATCGAGCTCGAGCTCGAGCAGGTGTGCATCTTCCTCGTGCACCTCTCGCTCAAGTTCCGCCACCGGCAGTACCAGCTGCGCTTCCTCCACGACCTCATCAAGGACGCGCGCAAGCCGGTGATCGTCGCCGGCGATTTCAACGTCTTCTGGGGCACGCACGAGATCTACCTGTTCATGCAGGCCTCGGGCCTGCGCAGCGCCAACGAGCTCAACCTGCCCTCGTACCCGGCGCGCACGCCGCGCGTCGAGCTGGACTTCATCCTGGTGAGCGGGGGCATCGAGGTGCGCAACTTCCGCGTGCCCGACATCCGCTACTCCGACCACCGGCCGGTCGTCTGCGACTTCGAGGTGCGCCCATGATCGAGCCCACTGCCTGGACGCTGGAACGCGACGCCGACGACATCGCCTGGCTGACGCTCGACCGCCCCGGCGGCTCGGCCAACACGCTCGGCGCCGCGGTGCTGGAGGAACTCGACGGCCTGCTGGCCGGGCTCGAATCCCGGCCGCCGCGCGGACTGGTGCTGCGCTCGGGCAAGGCCTCCGGCTTCATCGCCGGCGCCGACGTCACCGAGTTCACCCGCGTCGCGAGCGCGGCCGACGCGCTGGCGCTGATCCGCCGCGGCCAGCGCGTGATCGCGCGGCTCGAGGCCCTGCCCTGCCCGAGCGTCGCCGCGATCCACGGCTTCGCGCTCGGCGGCGGACTCGAGCTCGCGCTCGGCTGCCACTACCGCGTCGGCGTCGCCGACGGCCGCCTCGCGCTCGGCCTGCCGGAGGTGCAGCTCGGCATCCACCCCGGCTTCGGCGGCACGGTGCGCGCCGTGCGCACGCTGGGCGTGCGCGCCGCGATGGCGCTGATGCTCGCCGGGCAAGCCGCTGCGCGGCGAGCCGGCGCTCGCCCAGGGGCTCATCGACCGCCTGGTGCCGGCGGCGCAGCTCGCCGACGCCGCGCGCGCCCTGATCCGCGCGCGTCCGGCGCCGCGGCGTGCGCCGCTCGCCGACCGCCTGCTCGGCCTCGCGCCGCTCCGGCCGCTGCTCGGCCGCGTGCTGCGCCGGCAGGTCGCGGCACGGGCCTGCCCCGACAGTACCCGGCGCCCTTCGCCGTCGTCGACCTGTGGGTACGCCATGGCGCGCAGGGCGCGGCGGCCTATGCCGCCGAGGCCGAATCGATCGCGGCGCTGATCCGCGGCGAGACCGCGCGCAACCTGGTGCGCATCTTCCTGCTGCAGGATCGCCTCAAGGGGCTGGCCGCGCGCGGTGGCGCCGAGATCCGCCACGTGCACGTGGTCGGCGCCGGCGTGATGGGCGGCGACATCGCCGCCTGGTGCGCGCTGCGTGGCCTCGACGTGACGCTGCAGGATCGCGAGCTGAAGTACGTCGAGCCGGCCCTGGCGCGGGCGCAGGCGCTGTTCGACAAGCGCATCCGCGACGCCGGCGAGCGGGCCGCCGCGGCCGCGCGCCTGCGCGCCGACGTCGCCGGCGAGGGCGTGCCGCGCGCCGACGTGGTGATCGAGGCGATCTTCGAGAACCTCGAGGCCAAGCGCGCGCTGTACGCCGCGATCGAGCCGCGCCTCAAGGCCGGCGCCATCCTCGCGAGCAACACTTCCAGCCTGCCGCTCGAGGAGCTCGCCGCGCAGCTCGCCGATCCGGGGCGCATGATCGGGCTGCACTTCTTCAACCCGGTGCCGCAGATGCCGCTGCTCGAGATCGTGCAGGGCAAGGCGAGCGGCGCCGCGGCGCTGGCCACCGGCCTCGCCTTCGCGCGCCGCATCGACAAGCTGCCGCTCCCCTGCCGCAGCGCCCCGGGTTTCCTCGTCAACCGCGTGCTGTTCCCGTACCTGCACGAGGCGCTGCACGCCGCCGGCGAAGGCGTGCCGCTCGCCCACATCGACCGCGCCGCGGTGGACTTCGGCATGCCGATGGGACCGATCGAGCTCGCCGACGTCGTCGGCCTCGACGTCGTGCTGCACGTCGGCGAGATCATCACCCGCGAGCTCGGGCGCGAGTCGCCGCCCTTCGTGCAGACGCTGCGCGACCTGGTCGCCACCGGCAGGCTCGGACGCAAGAGCGGCCAGGGCTTCTACGCCTGGCAGGACGGCAAGCCGCGCAAGCCGCCGCCCGCCAGCGCGCCGCCGGCCGACCTGCTCGACCGGCTGCTGCTGCCGCTGGTGAACGAATCGGTGGCCTGCCTGCGCGAGCAGGTGGTCGGCGAGGCCGACTTCATCGACGCCGGCGTGATCTTCGGCACCGGCTTCGCGCCGTTCCGCGGCGGCCCGCTCGCCTACGCGCGCCACCGCGGCGCTGCGGCGGTGCGCGACCGGCTGCTACAACTCGCGTCACAGTATGGCGCGCGCTTCCAGCCCGATGCGGGGTGGGAAGCCTTCATCGCCGCGTCCGGACCGTGAGCCGCATCCCCGCGGGGCGCGGGGGAGGCTGTGCTAGGATCGCCCGGCATATGGGCGGGACTGCGTCTCAATGAGTGAAGGCCGACCGGTCGACGTGGCGCTGCTGCGTCGGTTCTCGCCGCTCGACGGCATGAAGGGCGAGAACCTGACGGCCCTGTCCCGCAAGGTGGCCGTGAGCCAGCTCGCCGCCAACCGCATCCTGTTCCGCGATGGCGACGCCGCCCGGCGCACGATCTGGCTGGTCTCCGGCCTGCTGGAGCTGCGCGAGGGCGAACGCACGCTGGCGATGCTGAAGGGCGGCAGCCCGGAGGCCGCGGTGCCGCTGCCGACCAAGCCGCCGCGCCGCGTGACCGCGCGCGCCGTCGACCCGATCGAGTTCCTCGCGATCGACAGCGAGCTGCTCGACATGATGATCACCTGGGACCAGACCGGCACCTACGAGGTGGCCGAGCTGCAGGCCCACTTCGGCGCCGCCGCCAGCGACGACTGGATGACGACGCTGCTGCAGACCAAGGCCTTCCATCGCATCCCGCCGGCCAACATCCAGGCGATCTTCATGCGCATGCAGCGTACCGTGTGCCGCGCGGGCGAAGTCGTCATCCAGCAGGGCGCCGAGGGCGACTACTTCTACGCGGTCGTCAGCGGCAAGTGCGTGGTGACGCGCGAGACGCCGCTGAACCGCGCCGGCATCCGGCTGGCGGAACTGGGCGTCGGCGACACCTTCGGCGAGGAGGCGCTGATCTCCGAGGCCAAGCGCAACGCCACGGTCACCATGCAGACCGACGGCGTGCTGATGCGCCTCAACAAGCAGGATTTCCGCGAGCTGATGAACGACCCGCTGCAGCAGTGGGTCGACCAGGAGAAGGCCGAGGCGATCATCGCCCGCGGCGGGCGCTGGCTCGACGTGCGCCTGCCGTCCGAGTTCCAGAACATGGCGATCGACCACGCGGTCAACATCCCGCTGTACTTCATCCGCCTCAAGCTCTCGACGCTCGATCGCAAGGTGCCGTACGTCGTCTACTGCGACACCGGCCGGCGCAGCTCGGCCGCCGCGTTCATCCTGCTCGAACGCGGCTTCGACGCCTACGTCCTCAAGGGTGGCATCGGCGCCGTGCGCCCCGAGCTGCTGCGCCGCCCGGGCCAGTGATGGCATCGGGCCCTGCCCGCTCAGTACTCCGCCCACTCCGCGGCTGAATTGGCGCGCTTGAGCGCGCGCGGCGCCGGCGGCGCCGGATCGAGGGGCGCGGCCGGCCTGCGCGGCGCGGCGGCTGGCGGGGGCGCGGCCGACCGCGGCGCGACGAGGTCGGCTCCCAGCTGGAACGCTCCCACGGCCTTCGTCAGGTGTGCCGCCTGCTCCTGCAGCGAGGCGGCGGCGGCCGTCGCTTGCTCGACCAGCGCCGCGTTCTGCTGCGTCATCTGGTCCATGTTCGTCACGGCGAGGTTCACCTCGGCGATGCCGGCCGCCTGCTGCTGCGTGGCGCCGGTGATCTGGCCCACCAGCGCCGTCACGCGCGTCACCGAATCGACGATTTCCGCCATCGTCGCGCCAACGTCCCTGACCAGCGCCGCGCCGACATGCACGCGGCCGACGGAGCTCTCGATCAGCTGCTTGATCTCGCGCGCGGCGCCGGCGCTGCGCTGTGCCAGGCCGCGCACTTCGCTCGCCACGACCGCGAAACCGCGCCCCTGGTCGCCGGCGCGCGCCGCCTCGACGGCCGCGTTCAGCGCCAGCAGGTTGGTCTGGAATGCGATGCCGTCGATGACGCCGATGATGTCGACAATGCGCTTCGATGATTCGGAAATCTCGTCCATGGTGGCGATCATGCGCTGCACCGCGGCGCCGCCCTTGCTGGCCACTTCCGAGGCGCCGCTGGCCTGCCGATCGGCCCCGGAGGCGTTGTCGGCGTTGCTGCGCACGGCGGCCGTCAGCTCCTCGAGCGAACTGGCGGTTTCCTCGAGCGACGCGGCCTGCCCCTCGGTCCGCCGGCTCAGGTCGTCGTTGCCCACGGCGATCTCGCGCGACGCCGTGGCGACCGATTCCGCCGCCGACTTGATCTTGCCGACCATCGTGCGCAGCTGCTCGATCGTGTGGCCGATCGCCTGCAGCAGCCGCCCCGTCTCGTCGCGCGAGGAGGCCACCACCGTCACCGTCAGGTCGCCCCGCGCGAGGGACTCGGCTGCGCGCGTGGCCTCCGAAATGGGCCGGGTGACGGAAGTCGTCGCCCACCAGGCGATGAGCAGCGCGCTGAGGGCCGCGAGCGCGGACAGCGCCAGCGACAGCTGTCGGGCGCGGTGGTAGGCCTGGTTGGTCTCCTCGGCGGCACCGCCGACCTGGGCATTGAGCAGATTGATGAAATCGTCGAGCTTGGCCTGGAAGCGGTCGACCACCACGCGTCCGGGCCCGACCAGCACCGCGGCGGCTTCCGCCTTGCGCCCGGCGGCCAGCTCGCGCGTGAAGGCCTGGTACATCTCGACCTGCTCGGCCCGCCGCTGCTTCAGTTCGGCGAACAATGACTTCGAGTCGGCCGAGCTGAGCATGCCTTCGAGCTTTCCCATGGCCTCGCCGAAGTTGCGCGTCTGCAGTTCCATGGCCGCGATCTGTTCGCGGACCTGCTGCGGATCGGCGACGAGCAGGCTCGTGTAGGCCGCGCGCGACTTGAGGCTCCAGCTCTTCATGAGCGATTGCACCAGGCGCACCTGCGGGTATCGCTCGTTGGCGATCGCATCGATGCTGCGCGCCATCCGGCCCATGCTGTACAGGCCGAGCAGCGTGGCTCCGCTCAGCAACAGCACGACCAGCACGAAGCCGATGCCCAGACGTACGCCGATGGCAAGGTTCTTCACGCGCGGGGCTCCACGACTGACCCGGATGTCTGCGGTCGTCCCGGACCATGCAATCGTCCCTGACGGGAAGGCTATCGGCGGGCCTGCGGGAAAGTTGAAGATCCCAATGCGAGCCGTTTCCGGTCGCCGGGCGCGCCTACATGGTGTGCGTGGCCTTGTCGCCGGAGAGCGCGCCGGCCAGGTAGTTCTCGATCTTGTGGCGCGTCTGGCCGCGGTCCTGCTCGCTGAACTGCACGCCGATGCCGGCGGTGCGCTTGCCCTGCGCGCCCTTGGGCGTGACCCAGATGACGCGGCCGGCGACCGGGAGCTTCTCGTCCTCGCCCATCAGGTTCAGCAGCATGAACACCTCGTCGCCGAGGTGGTAGTTGCTGTTGGTGGGGATGAACAGCCCGCCATTTTGCACGTAGGGCATGTAGGCGAGGTACAGCGCGCTCTTGTCCTTGATCGTGAGCGTCAGCAGGCCGGGCTTGTTGATGCCCGAGCGTCCCGTGTGATGATCCTTCGCCATCGCTCCTGACCCAGCTCCCGTTCCTCAGCGCACCGGACCGCCGCGGGCGGCCTTCGGTGCCGGCGCCAGCTCCCAGAACAGCTGTTCCAGGGCCAGCGCCTTGTTGATCGCGGTCGAACCCAGCTGGCGCAGCTCGTACAGCCGCTCCAGGGCCCGCACCAGAGTTTTCATATTCAAGGCCGAACGCCCGCTTGGCAAGTGCGTACTGCCGCCCATTTGCGACGATTGGCCGGCGGCGCGTGCCGACTGCTCCAGCCGGACTGTGAGCCAATTCTCAAGGCAGGCCAGCCGCAGGCCGTGGTCGGCCGCGCGCGCCCAGGCCTCGCCGGTCCGCGGGATGTCGAGCGTGCCGCGCAGCGCCTGCTCGAGCGCCTCGGCCGTGTCCGCGCGCAGCTTCGCCAGCGCCGTCGCGTCCACCTGCAGCGCCGCGAGCGGCGCGTTGCCGAGCACGTCCAGGACCGCTTCCCAGTCGCGCTCGCCGCCCTGTGCGCGCAGCCACGCGAGGCACTGCGCCCGCGCCGGCGCGGGCGCGGCCAGGCGCTGGCAGCGGCTGCGCACCGTCGCCGGCAGGCGCGAGGGCGCGGCGCTGACCAGCACCAGTGTCGCCCCGGCGCGCGGCTCTTCCAGCGTCTTCAGCAGCGCATTGGCGGCGTTGGCGTTCATGGCGTCGGCCGGCGCGATCACCGCGACCGTGGCGCCGGCGCCGTGGCTGGTCAGGGCCAGCTCGGCGCACAGCTCGCGCACCTGCTCGACCCGGATGTAGTTCGAGTCCTCGGCGCAGCCCAGCCAGTGCAGGTCCGGGTGCGTCCCGGCGGCGAGCCGGCGGCAGTCCTCGCAGCGGCCACAGGGCGCGCCGGGTTCGCGGCACAGCGCCACCGCGGCCGCGAAGCGCGCCAGCCACTCCCCGCCCGCGCCGGGCTGCTCGTGGACCAGCAGCGCCGCGGGAAAGCGGTCGGCGGCGCGGGCGCGGCGCAGCGTGTCGCAGGCCGCGGCGAGCCAGGGCAGTGAGGTGGCGGCGGGCGCGCTCATGCCACGCCCGCGGGCGGCGGCAGCAGGTCTGAAAGGGCCGCGAGGCAGGCCGCCAGCACCTGCTCCGGGTCCGCGGTCGCATCGACGCGGCGGCAGCGCCGCGGCTCGGCGTGCGTCAGCTCCAGGTAGCGCGCGCGCACGCGCTCGAAGAAGCGCCGCGTCTCGTCCTCGAAGCGGTCGCCGCCGTCGGCGCGGCGCCGGGCGCGCGCCAGCCCGGCGTCCACCGGCAGGTCGAGCACCAGCGTGCGGTCGGGCTCCAGCCCCTGCTGGACGGCCGCCGCCAGCGTCTCGATCAGCGCCGCGTCGAGGCCGCGGCCGGCGCCCTGGTAGGCGCGCGTCGCGTCGGTAAAGCGGTCGCAGATCACCCAGCGCCCCGCCGCCAGCGCTGGCCGCACCAGGTTGGCGAGGTGCAGCGAGCGCGCCGCCATCATCAGCAGCAGCTCGGCCACCGGATCGAGCGTCTCGCTGCCGCGCGCCAGCACGAGCTCGCGCACGCGCTCGGCGAGCGGCGTGCCGCCCGGCTCGCGCGTCAGCACCACCTCGAGACCGCGGCCGCGCAGCTCCGCGGCCAGCGCGCGCGCCACCGTGGACTTGCCGGCGCCCTCGATGCCCTCGAGCGTGATGAAGCGTCCCGGGCTCACCGGTGCTGCCCCATGCGCGCGAGGAAGGCCTGCACCGCGGCGTTGTGCTCGGCGAGCGTCGCGGAGAACTGGTGGCTCCCGTCGCCGCGGCCGGTGGCGACGAAGAACAGCGCGTCGATGTGCTCGGGATGCAGCGTCGCCTGCAGCGCGGCCGCGCCCGGCAGCGCGATCGGCGTCGGCGGGAGCCCCGCGCGCGTATAGGTGTTGTAGGGCGTGTCGGCCTGCAGGTCGCGCAGGTGGATGTTGCCATCGTAGGCGGCGCCGAGGCCGTAGATGACCGTCGGGTCGGACTGCAGGCGCATGCCCTTGCGCAGCCGGTTGACGAACACCGCCGCCACCTTGCCGCGCTCGTCGGCGCGCCCGGTCTCCTTCTCGATGATCGAGGCGAGCACCAGCGCCTCCTCCTCGTTGGCCACCGGCAGGGCGGCGTCGCGCCCCGCCCAGGCGGCGGCCAGTTCCTCGTTCATGCGCGCGTAGGCCAGCTGGTAGATGCGCCGATCGGAGGTTCCGGCGGCGAAGCGGTAGGTGTCGGGGAAAAAGCGGCCCTCGGCGCCGAGGCCGGCGGCGCCGAGCCGCTCCATCAGCTGCGCGGGTGCCAGCGCGCTCCAGTCGTGAGCGAGAGCCGGGTGAGCAGCGAGCGCGCGGCGCATCTCGGCGAAGGTCCAGCCCTCGACGATCGTGAGCTGCTCGAGCACCGTGCGGCCGCTGGCGAGCTGCGCGAGCACGTCGGCGGGACTCGCGTGCGCCGGGAACTCGTAGGTGCCGACGGCCAGGTGCACGCTCTGCCGGTGCAGGCGCAGCCAGGCTTCCACCGCCGGCGCCCAGGGCAGCAGCCCCTGCGACTCGAGCCGGCGCAGCACGCCGCGCAGGCTCGCGCCGGCGGGGACGGCGACGCGGGTCGCCCCGGCCGTGGCGCCCGGGCGCTGCATCCGGCCTTCGAAGCGCAGCCAGGCGCCGCCGGCCGCGGCGGCCAGCGCCAGCAGCAGCACGCCGATGCCGAGCAGCCAGTTAGTCCGCCTGCGCATCGATCCGTGCTCCAAGCGCGGCGACCCGCGGGTCGGTCGCGAGCGCGCGCCCTTCCAGGCTCGCGATCGGCTGCACGCCCAGGCGTGCATTGGTGAGGAAGGCGGAGCGCGCGGCCCGCAGCCGCGGCAGGTCGACCGGCTCGATGGCCACGCGCCAGCCGGCCGCCGGCGCGCTCTCCAGCACCACGCGGCGCATCACGCCTTCGACGCCGCAGCGTTCGAGCGGCGGGGTCACGAGCCTTTCGCCCTCCACGAGGAACAGGTTCGACATGCTGCCCGAGACGACCTCGTCCTGCCCGGCGAGCATCAGCACCTCGTCCAGCGATTCCGGCCGCTCGCGCTGCGCCAGCACCTGCTCGAGGCGGTTGAGGTGCTTGAGGCCCGCGAGCCGCGCGTTCTCGCCGAGCCGCACGCCGGAGAGCCCGACGTGCCAGCCGCGCGCCGCGGGTGCAACCCAGGCGTGCCGCGCGAGAATCCGCAGAGGCTGCTCATCGCCCGCCGGTCGGTAGCCGCGGCCGCGCGCGCTGCCGCGCGTCACGATGAGCTTGAGGATGCAGGCGGCCGCGCCGGCGGCGAGCCGGAGCGCCTCCTCCGCCAGCACGGCGCGCGCCGGCGCGGCGATGCCCAGCCGCGCGCAGCCCCGCTCCAGCCGCTCCAGGTGCAGCGCCAGGCGGCGCGGCCGGCCGTCGCGGCAGGCGATCGTCTCGAACAGGCCATCGCCGTAGTGCAGGCCGCGGTCGTTCGCCGGCACCTGCCCGCCGGGCGCGCCGTCGATGAGCAGCGCGGCGTTCACGGCCGCGGCTCCGCCGGCTCCCCCGCCGCATCGCGCGGCGGGGCCAGCGCGGCGAGCAGGCCGCGCGCCTTGGCACGCGTCTCGGCGAGCTCGCGCTCCCAGTCGGAGTCGGCGACGATGCCGGCGCCGGCGCGGAAGCCCAGGGTGCCGGCGCGGTGCTGGAAGCTGCGGATCAGGATGTTGAGGTCGAGCGAGCCGTCGCGGTTCAGGTAGCCGAGCGAGCCGGTGTAGGCGCCGCGCGGCTCGCCCTCGATGTCGCCGATGATCTGCATGCAGCGCACCTTCGGGCAGCCGGTGATGGTGCCGCCCGGGAACACCGCGCGGATCACCCGCGCCGGCGTGACGCCCTCGAGCAGCACGCCCTCGACGTTCGAGACGATGTGGTGCACGTGCTCGTAGGACTCGGCGATCATGAACTCGCTGACGTGCACCGAGCCGGCGCGGCAGACGCGGCCGAGGTCGTTGCGCTCCAGGTCGATGAGCATCACGTGCTCGGCGCGTTCCTTGGCGTTGGCGAGCATCGCCTCGGTCTCGACCGAATCCCCGCCGGCCCGCCGGCTGCGCGGGCGCGTGCCGGCGATCGGCCGCGTCTCGACGCGCCGGCCGTGCACGCGCACCAGCCGCTCGGGCGATGAACTCAGCACGTCGAGGTCGCCGAAGCGCGCCCAGGCGGCGAACGGCGCCGGGTTACTGCGCCGCAGCTGCTCGTACAGCGCCGGCAGGTCGAGACCGGCCGCATCCTCCAGGCGCCATTCGCGCGAGAGGTTCGCCTGGTAGATGTCGCCCGCCTCGATGTGGCGCTGCGCCCGCAGCACGCCGTCGCGGAAGCGCCCGGGGTCCTGCTCCTGCAGCCGCGCGCCGAGGCCGGGCGGCAGCCCGGCGGGCGCCGGCGGCGGCGGGGCCCGGGCGAGGTCGGCGAGCAGCCGCTCGCCGAGGGCCTCGTGGCCCGGCTCGGTGACGAGGAAGCTGTGGCCGCTGCGGTGATCGTGCAGCAGGCCGGCCGGCGTGCGCAGCGCGCAGGCGCGCAGCGCCGCGCCCTCGCCCGGCAGCTGCAGGCTGGGCTCGACCTCGCCGGCCAGCTCGTAGCCCAGGTACAGCGCCCAGCCGCCGCTGAACGGCAGCGTGGCCGCGGGATCCGCCGCCAGCGCCAGGCGGCGCCACCAGCCGTCCAGCGCCTCGAGGAAGTCGCGGCCCTCGGGCCGCATGCCCGCGCCCTGCAGCCGCCCGAGCCCGTCGGCGCGCAGGGACTCGCCGTTCGCCGCGAGCAGCATCGACCAGCGTCCCTGCCCGCTGATCGCGGCGCTGTCGAGCAGCATCGGGTAGCGGTCGGGGTGGGCATAGGCCAGGGCGCGCAGCGCCGCGGCCGGCGCCGGCACTTCGCGGATGCGGGTTTCGGGGACGCTGGCCGCCGCGCCCATGGGCTGTCGGCCGCCGCGCTAGACGCGGCGGAACACGAGCGTGCCGTTCGTGCCGCCGAAGCCGAAGGAATTCGACATCGCGACGTCGATGCGCATCTGGCGCGCCGTGTTGGGCACGAAGTCCAGGTCGCAGTCCGGATCCGGCGTCGCCAGGTTGATCGTCGGCGGCGCCACCTGGTCGCGCAGCGCCAGCACGCTGAACACCGCCTCGACGACGCCGGCGGCGCCCAGCAGGTGCCCGGTCATCGACTTGGTGGAGCTGACGGCGAGCTTGCCGGCGTGCGCGCCGAAGGCACGCTTCATCGCGATCGTCTCGGCCTTGTCGCCCAGCGGCGTGGAGGTCGCGTGGGCGTTGAGGTACTGCACCTGGTCGGGATTGAGGCCGGCGTCGCGCAGCGCATTGCTCATCGCGAGCCGCGCGCCCTCGCCGTCCTCGAGCGGCGCGGTGATGTGGTGCGCATCGCCGCTCATGCCGAAGCCGGCGAGCTCGGCGTAGATGCGCGCGCCGCGCCGCTTCGCGTGCTCGTATTCCTCCAGCACCATGGCGCCGCCGCCGTCGCCGAGCACGAAGCCGTCGCGCTCCTTGTCCCACGGCCGGCTCGCCGTGGTCGGCGAATCGTTGCGGCGCGAGAGCGCCTGCGCCTGCGCGAAGCCGCCGAGGCCCATCGGCGTCGTGGCCATCTCCGAGCCGCCGGCGATCACCAGGTCCGCATCGCCGTACTGGATGCAGCGCGCGGCGAGGCCGAGCGCGTGCGTCGAGGTCGTGCAGGCGGTGACCACGCCGAGGTTCGGGCCGCGCAGCCCGTACTGGATCGAGAGGTGCCCGGAGATCATGTTGATGATCGTCGAGGGCACGAAGAACGGCGAGATCTTGCGCGGGTTGTTGGCCGCGCGGTAGGCATCGTGCTCGCTCTCGATGGTGCCGAGCCCGCCGATGCCCGCGCCCGTGACCACGCCGCAGCGCTCGCGGTCGAGCTGGTCGAAGTCCAGGCCGGCATCGACGACCGACTGCATGCCGGCGGCGATGCCGTAGTGCATGAAGTCGTCCATGCGCCGCGCTTCCTTCGGCGACATGTACTGCGCGACGTCGAAGCCGCGCACCGCGCCGCCGAAGCGCACCGGGAAGGCGGAGACGTCGAAGCGCGTGATCGGCCCGATGCCGCTCTCGCCGCGCAGGATCGCGGCCCAGGCGTCCGCGATGCTGCTGCCCAGCGGGCACACGATTCCCAGACCGGTCACGACGACTCGACGTTTGCTCACGGGTTACCTGCCCTGCCGGGCTGCAAGACTGACGGGGCCGGCGAGCTTCCCCGACCGGCGCTGGACTGCTTGGATCAGGCCTTGTTGCGGCGCTCGCTGATGTAGTCGATCGCCTGCTGGACGGTGGTGATCTTCTCCGCGTCCTCGTCCGGAATCTCGATCTCGAACTCCTCTTCGAGCGCCATGACCAGCTCGACGGTGTCGAGCGAGTCGGCGCCCAGATCGTCGACAAAGGAGGCAGCGTTGGTGACCTGCTCGGCCTTCACCCCCAACTGCTCGGCAACGATCGCCTTCACCTGTTGTTCAACGCTGCTCATCGTGGTCTATCCCTCATGCGTTATGACTTTGTCCCGCAAGCCAAAAGCCGGCTGCCCCACCCTGGGTAGGGCAAGCCGGCCGCTACGGGGCGCGTATTCTAGGCGAAGCTCCCGCCCACCGCCACCCGAAGGGTATGCGAGTACTTGATTTTACTGACGAATTGAGATTCAACCGCCCCCGCTCATGTACATCCCGCCGTTCACGTGGAGGGTCTGGCCGGTGACATAACCGGCCCGGGCGGAGGCTAGAAACAACACCGCATGGGCCACGTCCGCCGCATCGCCGAAGCGTCCGAGGGGAATTTGCGACGCGTAGGCGCTGCGCTGCTCCGGCGTCAGCGAGCGGGTCATGTCGGTCTCGATGAACCCGGGCGCCACGGCGTTGACCGTGATGCCCCGCGAGCCCAGTTCCCGGGCCAGGGACTTCGTGAAGCCGACCAGGCCGGCCTTGGCGGCGGCGTAGTGCACCTGCCCGGGGTTGCCGATGGCGCCGACCACGGAGCTGATGTTGATGATCCGGCCGCGCCGTTCCTTGAGCATGCGCTTCAGGCAGGCCTTGGTCAGGCGGAACACCGAGGAGAGGTTGATCCCGATGGTCTGGTCCCAGTCCTCGGGCTTCATCCGCAGGATCAGCTGGTCGCGGGCGATGCCGGCGTTGTTCACCAGGATGGTCGGCAGGCCCTCGTGGGCCTCGAGGTCGGCGAGCAGCGACTCGGCCGCCTCGGCCTCCCCGGCGCGGTAGACGGCGCCCCGGCCCTTCAGGCCCTTGGCCTGGAAGGCGGCCGTCAGGGCGGCGGCGCCCTCGGCCGTGGTGGCCGTCCCCACCACCGTGGCGCCGGCGCGGGCGAGTTCCTCGGCGATGACCGCCCCGATGCCCCGCGATGCGCCGGTGACCAGCGCGACGTCGTTCTCGAACATCTAGGGCTCCTTCACTGCGGCGGCCAGCGATGCGGCATCTTCGAGCGCCGCGCACTGGATCTCGGGGCGCCGCTCGATGCGGCGGTTGAGCGCCGTCAGCACCTTGCCCGGGCCGCATTCGACGAGCCGGGTGGCGCCACGGGCGGTGAGCGCGGCGACGGTGGCCGACCAGCGCACCGGGCTCGCGAGCTGGCGCACCAGGATCGCGACGATATCGGCGGGCTCGGCGTGCTCGGCGGCATCCACGGCGCTGACGTAGCGGATCTGCGGCGGGCGCACGTCCATCCCCGCGAGCCGCTCGCGCAGCCGGTCGGCCGCGCCGCGCATCAGGCTCGAATGCGAGGGCACGCTCACCGGCAGGGTCACGGCGCGCTTGGCGCCGCGCGCCTTGGCCGCCGCGATGGCGCGCTCGACGGCGCCCGCCTGCCCGGCGATGACGATCTGGCCGGGCGAGTTGTAGTTCACCGCCTCGACCACCTCGCCCTGCGCGGCTTCGGCGCAGGACGCCTCGACCTCGGCATCGTCCAGGCCGAGCACCGCGGCCATCGCGCCGGCGCCGGCGGGCACGGCCTGCTGCATCGCCTGGCCGCGGAAGCGCACCAGGTCGATCGCGGCGGCGAAATCCAGCGCCCCGGCGCACACCAGCGCCGAGAACTCGCCCAGGCTGTGGCCCGAGACCAGCGCCGGGCGCGCCCCGCCCTGCTCCTGCCAGCAGCGCCAGGTGGCGATGCCGGCGGCGAGCATCGCCGGCTGCGTGCACTCCGTGGCGTTGAGCTTCTCGGCCGGCCCCTGGCACACGAGCTGCCACAGGTCGTAGCCGAGCACGCCCGAGGCCTCGGCGAAGGTGCGTTCGATGATGGCCGGGTGGGCCCTGGCGAGGTCCGCCAGCATGCCGACTGATTGCGACCCCTGTCCGGGGAAAACCATTGCCACCGACATGGTGGTGAGTCCGAAGTCCTGCGCGAGCGTGGTTGGAACGGCGCGGGATTATAGCCGCGCCGCCCGCCCGCGGGCCGCCAGCGCGCCGGCGAGCCCGCCCAGCGCGCCGTAGAGGTGCGCGGCCGTCACGACCGGCAGTCCGCTGCTGCCACGCCGCCGCCGGCCACTGCTCCGCCGCGAGCTTCGCCGCGAGCAGCGCCAGCGAGGCGAGCGGCGTGGCGCCGGTCGGCCGGCCAGTTGCCGAGCGCCCCGGCGGCCCAGGCCCTGCAGGGAGCCCCGAGATCCCGGCGTACCAGGCCACCCCGGGCGACAGCCACCACAGGCCCGGCGTCGATGGCGATGAGCGCCGCGGCGAGCGCGACCGCCCGGCGCGGCGCGAGCGCGCGCGCGTACAGCACCCACAGCAGGGCCAGCCCGGTGGCATCGAGCAGCACGTGGCGCAGTCCGAGGTGCACCACGTGCGCGCCGAGCAGCCGCCACCACTCGCCGGCGCCGATCGCGCCGCGCTGGTACTGCAGGGCGAGGCGCCAGGGCTCGCCGCCCGCCGCGAGCACGGCGAGCAGCAGCAGCGTCGCCGCGAGCGCCAGGCCATGGCGGCCGTCGCAGTTCAGCGACCGCAAGCGCCCCGCAACCCTTCTGTCATAGGCTGTCGCGGTCATTTGCTATCATCGGTCCATCATGACAATCACGCAGCCACCGCGGCCGGCCCGGGCGCGGTCCACCGGGTTCCCCTCCGTCCAGCGCGGCTTCACCCTGATCGAGATCATGGTGGTCGTCATTATCATCGGTCTGCTGGCCGCCGTGGTGGTGCCGCAGTTCTTCGGCCACGTCGACGACGCGCGCATCGCCAAGGCCAAGCAGGACGTGCAGGCGATCGAGACGGCGCTGACGATGTTCAAGCTCGACAACTTCCGCTACCCGAGCACCGAGCAGGGCCTGAAGGCACTGGTCGAGAAGCCCGCCGACGAGACCATCCGCAACTGGCGCGCCGGCGGCTACCTCAAGCGGGTCACCAAGGACCCATGGGGCAACGACTACCAGTACGCCAACCCCGGAACCCACGGCGGCGAATTCGATCTGTACTCGATGGGCGCCGACGGCCAGCCGGGTGGGGACAATGTCAACGCGGACATCGGCAACTGGAACCTGGGGCAGTAGTCCGCCCGCTCCGCCCGCGTTCCGCCCACGCCGCCCGGCGCGGCCGCGCGGCTTCACGCTGATCGAGGTCCTGGTCGTCGTCGTCATCATCGGCCTGCTCGCCGCCGGCGCGCTGATCGCCTTCGGCGGCGGCGGCCGCGACACGGGACTCGAGCAGGAGCGCGACCGCCTGGCGGCGCTGCTCGACTACGCGCGCGAACGCGCCGAGCTGCAGACGCTCGAGTACGGCGTGCGCTGCACGCCCACCGGCTACCGCTTCCTGGTCTACGACACGCGGCTCGCGGCCTGGGTGCCGGACACGCTCGACGACGTGCTGCGCCAGCCGCGCGAGCTGCCGGCGGGCATGTTCATCTCGCTGGTCGTCGAGGGACGCGAGATCGTGCTCGACGATCCGAAGGCGGCGCTCGCCGGCAGCACGCCCGCGCCGCAGGTGCTGCTGCTCTCGAGCGGCGAGCTCAACGCCTTCGAACTGACGCTGCGCCGCGCCGGCACGGACGCGCGCGCGGTGGTGCGTACCAGCCGCGACGGCGGCGACGTCGAGACCGACGCCAGCAAGGCCGGCGCATGAGGCGGCGCGGCGCGCGCGGTTTCACGCTGGTCGAGGTGCTGGTCGCGCTGGTCGTGGTGGCGCTCGGCATGAGCGCGGTGCTGGCGGCGCTCGCCTCCGCCGCCGATTCCGCCGGGCGGCTGCGCGACCTCACGCAGGCCGAGTGGATCGCGCTCAACCAGGTGTCGCTGGTGCGCCTGAACCTCTCGGCGCCGCGCGAGGGCCGGAGCGAGGAGGACATCGACTACGCCGGCCGCCGCTGGCGCTGGCTCTCCGAGGTCGGTACCACCGAGATCCCGGGCCTGATGCGCATCACGGTGCGCGTGCGCGAGCTGCCGGCGGACCCGCGTGCGCCGCCCGGCGAGGACGCCACGGCCGACTGGCTCGCCACCGCGGTGGGTTTCCGCGGCGATGCCGTCAGCGCGGCGAGCGGCGAGATCCCCGACTGGCGCGGCCAGGGCTTCGCCGGCCCCGGCGGCGGCGGAGCCGGCAGCAGTGGCGGCGGCACCACCACCGGTGGCGGTGCAGTCCGATGAGGCGCCGGCCGCAGCTGCGTGGCTTCACGCTGATCGAACTGCTGGTGGCGATGTTCATCACCGCCATCCTGTTCGCGATCGGCTACGGCGCGCTCGACCAGGCGATGCGCAGCCGC
>JAXMGO010000027.1:0-64277 GCA_046347255.1 Steroidobacteraceae bacterium
TGATCGGCGCCGGCATCGCCGTGTTCGTGCTCTTCCACGTCGGCAACCAGTTGACCGGCCTCTCCGGTCCCGACACCTACGACCAGCTGATGAAGCTCGGGCGCGTCGTCTATCGCTCCTCGATCGTCGAGGCGCTGCTGGTCACGCTGATCTTCGTGCAGCTCGCGAGCGGGCTGTACCTGCTGTGGCGCGATGCCGCCGGACCGCAGGACCGGTTGCGCACGCTGCAGCTCGCCTCCGGCACCTACCTGATCTTCTTCCTACTGAGCCACCTGAACGCGACGCTGGTCTTCGGCCGCCGGGTACTGCACGGCGACACCGGCTGGGCCTTCGCCACCGGCGGCCCGGGCGGCCTCGTGCATGCCGAACGGCTGGTCCCCTACTACGGCTTCGCGGTGCTGTTCGCGCTGCTGCACCTCGCGCTCGGGGTGCGACGGCTGCTGCTCAAGACGCACGTGCGGCGGGCACGCGCCGACGCCTTCGTCGTCGTTACCGGCGTGCTCGGCGCCGCCATCGCGCTCGCGATCCTCGCCGGCATGTTCGGCCTGCGGCTGCCGCGCGGCTGAAGCCGCGCCCTGCGCCGCAGCTGCGTCGCACCTGCACCCGCGCGGCCACCCTTCGACAATTCTTGGCAACGACCGCGCGCTCGCTCCACCACAATCGGCGTCGGAACGGACCGGAGGGTCCAGGAGGATGCCATGTCACGCACGACGCTCGTCGCCCTGCTCGCCCTGACCGTCGCCGGAGCCGCCCACGCGCAGACGCCGGCAACGCCGGCTGCTCCCGATGCGGCGGTTGCGCCAGCCGCACCCGCCGCGCCGCCGCCTCCCGCAACCTTCGGCAAGCCGAAGAAGGGCGGATCGATCGGCAACAGCTACTCGAGCCAGATGGTGCCGGTCAGTGACAAGTCGCTGCGCATCACGACGCGCAAGCGCGTGTCGGGCAGCATGGAAGAGATCAACAAGCCGGGCACGAGCGTGTACCAGGCGCTGCAGGCGGTGGCCGATGCGGCGACCCTGCGGGCCGCGGTCGAGACGAAGTACCTCGGCTACGGCGCCTTCCGCGTACTCGGCTTCCGCAACCTGACCACTTCGCAGCAGCCACGCGAGAATTCGCGCAATGCCATGGGCGAAGGCAACTTCACCTTCGCGCCCGGCAACTACAGCGAGGAGATCGAACTCGCAATCGAGCTGACGATCGAATTGCTGCCCTCCAGACCGGCGGACCCGTCCATAAACAACGTATACGAGGTCGCCCCGATCCTGCAGGCCAACGGTATCGGCGGGTAAGCCCTCGGACCCGGCACTTCAAACCTTCCGGATCGCCTCCGCCGAAGGCATTCGTCCTTCGGAAAATACGTGTAGTGCGCGCACCACAAATGCGGCGCGGCCAAACGGAAAGGTGGTGTGCCATTCGTTGCGCCTGATACCTATGCGATGTAAGGATCTCGCGTTTCCCTGCACGTAGGATACGGCCGCGCCCGGCTCTCGCCCGGACGCGGTGGCTGTGCGCTGGCTGACGGGCGGCCCGCAATGCACCGAAATCTCAGGCGTCCGTCTTGATTAGGGGGCATTCAATGCGAAGGCTGTATCGATCGATGCCTGGACTGCTGGGCGCTGGCGCCCTGTGTCTGGGACTCATCCACTCCGCACCGTTGCGCGCGGCCGAAGCCGCCGCGGCCGAAGATCAACTCGAAGACGTGATCGTCACCGCGGAAAAGTGGGAATCCAACCTGCAGAAGACCGGCATGGCGATCCAGGTCTACACCGGCGAGGAACTGCAGCAGGAAGGCAAGAAGCGCATCGATGACATCATGCGCGGTGTCGCGGGCGTGCAGCCCTCCGACAGCCAGGTGGGCAGCTACTTCTCGATCCGCGGCGTCGACAACGGCGCGAACGGCGGACCGGTGCTCGGGCCTCCGGCCCCGACGGTTGCCATCGTCATCGACGGCGTGTTCCAGAACCGCAGTGAAGTGGTGCGTGGCGGCACGCTCGACGTCTCGCAGGTCGAGGTCATGCGCGGCACGCAGACCGTCGCCGTCGGCGCCAACGCGCTGGCCGGCGCCGTGAGCATGGTCTCGAACAAGCCCACGTTCAACTACCAGGCGCAGGGCAACGTCGAGATCGGCAACTACAACCTGCTCAACATGGAAGGCGTGCTCAACCTGCCGCTGTCGGACACCCAGGCGCTGCGCGCCGCGTATTCGACCAACAAGCGCGACGGGTTCCTGAGCAGCAACGCGGGCAACTCCGACATCACCAACGCGCGCCTCAAGTACCGCTGGAAGGCCAACGACGACCTGGACATCATCGTGACGGCGTCGAGCAACCACATCGGCGGCAACGGCGTGCAGCAGGGCGTGCTGACGTACACCGGTCGCTGGGAGGGATACCAGCTGGCTCGCGACTCGTCCAATCGCGTGGACGACGGCGAAGGCAACATGGTTCCGACCTGCGGCGGCGGCGGCCAGCCGACGTGCTATCTCACGACTATGGGCGGACCCGCAGACAACATCATGTTCGGGCTGGCGCCCGACGGAAAGACCTTCCGCGACCGCAGCAATCCGTGGGACGACGGATATCCAGCCGACCAATGGCCAAACAACGTATTTCGTGATTCGCGTATCAATCAGTTCAGCGCCGAGATCAACTGGAACACCGCCGTAGGGAATTTGACGGTACTGCCGTCAGTACAGAACGCAACGTTCCGCTCCATGGAACCGGCTCGCGGTTCGGGCACCAGCTACATGGCCGAGGACGACAAGTTCAATACGAAACAGCTCGAAGTTCGTCTGGCATCCAAGCCCGGCGCGAAACTCGAGTGGCTCATCGGCGGCTACTACTACGACATGAACGAGCCCAAGGCGCTCTTCGAGTCGGTATCGTGGGCCAATGATTCCATGAACATGACGGGCGCAACGCTCTACGAGTGGACCAATGGCCCCGCCAAGAACAGGACTGAGGCCGCGTTCGCCCAGGCCAAGTACCCGATTCTCGACACGCTGCGACTCATCGGCTCGCTGCGATACAGCCACGACTCCTCGGATGCATTGCCAACTTTGGCACCGCCCTTCTCTGGTGGAATCGTGGGCAATGCCAACGGCCCGTTTGGTGGGTTCGTCTATACGCCGTGGGTCAAGGGCACCTGGAGCGCAACCACCTACAGGGCGGAACTGCAGTACGACGTCCTGCCGCAGACGATGGTGTACGCTGCCTACGCTACGGGCTATCAGCCTGGTCAGGCCGACGCCATGGCGAACCGCGCCACCGTAAAGAGCTCGACGCAGCAGTTTTCGCTGGGCGTGAAGAGCCGATTCCTCGAGAACCGCCTGCAGGTCAATGCCGACGCGTTCCTGCTCAAGTACAAGGACCGGCCGTTCACCAGCAGCCTGATGGTCGGCAACTACAATTTCGGCCCACCCGGCCCGGGCAGCCCGCGTGTGGCACCGGACTACTCGGCGATGGATCCGAACGCGTTCGTCACGGTGCCCAACCAGAAGTCGGTGGGCGTTGATTTGGACGTCAATTTCCTCCCGTCCGCCAACGACCGCGTCGACTTGTCCATCGAGTACCTGGACGCTACGCTGTCTGCAGCCCCGGAGGCGCCGGCATTCACTGTCGATCAGGTGACGGCTGCCGCCGTATCGCTAGGTGGCACGGTCAATGCGGCCGCTGCCCAGGCGCTGATTGATCAGTACACGGCTTTGGCCGCCTCGTACAACGGCACTACGCTGCAGAACGCACCGAAGCTGAGCGGCAATATCACGTATGAACACCGCTTCAACCTGCCTGGTGGCTCGAGCGTCTCGCCCAGCGTCAACCTGGTCTACAAGGACAAGTACTGGACGCAGAGCGGGGCGTTTCCACCGGGCGGCTCCGTCGACATTCGCCACGCGCTGGACGACGGATCAGTGTTCCGGCAGGACGCCTATACTCTTTGGAACGCGTACCTGAACTGGACGTCGGCTGACGGCAAGTTCACGTTGAGCGGCTACATGAAGAACATCGCCAACGAGGTCGTGATGACCAACATCGGCGGTGAGCCCGGTACACCGCTGCTTTACGTCAGCCTGGATGCGCCGCGCACCTTCGGGTTCGCGATTCGCGCCAGCCTCTAAGGGCTGCTGAAGACTGCCCGGGAAACCGGGCCCCGGGGCCGGCAAAGCAGGTGCTTTGCCGGCCCTTTTTGTTGATACTGGCTCGATATCCGGCATCCAGCGGGGACTCACAGAACGCGATGGCCAAGGGCGCGAGAAGATCCACGCAGCGCGTCGCTCCGGCGGCATCGGCCGGGGCGAGGGCTACTGACCCGGCGTCCCCGGCACGCCCGCCTGGCGGCCGCGCTCACTACGCCGGCCTCTGCCTGTGCTTCACGCTGAGTGGCGTCGCCGCCCTCGTCTACCAGACGGCGTGGACGCGGCAGTTCGCGCTGGTGTTCGGCACGTCGGAACTCGCCGTCGCTACGGTGCTCGCCGCCTACATGGGCGGCCTCGCGCTCGGCGCGCGGCTCGTCGAGCCGTGGCTCGCGAGCATGCTGCGCCCGGTGCGCTGGTATGCGCGGGCGGAGCTGGGCATCGGCGCGGCGGCCGTCGCGCTGGTGCCGGCGGGCCTGTGGCTGGCCGAGCGCCTGCTCGTGGCCTGGGTCGGCGGCCAGGCGACGCCGCCCGACAGCCTGCACGCCGCCAACGCCCTCTTCTACCTGGTCGCGGCCGGCGCGATCCTGCTGGTGCCGACCACGCTCATGGGCGCTACGCTCCCGCTGCTGGTGCGCGACGGCGTCGAGGACGAATCACAGGTCGGCCCGCGGATCGGCCTGCTCTATGCCTGCAACACGGCCGGTGCCGTCGGTGGTGCGCTGCTCGCCGCGCTCGTGCTGTTGCCGGCGCTCGGGCTCGCGGCGACGGTGTGGAGCGCGGCGGGCGTGAACCTGCTGGTGGGCGCGCTCGCGCTGATGCTGGTGCGGCCCGCACCGACGACGCCGGTGCCCGCGATCGCACCTCCTACCACACCTCGGGCAACCGCCGAGCGGCCGGCGCCATCCGCCGCGGCGACGCCAGCACGCCGCTTCGGCATTCCCTCGCCCGAATGGGTGCTGCCGCTGATCCTGCTCTCCGGCGCGGTCTCGTTCCTGCACGAAGTGCTGTGGACGCGCCTGCTCCAGCGGGTCGTCGGCGGCAGCGTGCAGGCCTTCGGCGTCGTGGTCGCGAGCTTCCTGCTCGGCATCGCGCTCGGCGGGTTCCTCGGCGCGCTCCTCGCACGCACGCGCGAGCGAGCGGCCCGGGCGCTGGGTGTCGCGCAGGTCGCGATCGCGCTGGGCGCGTTGTTCGCCTGGTACGCACTGCAGTACGGCGCGCCGCGAGTGGAGACGAGCCTCGCAAGGCACCTGCTCGGCCTCGGGGCCCTGCTGCCGCTGACGCTGGCCATCGGCATCACCGATCCGCTCGCGGTGCGTGTGCTCGCGCCCGCCGCCGCAGGCGCCTCGCTCGCCTCCGCGCGGGTCTACAGCTGGAACACGGCCGGCGCGATCGCCGGCGCGCTGCTCGGCGGCTACGTCCTCGTCCCGGCGCTGCGCTACGAGGGCGCACTGCACCTGGCGGTCGCCGCGAGCGCGGCGCTGGCGCTCGCGAGCACGACGCTGCTCGTGCGCCCCGCGCGACTGCCCGTGGCGGTAACCGGGGCGATCCTCGCGGGAGCGTTGCTGTTCGCGCCCGCGCCGCCCGAAGCGCTGCTGCGCGTCTCGCCGCTCAAGGCCGCGACCGGCAGGCTGCTCGACTACCGCGTCGGCCGCAGCGCCGACGTGATATCGACGCTCGACGATGGCGTCGTCAGCCTGCGCACCAACGGCCTGCCGGAGGCCGGGATCCTGGCGCGCGGCGTTCCCGCCCGGGGCACCGTCGAGGCCTGGATGCCGGCGCTCGCCGTGCTGGCGCGGCCGGAGACGCAGCGGATGCTCATCGTCGGCCTGGGCGGCGGCAACGTCGTGCGCGCCGTGCCGCCGGGCGTGGCGCACGTCGACGTCATCGAGCTCGAGCCCGAGGTCGTGGCGGCGAACCACGCGCTCGTCGACCTGCGCGGCGAGGATCCACTCGCCGACCGGCGCGTCACGCTCATCGAGAACGACGCGCGCGGCGCGCTGCTGCTGAGCGATGCGCGCTACGACGCCATCGTCTCGCAGCCCTCGCACCCGTGGACGGCCGGCGCCTCGCACCTGTACACGCGCGAGTTCATGCGGCAGGCGCGCGATCACCTCGCGCCGGGCGGCGTGTTCGCGCAGTGGATGTCCGCCGAGTTCCTGGACGAATCACTGCTGCGCGCACTGCTGGCGACCGCCGCAGACGTGTTCCCCGAGGTGCGCGTCTACGCGACCTCGCCCACCACGCTCGTCATCCTCGCCTCCGATTCACCGCTCGAGCCCGAGCGCGACCCGGCCACCGTGCAGCGCACGCTCGATGACGCCTGGCGGCACTACGCGCGCATCGGGCTGCACGCCCCCGAGGACCTCGTGGCCGCGCTGGTCCTCGACACGCAAGGGGTGCGCGCCATCGCCGCCGGAAGCGCGCTGGTCACCGACGATGACAACCGCCTGGCGACCGCCAATCGCTTCAGCCGCGGCGATGGCCTGGACGCGGCACGCGTCGCCGCGCTGATCGCTCCCCACGACCCGCTCATCCACGCCGACAGCTTCGTCCACCGCGAGATCGCGGACCGGCTGGACTTCGGCTACCTGTGGCGGCGCGTGGTGTTCTGGGCCGGCGAGGACCAGCTGCCGGCGCTGGAGCGGCTGCGGGCGCTGGCCGACGTGTTGGAGGACACGCCCCGCTCCGTGCTGCTGCGATACCAGATGGCGATGAAGCTCGGCGAGCCGAAAATCGCCGCCGACCTGCTGCACCAGGCCCTGGAGCGCTGGCCGGAGGATCCGATACTCAACTATCTCGCGGTGGAGCCGGTGATGGGGCGCCTGGCCAGCGGCGCGGCCGACGCCGAGGCCGCGGCACGTCTGCGCTACGTGCCGAAGGAAGTCAGGCTGGTGCTCGACGGCATGCGGGCGGCTGCCACCGGTCAGTGGGACCGGCTGCGCGCTCTCGATACGGATCTGGCCGCCGTCCCGTGGACCGCCCCCTGGGGACTGGAGGCCGCGCGGCTGCGCTGCGAATGGCGCGTGCGCGTCGGCAATGCGGAACTGCGGCCGATCGTCGGCCCCGAAGGCATCGCCATCGCCGACCGGGCGCTCGCGACCCAGCCGGACCTGTTCTGGTACTCGCTGCGCGCCCTCAGCGCCGTCGGCACCGGCCGCCCCGAGGTCGAGCTCGAGTCGATCAACGGCTTCGCGCGCACGCTGCGCGACGTGGGCGAGCGCCTTGGCCCGGCCGAGCGCACCGTGGCCCGCAACAGCGCCGCCGCCATGCAGGGACTGGTGCGCGACCTGGCGGGCGAATCGCGGCTGGATGCGAACCGATACGCCGAAGTGCGCGAGCACCTGGAATCCGCCCTCACCGGCCTGTAGGGGTCGTTATCCGACATGACGATTTCGCGGGAGTGCCCTCGCAGAATCCCGCGGTCCTGAATCATCTCGGACGGGGGAGGTTCTCCGCATGCATTCTGCTGTTACCGCTTTCCGGCGCCCGGCCTGCACCGGCCTGGCTGCCCTGCTGCTCGCAACCACCGCCTGGGCCGACGGCAGCGCCGCCGCACAGAGCGTGGCCGCCGGCGCCACCTGGACGGTCACCGAGGCCACCCAGCTCAAGGCGCTGGACATCGCCCCGGGTGCGAGCGTCGCCGCGAGTGGCGGGCGGAGCCTCACGCTCACCGTCAATGGCGTGGAGACCGCGCTCGCTCCCGGCCGCTACGCCGGCGACGTGCGCCTCACGCCGACCGACATCAACATCGTCAAGTTCGGTGCTGGCATGCCCGGCGGCGCCGAGCTCACGCACTACTTCCGCCAGGCCGTGTACCTGGACGCGAGCGGCCTGGTCGCCTCGAAGTCGGTGCTCGCGGCCGCGGGCCGGGCCAAGCTCGCCAACGGCGCGCTCGCGGGCGCGCGCATCCGCTCTGTCGGCGAGAATTTCAACGGCATCTACGTCGCCGGCGGCCAGTACACGCTCGCCGCGCCGAAGGTCGATCTCAGCGGCAACGGCGGCAACGACTTCGCCGGCTACGGCGCGGCGCTGATGTCCATCGGCAAGGGCACGACACTGGTCATCGACCACGCGCGCGTGCGCACGCACGGCGCGATCCGCACCGCGGTCATCGCCGACGGCGGCAGCAACCTCATCGTCAAGAACTCCGACATCGCCACGCGCAACGGCGTGCTGCCGGCCGACTACGTCAGCAACGTCTCGCCCGGCAAGATGAAGGACGCGCCGTGGATGCTCGGCATCGCGGGCAACTGCCGCGCGACCAACCTGCTCGGCAACGACACCAACGCGACCTACATCAACTCCTCGATCGCCGCCGAGGGCTGGGGCGTGCTGTCGATCGACAACAGCTACAACACGCACCTCACCGCTATCAACAGCCGCATCACGATCACCGGCTCGAGCGGCTATGGGTCCTACGCGATCGGCAACTCGCTGAATGCCTTCTACGGCAGCACCTTCAACGTTGTCGACTTCGGCGTGATCATCACCGGCGGCAACGTCGTGTTCGGCGCCAGTACGCCGGCGACGCTGCAGCGGCTCAACGGCGAACTGAAGCTCGGGCTCGGTGCGAAGGAACTCGCGGCGATCAAGCGCCAGCCGACGGTACTGCGCTCGAAGCGCTTCGGCGCCATGTGGCATGGCGACGGCTCGGTCACGGTCGCCGACGACACGGTGATCGACACCGGGCTCGCGGCGTTCCTCGTCAAGGGCGCCAGCGCGAAGATCAGCCTCGACGGCAGCGGCGGCGCGAAGTTGCGTGCCGGCAATGGCGTGATCGTGCAGGTCATCGACAACGACGACCCGGGCCCGGGCATGGTCAATGGCGTCATGGTCAACAATGGCGTGTTCCACGAACCGACCACCGCGCCCGAGAAGCTCGCCGACTTCGACGTGGCCAAGGCGCACGACGGCGACGTCGTCGCGACGCTCAAGGACATCGCGCTCGCGGGCGACTTCTACAACGCCATCCGCGGCGGCGGCACCCAGGGCGGCGCGCCCGAAGGCATGGGGAGCCTCGGACCTGGCGGCATGGGCGGCGGTGCGGGTGGCCCCGGCGGCGCACCGGGCGGCGGTCCGGGTGCCGGCGGCGGTGGCCCGCCGCCGGGCATGATGATGGGCGGGCCGAAGCCGGCCAGCCGCAACCTCGTCGTCAGGCTCGCGAACTCGAAGCTGTCGGGAGTCATCTCCGCCTCGACGGCGAAGCACGCCAAGGACGCGATCGGCGCCGCGGACTACAAGCTGCTCGGCGTCGTCACCAACACGCCGGGTGCGGCGATCAACAACGGCGTGCTGGTCGAACTCGATCACTCGACGTGGACGGTCACCGGCACCTCGTACCTGACGAGCCTGACGATCGGTGCCGACGCGCAGGTGGTCGCGCCCAAGGGCCGCACGGTCACGCTCAAGGTGAACGGCCAGGCGCAGCCGCTCGCGGCCGGCCACTACCAGGGCGCCATCGTCCTGGAAGTCGCCCCCATCTGAACCATTGCAGGAGCCTGAATGGACCGCCCCGCCTACGACCGCTACCTCGCCCGCTTCAACCGCTGCGACCCCACCGCCTTCGACGACTACATGACGCCGGACGCACGCATGATCAACGGCGGGCTTGAGATGCGCGGCATCGCCGCGATCCAGGACCACTACCAGAACAAGATCTGGCCGTTCTTCGAGGAGACGGTCACCGTCGAGCGCTTCGTGCTCGACGGCAGCACGCTGGCGGCGCGCCTGTGGACGCACTTCGTGGCACGGAACGACGCCGATACCGTCTTCGGCGCCGTGAAGAAGGGCGAGATGTTCGACTACCGGGGCCTGGTGATGTACGAGATCGTCGGTGGGCGCTTCGCGCGCATCGACGTCTCCTACCTCACGTTCTCGCGCACCACCGTCGACGGCAAGACGACCCTGCTCGGGCTGCCACACTAGGATCCGTGCCGGGGCCGCGCCCGGCGCGCTCAGGTGCGCCCCTGCCCGCCGTCCACCAGCAGGGTCTGGCCGGTGATGAACCCGGCATCATCGGAGGCGAGGAAGGAGACGACGCCCGCCTGGTCCTCCGGCGTGCCGTTGCGCTTGATGCTCTGGACCGAGGCGATGTGCTGGAAGAACTCGACCGAGAGCGATTCCTGCGCCTTCGCGGTGCGCGTCAGGCCCGGCGCGACGCAGTTGACCGTAACGCCATAGGGACCCACCTCGGCCGCGAGCCCGTGCGCGAAGCCGAGCAGCGCGCCCTTGCTGGTGACGTAGTGCGTCATCGAGACGCCACCGACCCAGTACGTCGACGACGAGATCAGCACGATGCGGCCCCAGTGCGCGGCCCGCATCGCGGGCAACATCTGCTGCGTGAGGTGGAACGCCGCTTCCTGGTTGACGGCCTGGGTGAGGCGCCACTCGGCGGTCGTCACCTCGCTGATCGGCTTGATGAACTGGTGCGCCGCCGAGTGCACCAGGATCGTCGGCGCCGCGAAATGCGCACTCGCCTGGGCGAGCGCCGCCCTGATGGCCTCCGGAACGGCGAGGTTGCATTCGAAGGTGCGCAGCGCGTGTCCGGCCTGCCGCGCAAGCCCGTCGGTCTCGGTGCCCGGGGCGATGTCCAGGCTCGCCACCTTCGCGCCGTCGGCTGCGAGCCGCAGCGCGATCGCCTGGCCGATGCCGCTGCTGCCGCCGGTGACGACGGCGACCTTGCCGGAATGGTTCACGAGCCCGCCCCCGGTTCACCCACCGCCGCGGCGCCCCGCAGTGCGCCGCGCCCCTGCCGGCGAACAGCACCACCAGCAGCGCGATCACCGCCGCGACGACGGCGGCGATGCCGACCACGTACAGCGCACGGGCACGATCGCCGTCCAGGGCGCCGCGAGCGCCGGGAAAGTCATGCCGACGATGAACTGGCAGGCGGCGAGCGACCCCTGCCAGATGCCCGAGCCGCGCCCGCGGTGCTCGAAGGGCAGGAAGCGCATCGAAGCGGTGATCAGCGTGGGCAGCAGGCCGCCGCAGCCGATCTGGTTGACGAAGGCCGCCGCGACGACGGCCTGGTGCGTGGTCGCCTTGCCCATCACCAGGAAGCTGCCGGCGATGAGCGTCAGTTCGCCGAGCAACAGCACCGCGAGCGAGCGCTTGACGACGAACTGGTAGCCGATGGCCCCGGTGACCATGCCCCAGGAGACCAGGCCCATCAGCGAGCCGATCCGGCCCGGATCGGTCACCCCGAACTTCGGCAGCACCGTCGGAACCTCGATCTGCACGGTGTAGAAGAAGTAACCGCCGACCAGCGTCACGAGGACGATGCGGATCATCTGCGCCCAGGGGAACCCCTCCCACGAGGCGCTGCCGGTTTTCTCGCCGGCGCTCGCGTCAGGCGCCGGCTCCCAGGTGAACAGCAGGATGCCGACCAGCCAGATGGCCGAGATGCCATAGACGAGGAACGGTCCGTTCCAGCCGATGCGGCCGCCGAGGTGGCCGCTCAGCGGGATCAGCAGGCTCGCCGAGGTCGTCGCGATGGCCGCCTGGAACCCCATCAGCCGGTCGCGCATCCGGCCCTTGAAATAGTCCGCCAGCAGCGCCGTGGTCACGGTGAGCACGACGCCTTCGGCAAGTCCCACGCCGATGCGGCACAGGGCGATCGGGATGAGGTCGTGCAGGAAGAATGGACCGACGCCGACGATGACGTACAGGACCATCGCCACGATCAGCACCGGCCGGCGACCGAACAGGTCGGAAAGGTATCCGGCCGGGATCGCGAACAGCGCCGCCGCGATCGCCGGCACCGTCAGCAGGAACGGCACCCAGTATTCGTTGCCCGGGACGTCGGCGAAGTGCTCGCCGAGCAGCCCCTGTACGGGTTGCAGCACGACGGAACCCATGACGGCCATCGTGATCGGCAGCAACAGGGCCAGCGCCTGCACCAGGCCCGCCTGGCGGACGCCATGGGTCGGGGAATCGCTCATGTCAGCTCCAGAGATCGGGCTGCTGCAGCAGCTCGATGAGGTTGCCGGCGTTGTCGCGGATGAAGGCGACGGCGGCGAACTCGAATTTCTTGACGAACACGATGTCGGCGCCGCGGCGCCGCAGCTCTTCGACGGCGACGTCGATGTTGCGCACCGCGAAGGCGACGTGCTTGTTGCCGTGCGTGCGCAGGTCCTCGTCGGGAATGCGTCGCTCGGGCGGCAGCGGCTGCGCGCCCGGCACTTCGAACAGCTCGATGCGCAGGTCGCCACGCCGCAGCATCGCGACGTTCGCCGGCACGTGCGCCAGCTTCACGACCGACTCCAGCTGGAAGTCCAGCACCTTCTGGTACCAGGCGATCGCGCTCTCGAGGTCCGGAACGCTCATCGCCCCATGGTGATGCTTGATCTCGAACGGATACGCCACGGCTACACTCCCCGGCTTCGGCAGGCCGAATCGACACGCCGCGGCGGGAGGAGCACGAAGCCCCTCCCGCCGCGGTTTCAGTCCACCATCAGGCCAGTGGCCTCAGTAGGGCTTCACTTCGCTGAAGGTGCAGTACTGCGTCGGCAGGTCTGGCGCCAGCTTCGGCACGCGCTTGACGTGGTAGCCCTCGTAGAACTCGCCCTTCTCGTCCGGGGTCGCCATCTGGAAGCTCACGCCCGGCTCTTCCTTGATGCCCGCCTCGAGCTTCGGCTTGCCGCCCGGGGCCGCGCCCGGAGGCGGACCGCCCGCGCCCTGCGGCGGAGCACCCGCGCCGGCCGGCGGCGCACCGCCGCCCTGCGGTCCCGCGCCCGGGGCAGCGATGTTCGCGCCCGGCTCGAGCCAGCTCTTCTCGAACGGGCTGTAGAAATCGACGTAGGTGCGCAGGTGCCAGATCTTCCAGCGGCCATCTTCCTTCACGAGGTCGAAGCCGTACTTCTCCTGCGTCCACTGCGCCGCGCCCTTCGGATCCGGGCCCATGGCGCCGCTGACGTTGCCGAAGGACATGTAGATCGCCTTGGCGGTCTTGCCGTCGCCCGACACCTCGACGACCGGAGTCGTCAGCATGTGGTACCAGAGCGCGCCGGTGGTCGGCATGTGCTTGACGCCGTCGCAGTAGAACTTCTGCACCGACGCCTCGCCGATGTACTTGTCGGTGTTGTTCGTCCAGGTGATGCCCGGCGTCTTGCGCGCCCAGACATTCGCCAGCTCTTCGCAATGCATCAGGGCGTTGTGGTAGTACTCGTGCAGCGAGGTGACGTTCTGGATCTCGAGGATATCGAGCGAACGCTGCACCTTCTGTTCCGTCGTCATCGGCTTGCCGCAGGCCATGTCGGCCGCGACCGCCGACTGCATCATCACGCCGGCCAAGGCCGCGCCGGCCACGACCGTGGCGATGCGCCGGATTCCATCGTTCATAGTCACTCCTGGGTTCTGGTTGCGATGCGCGCCGGTACGGGCCGCCACATGCGGCGCAGCATCGTGCCGGTCACTTGCCCCCTGGCCGTACGGCCATTGCAATGAATGGTATATCATCCATTTCAGGGCCCGACAACAACTTTTGTAAAGCGCGCGCGCCGGACGGCGCGGAGCGACTCAGCGCCCGGAAACGTTGCTGCGGATCGAGCGCAACGTGGCGATCAGCGCGGCCTTCTCGGCGCTGCCCATGTCACCGCACAGGCGCTTCTCGTGGGCCACGGCGAGCGGGCGCAGCTTGGCGAACAGCCGCTGCCCCTTGGGCGTGAGCCACAGCTGCACCGCACGCTTGTCGTGCTCGAGCGTGCTGCGGCGTAGCAACCCCTTGCGCTCCATGTCGGCAACCATCGGCACGAGCGTCGTGCGGTCGACGTCCAGCAGGTCGGCGAGCGAGGCCTGGGTGGAGCCCGGCCGCTCGTTGACCTGATCCATCAGCGCGAAGCGGATCGGCGAGCTCTTGTAGGGCGCGAAGGCCGCCTCGAGGGCATCGAGGGCGGCGATGTGCGTGAGTCGCAGTTGCGAGCCGAGGTAGCGACCCATCGGGCCGGTATCGCGGATCTCGGCAATCGCCTCGGTGGACAGGCTGGGCTTGCGGCGGCTGGCTTTTCGGGCGCTCGTCATGAATGGGTCGCAGAGGCAATGGTTGGCTTGCCATTGTATACGACGCACGCAGGTGCCGGACTCGCCTGCCCGAGGCACAGCCAGGCCGTCGGGCTGCCCGGCACCTGCGCCGCCGAGGGGACCCCTACTTCGGCGCCGGCGCCTGTCCCGGGGGCGCACCACCACCCGGAGGCGGCCCACCCGGGCCACCGGGCCCGCCACCCGGACCACCCGGCCCTCCCGGGCCGCCGCCCGGGCCACCGGCCTTCATCTGCTTCTCGATTGCCGTCTTCATCTCCTCGAGCGTGACTTTCTTGTCCTTGTTGGCGTCGAAGGAGGTCATCGGCGGATGGGCCTCGAAGTCGGCAAAGCTCGCCGCGCCGGTCTTCCTGGCGTCGATCATCGAATAGACGTTCTCCGGCATGCCGGCCGCCTTCCACTCGGCCAGCGTCACCTTGCCGTCGTGGTTCGCATCGAGCGAGGCGAAGAAGGGCTTCTGGTCGAGCGACTTGTCGCCTCCCATGGCATCGCCGCCGGCCATCGGCGGCGCGCCGGCCGGGGCACCGCCCGGCGGCGGCCCGCCCGGCCCTCCCTGCGGAGGCGCGCCCTGCGCGAGGACGACCAAAGGAGCCAGCACGCCCACGGTCACGATCAGGCTGCGGATCTTCATGGCATCGATTTTCATGTTGTCGGCTCTCCGGTTGGCTCAGAGCTGGGCGTTGATGATGAGGCCCACGGTACGCGGCGGCTCGAGCGACACGTACGGGTAGGTGTAGTTCTGGAGTATGACTTCGTTGCCGACGTTCTTGACGTAGGCATTGACGCCAAGCTTCCCGTCGGCGGACTGCCAGCCGAGATAGGCGTCCCACTTCGTGTACGCCTGCTGCCACGCCAGGTTCGCACTGCTCTGGTCGCGGATGATCTCGCTGACGTTCGCACCGGGCGCGCCGCCGAAGGACCAGTACTTGGACTTGTACACGGCCGCGACGCGCGGCGTCAGGCGGCTGCCGCCCGGCAGGTTGAACTCATGCTGGAAATCCACGGTGAAGCTGGTCTTCGGCGAGTTCTGCGGCGCCGCGCCGACGAATCCGTTCAGCGTGGCGCCCATGGCGGCCGACAGGGCATCGGCATTGGCCTGGCTCAGCGTCTGCCCCGCCCACTGCTGCGCGTACAGCGCCGCGATCCCGGCCGAGGTGTAGTCCAGCCCCGCCACCGTCGGCAGCGAATCGTACTTGGCTTTCAGGTACTCGAAGGTCAGCGAAAGGCGATCGTTGGGGGTGATCAACCACACGCCATCCAGGTCGAGGCCCAGGCTGACGAAATTCGGCACGGTGGCCATGTCCTGGCCGATGAGCATGCAATAGCTGGGATTGGCACCGCCGGTCGAGCCGATGGCGATCGGCGGTCCGAACGGCCCGCCACCTGCGGCTGGATTGGGAAAGCAGCTCGACGCCGTCGCCCCGGGGAGGTAGGCGTTCACGGTGCCCTGGACCGCACGGTTCGCATAACTCGTACGGAAGATGTCGGCGTTGAGCTGCACGCGCCGGTCGAAGAACTGGCTCTTCACGCCGGCGGAAAGCTGCTTGATCGTGGTCGCCTCGGTGACGGTGTCCGGCGGACCGTTGGGAGCCGAGACGCCCAGGCGCCCGGGCGTGTAGCCGGTGGAATACATCGCATAGACCATCGTGTCGCGCAGGATGTCGTATTCGAGGCCGGCCCGGAACGTGGTCTTCGACCACTCACCCGAACCCGAATGAACGCCCGCCGCCGCCGCGGCCGCGGCATCCGGTCCCGCTGCCGAGCCGATGACCTGCGCCTGCGTCGACTGCTCGGCCTTGTCCTTGGAGTAGCGCGCACCGGCGACCAGCCGCAGATCATCCATGATGGCGTACTTGCCGTTGGCGAATGCCGACAGGCTGGTGCGCACCGTGAGTGGCTGGTTCTGGTAGGAGAAGCACTCCTGGTTCACCGGCGCGCCCGGCGGGTAGCAGAAGGACGGCGGACCGCCGACGCCGCTGGGCAGCGTGCTCGGGAAATCGATGAAGCCGACCCACCAGTTGTAGGTCCGGTCGCGATTGTAGTTGGCACCGACGAGCCACTCGAGCTTGCCACCCGGGTTGGAGTTCAGGTGCACGTCCACGACGGGATTGACCTGCTTGTTGGACTCGGTCATGTACGACGTGCCCGGCGCCATCTCGTCCTCGCGGCTGTCGTAGTCCGTGTACTGGATCGACGGCAGCACCGACAGCGTGCCGATGCCCGTCTTCCACGTGATTTCGACGCTTGCGAGGTGGATGTTCGAGTCGCGGAACGGGTGGTTCGGCAGGGTGGGCAGGCCGTCGTCCCAAGCGCTCTTGCGTTGACGGAAGCTCTCGCCGACCGGAGTCACGGGACCCCATTGCGCCCAGTAGATTGCCGGGCAGCCGATCACCAGGACGCCCGGGGCCGTCGAGGCACATCCGCCGGGCGTCAATTGCAGGGATCCCGCATTGGCCTGCGTGATCGGCTGCCACTGCCCATAGGCCAGCAGCACGCTCTGCTGCACGCCGTTGCCGCCGATATGCTGCGTCGAGAGCGTCAGCACGGTGTCTAGGTTGTCGTTCGGCTGCCACCGCAGCTTGGCGCGCATGGACAGGAGGTCGGAATCGCCGGCGCCGGCGCTGATGTAGCCATCGCGCTTGTCCTGCGAGAATGCCACGCGCAGTGCCGTGGAGCTGCCGAGCGGCGCGTTGAACACGCCCTCGACCTGGCGCTTGGAGTAGTTGCCGATCTCGACCTGGCCGCGGGCCTGGTATTCACCGAGCACCGGCTTGTTCGACACCAGGCTCACGGCGCCGGCGGCCGCATTGGCGCCCAGCGTCGTGCTCTGCGGGCCGCGCATGATCTCGGCGCGCGACAGGTCGAGCGCTCCGCCGCGCACGGCCTCGCTGCGCGCCTGCGACACACCGTCCACCAGCACGGCGACCGGCGAGACGATGGACTGGCCCGGATTGCCGGTGCTCGAATCCACGCCACGGACGAAGAAGGTGAGGCCCGTGCGGCTGTCCTGGGCCTGGATGCCGACCGTGCCCTGCATGATCTCGTCGATGCGCTGCTTGCCCTCGGCGCGCAGCTCCTCGCCCTGCTTCACCTGGATCGAGGTCGCCACCTTCTGCAGGTTGACCTCGCGCTTTTCGGCGGTGACGACCACTTCCTCGAGCTGGTCGGCTTCCGCCGCCTTCACCGCCTGCGACAGGATGCCGCCGGCCATGCCGAGGACGAGTGCCATCCCGACCGCGCCCCGGACGAAACCTGGACTGCTCCGCTTCATGTGTTCCCCCTGGTTCAAGGCCCTCGTGGGCACTGCTGGCCGCGCACGGCCGCGCCGCACGGCACACCATTCGATGGTATGCCATTTGATGGTATGCCTTCTTTTGTTGCTTGGCTAGATGTGCGTGGCTGGACGCGCCGGGAGGCGCCACCGCTGTTGCACCGCGGTACCCCACAAAGGGAGCGGGGCATGGAGGCGCACCCCCATGCCCCGCGGCACGGTCACAGATCCTCGACGGGCGGCCCGGCGCCGCGGCGGGCCGTGCGTCCGCCGCCACGCCGCCCGCCGGCCACGTCAGTAGCTGAACGTCTCGCTGAACGTGTAGTACGGCTCCGGGAACTTCGGATCGATCGCCGGCACCTTGGTCGGGCTCCACGGCTTGTACGGATTCGGATTTTCGGCCGTGTACATCTGCAGGGTCTGCGTCTGCGGAGCCAACTCCGCCGCTACCTTGCCGACCGCCGGGGCGCCGCCGGGCGCCGCGCCCGGCGGGGGACCCGGAGGACCTTTGGCGCCCATCGGACCGCCAAGGCCGCCCGGACCACCGGGCCCGCCTGGACCACCCGGGCCGCCGCGCGGACGGGCCTCATAGGTATCGGTATCGGCGTTCCAGCCCGGCGGGATGTTCTCGTAGTACATCGCCACGTGCCAGATCTTCCACTTGCCGCCTTCCTTCACGAAGTCGGCGGCGTACTTCTCCCAGAACCAACTGCCACCCGTGTGGATCTTCCCGTCGCGGATATCAGCGGTGAAGTGCAGTCCCGGGGACTCCCAGATGCCCTTGGCCGACTTGCCGTCGCCGGCGACCTCGATGATCGGCGTCGATTGCGTGTGCGAGGCCCACTCCCCGCCCGCGCCGAGGTTCTCCGGCGAGTTCTTGATCGACGGATCGACCTTGCTGAGGTCCTCGAGGTTCTTCGCCAGCGCCTTTTCCTTGTTGACCACGTAGAAGTTCCAGATCGCGTCGTAGCCGAGGTTCATGCCCATCGGCTGCGTCCACTTGGCGGTCTTCGCGTATTCGCCGTCCTTGCTGACCCAGATGTCCTCCATCTCGGCGCGGTGCCTGCCGGCCTCATGGAAGTAGCAGTGCTTGCTGAAGGTGTTCTGAACCTGGATGGTGGCCACAGCGCGTTCTGCATCGCTGATCAGCGGCCTGCCCTTGGCATCCCTCGCCTGCTGGGCGTCGCCGCAGCCCACAAGGGCAGCGGTCGCGGCCAGCATGGCCGGACCCAACGAATTTCGTGCCGATATGGTCATTTGAGTCTCCTGATCTGGTAGATAACCCCAACCCGTCTCACTCGTTCTCGTCCACGTAGCTCCAGGTCTCACTGAAGGTGCGGTACGGCTCGGGCGGCCGCGGTTGCAGCCTCGGCGCTGCCGTTTCGCTCCACTCCTTGTAGCCATTCGCATAGACGACGTCCTCGGCCGCCGAGAGCGAGGCCGGCATCTGCACCCCCGCCGGCAGCCCGCTCTGCATGACCATTTTCTCGACGTCCTTTCTCGCCGCGCCGGACACCGGCGGTGGCATGCCCGCACCCGCGCCCGGGGGCGGGCCATTGCCTTGCGGCGCACCGGCCGGCGGCGCACCCGACGGCTGCGCGTCACCGCCGCCGCCCGGCGGCGCTCCCATACCGCCCTTCTGGAAATTCAAGTTGGCGTCGCCGCTCCAGTCGGTGTAGACCTTCATGTGCCACACCTTCCAGTGGCCGTCCTCGCGGATGAAGTCGACGCCGTACTTCTCCCACATCCAGTCGAGGCTCTTCCTGCCATCGGCGCTGGCGTGCCCGCCGGCCCCCGGCGTGTACCACACGCCCTTCGCCGTCTGGCGATCGCCGGCCACCTCGATGACGCCCGTGGTCACCGGGTGCCACACGAAGGCGCCGGTCGTGAACGGCTCGCCGACCTTCTCGCCGTAGTACTTGCGGACGTTGGCGCCCTTCCAGTAGCCGGTGTTGCGCGCGATCACGATGTCGTCGCGCTTCGACCAGATCTTCTCGACCTCGACGCCGTTCTGCATCGCGGCGTGGTACCACGAGTGCATGCTCATCACGTTGTTGATCTCGGCGATATCGGCGGCCTTGAGCGCCGCGCGCGCCACTTCGTCGTTCGCGCCGCCCGCGCAGGCCGCCAGGGCGGCCACGCCGACGAGCGGCAGCAGCAGCCGAAGCAACCCCGATCGCCTCGCCATCGAGCTGATTGGCATTGAATTGGTCCTCGCACGTGGATCATGGACAATCGCCCAGCGTCCGCGCTCCACCTCAATATGGAGTCGTCTCGCTGAAGCTGCAGTAGGGCTGCGGCAGCACCGGCGCAAGCGTCGGCACGCGCTTGATGCTGTAGCCCTCGTAGTAATTGCCCTTCTCGTCCGGTTCGGCCATCTTGAAGCTGGCGCCCGGTTCTTCCTTGATCGTCGCTTCGAGCTTGCCGCCGCCGGGTGGTGGCGTCGCGGCGCCCGGCGGCGGGCCGGCGATGTTGGCGGTGGTGTCCATCCAGGACTTGTCCGTGGGACTGTAGAAGTCGACGTACGTGCGCAGGTGCCAGATCTTCCAATGGCCGTCTTCCTTGACGAAGTCGACAGCGTACTTTTCCTGGGTCCAGGCCGCCATGGCCTTGCCTTCGCCACCCATGGGGCCGCCGACGTCGCCGAAGGACATCCAGATGCCCTTGGCGGTCTGGCCGTCGCCCGCCACTTCGATGACTGGCGTCGTCAGCATGTGATAGGCCATGACGCCGGCGGTCGGCATCCTTTCCGAACCCTCGACGTAGAAGTTCCACAGCGACTGGGCGCCAATGTACTTGTCGGTGTTATTGGTCCAGGTGACGCCGGGCGTCTTCTGCGCCCAGATGTTCCGGTACTCGTCACGGTGGCGCCAGGCGTTGTGATAGTACTCGTGCAGCGATGCGACGTTCTGGATCTCCAGGATGTCGCGGGCGCGCTGGACCTTCTGCGCCAGTCGTCATCGGCTTGCCGCAGGCGGAACCGGCAGCGGCTGGCTGGCCGACGGGCACGGCCACCGCGAAAGCCAGGACACACGATCGGAACACAAAGGCGCCTTGCATGCCTGCCCCCCTTTCTTGTTGCCCGGGCGCGGCCCCGGGCCGGCCGCGATCCAGCGCCCATACTAAGGTCGCTGTGAATGGTTTACCATCTTTTTGTCGAAGGCACGCACTTCATCGCAAGCAAGGTCGGGGGAAACGACATGAAACGCATCATCGTAACGGTTGCGCTCGCCGTCGCCGCAGGCGGAGCATGGGGGCAGTCGCCCGCCGCGAGTGAGGACGACGTGGCGAAGGCCAGGTCCTTCATCAAGGGCCTGGACAAGGACAGCAACGGTACGCTCAGCCGTGCAGAGACCAAGGGCTTCCTGCTCGACGCCGATTTCGACAAGATCGACACCGATCACGATGGAGCCCTGGACGCGCGGGAACTGGCTGGATTCAAGGCCAGGAACCCTGGCGCCGGGGCGCCCAGGGAGGCCCGCCACCAGGCGGTGCGCCGCCGCCGTAAGAGGCCGCACGCGCCATTCCGGACGAACGCAAGCCGGATGGCACCGGTCGCCACTGGATGCCATGCGAAGGCGCCGGTGATGAATGGTTTGCTTCGGCCTCGCATGACCAAATCTAATCGGTCCCGCGGCGCGGAAGCCTTTATCCTTCGACCTTCATGAACGAGCGGCCGCTTGCGGTGGGGCATCGTCGGCACCGGCCGCATGGCCGAGACGATGGCGCAGGAGATCGCCTCGCTGGCCGACGAGGGCATGGAGCTCCACTGGTGGCCGTGGCGTCGGCACCGCCGCCGGCGCCAGCGCGTTCGGCGAGCGCCACGCGGTGCAACGCCGTTACGATTCCGTGGAAGCCCTGTGCGCCGACCCGGCCGTCGACGCCGTGTACGTGGCGACGCCCCACAGCCGGCACCATGACCACATGCTGGCGGCCATCGCCGCGGGCAAGGCGGTGCTGTGCGAGAAGGCCTTCACCCTCGACGCGCCACAGGCCGAGGCGGTGTTCGCCGCGGCACGGCGCGCGCGGGCTGCTTCGTCACTGGAAGCCCTGTGGACGCGGTTCCTGCCGGCGATCGTGGCGCTGCGCGAACTCCTGGCTCGCGGGCACGCTCGGCGAGGTCCGGCTCATCACCGGCGGCGGTGCCTACCTGCCGCAGGTCGGGCCCGACCACTACCTGCTCCGCCGCGAGCTCGGCGGGGGCGTGCTGCTCGATGCCGGCGTCTACCTCGTCTCGCTCGCCCAGATGATCCTCGGCGAACCGCGGCGCATCGAGGCCGCGGGCCTGGTCGGCGGTTCCGGGGTCGACGAGCAGGACGCGCTGCTGCTGCAGTACCCCACGGGCGCGACGGCGTTGCTCTACGTATCGCTGCATGCGCGCCGTTCGCCGGACCTCGAGATCCTCGGTACGCGCGGCCGCGTGCGCCTCGAGGCGCCGGTGTTCAGGCCCGCGCCTGACACTCTGGGACGAAGCTGGCGTCGCGACGACGCGCGACTACCCGATCCGCGGCAGTGGCTACGGATACCAGCTGCTCGCGGTGCGCGACGCGCTGCGCAGCGGCGCCACGCAATGCGAAGCCATGGGCTGGGCCGACACGCTGGCGGTCATGCGCTGCCTGGATGCCGTGCGCCGGCAACTCGGCGTCGCCTTTCCGGGAGAACTGAAGCGCATGGGCAAGCAGGTCTGCCTGTGACGGGTGGCGCGGCCGGCATCGGCCGCGCCTGCGTCGAGTACTTCGCCGCACGCGGCTGGCACGTGCTCGCCGCCGATGTCGACGCCGCCGGCCTGCGGGCCCTCGAGCGCGGCGCGACGCAGCGGCAAGGTCACGGCGAAGTGCTACGGCCAGCCCTGCGACGTCAGCGATGCCGCGGCGTGCCGTGCGGCGGCGGCCGCGGTGGCGCTCGAGCGCTGGGGGCCGGATCGACGCGCTGGTGGGCAATGCCGGACTGCAGACGCCCGGCCGCCTGCTGGACGCGCCGGAGGGCGACTGGGACCGGCTCGTGGGCATCAACCTCCGCGGCATCCTCAACTGCTGCCGCGCGGTGCTGCCATCGATGATCGCGCGGCACGACGGGCGCATCGTGCTGGTCTCCTCGATCAACGCGGTACTGTCGCCGCCGGGCATGACCGTCTACGACATGACGAAGACCGGCGTGCTCGGCATCACGCGCAGCCTCGCGGCCGAGCACGGCCGCGACGGCGTGCGCGTCAACGCCGTCTGCCCCGGCGCCACGCTCACCGATCACCACCTGCGGCGCGCGGCCGCGCAGGGCCAGGGCGCCGACGACCTGCGGCGACGCAGCGCGGGGCTACGGCCTGCTGGGGCGCATCGCCGAACCTGCCGAGATCGCCGCCGCGATCCATTTCCTCGCGAGCGACGCGGCCTCCTTCGTCACCGGCGCGACGCTGATGGTCGACGGCGGGTTCACGGTCAGGGCTGAACGCGCAGCACATGTCCCCGTACGAACTCGGCGCCTTCAGTGCCGTCTATGCCGTCGCCGTGGCGACGCCGGGACCCGGCATCGCGGCGATCGTCGCGCGCTGCCCAGCGGGGCGCGCACGCAGCGTGCCGGCCTTCATCGCCGGGTTCGTGGTGGGCGACGGCGCCTGGCTGGTGCTGGCGGCGCTGGGACTCGGCGCGCTCGCGCGCAGCGCGCACCTCGCCTTCGCGGCGCTCCAGTACCTGGGCGCGGCCTACCTGCTCTATCTCGCCTGGCGACTGTGGAGGCGCACCGCGCATCGCATCGACGATCGCCACGCCGCCGCGCGCGAAGTTCGCGCTCGAGGATTTCCTGCCGGGCCCGACGCTGGCGCTCGGCAATCCTGCAAGGTCATGCTGTTCTTCATCGCGGTCCTGCCTACGGTCGTGCGGCTGGAGTCGCTGACGCCGCAAGCCTCGCCGAGCTCCTCGCCGTGATGGTCGTGGCAGCCGCTCGTCCTCGGCGCCTGGGCCGTGGCCGCGGCGCGTGCCCAGCGCGTCTTCCGCAGCGCGACCGCCGTGCAGCGCCTCAATCGTGGCTCGGCGACGATACTCGCCGCGGCGGCGATCGCGGTCGCCTGCCGCTGAAGCAGCGCATGTCCGGCCGCCGAACACCCCGTGCCCACCGCCGCGAGCGCGGCGCCCTGGGCCTCAGGCCAGCTCGACTGGCACCCGCTGGCTCACCCGCACACCAGCTCGGTAGGCAGTGCGTGCCGGCAGCGGCGGCCACCTCCTCCACCGGGAGCCGGGCGCCTGCAAGCTCGGCACGATCGCCCGGGCGCACCGGCGGGAGGTCGGTGATGTCCACCGCGATCATGTCCATCGACACGCGCCCGGTGAGCGGCGCGCGCCGGCCGCCGATGATCACCGGCGCGCCATTGGGGAGCTGCGCAGCAGACCGTCGCCGTAGCCGCCGGCGAGGATGGCCACGCGCGAGTCGCGTGCGGCGCGCCAGGCGGCGCCATAGCCCACGGTCTCGCCCTGCTGCACTTCTCGCACGGCGATCACGGTGCTCTCGAGCGTCATCACGGGCTTCAGCCCGAAGGCCGTGCCCAGTTGCCCGGCGAAGGGCGAGAGCCCGTAGAGCGCCGGCCCGGCCGCACCCACTCGACGTGGCTCTGCGGCAGGCTCAGCACCGCGGCGGAGTTGGCGATGCTGCGCTCGGCACCGAGGCGGTCGGCAAGCGCGGCGAAGCGCTCGAGCTGCTCGCCGTTGGCCGCATGGCCGCGCTCGTCGGCACAGGCGAGGTGCGTCAGCACGCGCAGGGACAGCGGCGAGACCTTCAGCGTCGCGAGCCGCTCCCAGGCCGCCGCGAAATCCTCGACGCGGAAGCCCAGGCGGTTCATGCCGGTATCGACCTTGAGCCACAGCGCGAAGCGGTGCGCCCCGCGGAAACCCTCGAGCAGCGCGAGCTGCAGCGCGTCGTGCACGACCAGTTCCAGCGAGAGTTCGGCCGCGGCGGCGAGCTGCTCGGCGTTGATCACGCCCTCGAGCAGCACGATCGGTTGCTTGACGCCGGCGCTGCGCAGCGCCACCGCCTCCTCGATGCGCGCCACGGCGAAGGCGTCGGCGTGGCCGAGCGCCAGCGCCACCGGCACCAGACCGTGGCCGTAGGCATTCGCCTTGACCACCGCCATGATGCGCGAGCGCGGCGCGCGCGTACGCAGCAGGGAGAGATTGGAGCGCAGCGCCTGCGTGTCGATGCAGGCGCGGATCAGCCGCATCACCTGAGCACGCCCTCGGCGTAGGACTCGGGCACGTAGTTGACGAAGCGCGTGTACGGGCCCTGGAAGGTGAGCAGGAACGGGCCGGTCTCGCCGTTGCGGTGCTTGGCGATGTCGATCTCGGCCATGCCGCGCTTGGTGGTGTTCTTGTCGTACACCTCCTCGCGGTAGATGAGGAGGATCATGTCGGCGTCCTGCTCGATGGCGCCGGACTCGCGCAGGTCCGACATCACCGGCTTCTTCTCGGTGCGCTGCTCGACGCCGCGGTTGAGCTGCGAGAGCGCGATCACCGGCACGCCGAGCTCCTTGGCGAGCGCCTTGAGGCCGCGCGAGATCTCGGCGATCTCGGTGGCGCGGTTCTCCTTGGTGCCCGGCACCTGCATCAGCTGCAGGTAGTCGACGATGACGAGGTCGAGCCCCTTGTTCTCGCGCTTGAGGCGTCGCGCACGCGCCCGCAGCTCCGTGGGCGTCAGCGAGGGCGTCTCGTCGATGAAGATGCGCGCCTCGTTCAGCTGGCTGGTGGCCGCGGTGATGCGCACCCAGTCATCATCGGAGATCTTGCCGGAGCGGATCGCGTTCAGCGGCACGTGGCCGATCGAGGACAGCATGCGCGTCAGCAGCTGCTCGGAGGGCATCTCCATGCTGAACACGACCACCGAGGCGCGGATCTCGGGATTCACGGCCGCGTACTCGGCCATGTTGATCGCGAGCGTCGTCTTGCCCATCGAAGGGCGTCCCGCGACGATCACCAGGTCACCGGGCCGCAGCCCCCCGGTGATGCGGTCGAAATCGGTGAAGCCGGTCGGCAGCCCGCGCATCGAATCCGGGTTGGCGTGCCAGTCGTCGATCTTGTCGATCAGCCCGGGGAGCATCGCGCTGACGCGCGTCGCGCCCTGGCGGCCGCGGAAGCCCTGCTCGGCGATCTCGAAGACCCTGGCCTCGGCCGCGTCGACCAGCTCGCGCGCCGACTGGCCGCTGCTCGCGAACACCGAGCCCGCGATCTCGCGACCGGCGTGGATCAGCTGCCGCATCAACGCGCGCTCGCGCACGATGTGCGCGTAGGCGCGCACGTTGGCGGCGGTGGGCGTATCGCGCGCCAGGGTCCCGAGGTAGGCGAGCCCGCCCGCCTCGTCGAGCTGGCCGCGGCGCTGCAGCTGCTCGGAGACGGTGACGACGTCGATCGGCTTGCCGGCTGCGGCGAGCTCGGCGAGCGCGCCGAAGATCAGGCGGTGGTCGTTGCGGTAGAAATCGTCGGCGGCGACGACGTCGGCCACCTGGTCCCAGGCGACCGGGTCGATGAGCAGGCCGCCGAGCACGGCCTGCTCGCCCTCGACCGAGTGCGGCGGCACCAGGCCTTCGACCGTCTCGACGCTGGCGCCTCGGGGCACGCGTGCGGGGCCGGCCATGGCGTCACCTCATGGTTGGTGGAGCGTGGAGCCGCGCCCGGCCGCGCTCAGGCCTTCTCGTCGGCGACGATGTTCACCGTCAGCGACACGTCGATGTCGGTGTGCAGATGCAGCGCCACCACGTGCTCGCCGACCGTGCGCAGCGGACCCGCGGGCAGGCGTACTTCGCTGCGCTCCAGCGCCTGGCCCTGCGCGGTGCAGGCCTCGGCGATGTCGGTGGTGCCGACCGAGCCGAACAGCTTGCCCTCGGTGCCGGCCTTCGCCGTGATCGTGAGCTTGAAGTCCTTGAAGGCGGCCGCGCGCGTCTGCGCGCTCGCCAGGTGCTCGTTCGCCGCGCGCTCGAGCTCGGCGCGGCGCGCCTCGAACTTCTTGATGTTGTCCGGCGTCGCCAGCGTCGCCTTCGACGTCGGCAGCAGGTAGTTGCGGCCGTAGCCGCTCTTCACCTTCACGCGATCGCCGATGTTGCCGAGGTTCGCGACCTTCTGCAGCAGGATGACGTCCATGGTGCGTACCTCAGTGCTGGTCGGTGTACGGCAGCAGCGCCAGGAAGCGCGCGCGCTTGATGGCCTGCGCCAGCTGGCGCTGGTAGAAGCTCTTCGTGCCGGTGATGCGGCTCGGCACGATCTTGCCGGTCTCGGTGATGTAGCTCTTCAGCGTGGCGAGATCCTTGTAGTCGATCGTCGCGACGTCATCGGCCGTGAAGCGGCAGAATTTCTTGCGGCGGGCAAAGCGTGACATGTTCGGTTCCTCGTGGGGAATGCGGTTCAGGCGCCGGCGAGCGGCGAGTCGTCGCCGTCGTCGAAGCGCTCACGGCGCGGGGCATCGCCTTCCTCGGACTTCGCCATCGGCGAGGGTTCGGTGATCGCCGCCTCGACGCCGGTCACCAGGTGGCGCAGCACGGCATCGCTGAAGCGGAACGCGCCGGTGAGCTCGGCCAGGGTCTTCTGGTCGGTCTCGACGTTCATCAGCACGTAGTGCGCCTTGTGGACCTTGGCGACGGGGAACGCGAGCTGGCGCCGGCCCCAGTCCTCGAGGCGGTGCACGGCGCCGCCGCCGGCGGCGATCATGCCCTTGTAGCGCTCGATCATGGCCGGAACCTGTTCGCTCTGATCCGGATGGACCAGGAACACGATCTCGTAGTGCCTCATGGAACCTCCCTTCGGGTTGGATGAGCCGCCGGCATGCTGAGGCTGGGCCGTGCGGCAAGGAGAGAAAGGCCGCGTACGATACTGGATGAGGGGTGCCGGCGCAAGCGCCAAATGGGCCCGGAATCGCCTGTTATATCAGTGGCTTGCGCGCGAACCGCGCAACGCCGGCGGTCACCCCGGCGGCTGCCGCTGCCGCAGCGCCTCGTACAGCAGCATCCCGGTCGCCACCGAGACGTTCAGGCTCTCGACCGCCCCCAGGCTCGGCAGGCGCGCGAGCCAGTCGCAGTGCCGGCGCGTGAGTTCGCGCAGGCCCGTCCCCTCCGCCCCCATGACCAGCACGCGCGGGCCGGTCAGGTCCACTGCGGCGGCGGCCTGCTCCGCGCTGCCGTCGGCGCCGACGACCCACAGTCCCGCGTCCTTCAGGAGCTTGAGCGTGCGCGCGAGGTTGGTGACCGTCGCCACCGGCGTGGTCTCGGCCGCGCCCGCCGCCACCTTGCGCGCCGTCGCGTTGAGCGTCGCCGCGCGGTCCTTCGGCACCACCACCGCCAGCACCCCGCAGGCATCGGCGGTGCGCAGGCAGGCGCCGAGGTTGTGCGGGTCCTGCACGCCGTCGAGCGCCAGCACCAGCGGATCGCGCGCCGCCGCCACCGCCGCGAGCAGCTGCTCCTCGCGCCACGCGGGGAGCGGCTCGACCTCGGCGACGACGCCCTGGTGCACGACCTCGCCCACCAGCCGCTCGAGCGCCTCGGCCGGCACGCGCTCGACGCCGATGCGCGCCGCGCGCGCCAGCTGCTCGAGCGCCGTGGCGCGCGCATCCTCGCGGCCGCGCGCCAGCAGCACGCGCCGCACCCGCCCGGCGTGGCGCGCCAGCAGCGCGCGCACCGCATGCAGCCCGTAGACGTGCTCGCTACGGTCCATCGGCAAGTTCGAGGTCGATCATGCCCTCGGCCGGCCGCACGCCGGTGACGACCACCGTGAGGCGCGTGCCGGGCGCGAAGCGCCGCTTGCGCCGCCGGCCCACCCACTGCGTGCCGTCGCGGCTGAGCTGGTAGTCATCGTCGTTCAGCGCCGAGACGTGCAGCAGCCCGTCGACGCCCACGTCCAGCAGCTGCACGAAGCAGCCGAAGTCCACCACCGTGGTCACCAGCGCCGCGAACTCCTGGCCGGTGCGCTCGCGCAGGTAGACGCACCTGAGGAAGGTGCCGACGTAGCGATCCGATTCATCGGCGCGCCGCTCGAGCTGCGAGAGCTCCATGCCGGCCTGCTCGAGCTCCGCGCCGCGCGGCTGCGAGTCCGGCGGCAGCAGGCCGAGCGTCACGCGCAGCGCGCGGTGGATCATCAGGTCCGGGTAGCGGCGGATCGGCGAGGTGAAATGCGCGTAGTCCTCGAGCGCGAGGCCGAAGTGGCCGATCTGCTGCGGCTGGTACAGCGCCTGCGCCATGCTGCGCACGATCAGCGACTCGACGAACGGCCGCGCCTCGGCGTCCTTGAGCTGGCGCGCGATCGCGGCGAAGTCGCGCGTGCGCGGCTCCTCGGGGATCACCGGCTCGATGCCGAGCACCCGGAGCGTGGCGAGCAGCTGCGTGCGCTTGCGCTCCTCGGGCGCCGAGTGCACGCGCATCAGCGCCGGCACGCCGCGCCGGCGCAGCTCGCGCGCCGCCGCCACGTTGGCGACGATCATGCACTCCTCGATCAGGCGGTGCGCGTCGTTGCGGTGGTGGAAGGCGACGCTGCGCACGTGCTGGCCGGCGTCGATGACGAACTCGGCCTCGGGCGCATCGAAATCGAGCGCGCCGCGCTGGTGGCGGTTGCGCGCCAGCGCCGCGTACACGCCGGTCAGCGGTTCGAGGCGTTCGACCAGCGCGCCGCGCGCCGCGCGCGCCGCCGTGTCGCGCCGGAACAGGATCGCGTGCGCTTCCTCGTAGGTGAGGCGCGCCGCCGAGCGCATCACCGCCGGGTAGAAGCGCCAGGACTTGAGCGCGCCGCGCGGCGCGAGCGTCATGTCGGCGACCATGCACAGGCGGTCGACGTCCGGCTCGAGCGAGCAGAGGTGGTTGGAGAGCGCCGTGGGCAGCATCGGCAGCACGCGCGTCGGGAAGTACACCGAGGTGCCGCGCGCGCGCGCCTCGGCGTCGAGCACCGTGCCCGGGCGCACGTAGTGGCTCACGTCGGCAATGGCCACGACGAGGCGGAAGCCGCCGTCCTCGAGCGGCTCGGCCCAGACCGCGTCGTCGAAGTCGCGCGCGTCCTCGCCGTCGATCGTCACCAGCGGCAGCGCGCGCAGGTCGGCGCGCCGCCCGGCCTCGGCCGGATCGATCGCGTGGCCGAAGGCGTGCGCCTCGCGCAGCGCCTCGCCCGGGAACTCCACCGGCAGGTCGTAGCGGGCGACCGCCGCCTCGGTCGCGAGTTCCACCGAGCGCGCCGGATCGAGCAGCTTCTCGATGCGCGCGATCCCGGCGTGGCCCAGCACCGGCGGCTTCACCAGCCGCGCGATCACCCACTCGCCGCCACACGCGCCGCCGCGGTCGGCCGGCGGCACGACGCAGCGCAGGTTCAGCTTGCGCTCGGCCGCGTGGACGTAGAGATCGCGGCCGGCGAGCTGCGCGGTGGCGAGGAAGGCGCTGACGACGCGCTCGGGGCGCGGCGGTGGCGCGCTGCCGCCGGCGCGTCGCGGCCCGTTGCCGGCACTGCGCGCGCGGTCGCCGTCCCGGCGGGGAGACTGGCGTGTGCTGTGGCGTCGGCGTCGCAAGATGGCCGGCACAATATAGAAGTCGGGCGGCACAGGCGAGCCACGCCAAGCGGTTCATTGACAGATAGGGCCGGCCTTCGTACATTTCGCCGCCCACCGTGCCCAGGTGGCGGAATTGGTAGACGCACTAGTTTCAGGTACTAGCGGGTAACACCGTGGAGGTTCGAGTCCTCTCCTGGGCACCAGCGGTTTCGCTGCCTTGGCATCCTCTCCCGCCCCGCGGGCCCCCGGGCCTCCCGGGCGACTGATCCAACCGTTTGATTCGTCGGCGCTTTGCCCCGGAAGGTCCCCTGCCTTCCGGCGGGTGCCGCGTGGGCCGCTGCGCGCCCGGGAGAGGCCCTTTGACCGGGGATCGAGCACCATTCGCACTTCGTAGCCATTCCCACTTGCATCGCAATAGCCGTATCTGGTACTGTTTGTCCCAGATATGGAACACGAGCTCAACAAGGCCCTCCTCACCTCCGTCCGCACGCTGATGCGGCCGGTGGCCCGCCTGATGCTCAGGTCCGGGGTCACCTGGAAGCAGTTCGCCGACGCCGCGCGCGCGGTATTCGTGGATGTCGCCAGCAGCGAGTTCGGCAAGCGCGGCCGCCCGACCAACGTCTCGCGCCTCGCGATCCTCACCGGCATCAGCCGCCGCGACGTGCGGCGCATCCGTGAACAGAACGCGGACGAATCGGCACCCACTTCGGCGGTGTACGTGAGCCCGGCCGGCCGGGTGCTGTCCGCCTGGCACCAGGACGCGGACTACCTCGATGCGGCCGGCCAGCCGCGCGTGCTGCCGATCGAGGGCCCCGCGCCCTCGTTCGAATCCCTGATGCGCGAGCATGGAGGCGACGTGCCGGCGACGGCCCTGCTGAAGGAACTGCTGGCCGTCCGCGCGGCCGAGCGCGGCGCCGACGGCCGCGTGCGCGCGCTCAAGCGCCACTACGTGCCGCTGCAGATCGATCCGGGCAAGACGCTGCGCGCCGGCTCGGTGCTCGCCGACCTCGGCACGACAGTCGTGCACGACCTCACCTGCCAGCGGCCCGCCGAGCTGCGCTTCGAGCGGCGCGCCTCCAACGAGCGCATCGACCCGGCGCACCTGCCGGCTTTCCGCGAGTTCCTCGAACGCGAGGGCATGGCGTTCCTCGTGAAGATCGACGATTGGCTTACGGCTCACCAGACGGACGCACCGGACGCGATGCGGATCGGTGTCGGCGTTTATCACATCCAGGATGACGAACAGCGAGGCAGGAAATGAACGACGAGCAGGGATTGCGGCACGCCCTCCGCGGGGCGCTGCTGGCGGCGGGAGCGACGGCGCTGGCCGCCTGCGGCGGCGGGGCCATGACGGCCGGCATCGACGGCGGGGGCATCCAGCCGGCGGCCGTGACGGTCGGCGGCATCACCGGGTTCGGCAGCGTGTTCGTGAACGGCGTCGAATACCAGACCGGCAACTCGACCACCTACACGATCAACGGCCAGAGCGGCACCGAGTCGCAGCTGCGCGTCGGCCAGGTGGTGCGCATCACGGGCCGGATCGACGACAACGGCACCACCGGCAGCGCCACCTCCATCAGCTTCGACGACAACGTCGAGGGCCCGATCACTGCGCTCGACACCGCCGCCGGCACGCTGACGGTCATGGGCCAGGCGGTGCGCGTCACCGCGACCACCATCTTCGATGATGCCTCCATCTCGCCCGCCGACATCACCGGCCTCGCGAGCGGCCAGGTCGTCGAGGTCAGCGGCTTCCCGGATGCGGGCGGCGTCATCGTCGCGAGCCGCATCGAGGGCAAGGCCGCGGGCGGCGAGCTCGAGGTCAGCGGGCAGGTGTCGGCCCTGACCGCCACCACCTTCGGCATCAGCGGCCTCACGGTGGACTACGCCTCGGTCACGGTGCAGGACGGCACGCTCGCCAACGGCGGCTGCGCCGAGGTCAAGGGCACCCGCTTCGACGCGGCCAGCTCGACGCTCACCGCGACGCGCGTGCAGGTGAAGAGCTGCGGCGTCGCCGGCCAGAAGGACGCCAAGGGCGAGCTCGAGGGCGTCGTCACGACGCTGGACTCCGCGAGCGGCAGCACGCTCGACTTCACGATCGGCCCGCAGCGCGTGCTCACCAACGCCAGCACGCGCTTCGACAACGGCACCGCGGCCGACGTCCAGGCCAACGTTAAGCTCGAGGTCGAGGGACGCTTCGACGCCAGCGGCGCGCTGGTCGCCACGCGCGTGAAGATCGAGCCGGAGAGCAGCCTGCGCGTCGCCGGCATCGTGCAGGGCGTCGATGCCGCCGCGCGCACGCTCAGCGTGCTCGGCGTCACGGTCCACGTCGATGCCATGACGCGGCTCGAGGACAAGCGCTCCAAGGTCAGCGGCTTCAGCCTCGCCAGCATCGTCGCCGGCGACTACGTCGAGGCGCGCGGCTACGCGCCCGCCGGCAGCGCCGCGGGATCCTTCAGCGCCACGCTGCTGGAACGCGACCAGGCCGACAACCGCCAGCGCGTGCGCGGTCCGTTGCCGGCCGCGCCGACGGCGCAGAACCTCAGCGTACTGGGCGTGCCGGTCGGCGCGGACGGCAGCACCGAGTTCCGCGCCCGCGACGGCTCCTCGATCGCCAGCCTCGATGCCTTCATCGGCGCCGCGGTGGCGGCCGGCGGGCTGGTCGAGGCGCGCTGCCGCGACGATCGCGGCCAGTGCACGCCGAGCTTCGTTGCCGAGCAACTGGAGATCCAGCAGCCATGAGCACCACGACCACCGCTTCGATCGTCCGCGACCTGCTGGGCCATCGCGGCGAGGACCGGGCGCTGCCGGAAGCGGCAACGCCGTCGCCGCTGGACGCCGAGCGCCTGCAGCGCGCGAAGCGCGCCTACACCACGCGGCGCGTCGAGCTCGGCCACGCGCGGCAGCTGGTCGGCGGCCGCGCGCCGCGGCCCGGCGACCTCGCGCTCGCCCGGGTGACGCGCCTCGGCCAGCATCGCGCGCTGCAATCCGTGCACGGCCGGCGCGTCGCGCTGTTCGTCGGCGACGAGATCGTCGTCGCCTACGGCCACCGCTACGCCCCCGACCAGTTCGAGGCGCTGGTGCCCGACGAGCTCGGCGCCTGCCAGCTGGTCGCCGGCGGCGGCGTGATCGCGCGCGTCGAGGCGGCGCACGACCGCATGGCGCGCGCCACCGAGGTCGAGCCGCTCGGGCTGCTCGCCGACGCCGGTGGCCGCGTCCTCAACCTGGCGCAGTTCGCGCTGCGGGCGCTGCCCGCCGCGCCGCGACGGCGCGCCACCGTGATCGCAGCGGTCGGCACCTCGATGAACTCCGGCAAGACCACCTCGGCCGCGCACCTGATGCGCGGCTTCGCGCTCGCCGGGCTGCGCGTCGGCGCGGCCAAGGTCACCGGCACCGGCGCCAGCGGCGATGCCCTGCTGTTCGCCGACGCCGGCGCGGAGCGCGTGCTGGAATTCCTCGATTTCGGCCACGCCAGCACCTACCGCGCCAGCGCCGCGCAGGTCGATGCGATCGTCGAGCAGACCGTGCGGCAGCTCGACGCTGCCGGCATGGACGTCATCGTCATCGAGATCGCCGACGGGCTGCTGCAGCCCGAGACGATGGCGATGCTGACCCGCCCCGCCTGCCTGCGGCTCATCGACGGATTGCTGTTCGCCGCCGCCGACTCGATGGGCGCGCTCGCCGGTATCGAGTGGCTCGAGAACCGCGGACTGCCGGTCGTCGCCCTCACCGGCCTGGTCACGGCGGCGCCGCTCGGCGTGCGCGAGGCCCGCGAGGCGATCCGCCTGCCGGTCATGGGCCTCGCGGCGCTCTCGCACCCGACGCAGGCGCAGGCACTGCTGGCGGCCGTGCACGCGCGCTGCGCAGCGATCCGCGAGCCCGGGGAGGCGCACGCATGAGACTGCCGCGCGTCCTCGGCGGACCGCGTCGCGGGATCTTCGGGCTGCTGCTGCTGATCGCGCTCGGCCAGGCGGCCAGCGCGGTGGCGCTGACCCGGGTACTGCGCTCGGCGGTCCGGGCCGCCGAACTGCCGGCGCACGCCGGCCTCGGGCCGCTGCTGGTCGCGGCGCTGCTGCTGGTGCCGGCGATCGCCGCGCTGCGCTGGTGCGAGAGGCTCCAGGCCGAACGACTGGCGCAGTCCTACCTGCACCGCCTGCGGCGCACGATGTTCGAGCACCTCACCGGCTTCGACGCCGGCACGGCGCAGCGGGTGCAGCGCGGGGCAATCCTGCTGCGCTTCATCGGCGACCTGGGCTCGGTGGGCGCCTGGATCAGCGGCGGCATCGCCCGCCTGGCGGTCGCAGCGGTGATGGTCGGCGTGACGCTCGCGGCGCTCGCCGTCGATGACTGGCGGCTGGCGCTGGTGGTGCTGGCAGTGCTGGTCGTGACCGGCCTGCTCACGCGGCTGGCCGGCACGCGGCTGTACCACGCGATGGCGCAGGTGCGTCGCCACAGCGCGCGGCTCGCCAATGACGTTGCCGAGCGTACCCAGGCGCTGCCGCTGGTCCGGGCCTTCGCGCGCGCCGAGCGCGAGCAGCGGCGCCTCGCGCGCCGCAGCGACCGCATCCGTGCGGCGCGCATCGAGCGCGCGCGCCGCGATGGCGTGCTGGCGGCGCTCGCCGATGCAGCCGGCGCGCTGCTGGTGATCGCGGTGCTGGGCGCCGGCGTCGTGCTGCTGCGTCCGGATGCAACCGGCATCGGCACGCTGGTCGTCGCCGTCACGTTCGTGACGCTGCTCGCCGCACCGCTGCGCAACGCCGCGCGCGCCTACGACTACTGGTGCCGTTTCCGCCTCTCCCGCGTGCGCATTGGCGCCTTCCTCGACCAGCGCAGCCGACGCGCGGTACCGCCGGCGCGTACGGCGGCGGCGCCAGCGACGCCGCCGGCGGCCGCGGCAGTGCCGCTGGCAGGCGCCGCCCTCATCGAGGCGCGCGGCCTCGCGCTCGCGGGGCGGCTCGTCGCCACCGACCTGGTGCTCGGAACCGGCGAACGCGTGGTCGTCACCGGGGCCGGTGGCGCCGGCAAGTCAACGCTCCTGGCCCTGCTCGCCGGCTGGCTCGACGCCGACTCGGGCGCGCTGCGCATCGCCGGCCGGCCGGCCGCCGACTGGCCGACCGCCGAGCGGCCGCGCCTCATCGGCGTCCATGCCGCGGACCTGCCGCTGGTACGCGGCTCGGCGCTGCGCAACCTCCTCTACCGCTGCCCCGGCGCCAGCGCCGTGGACATCGGCCGCGCCAGCACGCTCTTCGGGCTGGCGCCGCTGCTGCAGGTGCCGGGCCGCGAGCGCGGCCGCCGGCTGACCGAGGGCGGCGCCAACCTGTCGTCGAACGAACGCATCCGGCTGATGCTGGCTCGTGCCTGGATCGGCACGCCGCGCCTGCTGCTGCTCGATGATCTCGACGCGATCACCGACCCGGCCTTGCGGGCCGGGCTGCGCGAGGCCATCGCGCGCTTCGAGGGCGCCGTGGTGATGGTGAGCGAGTCGGCCGAGCTGGCCGCGCTCGCCGGCACGCGCTGGCACCTCGATGCCGGCCGCGTCGGCGTGCACCGACCGGCGGCACCGGCCGCCACGGCGCGCCCGGCAAGGCTGCAGGCCTGGGCGGCCCGTCCGTGATCCCGCTCGCCGATGCCGCCATGTCCCGACGCGCGCAACCGCTGCCCGACGCCGACGAGGCCCATGGGCGCTTGCTGCTGCGCCGCCTGCCCGGCTGGACGCTCGATCGCTACTACGTCTACGCGCCGCCCGGAGTGCGTGCCGACCGGCCGCCGCTGGTGAGCGTGCACGGCATCTCGCGCAACGCCCGCGAGCACGCGCTGCTGCTCGCGCCGCTCGCCCGCCGCCTCCGCTGCCTGCTGATCGCGCCACTGTTCCCCGCCGCGCACTGGCGCGGCTACCAGCGCCTGCTCGCGGGCGCGCACGGCCGCTCGCCGCTCGAGTACGTCGACGCCGTGCTCGCCGACGCGGCCCGCGACTACGCGCTCGAGACGGCGCGCTGCCACCTGCTGGGATTCTCCGGCGGCGCGCAGTTCGCGCACCGCTACGCCCTGCTGCGCGCGCCGCGCATCGCGAGCCTCGCGCTCTCGGCGGCCGGCTGGTACACGCTGCCCGACCCGGGCCTGGCCTGGCCGATCGGCATCGCCGGCGATCTCCCCGGCATCGACGCCGCCGGCCACGCTGCCCTGGACGAGCTGCGCGCCTGGCTCGCCCTGCCGATGCTGGTCAGCGTCGGCAGCCGCGACGGCGACGATCGCAACGTGCGCCACGACGCCGCGCTCGACGCCGCCCAGGGCGCGACCCGCTGCGAGCGCGCGGCACGCTTCGTGGCCGCGGTGCGCACCGCCGCCCTGGCGCGCTCCCTGTCGCCCCGGGTGGAGCTTTGCATCCTGGGCGGCGCCCGCCATGACTTCGCCGATGTGATGCGCCGCGGACTCGCCGCACGCCTGCTCGACTGGTACCTGCACGAGGATTGCACGCATGATGCGAATTGATCGACTGGCGCTCGCCGCGACGGCGCTGCTCGCGGCACAGGGGGCGATCGCCGCCGATGCCGGCTACCGGTTCGGCGAGGGCTGGCAGCTGCGCGGCGCGCAGGATCGCTGGGCGCTGCGCCTCGGTGCGCGCCTGCAGTACGACGGCGCCCGCTTCCAGCAGGACGTGACCACCCTCGGCGACGATACGCTGCTGCGCCGCGCGCGCGCCGCGCTCGGCATCGACCTCGGCAGGCACTTCTCGCTGCTGGCCGACTACGATGCCGGGGACTTCAGCCCCGGCTGGAAGAACCTGTGGCTGCAGTACGAGTTCAGCCGCAGCTGGTCGCTGCGGGTCGGCAGCCAGATGGCGCCGTTCGGGCTCGATGACGCCTCGAGTTCGGACAACAGCCCGTTCATGGAGCGCTCGCTGTCGGCGACGCTGCGCCCCGGACTGCTGCGTGGCGCCGTGCTGCGCATGCGCGGCCAGCGCTGGAGCCTCGCCATCGGCGGCTTCGGCAACGACCTGGCCGACGAGGACCGTCGCTCGCTGCCGGGCCGCAGCGCCGTGGCGCGCGCGGTCTGGCAACCGCTGAACACGCGCCGCCTGGACCTCGGCTTCGGCCTCTCCGGCGAGACGCGGCGCGCGGACACCGGCGCCACGGCGCGCCTGCGTTCGCGCCCCGAGACCGCGCTCACCCCCGCGCGCCTGGTGGATACGCGCACCCTGCAGATCGGCGACGGCATCACCACGCTCGGCGCCGATGCGTTCCTGGCGACCGGCCCGGTGATGGTCGCCGCCGAGTTCGCGCAGAGCCGCGTCGAGCTGCTGGACGGCGAAACGCCGACCTTCACCGGCTGGACCGCGACCGCCGGCTGGACGCTGACGGGCGAACACCGCAACTACCGCGTCGGCACCGGCGCCTACTCCGGCTTCGAGCCGCGGCATCGCTGGGGCGCCGTCGAGCTCGCCGTGCGCGCGAGCCGCCTGGACCTGGAGGACGGCAGCGTCACCGGCGGCGTCGAGACCAACACCGGCGTCGCGCTCAACTGGTACTGGAACAGGAACAGCCGGCTGGCGATCAACTACATCCGCGTCGACGCCCAGCCCAACCGCAACGGCATCGACGAATCGCCCACGCTCCTGCAGGCGCGCTTCCAGCTCGCACTCTGATGGCGCCGACCGCGGGGGCGCTGGCCGACCCGGGAGCACCGTGCGGCCGGCGGCGGCGCGGGCTATCCTTCACGCCATGGGCGCACCCCCGCAGCCTGCACCCGGACCCACCGGCCTCGCGGCATTGCCGCTGCTTGGCCACGGCATCCGCCCGTTCTTCCTGGCCGCGGCGCTCTGGGCGGTGGTGGGCATGGGCCTGTGGCTCGCGGCGCTCACCGGCCATGCCCAGCCGGCGGTCGGCTACGGCCTGCTCGCCTGGCACGCCCACGAGTTCCTGTTCGGCTACGTCGGCGCGGTGCTCTCCGGGTTCCTGCTGACGGCCGCGCCGAACTGGACCGGCCGGCCCACGCTCGTGGGCGCGCCGCTCCTGGCCCTCGCGGCCCTGTGGCTCGCGGGACGCATCGCCCTGTACGCCTACGGAACCGTCGGGGCCTACGCGCTCGGCGTCGACGTCGCGCTGCTCCTGGTCGTCGCGCTGTGGTTCGCACGCGAGATCATCGCGGCGCGCGACTGGCTCAACCTGCGCGTCGTCGCGCTGATCCTCGCGCTCGCGGCCAGCAACATCGCATATCACCGCGAGGTCGTGCTGCATGCCGCGCCGGGCATCGCGGCGCGCGCCGCCCTGGCGCTCGTCGTCGCGCTGCTGATGGTGATCGGCGGCCGCATCACGCCGACCTTCACGCGCAACTGGCTCATCGCACGCCGCCGCCCGCCCTACCCCGTGGCCTTCGACCGCCTCGACGCGCTGGCGATCGCGCTGGGCGCGCTCGCGCTGCTCGGCTGGGTCGGCTGGCCGGAGCGCGCGCCGACGGGCTGGCTGCTGTTCGCCGCCGGCGCCGCGCAGCTCATGCGGCTGCTGCGCTGGCGCGGCTTCGCCGCGCGCAGCGAGCCACTGGTGCTGGTGCTGCACGTGGGCTACGCCTTCGTGCCGCTCGGCTTCCTCGCCACCGGCTGCGCGGTGCTGTGGCCGCAGCTGTTGCCGGCCACCGGCGCGCTGCACGCCTGGACCGCCGGCGCGATCGGCGTCACCACGCTCGGCGTGATGACGCGCGTGACGCTGAGCGACACCGGCCGCCCGCCGCGCGCGCCGCGCGCCACCTCCCTCATCTATGCTGCCGCGGTCCTGGCCGCGCTGCTGCGCGTCGCCGCACCGCTCTCGGCGCACACGCTGGCGCTCTACCAGGCTGCGGCCGTGATGTGGATGCTGGCGTTCAGCGGGTTCCTCGGCGTCTACGGCCCCTTCCTGCTGCGCGCCAGCGCGGACTGAACCGGCGGCCGCCGCGCCACCACGGGGCTACTTCATGCGCGACGGCAGGCGCAGCGTGCGCCCGGCCACCATGAAACGGCCGCGTCCCTGGTGATGCAGCGTGCGCGGCCCGCGCACGGCGCGGTCGATCCACGCCTGCACGACCTCGAGCACGAACATGTTGTAGCGCTCGACGTTGCGGGTGTCGACGACGCGGCACTCGAGGTTCGCGAAGCACTCGGCCACCAGCGGCGCGCGCACCTGCGCCGCCGGCACGGGCGTGAGGCCGAGCTTCGCGAACTTGTCGACGCTGCGGCCCGAGACGTTGCCGCAGCGCACGACCTGGCGCGCGATCGCGGCGTCCGGGATCGCCAGCACGCACTCGCGCGTGCGGCGCAAGGCCGCGAAGCTGTGGTTGCGGCCGCTGACGATGCAGCCGACGAGCGGCGGCTCGAACTCCATCATCATGTGCCAGGACTGCGCCATGACGTTGGCGCGCCCGCGCGCCGCGGTGGTGAGCAGCACCACGGGGCCCGGCTCCAGCAGCCGGTAGACCTCGCCGAGCGCGAGCGGGCGCCGCGCCACGCGCCTCAGCTCCCGGCGACGGTGCGGAAGCCGACGTGCGAGGTCGGCATGTCGTGCTCCTGCGCCTGCCAGGCCGCGGGACGGAAGTTGGCGCAGTAGTTGCGCGCGCACAGGAACGAGCCGCCCTTGATGATGCGCGTGGCGCCGCGGCCATCGCCCTCGTCGCGCGTCCACTCCCAGGCATTGCCCACCATGTCGACGAGGCCGAAGGCATTGGCCGGGAAGCAGCCGACCGGCGCGAGCCCGTCGTAGCCGTCGAGCGCGGCATTGCGCACCGGGAACTCGCCCTGCCACGAATTCACCAGCGGTCGGCCGTCGGGACCGTAGGCCCAGCTCTCGCGCGCACGCGGGCCACGCTGGTCGCCGCGCGCGGCGCGCTCCCACTGCGCCACGCTCGGCAGCGCGCGCCCGGCCCACTGCGCGTAGGCGAGCGCATCCTCGTAGGTCACCTGCACGACCGGCTCGTCGGGCACCGCCTCGCTCCCCGGGCCCCGCGGATGGCGCCAGCCCGCGCCATCGACGAATCGCCACCACTGCCGGTAGTCGCTCATGTCGACGATGCCGAACGGCACCTGGAACACGGCGCCACGCCCCTCGCGCTCCGCGCGCGTCACGTAGCCCGTCGCCGCGACGAAGGCGGCATACTGGCGGTTGGTGACCTCGTGGCGATCGATGCGGAAGGCGGCGACGCGCGTGCGGCGCCCCGGGTGAGCAGGCCCGTCCTCGCCAAGCAGGACTTCGCCAGCGGGGATGTTCGCCGGCACGTCGCTCGCGCCGCAGCGGTGTGGCGCCGCGGCCGGCGCAGGCGCGGCGCTGCGGGCGGCAGGCGCGGCGTTGCGCGCGGCAGGCGCGCCCGCCGCTGCAGGCAGCGGCGCGGGTGCGGCCGCAGGCGTGGCCACGGGTTTCGGCGCGGGCGCGGGCGCCGGCGTTGGCGTTGGCGTTGGCGTTGGCGCCGGCAGCGTCAGCACGCCGGTGCGGCGCGCGTAGGCCTCCCAGGCCTGCGTGAGTTCGGCGAGCTTGGCGGGCGCGACGTCGGCCAGGTCGGTGACCTCGCCGGGATCGTGCGCGAGGTGGTAGAGGTGCCAGCGCCCGGGCTGCGTGCTCGCGAGCCCCGGGTCCTCGCTCTCGAACACGGCCTTCCACTCGCCCTTGCGCACCGCGCGCCGCCAGAACAGCTCCCAGCCCACGACCGCATCGGCCGGCCAGGCGGCGTTGGCGCGACCGGCGAGCATGTCGACCCAGGCGTGGCCCTCGAGCGGCAGCACCGCGTGGCCCTGGTAGGAGTCGGGGTGCGCAACGCCCGCCACGCGCAGCAGCGTCGGCGCGAGATCGAGCACGTGCGTGAAGCTGCCCACGACGCGACCACCCTTCACGCCGGGACCGACGATGATCGCCGGCGCGTTGATGCCGCCCTCAGTGGTCAGCCCCTTGTAGCGGTTGCGCGGCGCCGTCGCCGCCTGCGCCCAGGCCGGGCCGTAGCTCACGTACGAGCTGGCGTTGCCGATGTTCGCCAGGCTGTTGTCGATGCCGAGCGTGGCCATCTGTGCCGGAGTGAGTGCGTACATCGGCCGGTCGCCCGAAAGGCCGCCCATCGGCGCGGTGAGCGTGCTGCCCTCGGCGCCGTTGTCGGAGATGAACACGATCAGCGTATCGGCGAACTGGCCGTTGGCGCGCAGCCGCTCGAGGACCCGCCCGACGTTGCGATCGAGGCTGTCGACCATCGCCGCGTACACCTCCATGCGCCGCGCGGCCTCGGCACGCTGCTCCGGCTCGAGGCTCCCCCAGGCCGGCACACCGACCAGCGGGTGCGGCGTCACGCCCTCGGCCACCAGCCCGAGCTTGCGCAAGGCCGCCAGCCGGCGTTCGCGCAACGCCTCGGGGCCCGCGTCGTAGCGGCCGCGGTACTTCGCGATCAGCTCCGCGGGCGCCTGCAGCGGCCAGTGCGGCTCGCTGAAGGTCAGGTAGGCGAAGAACGGCCGGCCGCTGCGCCGCGCCTCGTCGAGATAGCCCAGCATGTGCTCGGTGAACACGTCGCCGGAGAAGCGCCCCTCCGGGTAGTGCACCAGCTCGCCGTCCTCGCGGTAGGTCGAGGTGACGCCGAGCGCGCGCCAGGGTTCGCCCTGGTCCATGCCGAAGTGGTTGTGCCCGCCCTGCAGCAGCGTGTAGGAGCGCTCGAAGCCGCGCGCCGCCGGCGACTGGTCGGCGGCGATGCCGAGGTGCCACTTGCCCGCCTGCGCGGTGAAGTAGCCGGCGTCGTGCAGCAGCTCCGCCACGGAGACGACGCGCCGGTTCAGGTAGCCCTCGTAGCCCTCGTGGCCGCGCTGCACGTCGGTGATCGCCTCCCCCATGGTGCCGAGCCCGGCGAGGTGGTTGTCCACGCCGCTCAGCAGCATCGCGCGCGTCGGCGAGCAGGTCGGCGCGGTGTGGAACCCGGTGAGCCGCACGCCCGCGCGCGCCAGGCCATCGAGGTTCGGCGTGTCGATCTCCCCGCCGAAGGCGCCGAGGTCGGAGAAGCCGAGGTCGTCGGCGACGATCACCAGCAGGTTGGGCCGGTGTGGCGCGGACTTCGCGGGGCGCGGCGCCGGCTCCGGACGCGGCGCGGCACTCGCCAGCACCGCACCCAGGGCCAGGACCACCAGAGTGCTGCCAATGTGACTGCGCATCGCCCTCGACCCCCTTTCCCTGACGGATACGCACTATTATGAGCGCGTATGCACGGGCGCGGATACACACGCGGATTCCACGACCGCAGCGCCGCGGGGCGCGAGCTCGGCGCCGCGCTCGCCCGGCGCAAGTACGCCGCCCCGCCGCTGGTCCTCGGTTTGCCGCGCGGCGGCGTGCCGGTGGCCTACGAGGTCGCGCACGCGCTGCACGCACCGCTCGACGTCATGATCGTGCGCAAGGTGGGGATGCCCGGCCAGCCGGAGCTGGCGATCGGGGCCATCGCCTCGGGCAACATCGTGGTCCGCGATCCGGACACGCTGCGCTACCTGCCGGAGGGCGCGGACTTCGATGCGCTCGCGGCCCGCGAGCGCATCGAGCTCGAACGGCGCGAGCGCGCCTTCCGCGGCGGGCGTCCGCCGCTGGCGCTGCACGGCCGCAGCGTCATCCTGGTCGACGACGGCCTCGCCACCGGCTCGACCATGCTCGCCGCCGTGCGCGCCGCCCGGCAGGCCGGCGCCGGCGAGGTCATCGCCGCAGCACCCGTCTCCTCGCACGAAGCCGTCGCGCTGCTCACGCCCGAGTGCGACGCCGTGGAATTCCTGCTGGTGCCGCCCTCACTCGCCGCCATCGGCCAGTGGTACCAGGACTTCGAGCAGACGCCGGACGAGGAAGTCACGCGCCTGCTGGCACGCGGCCCGTCCTCCTAGTCGCCCGCCGCGTCCATTCGCGCCACCAGCGCCTGCAGTGGCCCGGAGATCGCCAGCGGGTACGCCGCCGGCCCCTCCTCCAGCGTGCGCAACGCCTCCGGGAGCTCGGCCACGCGCGCGCGGCAGTACTCGCGCGACTCCGCCAGCGACGGCAACGCCGCGACGCGCCGGCCGCCGCGCATGATCTCGCGCAGCAGCGGCTCGCCCGGATGCACCTCGTCCACGAGCGCGAGCGTGTCGCCCACGAGCCGCCCGTCGGCGCCGCGCCGCCGCCACAGCTGCTTGACGCCCGGCCAGGTCACCTTGCCGGGCGAGCGCTTGCGGCGTGGCGTACCTGCGTACGTCTCGAGCTTGTAGGCCATGTCGAGCGCGGGCGCATCGGCGGAGACGTCGAGGCTGGTGCCCACGCCGAAGGCGTCGGCCGGAACGCCTTCGGCCAGCAGCCGCGCGATGCGCTGCTCGTCGAGGTTGCCGCTCAGCACGATGCGCACCGCGCCGCAGCCGCCATGATCGAGGATGCCACGCACGCGGCGCGCCTCGGCGGCGAGATCGCCGCTGTCGATGCGCACCGCCTGCACGTAGCTGCCACCGGCCGGTCGCCGCTGCACCAGTTCGACGACGCGCTCGGCGCCACGCGCGGTGTCATAGGTGTCGATGAGCAGGGTGCCGGCTCGGGTGCCAGCGCAGGAAGTCCTCGAAGGCCGCGGGCTCGCTCGCGTGCGCCTCGATGAAGGAATGCGCCATCGTCCCGGAGAGCGGGATGCCGAAGGCGCGACCGGCCTCGACGGTGGCGGTGGCATCGAAGCCGGCGAGGTACGCGGCGCGCGCCGCGAGCAGCCCGGCCTCGGCGCCGTGCGCGCGCCGGAACCCGAAATCCACCAGCTGCCGGCCACGCGCCGCCAGCACGCAGCGCAGCGCCTTGCTGGCGATCAGCGTCTGCAGGTGCATGAGGTTGAGGAGGCGGCTCTCGATGAGCTGCGCCTCGAGGATCGGCGCGGTGACGCGCAGGATCGGCTCGTTGGCGAAGAACGGCGTGCCCTCGCTGAGCGCGTGCAGGCTGCCACTGAACCGCAACCGCGCGAGGTGATCGAGGAAGTCGGCCGTGAAGAGCCCGAGCGTCCCGAGGTAGTCGAGCTCGGCCCGGGTGAAGGCCAGCGATTCGAGGTACTCGACCACCTGCTCGAGTCCGCAGGCGAGCAGCACGCGACGCGTCGGCGGCAGGCGCCGCGAGAACAGCTCGAAGGTGGCCGGCTCGCGCATCCCCGAGCCGAAGTAGGCCTGCGCCATCGTCAGCTGGTACAGGTCGGTCATCAGCACCGGCACGCCGCTCATCCGACGTCCACCTCGTCGAGCCGCGCCAGCCGGGCGCCCTTCGCCACCATCTCCCCGAGCGCACGCGCGCCATCGCCCGGCTCCACGTCCACGGCCCGTACCGCGTCCTCCAGCACGATCACCTCGAACCCGGCGACCAGGGCATCCAGCGCCGTCGCCCGCACGCAGTAGTCGGTGGCGAGGCCGCCGATGAACACGCGGCGGCAGTGCTGGCGCCGCAGCCGCTCGGCCAGCCCCGTGCCCTGGAAGGCCGAATACGCTTCGTGTTCGCGTTGCGTGCCCTTGGAGACGATCTCGGAGTGGCGCGGCAACGCCAGCGTGGCGGCCAGCTCGGCACCGTGCGTGCCGGCGACGCAATGCGTGGGCCAGGGCCCGCCCCGCTCGCGGAACGAGCAGTGGTCGGGCGGGTGCCAGTCGCGCGAGGCGATCACCGGCAGGCCGCAGTGGTCGAACTTCCCGCCGTAGCCATCCAGCACCGGGATGATGGCGTCCCCGCCCGGCACGCCCAGCGCCCCGCCGGGCAGGAAGTCGTTCTGCACGTCGACGACCAGCAGCACGTCCCCCTGGCGCAGTTGCATCGAGCCGGCTTTCATAGTCCCATCCTCCCATGGACGCGCGCGCCGAACCGCTGCTGTTCGCCCTGCCGGAGAGCCAGGCGCTGGCCGCGGCCATCGGCGCCATCGTACGGCTGCCGCTGGCGCCGCTGGAAGAGCGCTCCTTCGAGGCCGGCGAGTTCAAGCTGCGGCCACTGGTATCGGTGCGCGACCGCGAGGTGTACGTCGTGCAGTCGCTGGCGGGCACGCCGGCGGCGCCGGTGGCGCCGCGGCTGCTGCGGCTGCTGTTCCTGCTGCTCGGCCTGCGCGATGCCGGCGCCCGCCGCCTCACGCTGCTGGTGCCCTACCTCGCCTTCGCCCGCAAGGACCGGCGCACGCAACCGCGCGACCCGGTGAGCAGCCGCTACGTCGCCGAGCTGCTCGAGTGCACCGGCCTCGCGCGCCTCGTGGCGCTCGACGTGCACAACCCCGCGGCCTTCGACAACGCCTTTCGCATCCCCACCGATCATCTCTCGGCCCTGCCGCTGTTCGCGGCGCAGGTCGCCGAACGCCGCGCCGCCGCGCCACTGGCGGTGGCATCGCCCGATGTCGGCGGCGTCAAGCGCGCCCAGCTGTTCCGCGAGCTGCTCGGCGCGCGCCTCGGGCGCGAGGTCGACCTCGCCTTCATCGAGAAGCGCCGCGCGCTCGGCGCGGTCAGCGGCGGGCAGGTGGTCGGCGAGGTCCGCGGCCGCGAGGTCATCGTGCTCGACGACCTGTGCGCGACCGGCGGCACGCTGATCCGCGCCGCGAACGCGCTGCGCGCCGCCGGTGCGGCCGCCATCCACGTCGCCTTCACGCACGCGCCGCTCGCGGAGGGACTCGCGGCCCTGGCGGCCGCGCCCGGGATCGACACGCTGCTGCTGACCGACAGCGTCGGTGCCGTGGAAGCGCCGCCCGCCGCCTCAGCGCGCACGACGGTCCTGCCCGTGGCGCCGCTGCTGGCCGAGGCGCTGGCGCGCATGCGCGACGGCCGGCCGCTCGCCCCGCTGCTGCGCCGCTGGCCGCCGGAGGCCGATGGCTGAACGGGCGGCGGCCGCATCCTCGGCCACCGCGAGCCGCAAGGCCCGCGTCGCGTACCGGCGCGCATCCTCCAGGTAGCTCGCCGCGCGCCGCAGCCAGGGTCGCGGATCGGGGAACTGCGGATCGCCGACGTGCCAGGCCGCGAGCTTGGCGCGCGTCAGCGCCTGCTGGGCCATGTGGTACAGGACCAGCACTTCGCCGGGTGCATCCCCCAGCCGTCCGAGCACGCGGGCGCACAGCTGCTGCCCGAGTCGCGCCCGGCCCAGTCGCGCCAGTTCCAGTCGCAGGTACGCGAGTTCCTCGGCCGGTTCGCGCAGCCGCAGGCGCCGGTCGAACTCGATGCAGTCGATCACGGCCACCGGTGGACCGAGCCATACGTGCTCTGGCCGCAGGTCACCGTGACCTTCGATCACGCGCCCGGCCCGCGCGGCAAGCGCCGCGCCGCGCCGCGCCAGGAACCGTCGCTGCAGCGTCCGCACCACCTGCAGGCGGGCACCCCAGCGTGCATGCACTGCGCGCAGCGCCGCGGCGTCGACCGCGCCCTGGCGCCGCAGCTGCGCCAATCGCCGCCGCGGCGACATTCCCGCCGGCCGCTCGCCGGCGAAGAAGCGGGCGAGATGCCTCGCGACGCGTTCGATGTCGGCGCCCGAAACGGTCCGCCGTCGCAGCGCGGCATCCAGCATCCGGCCGGCGGAGAGCCGCCGCATCGCCACCACGCAGTCGACCGCGCGCCCGGCGCACCGCGGGAGCAGGCGCAGCCGGCCGCGCCGGTCCGCGCACAGCCGCCAGACACCGAGGTACACGCGCGGCGCCAGCCGGCGGTTCAGGAGCACCTCGTCGCGGCAGCCGCGACAGCGCCGCGACACCGTGCGGTAGTCCATGCCGCCCTGGCGCAGCGGTTTCTTCAGCTTCAGGGCCCGCGTGCGCGTGAGGAACACCCAGGCAAAGTGCGTCTCGATGCGCTCCACCCGGTGCGTGCCGTCGCGGTGCGCCCGCGCTTCGCCCAGGACGGCGAGCCGGCGCCCGTTGTCAGCGCGCGGCATGCGCCCTCCGGCGCTCGCGCACCTCGGCGAGCGCCATGATGGCCAGCGCGACCAGTGCGCCGATCACCGCCATCAGCACATCCCACTCCGCATCCCACGGATCGCCCTGCGAGCCGAGGTAGGTGCTCCCGAGCCCGGTGCTGAACACGGCGGTCGCGGCCCACTCGAGCTGCTCGTAGATCCCGGCGTGCGACAGGATGAACAGCGGCGGCATCAGCCAGCGCCACACGCCCCGCGGCGGCGCAGCGTAGTCCAGCAGCTCGACGGCCGGCCGCAGCACCAGCAGGCCATAGGCGAAATGGATCACCCGGTCGTAGTCGTTGCGCACATCGGCCGACACCTGCAGCCAGCCGCCACTCGCCGCGGCGAGCCACTGCGCCCACGGCACCCGTGCATAGGTGTAGTGCGCGCCGACCTCGTGGACGACGAAGAAGGCGAACAGCAGCGTGTACGACAGGTTGCTGAAGCGCAGCCGGTGGCGGGTGGCCACGAACATGGCGAGCGCGACGATCACCAGCACGTTCTCCAGTGCCCAGGCGGCCCGATCGTGGGGCGCGATTCCGAGCGCCACGAACACCACGCCGAAGGCCAGCAGCAATGCCCGCGGCCGGGCCCAGGACTCCGGGTGCGCCGTTGTCGTGCGCACGCTCACGCTGCGCCCCGAGGCGCGGCCGCGCCGCCGCCGTGGCCGATCACGTAGGCAATGCAGCGATCGACCCGCAGCAGCTGGCGGTAGTCGCGCTCCGGAATCTCCAGCCCGTACTCGGCGTGCAGCGCGATCGCGAAGTTGAACAGGTCCATCGAGTCGAAGTCGAACTGGTCGCGAAACTCGACGTCGTCGCGTACCCGCGTGGTATCGACGTCCGGTGCGACGTCGGCAAGCAGCTCGAGCACGCGCGCCCGGACCGCAGCTTCCGGGCTCGCGGCGCTCATGCCAGCAGCTCCTCCGGCGCGGCCAGCCGGTCGCGGATGCGCGCCAGGAAGCGCGCGCCGTCGCGACCGTCGGTAACCCGGTGGTCGGCGGCGAGCGCAACGTTCATGACCGGTCGCACTTCGACGCGCCCGGCCACGACCCACGGGCGCTCGAGCACCGAGCCGAACGCCACGATCGCGACCTGCGGGGGCTGGATGATCGGCAGCAGCGTATCCACGCCCTCCTCGCCGAGGCTGTTGACGGTGATGGTGGCCGCGGCGAACTCGCCGCTGCGCATGCGTCCCGCGCGCACGCGCCCCGCCAGCGCGGCGAGATCGCGCATCAGCACGTCGAGCGGCTTCGCCGCGGCATCCATGACCGCTGGCGCGACCAGGCCGCCGCCGCGCAGCGCGATCGCGACGCCGGCATGCACCGCGGCCGATGGCTCGAAGCCCCGGGCGCCGTAGCGGCCATTGAAGCCGGGCAGCTCGGCGGCGACGCGGGCGGTCGCCTTGACGAGCAGCGCCGCCGGCAGGATCCGCTCGGGAACCGGACGCTCGGCGTTGTAGACTTCCAGCCACTTCTGTGCCGGCCCGAAGTCGAGCGCCAGCTGCAGGTAGTAGTGCGGGATCTCGCGCTTCGACCGGCTCATCGAGGCCGCGATCGCCCCTCGCATGGCCTGGCGTGCATCGCGCGCCGCTACCGGGGCCGCCGCCGCGGCGGCCTCCACATCCTGCAGCGTCACGGCGCCGCGCGGCCCGCTGCCGCGCACCTGCGCCAGGTCCACGCCCAGCCCCGCGGCGCGCGCGCGTGCCGCGGGCGAGACCGGGTGGCCGCGCCGGGCCGCCTGCGGCGGCGGTTGCAGCGCCGGTTGCGGCGACGGCACCGACGACGGTGGCGATGCGACCGCCGGCGCCAACGCGGCAGACGCCGCCGCTGGCGCAGCCGGCATTCCGGCAGCCTCGCCCTCCAGCAGTGCGAGCGGCGCACCGACGGCGACGCGCGCTCCGGGCTCGACCACCAGGCGCTCGACTATGCCCTCGTCGAAGGCCTCGATGTCGATCACGCCCTTCTCGGTCTCTACGGCCGCCACCACGCTGCCGTGGCGGACGCGGTCTCCAGGCCGCACGTTCCACTGCACCAGCGTCGCCGCCTCCATGTCGGCGCCCAGCGAGGGCATGCGCAGCTCACGGCTCACGCTTCACCAGCTCGCGCGCCGCCGCCATGATCGCCGCGACACTGGGCAACGCGGCGTCCTCCAGGTGCTTCGGGTACGGAATCGGCACCTCGGCCGTGCAGACCCGCGCGATCGGCGCGTCGAGCTCGTAGAACACCTGCTCCACCAGCCGCATGCCGATCTCGGCGGCAAGGCTGCCGCTGCGCCAGCCCTCATCGACGATGAGCGCGCGGTGCGTACGGCGCACCGAGGCGGCGAGCAGCGCGTCGTCCAGGGGCCGCAGCGTCCGCAAGTCGATCACCTCGAGCTCGATCCCGTCGGCGGCCAGCTGGCGGGCGGCCTCGAGGCACTTCGGCAGGCTGCCGCCGTAGGTGATCACGCTGATGTCGCGCCCCGGGCGGCGGATCGCGGCGTGCGCGAGATCGACCTGCTCGAGCCGGATGTCCCCCTCGGTGTTGAGCAGCCCGACGTGCTCGAAGATCAGTACCGGGTCCGGTAGCGCCAGCGCCGCCGCGAGCATCCGCCGCGCGTCCTCGACGGTGGCGGGCGCGACGACGCGCAGGCCCGGGATGTGTGCGTACCAGCCTTCGAGCGAGTGCGAATGCTGCGCGGCCACCTGCCGGCCCGCGCCGGTGGCCATGCGGATCACCAGCGGGACCGGGCACTGGCCGCCGGACATGTGGCAGAGCGTCGCCGCGGTGTTGACGATCTGGTCGAGCGCCAGCAGGCTGAAGTTGACGGTCATGATCTCGACGACCGGCCGCATCCCGCCCAGCGCCGCGCCAATGCCGGCGCCGACGAAGCCCGACTCCGACAGCGGCGTGTCGCGGATGCGCTCCTCGCCGAATTCCGCCAGCAGCCCCTTGGTCACGGCATAGCAGCCGCCGTAGTGGCCGATGTCCTCGCCCATCAGGAACACGCGCGGATCGGCCCGCAGCGCTTCGCGCAGCCCCTCGCGCAGGGCTTCGCGGTAGCCGAGGCGCGCCGGGGCAGTGTCCGCGCTGCTCATCGCGCGCTCTCCGCGTAGACGTGTCGTCCGAGCTCCGCGACGCTCTCCCACTCGGCGGCCTCGGCGAAGCGCACGGCCGCGTCGACCTCAGCGTCGGCCGCCTGCTCCAGGCGCTGGAAGTCCTCCTCGCCGATGAGCCCGGCAGCCTTGCAGGCCGTCGTGAACCGGATCAGGGGACCGCGCGCCCGCCACGCCTCCACTTCGGCCTTGTCGCGATAGAGCTGCGCATCGAACATCGAATGCGCCCGCAGGCGGTAGGTGCGGCATTCGAGCAGCACCGGCCCGACGCCGCCGCGCAGGCGGGCCAGCGCGTCCCGCGCCGCCGCTTCCACCGCCAGGACGTCCATGCCGTCGACGGCGGCGGCCGCGACCCGGTAGCCGGCGGCCTTCGCCTGGATGTCGGTCTCGGCCTCCGAGCGCGCCAGCGCCGTGCCCATCGCGTACAGGTTGTTCTCGCACACGAACAGCACCGGCAGCTGCCACAGCGCCGCGAGATTCAGCGACTCGTGGAACTCGCCCTCGGCCACCGCGCCTTCGCCGAAGAAGCAGGCGACGACGCCGGCGCGCCGCTGCAACTTCTCCGCCAATGCCAGCCCGACGGCCAGCGGCAGGCCGCCGCCGACGATGGCATTGCCACCGTAGAAGCGCCGCGCGGCATCGAATACGTGCATCGAGCCGCCCCGCCCGCCGCTGCAGCCGCTGCGCTTGCCGTACATCTCGGCCATCAGTGCATCCATCGGCAGGCCGCGCACCAGCGCATGGCCGTGCTCGCGGTAGGTGGCGACGATGGCGTCGCGCCCGCCGAGCTGCGGGATGATGCCGGTGGCCACGGCTTCCTGCCCGTCGTAGAGGTGCAGGAAGCCGCGGATCTTCTCCTCCGTGTACAGTCGCGCGCAGCGCTCCTCGAACTGCCGGATGCGCAGCATCGCGGCGAGCAGTTCGAGCGCGTGGGCGCGCGTGGTGGGCGGCGTTGCGGCCGGCGGAGTCGGCACGCTCATGCGCCTGCCTCCAGTGTCGACAGGTCGCCTTCCGGGAGCCCGAGCTCGCGCGAGCGCAGCACGCGCCGCATGATCTTGCCACTGCGCGTGCGCGGCAGGCTGGCGACGAAGGCGATGTCGCGCGGCGCGATCGCGGCGCCGAGCTGGCGACGGGCCAGCGCCAGCAGGTCGCGACGCAGCGCGGCGTCGCCGTCGAATCCACTCTTCAGCTCGACGAAGGCCTTCACCGTCGCGCCGGCCACCGGATCGGGCACGCCGATCACGCCCGCCTGCGCCACCGACGGGTGCGCGAGCAAGACGCTCTCGACCTCGAAGGGGCTGATCAGGTGTCCGGCGGACTTGATCACGTCATCGCTCCGGCCCACGAACCAGTAGTAGCCATCCGCGTCGCGCCGCGCGAGGTCCCCGGTCCGGTACCAGTCCCCGGCGAAGCAGGCACGGTACCTGGCCTCGTTGCCGAGGTAGCCGCGGAACATCGACGGCCAGCCGCGCCGCAGCGCCAGCTCGCCGACCTCGCCGGGCCCCACGGTGCGGGCGGCGCCGCCCGCATCCCCGGTCCGGAGGATCGCCGCCTCGATACCGGGCAGCGGCAGGCCCATCGAGCCCGGGCGGATGTCCACCGATGCGAAGTTAGCGATCATGATGCCGCCGGTCTCGGTCTGCCACCAGTTGTCGTGGAACGGCAGGCCGAAGGCCTCGCAGCCCCAAACCACCGCCTCGGGATTGAGCGGCTCGCCGACGCTCGCGAGGAAGCGCAGCTCCCGGTAGCGCCGCGACCGCGCGAGCTCGACGCCGGCTTTCATCAGCATGCGGATCGCCGTCGGCGCCGTGTACCACACGCTGACGCGCTCCTCGTCCAGGATCCGGTACCAGCGCTCGGGATCGAATTCCTCCTCGTCGACGATCGACGTCGCGCCGAGCAGCAGCGGCGCGATGACGCCGTAGGCCATGCCGGTCACCCAGCCCGGATCCGCCGTGCACCAGTAGCGATCCTGAGGCTGGATATCCAGCGCCAGCCGCGCCGAGGCGTACTGCGCGACCACCGCCTCGTGCACGTGCAGCACGCCCTTGGGCTGGCCGGTGGTGCCGCTGGTGAAGTGCAGCAGCGCCGGATCCTCCGGACCGGTCTCCGCGGCAGCACAGGCATCCCCTGCCGCCGCGAGCAGCGCCCCGAAGTCGAGCGTGGCGTCGGGCAACGCCGCCGGGTCCCCGGGCGCACGCACCAGCAGCACATGACGCAGCTGCGCCAGCGCGCCACGGATCGGCGCCACCTTGCGTTCGTACAGCGCCGGCGTCGTCACCAGCACCCTCGCCCCGCCCAGCTCCAGCCGCATACGCACCGGTTCGGGGCCGAAGGCCGAGAACAGCGGACAGAAGACCCTGCCGGAACGCAGGCTGGCAAGCGCCACCGTGTGCAGCGCGGGACCGCGCCCCAGCAGCGCGTACACGCGCTCGCCGCGCCCGACGCCGAGCGTGGCGAGGGCATTCGCGCAACGGCTCGCCGCGGCCAGCAGCGCGGCGTACGTCAGCTCCTCGCAGCGTCCTTCGCGTCCGAGGAAGCGCACGGCGACCTGCCCGCCACGGCCACGCTGCACGTTGCGGTCCAGCGCCTCGAAGCCGATGTTGACGGGCCCGTCGGCCGACCCGGTGAGACGCGCGCGCTCGGCGCGCCAGTCGAAGCCGCCCCGCGCCGTGCGGTAGTCGGGCATGTTCGGCGCATGCCGCAGCGCAAAGCGCCCGGACTTCGAGATCAGCGCGTGCATCACGCCCCCTGCCGCTGCGGCGACGTTCAGCTGCGGCCTTCGTGCCGCGGCTGGCCGGCGATCAGTTGCGCGAGCTCGGCGAGCTCGGCCGCGATCGCGGCCACGATGTCATCGCTCGAGACGATGCCGATGAGCGCGCCGCTCGCATCCACCACCGGCGCGCGGCGCACGCCGCGCGCGCGCATGCGCCGGATCCCCTCCTGCAGGGGCGTGTCCTCCTCGAGCACCAGGGGATCGCGCGTCATGACGCGCTCGGCGTCGAGCATCGCGAGGTCGGCGTGGCGCTCCACCTGGGCGCGCAGCACGTCGCGGTCGGTGATGATCCCCGCGGGAACGACGCGCTCCAGCGGGCGCTTGGTGACGATCACCGCGCCGATGTGCCGATCGTGCATCAGGCGCGCGACCTGCGAGAGCGGCTCGTGGGCGGGAACACTGACCGGCTGGCGGGTGCAGATCGTGCCGATATCCATCGCTACCCCCTTTTGTCTCGCTGGCGGCGCCAGGCTGCTGCGCCGCCCCATGAGCCCGATATGGCGGCGTCCGGCTTGAAAATCCAGCCCCGGCCCCCATCACCGCACTAGGTACTTGCTGCAATGGCGGAGCCGGTGTGAACGCGTATTCGAAACGAGCGTGGATGTGGGCCGATGCCTGCGCCCTGGTCGAGGAGGCCGAGCGCATGCACCGGCGTTTCTTCGACCTGCTCGCGACGCCCACGGCGCCGCCGACCTGGGAACCGCCGGTCAACGTGTTCAGGAATGGCCCGGAGATCCAGATCGCCGTGGCCCTGCCCGGCGTCGCGGCCCAGGACGTCAGCGTGCGTTTCACCTCCAGCGGCCTGCAAATCGAGGCCGCGGCCGCGCCGCCGGCGCTGACCGCCCACGCCAACGTCGTGCGCCTCGAGATTCCCTACGGGCGCGTGCGCCGGCAGATCGCGCTGCCGCCCGGCCACTACGAGCTGCTGGAGCGGCGCCTCGCCGACGGCTGCCTCCACCTGCGCATCGCGGAGGTGCGGCGATGAACGGAAACGCACAGACCGTGAAGAGCGCAGCCGAGGACGTGCTGGTCATCCTGCCGGTGCGCAACGTCGTGCTGTTCCCCGGCGTCGTGCTGCCGATCTCGATCGGCCGCGACAAGTCGCTGGCGGCGGCCCAGGAGGCGGTGCGCACCCAGCGGCGCATCGGCCTGCTGCTGCAGACCGACCCCGCGGTGGACGACCCCGGCCCGGAGCAGCTGCACCGCGTCGGCACAGTCGCCACCGTGGTGCGCTTCATCACCGCGCCCGACGGCACGCACCACCTCATCTGCCACGGCGAGCAGCGCTTCAGCGTGCTCGACTACGTCGGCAGCGAGCCGTTCCCCGTCGCCCGCATCCAGCTGCACGCCGAGCCCGAGGCGGTCGACCGCGAGATCGAGGCGCGCGGCATCACGCTGCGCGAGCGCGCGCTCGAGGCGGTGCAGCTGCTGCCGCAGGCGCCCGGCGAGCTCGCCAACGCGATCCAGGGGATCGAGTCCGTTCCGGCCCTGGCCGACGTGGTCGCGAGCTTCATGGACCTCAAGAGCGCCGAGAAGCAGGCGATCCTCGCGACCTTCGACCTCAAGGCGCGGCTCGACCGCATCCTCGCCGCCCTCGGAGAGCGCATCGAGGTGCTCAAGGTCTCGCGCGACATCGACGCGAAGACGCGCGAGGCGCTCGACGAGCGGCAGAAGCAGGCCATCCTGCGCGAGCGGCTCAAGCAGATCCGCAAGGAGCTGGGCGAGGACGAGGGCGGCTCGGCGGAACTCGCCGAGCTCAAGGCGGCGATCGGCAAGGCCGGCATGCCGCCGGAGGTCGAGGAGCAGGCGCTGCGCGAGCTCGCGCGCATGGAGCGCATGAGCGAGGGCATGGGCGAGTCCTCGATGATCCGCAGCTACCTCGACTGGCTCATCGCCATGCCGTGGTCGAAGCTCGACGAGGAGCAGCACGACATCGAGCGCGCCCGCGCGATCCTCGACGAGGACCACTTCGGCCTCGACAAGGTCAAGCGGCGCATCCTCGAGTTCCTCGCCGTGCGCAAGCTCAACCCCGAGGGCCGCAGCCCGATCCTGTGCTTCGTCGGCCCGCCGGGCGTCGGCAAGACCTCGCTCGGCCAGAGCATCGCCCGCGCGCTCGGCCTGAAGTTCCAGCGCGTCAGCCTCGGCGGCGTGCACGACGAGGCCGAGATCCGCGGCCACCGCCGCACCTACATCGGCGCCCTGCCCGGCAACATCGCGCAGGCGCTGCGCAAGGCCGGCCGCCGCAACCCGGTGATGATGCTCGACGAGGTCGACAAGGTCTCCGCCAGCTTCCAGGGCGATCCGTCCTCGGCGCTGCTCGAGGTGCTCGACCCGGAGCAGAATTCCACGTTTCGAGACAACTACCTCGCGGTGCCCTTCGATCTCTCCAAGGTGCTGTTCATCGCGACCGCCAACGTGCTCGACACGATCCCCGCGCCGCTCCGCGACCGCATGGAGATCATCGAGCTCGGCGGCTACACCGAGGACGAGAAGCTCGCGATCGCGCGCCGCTACCTGGTGCGCCGCCAGCTCGCGGCCAACGGCCTGAAGGACGGCCAGGTCGCGATCGACGACGCGGCGCTGCGGCGCCTGGCGCGCGAGTACACGCGCGAAGCCGGCGTCCGCAACCTCGAGCGGCAGGTGGGCTCGGTGCTGCGCCACGCGGCGGTCAGCATCGCCTCCGGCGCCGCCACCCAGGTTGCGATCGGCGCCGACGACCTGCCGCGCATCCTCGGCGCGCCGCGCTTCGAGAGCGAGGTGGCCCTGCGCACTCACCTGCCGGGCGTCGCCACCGGCCTCGCCTGGACGCCGGCCGGCGGCGACATCCTGTTCGTCGAGTCGAGCCGCGTGCGCGGCAACGGCAAGCTCACGCTCACGGGCCAGCTCGGCGAAGTGATGAAGGAGAGCGCACAGGCCGCAGTGACGCTGGTGAAGTCGCAGGCCGAGCGCCTGGGGATCGACCCGGCGATCCTCGATGCCAGCGACCTGCACATCCACGTGCCGGCGGGCGCGATCCCGAAAGACGGCCCGAGCGCCGGTGTCGCGCTGGTCACCTCGCTCGCCTCGCTCCTCTCCCAGCGCAGCGTGCGGCCGGACGTGGCGATGACCGGCGAGATCAGCCTGCGCGGCCTGGTGCTGCCGGTGGGCGGCATCCGCGAGAAGTGCGTGGCGGCGGCACGCGCCGGCATCCGCACCGTGATCCTGCCGGCGCGCAACCGGCGCGACTTCGAGGACATCCCCGAGAGCGCGCGGGCGCTGCTGGAGTTCGTCTGGGCCGAGCGGGTGGACGAGGTGCTGGAACGCGCGCTCGAACCGCCGGCGGCGCAACGCGCCGCGGCCTGATCAACTCCCGGGGAGCGACGCCGCCCGCGCGCCGCCCGCATTCACCACTGGCGGACGCGTCCCGTGTCGACGTGGACGAAGTCCGACGTCGCGTAGTAGCCGACGCCGCCGCGCTGCAGGCCGCGCGCCAGCTCGGCGAGCTTCGACGTGCGGACGCCACCGAGGCGCACATCGATCGCCTGGCCCTCGAGGTGCAGGCTGTGCTCGGCGACGCCGCTGGCGGCCGAACGCCCGCGCAGCATCGCGTTGGTGCGCGGCGAGCGGTAGCCGCAGATCACCTGGAAGGGCTCGTCCGAACCGCTCCGGTCCTTGAGCGAGCAGAGGATGTCGAGCAGCCCCGGATCCATGCGGTGCACGTCGCCGGTGCGGAAGTCGCGCAGCAGGTGGTCGACCGATTCGAGGCAGCCCGTCTCGTAGCAGCTGCCGGTGCGGTAGGGAATCGTCAGCGTCTCGCCGGTGTGGGTGTGCACGAAGGACAGGGTGCGTCCGGCGGCGGCGCGTGCCAGGCGCGGGGCGACCGCGGCGACGGCCGCGTAGCCACACACGGTGGCGGCGGTACGCAGGAACGCCCGGCGCGCGCTGGAGGGCTGCGGGTCGCAGTCGGCTGGCGTTCGCATCCGGGCGGGATCCTCGAGGGGTCGGGTCGCGGGTGGTAGTCCAGCACAACCCGGCATTGCCACGCAATGACCGGCTCGCGCCTTCGCGTTCAGGATGTGACCGCCGCCCGCCGCAACAGTTCCGCGAGGCGCCGGTCCAGGCCGTAGATGTCGTCGAAGAACAGGATCCGCCCGTCCTCGGTCGCGAGCGCCGTGCCGTAGAGCAGCATGACGTGCACCGGCCGGGCGAGCTTCACGCGACGCGGCTCCGGGCCGCGCGTCGCGGCCTCGATCGCCGCGGGGCTCCACTCGCCCGCCTCGCCCCGCAGGACATAAGACGCGAGCTCCGCCGGATCGCTGACGCGGATGCAGCCGTGGCTCAGGTCGCGGCGCGAGAGCAGGAAGCCGCGCTTGCCCGAGGTGCCGTGCAGGTAGACGCCGTAGCCGTTGGGCATCACGAACTTGATGAGGCCAAGCGTGTTGTCCTCGCCCGGCCGCTGGCGCACGCGCAGCGCGCCGCGCTCCAGGGCCGCGACGTTCTCCGGCGTCGCCGCGACCACCGGCGAGTCATCGCCCTGCCCGTCCACCAGCTCCATGGCGTTGCGCTCGAGGTAGCCGGGCTTGCGGTGGACCAGCGGCACGATCTCCTTCACCGCGATGCTGCGCGGCACGTCCCAGTAGGGCCGGAACACCACGACCTCGATGTCCGCCGCCAGCACCGGCGTGCGCGTCTCCTTGAAGGCGCGGCCGGTGATCACCGGCATCTGCAGCGTGCCGGCGACGCGGTCCTCGGCGGCCTCGAGCGCGAACAGCCGGAACTGCGGGATGTTGACGATCACCTGGCGCGCCTGGAACGGCGGCAGCCAGCGCCAGCGCTCGAGCGTGAGTTCGATCTGCCGGACGCGCTGCGCCAGCGGCACGTTGAGCGCCGCGAGCGTGGCGCGGCCCAGCGTGCCGTCGGGCTCGAGGCCGTGGCGCGCCTGGAAGCGCGCGAGCCCCGCCAGGAGCGTGGCATCGAGCACGGCTGCGCTGGCCGCATCGCCGCCCGCGTTGCCGCCTGCATGGCCGCCACCCGGCGGCAGGTCGCCCAGCGTGATCAATCGGCGCCGCAGCCCGGCGGCGCCGGCATAGGCGTCGCCCGCGCGCAGCGAGCGCCGGGGCAACGGCGGGAGCGGCGCGTCGACGCCGGCCGCGGCCAGCGCGCGGTAACGCGCCAGCGCCTCGCGCAGCAGGCGGTAGTGCAGGAAGGCCGGCTCCGCCTCCGCCGCGGCGGCGCGCACGTCGGCAGCGACGGCCAGCGCTTCCAGCCAATGCGTGGTGTCGAGCGGCGGCGGTCCGATGCGCAGGTCGAAGCCGGCGCTGCGCGCGCCGATGCGGCCGGCGTGCAGGTGCAACGCGTAGCGCAGGGCAGCGGCCGTGAGCCGCCGGTCGAATCCAGCCACTTTCCCGGCATCGCCGCCCTCATCGTCTGCAAGCACCGCGCCGTCCCGTGCAAGCGCCACCACGTCGTAGTCCGCCGGGTCGAGTCCCTGGTCCCGGGCTGCCGCCAGCACTTCGATGAATTGCAGTGCCTGCGTCGTGGGGCGCGAACCCGTCAGCCAGTACGCGCGCTGCTCCGTCGGAGCGTAGGCAGCACTGAAAGCGGCGCGTTCGCCGGCCGCGGGCCGCCCGTGCACGAGCGGCCACGCCACGTCCTGTGCTGTGGCTGCCAGCGGCAGCAAGGCAATGGCCAGCCACAGCCCCGCGGAGGCGGCACGGCGCAATCTGGTTCGACGCACGTGGTTCAACGGTCGGGCCGGGATCTTCTCTGGTCGAGGAGTCGCTCCAGTCCTAGCGACAGATCCGGCATGGCGGTGGCAACGGCGAATTCCTGACCCAGCTGCGCCGCTCGACGTCGGCACCGGATGCACATCGAGCATCCTTCGATGTCGCGAAGGTCCTGCGGCCGTTGGGCGATGGCCTTCATGATCAGGAGGTCTTCCACCTGCGGCAAGCGTACGCGGACACCGAGTCGTGCCACGCACGATCGACGGCGTCCGCTTCGAACGGCAGTCCACCGAGAATGACATCGATATCGATGGCGGATTCCTCGAACCTGAGCAGCAGGACGCGCGTGCGACATGAACGCCAATGGATCCGCGACACGGGGTACCATCCCGTGGCCGGCCGCGACCTGATCGGCGCCGCCCACTGGTCCTCGGCACCACGGCCAAGGCGTCGATGTCGCGTGTCGAGCGGCCTGCCGAGGATCGAGGCCGCCACACCCCGACGATCATCGCCGGGTGCGCATCCGCCAGCCAGCGGGTCAGCGCGGCCAGCGTCCTCAGGAAGGGCTGCGTTACCGGGTCAGCCACGACTGGCCCGATACAGGGCCGCCCACTGTTCCCGTCCAGGATCCCGGCTTCGCGCTGGGCTTCATCGCCGTGCAGGATCGACGCGCTCATCAGCGACCAGAGCTGGTGCATCTTCAGTTCCACTGTCGCCCGACGAAGCTCTTCGATCTCGTAGTCGCTGGCCCTCGCCAATCCGGCCAGGTACTCGCGAGCCCCGGCAGCAGTGATCGAATCCGCGGATCGATGATACGCCCATTGCGCATGCCGCGGCTCGAGCGAACGCACGCCATCGGGCAGTGGATTATTCGAAGCGTGATGGCCAGAATTGCCGCATGTACCGGCACGATCCAGCGCACGAAGCCCGCCCGCTTCAACCATGCCGCGGGCCCATGCTCCCCGGCGCCGCCTGCTGGCGCTGCTGGCCGTCGCCTGCGGCGGCGGCGCACTGCCACCTGCGGCGACCACCTCCGCGCCCCAGTGTCGCCCGCCGCCGGCCGCCTCGACACCGCGCGCCTCGCCGGCGCCGCGCAGGAGCCGGGCGAGTGGTTCACCGGCGGCCGCGACCAGGCCGGCACCTATCATTCGCCCCTCAAGGGCATCGACACCGGCAACGTGGGCCGGCTCGGCTTCGCCTGGCAGTTCGTGCTCGACACCTACCGCGGCCTCGAGGCGACGCCGATCGTCATCGACGGCGTGATGTACGCGGCCGGCAACTGGGGTCGCGTGTATGCGCTCGATGCGCGCAGCGGCCGCGAGCTGTGGCGGCACGTCCCCGCGGTCGACGGCCAGTGGGCGCGCCACGCCTGCTGCGACGTCGTCAACCGCGGGCTCGCCGTGTGGCAGGGACGCGTGTACGTCGGCACGATCGATGGCTGGCTCGAGGCGCTCGACGCGCGCAACGGCGCGGTGGCCTGGCGCGTCGACACGCTCGTCGGCCGCGGGCAGCACGCGCCGTACACGGTCTCCGGCGCGCCGCTGATCGCCGGCGACGTCGTCATCATCGGCAACGGCGGCGCGGATTTCGGCGTGCGCGGCTACGTCTCGGCCTACGACATCGCGAGCGGCGCGCTCAAGTGGCGCTTCTACACCGTGCCGCGCGACCCCTCGCTCGGCCCCCAGGACCAGCCGCACCTCGAGAAAGCCGCCGCGACCTGGGATCCGGCGGGCTCCTGGCGCGCGGCCGGCGGCGGCGGCACCGTGTGGGACGGCATGGCCTACGACCCGGAGCTCAAGCTCGTCTACCTGGGCACGGGCAACGCCTCGCCGTACGACTGGAAGGCACGCAGCCCGAGTGGCGGCGACAACCTCTACCTCGCCTCGATCGTCGCCGTGCACGTCGGGGACGGCTCGCTCGCCTGGTACTACCAGGAAGTGCCGGGCGAGCGCTGGGACTACACCGCGACGATGAAGATGATCCTCGCGGACCTCGAGATCGGCGGGCGCACGCGCAAGGTGCTGATGCAGGCGCCGAAGGACGGTTTCTTCTACGTGCTCGATCGCGCCACCGGCGAGCTGATCTCGGCGAAGAACTTCACCTTCGTCAACTGGGCGAAGGGAATCGACGCGAAGACCGGCCGCCCGATCCCCAACCCGGCCGCCGACTACCACGGCGGCGCGAAGCTCGTGTATCCCTCGCAGGCCGGCGCGCACAACTGGCAGCCGATGTCCTACGACCCCGACACCGGCCTCGTCTACATCCCGACGATCGACATGCCGATGGTGTACATCGACACCGCGAAGCGGCCCGCGGGCCTGGTCGAAGGGGCGTTCACCGTGCCGGGCATTCCGCCCGAGGCCTACGATCCCGCCGGCATGCGCAGCCTGTTCGGCCCGCTGCCCACGCTCGAGGAACTCGCGAAGCGCGGCGGCGACTGGCGCGCGCCGAAGTCGCGCGGCGAGCTGCGCGCCTGGGACCCGATCGCCGGGCGCATCGCCTGGGCGCAGCCCGGGGCGAGCTTCTGGGACGGCGGCGCGATGTCGACGGCCGGCGGCCTGGTGTTCCGCGGCGATGCCGCCGGGTTCCTGAACGTCTATGCCGCCACCGACGGGCGGCAGCTCGCGCACATCGAGGTCGGCAGCTCGATCATGGCGGCGCCGATGACCTACAGCATCGGCGGCGAGCAGTACGTCGCCGTGATGGCCGGCTACGGCGGCGGCGGCGGCTTCGCCTTCCCGCCGGATTCGGCGGCCTACCAGCGCGGCAACCAGGGACGCATCATCGTGCTGAAGCTCGGCGGCGGCGCGGTGCCGCTGCCACCGCCGGTGGTCGATGCGCCGATGCCGCGGCCCCCGGCCGGCAGCGCCGACGCCGCGACGATCGCCCGCGGCGAAGTGCTCTACAACCGCTACTGCGGGCGCTGCCACGTCTTCGGCCGCGGACTGCTGCCCGATCTTCGGCGCATGACGGCCGACACGCACGCGAAGTTCCAGCGCATCGTGCGCGCAGGCGCCTACGTGCCCAAGGGCATGGCGCGCTGGGACGACGTGCTGTCGGAGGCGGACGCGGAGGCCATCCACGCCTATATCAGCGCGCAGGCCGCGGCGGCCTGGCAGGCGGAGCAGCCGGCGCACTGAGGCGCGCGGCACCGCCTCGCCACGCGGCGGGTACACGCCCTCAGCGCGGACCGCGCTCCAGCGGGCGCGTCGCGTTGCGCATCAGCAGCACCGCGATGATCGCCATCAGCGCGAAGCCGCCTGCGACCATGCTCGCGCCCAGCACCGGGTGCGTCGGCCACATGGCGACCAGCACCGCCACCGCGACGAAGGCCGTCGCCGCGATCACGAACACGGCCGCCACCAGCGCCAGCGCGAAGGTCGCGGCCACGCGGCGCACTTCCATGCGGAAGGCGCTCACCAGCCGCGCCGTACGCTCGCCGACGATCCCGGAGAGCAGCCCGCTCAGCCGTCCGATCGTGCCCAGCAGCGCCGCCGCGCGGTCCGCCAGGTCACCGATGCGAGTTTCGCTCATGACCACCACTCCCGGGGGCTACTGCCGCCGTCCCATCGCGAAACCCACGACGAACGCGACGGCCGCCGCGACACCGAGCGACATCCACACGTTGTCCTTGACGTAGCCATCCGCCACCTTGGCGCCCTGCCGCAGGTTCTTGCCGAGCGCCTGCTCGGCTTCGTCGATCCTGCCCTGCGCGGTATCGAGCGCCGCGCGGATCCTGTCGGCCACGTCCCCGGCCTGACCGCTCGCATTGGCCATCGCGCCCTTCACCACCTGCTCCAGGTCACCGAGCACCCGATGCAGGTCGTCGAGAACCTTGTCCGTCCCGCTGCTCATCGCCGCATCCTCCACACTGGAAGGGGCCTTGAGGTTAAAGTGGGGGCGCCCCGCCCGAACTCCACTGCGGACTCTACCTAGTCCCGAGGACCCGCCTTGCAGGCCTCCGAACCCCGCCTGATGCGCCGCATCGCGCTGCTCGCCTTCGCCGCCTTCGCGAGCGCGATGTCCATCCGCATCGGCGATCCGCAGCTACCCGAACTCGCGCGCGCCTTCGGCGCGCCGATCAGCGACGTCGCGCGCACGATCTCCGCCTTCTCTTTCGCCTATGGCGGCATGCAGCTGGTGTACGGGCCGGTGGGCGATCGCTTCGGCAAGTTCCACGTCATCGCCTGGGCAACGCTTGCAAGCATCGTCGGTTCGCTGGGTTCGGCGGCCGCCGGCGGCATCGGCACGCTGGTCGCCTTCCGCGTGCTGACCGGCGCCACCGCGGCCGCGATCATCCCGCTGGCGATGGCCTGGATCGGCGATCACACGCAGTACGAGGGACGCCAGGCCGTGCTGGCCCGCTTCCTCACGGGCCAGATCCTCGGGCTCGCCTGCGGGCAACTCATGGGCGGGCTGCTCACCGACCTGATCGGCTGGCGCAGTACCTTCGTATTCCTGGCGGCCGTGTACGCCGTGTCAGGCCTGCTGCTCATACGCGAGGCCGGCGCCGGTTCCGGCCCGGACTTCTTCCCGCGACCGGCCACCGCGCTCATGCCGGTGCACCGGCAGGTCCTCGAGGTGCTGCGCCGGGCGTGGGCGCGCGCGATCCTCGCCTGGGTACTCGTCGAGGGCGCCGCAGCCTTTGGTGCCTTCGCATTCGCACCCACGTACCTGCACCAGCGCTTCGGACTGCCGCTGCGCATGGCCGGTGCGTTGATGAGCCTGTTTGGCGCCGGCGGCCTCGGCTATGCGATGTTTGCCCGGCGATTCATCGGGCGTTTCGGGGAGCAGGGCCTCGCCCTCGGCGGCGGGCTGCTGCTCGGCGCGGCGTACCTGACGCTTGCGATGGCGCCGCACCCGCTATGGGCCGCACCGGCCGCCGCCGCCGCCGGCCTCGGCTTCTACATGCTGCACAACACGTTCCAGACGCACGGCACGCAGATGGCGCCGACCGTGCGCGGCACCGCAGTGGCGATCTTCGCGAGCAGCCTGTTCCTCGGCCAGGCGATCGGCGTCGACTCGGCCGTGCACCTGGCCGAACGCATCGGCGCGCGGCCGGTGTTCCTGATGGCCGCCGCGATCCTCGTGCTCGTCGGCGCGAGCTTCAGCGCCGTGCTGCGCCGGCGCGCCGCCCTGGCGACCGCGCCGGCTACCTGACCGGTGCCGCGCCCTACGGCGCGCGCACCAGCAGCACCGGCACGCTCGACAGCCGCACCACGTGCTCGGCGTCGCTCCCGAGCACCATGCGCTTGAGGCCCCGCCGGCCGTGCGTGCCGAGCACGATCAGCTCCGCGCCCCACTTGGCCGCCTGCTCGACGATGAGGTCGCCGGCGGCGCCGCCGACCGACTCGATCATCACCGACTCGGGCTCCAGGCCCGCGGCGCGCACCTGCTTCTCGGAGTCCTGCACCACCGACTTGCCATGGGCGCGCATCGAGTCGACGACCTGTCCGGACTGCATGCCGGCCGGATAGGCCGGAGCGACGATCAGCTCGTTGACGATGTGCACCAGGCGCAGCTTCGCACCCACCTGCTTCGCGAGCGCGATGGCCTCGGCGAGGCCCCGGGCCGATGTTGCACTGCCATCCACCGGGACAAGAATCTTCGCGTACATGAGAGTTCTCCTCGATCGGAATCTGGGGTCGACCCGCCGCAGGCACCATCAGGGCAAGCACGTAGCCCGGAAACTGAGAACTGCGCCCGCCCGGCGCCGTCCGGGCGATTCTAGGATGCTTCGCGGCCAAACGGGCCGCCCCGGGGATTCGAGGAGGGCACCCTCATGTACCGTACGACCACCACTGTCCTGGCCGCTGCCGCGTCCGCGCTGCTGTGCGCCGCCGCCGCGCGCGCCGGCGACCTCAACATCGGCGTGATCCTCTCCGGCGAGATCACGCCGGGGGTCTACGGGCAGGTC
>JAXMGO010000028.1:0-60090 GCA_046347255.1 Steroidobacteraceae bacterium
CCGGTCGGGCAGGCGCGTGATGATCTCGCTGTCGCGGAACAGCGTACCGGCACGTTCCAGCACGCCGTTGAGCGACAACGGCGTCGCCATCATCGTCGACTGCATCGCCCCCCCAGGGCTCGTCGGTGTGCGCTGCGATGATCGCACAGATCCCGCGGCGCCGGCGCGCGGAGGCGACCGGCGCGGCCGGACTCAGCGACGCGCGCCGAAGTGCGTCCAGCCCTCCACCGCGAGCTGCAGCGCCCGCCCGCCCGCGTCCAGCACGCGCACTCCGGGCCGCTCGCCCGCGCCGGGCGCAGCCACGCGGCCCACGGCCGTGATCGCCACGCCGGCAGTGCGCGCCAGCTCAGCGATGCGCGTCGCCGCGGCCGGCGGCGCCGTGAACAGGATCTCGAAGTCCTCGCCACCGCCCAGCACGCGCGCCCGCCGGTCCGGCGCCTGCGCGAGCGCCGTGGCCGCGGCCGCCGACAGCGGTACCGCCGCCGCCTCGAGCGTGCCGCACAGGCCCGAGACCTCGCACACGTGGCGCAGGTCCGCGACCAGGCCATCGGAGATGTCGATCGCGGCGGAAGCGATCCCGATGAGGCGCGGACCGAGCGCGACCCGCGGCCGCGGCAGGCGGTGGCGATCGACGAGGAAGGCGGCCGCGTCGGCGCCCAGCGCGTCGGTGCCCGGCGCGCCGGCACCCGCGCGCAGCACGTCGAGGCCGAGCGCCGAGTCGCCGATCGTGCCGGTGACGTAGACCGTCTCGCCGGCGCGGGCGTCGAAGCGGCGGATGATCCTGCCCAGCGGCGTCTCGCCCAGCACGGTCACGGCGACGGCGATGGGCCCGGGCGTCGAGCTCATGTCGCCGCCGACCAGGTGCACGCCGAATTCGGCCTGGTCCTGCCCCAGGCCCGCGGCGAAGCCAGCCACCCAGGCCTCGTCGATCGAGGCCGGCAGCATCAGGTCCACGAGGTAGGCACGCGGCACGGCGCCCTTGGCCGCGAGATCGGAGAGGTTGACGCGCAGCGCGCGGCGGGCGATGAGCTCCGCGGGCACATCGGGCAGGAAATCCACGCCGCCGACGATGACGTCGCTCTTCACGACCAGCTCGTGCCCGGGAGCCGGGCTGATCACGGCGGCGTCGTCGCGCAGCCCGCAGGCGCCGGGGAAGCCGCGGGCCAGCGGTGCGAAATACCGGTCGATCAGCTCGAACTCGCTGCACGCGAGCGGGGGCGGCGTCATGGCGGGCTAGTCTACGCCGGCGCCGGCACCGGTGGCGCCGGCGGCGCGGCCGCTTGCCGCGACGCGGGCGGCAGGCGAAACTGCCCTCGACCCCCGCCGACCCCGAGGACTACGCGTGACGGACCTCTTCGAGCCCCTGCGCATGGGCGCACTTGAGCTGCCCAACCGCATCGTCATGGCGCCGCTGACGCGCTGCCGTGCCAATCCCGGCCACGTCCCCGGCCCGCTGAACGCCGAGTACTACGCGCAGCGCGCCAGCGCCGGCCTCATCATCAGCGAAGGCACGGTGATCACGCCGCGCGGCCTCGGCTATCCGAACACGCCGGGCATCTGGTCGGATGCGCAGGTCGAGGGCTGGAAGCTGGTGACGCGCGCCGTGCATGCCGCGGGCGGCCGCATCTTCATGCAGCTGTGGCACGTGGGCCGCGTCTCGCACCCGCACTACCTGCACGGCGAGCTGCCGGTGGCCCCGAGCGCCGTGGCCCCCGAAGGGCACGTCTCGCTCCTGCGCCCCAAGCAGGAGTACGTGGTGCCGCACGCGCTCGAGCCGGCGGAGATCGCCGCGATCGTCGCGGCCTTCCGCACCGGTGCCGCCAATGCGCAGCGCGCCGGGTTCGATGGCGTGGAGCTGCACGGCGCCAACGGCTATCTGCTCGACCAGTTCCTGCAGGACGGCAGCAACCGCCGCACCGACGCCTACGGCGGCAGCATCGCCAACCGCGCGCGCTTCATGCTCGAATGCGCCGATGCCTGCATCGACGTGTTCGGCGCCGGCCGCGTCGGCATGCACCTGGCGCCGCGCGGCGACTCGCACTCGATGGGCGACTCCGACCGGCTCGGCACCTTCGGCTACGTGGCCGAGCAGCTCGGCCGGCGCGGCATCGCCTTCCTGTGCACGCGCGAGGCTCCGGGCCCCGACCGCATCAGCCCCGAGCTCAAGCGCCGCTTCGGCGGCGTGCTGATCGCCAACGAGCGCTTCACCGGCGCGAGCGCCGGGCAGGAGGTCGCCAGCGGCGCGGCCGACGCCGTCGCCTTCGGCAAGGACTTCATCTCCAACCCCGACCTGCCGCGGCGCCTGCGCAGCGGCGCGCCGCTCGCCCCATTCCGCGCCGACACGTTCTACTGGAACGGCGAGTCCGACATCCGCGCCGGCTACACCGACTACCCGGCCCTGCCGGCCACCGCGGCCGCGCCCGGCTGATGCGCACGGCGCCGACCGCCGCCACGCTGGCGCTGCTGGCCGCGGCCGCGCACGCCGGACCGCCGTACCAGACCGACGACCCGCAACCGACGCCCGCCGGACATTACGAAGTGTATTTCTTCGCCGCCGGCGCCAGCGCGCACGACGGGCACGGCGGCACCGCCGGCATCGACTTCAACTACGGCGCCGCCCCGGACCTGCAGCTCACCGCGGTGCTGCCGTACGCCTGGGACGATCCTGCGGGGGCTCCGACGGCGCGCGGCCTCGCCGGCATCGAACTCGCCGCCAAGTACCGCTTCATCCACCAGGCGGACGCCGGCCTGGACGTCGCCGTGTTCCCCCGCCTCATCCTGCCCGCCATCGAGCGCTCGCCCGGCGAGCGGCATGCCTCGCTGCTGCTGCCGGTATGGCTGCAACGGAGCGGTGAACGCTGGAGCGCCTTCGGCGGCGGCGGCTGCGCGCTGCATCGCGGCGGCGACGCGCGCGATACCTGCATGCTCGGCCTCGCGGCCAGCTGGCAGGCCACGTCGCGGCTGCAACTGGGCGCGGAGATCCACCACGAGACGCCGGCGGAACGCGGCGCGTACGCACGCACCGGGCTCGGCTTCGGCCTCGGCTACGACCTGGGCGAGCGCTGGCACCTGCTGGCCGCGGCGGGCCCGGGCATCCAGAACCGCATGAGCACGGACCGGACGCAGTGGTATGCGTCCTGCCTGCTGACGCTGTAGGACGCACGCATGAACGAACACACCTCGGCAGGCGCCGCCACCGCGGCCAAGGTCCCGGCAATCACGGCGGGCTTCTGGCTGCTCAAGGTGCTGGCGACGACGCTCGGCGAGACCGGCGGCGACACCGTGTCGATGACGCTCGGGCTCGGCTACCTGCTGGGCAGCGCGATCTTCCTCGGCGCGCTCGGGGTGCTCGTGGTCGTGCAGACGGCGGCGCGGCGCTTCCACCCGCTGCTCTACTGGGCCACCATCATCGCCTCGACCACTGCCGGCACGACGCTGGCGGACTACGCCGACCGTTCGCTCGGCATCGGCTACGCGGGTGGCACGATGCTGCTGCTCGCCTGCGTGCTCGCGACGCTGGCGCTGTGGTACCGGAGCCAGGGTTCGGTGGCCGTGGGCAGCGTGACCACGCCGCGCACCGAGGCCTTCTACTGGGCGACCATCACCGGCTCGCAGACGCTTGGCACTGCGCTCGGCGACTGGGCCGCCGACGCCGGCCTCGGCTACCTCGGCGGGGCGCTGGTGTTCGGCGCCGCGCTCGCGCTCGTCGGCCTGTTGTACTGGCGCAGCGCCGTCCCGCGCGTCGCGCTGTTCTGGTCGGCCTTCATCCTGACGCGGCCGCTGGGCGCGACGGTCGGCGATTTCTTCGACAAGCCACTGGCCGAGGGCGGCCTGGGCGTCAGCCGCCCGCTCGCCACGGCCGTCATCGGCGTCGCGATCCTCGCGGGCATCTGGCTCATGCCGCAGCGCGCCGCCGCGGCGCAGCCGTCCCGGTGACGATCCAGTCCATCGGGATGTCGTGCGGCTGCGGGTGGATGGTGGCGAGGGCCTGGGACTCGTAGCCGACGCCGATCACGCGGGGCCGCGCGCCGCGGCCGATGAGCTGGGCGAGCGTGCGATCGAAGAATCCGCCGCCGTAGCCGAGGCGGAAGCCGGCGGGGTCGTAGCCGACCAGCGGCGCGATCACCACGTCCGGCGTGACTTCCGGGCCATCGGCCGGGATCGGGATCTGCCACAGGCCGCGCGCCAGCGGCGCGCCCGGCCGCCACTCGCGGAACTGCATCGGCTGGCGCAGCGCCACCGCGACCGGCAATGCGACGCGCCCGCCGCGCTCGCACCGCGCGCGCATCCACTCGCGCAGGTCGGGTTCTGCCCGGATCGGCCAGTAGACGCTGACGAGCGCCTGCGCGGCATCCGCCAGCAGCGCGTCGAGGTCGCGCGCGATGGCCGCGGTATCCGCGGCACGGCGCGCGGCGTCCAGCGCCTCGCGCGCGCCGATGAGCCGGGCGCGCTCGGCCTTGCGCCAGGACCGCAGGTCCTCCGGCGCTGGCACGGACGGGTTGGTCATGATGCTCGACACCTCTGCGCGGCGTGCCCCGCGGGAGCGGCCAGCCTAGCGCAACGGCGCGCGCCGTGCCGGCGCTCCGGATTCCACGAGGCAGGGGGCCGGCCGCACGGCCCGGCCCCCTGCCGATCGCAGCGGCTCGTGGCGAGCCGCGGTGCTACTTCAGCTGCAGCACCTGCATCGTCGAGGAGCCGAGCACCGTGCGGATCTTCGCCCGTTCGTACTGCGACTTCGCGGCCGCGGCCGCCGAGCCCTCGACCTGCTTGGCGATCTCGTCGCCCTTGGCGATCGAGCCGTCCAGCGCCGCCCAGTTCTTGTACGTGGTCACCAGCAGGAGGTCGGGATCCTGCGGCGTGCGCGGCTCCACCGTCAGCACTTCGTAGCTGACGATGTAGCCCGCCTTCTTCATGGCTTCCTGCTGCGCCTTCCAGGTGGTGCCGAGCCAGTTCATGTAGTCCTCGAACTTGCCGTCCACCGTACGGATCATGGAGACATTGACGACGGGCCCCTCGCTGTAGACGTGTTCGTCGGCCACGGCCACCGTGCCCGCGAGCACCAGCCCCACCAACGCGGCACCGGCCGCCAGAACCTTGCGAATCGACATTGCAGACCCCCTTGCTTTCTTGCTGTTCGAGTTGCGGAGAATCGCGCTTGACTCGCAAATGATATGCGTTTTCAATCAGACCCGGTAGGCGGCCGGCTTCCGGCCGTCGCGTATCATGGCCGCCCCTCTTCCGGTGGCGAGAGCAGGCCCGAGGCTCCATGACTCCCGAGACGACTGGCCCGGGCGTGCCCCCCGAAACGCACGCCGTACTCACCAGGGGCACCGTCGATCGGCGCGGCTTCCTCGCGCTGGTCGCCGCCGGCCTCGCGGCGCCGGCTCGCGGCGGAGCTGCGGCTGCCACACCCGCCGCCACGCCCGCCGGCGCACCCGCCGGCGCCGCATCCGCATCGCCCGGTCTCGAGGTCGTCACGGACGGGCTCAAGTTCCCCGAAGGCCCGATGGCCATGCGCGACGGCTCGATCGTCGTGGTCGAGATGCGCGCGCGCACCCTGACGCGCATCGACCCGCAGGGTCGCCACGAGGTGATCGCCGAACTCGGTGGTGGCCCGAACGGCGCCGCCATCGGGCCCGACGGCGCGGCCTACATCGCCAACAACGGCGGCGCCTGGGGCTGGACCGAAGGCGTCACCAACATGCCGGGGCCGCCGCCCGCGGTGTACGACGGCGGCTCGATCCAGCGCGTCGACCTGCGCACCGGCCGGTTCACGACGCTGTACGACCACTGCGACGGCAAGCTGCTCAACAGCCCGAACGACCTGGTGTTCGACGGCAAGGGTGGCTTCTGGTTCACCTGCTACGGCCAGACCGACAACGAGATCCGCCGCCTCGGCGGCCTGTACTACGCGCGCGCCGATGGCTCGAGGATCACGCGCTGGCGCAGCGCGCAGATCTCGCCGAACGGCGTCGCGCTCTCGCCCGACGGCCGCACGGTCTACATGGCCGACTGCATGCTCGGGCGCCTGTACGCCTTCGACCTGCTCGACACGGGCGTGCTCTCGCCCGAGGTGCCGAACTCGCCGGTGGCGCAGGGCCGGGTCATTGCCACGCTCCCCGGCTACCAATGGCTCGACAGCATGAAGGTCGAGGCCGATGGCCGCGTGTGCGTCGCCACGCTGTTCAATGGCGGCATCACCACCTTCGAATCCGATGGCAGCTACCAGCACGTGCCGACGCCCGATCCCGTGACGACCAACCTGGTGTTCGGCGGTGCGGACATGCGCGATGTGTGGATCACCGGTTCGAGCAGTGGCACGCTCTACCGGCGGCGCTGGCCGCGTCCGGGGCTGAAGCTCGCCTACTACGCCTGAGCCGGCGCCGCGCTCCGCCCGTCCGAACGCCGCAGGAACCGCGCATGCAAGACGCCATCACCGCGCGCTGGCGCCCCTCGCCGGGCGCGACCGTGCGACCGGCGGCGACGGTCGTCGTGCTGCGCGAGGACGGCGGGCTCGAGACCCTGCTGCTGCGTCGCGCCGCGGACACCGGCGACCTGCTCGCCGGCGCCTGCATCTTTCCCGGTGGCACGCTGCACGCCGCGGATCGCGCGGCGCACGCGCTGTGCCTCGGGCTCGACGACGCCACCGCCAGCCGGCGCCTCGGCCTCGAAGCCGGCGGCCTCGACTTCTACGTCGCGGCGCTGCGCGAGTGCTTCGAGGAATGCGGCCTGCTGTACGCCGCGGCGCCGGACGGATCGGCGCCCTCCGCCGCGCAGCTCGAGGGGCTGGCGGCACTGCGGCCGGCGCTGCTGCGGGGCGAGCTCGGGCTGGACGGGATCTGCAGGCAGCTCGACCTGCGGCTCGCCCCGGCCGCGCTGCAGTATTTCGCCCACTGGCTCACGCCGCCGGGCGCGGCCAAGCGCTTCGACGCGCGCTTCTTCGTCGCGCCGTCGCCCGCGGGACAGGTCGCGAGCCCCGACGGCAACGAAATCGTCGAGTGCCTGTGGCGCACGCCGGCGGCGGCGCTCGATCCGCGGGCGGCACTGGTGCTGGCGCAGCCGACGCGCCGCGCGCTGCAGTGGCTCGCGAAACACGGCACCGCCGGCGAGGTGCTGGCGGAGGCGGCGCAGCCGCGCGCCGTGCCGCGCATCATGCCGCGCATCGCGATGGGCGAGGCCGGCCGCCGCGCGATCACGCCCGAACATCCCGCCTGGACGGAGATCGGCCGGCTCGACCCCGAGGGCCGCGGCGATCGCAGCTACGAGCTGCAGCCCGGCGTCCGCGTCGACATCTCGCCGCGGCTGCGGCGCGTCACGGCGCCCAACGGCAACCTGATGACCGGGCCGGGCACCAACAGCTATTTCATCGGCGGCGGTGCGGAGAACGAGTGGGCGCTGCTCGATCCCGGGCCGGCGGACGACGCCCACGTGCGCGCGCTGCTCGCGGCGCTCCCCGGGAGGCTCCGCTGGATCCTGGTCACGCACACTCACCCGGATCATTCCCCGGCGGCCGCGGCGCTGCGCACCGCGACCGGCGCGCAGCTGCTCGGCATGCCGCCGGGGCACGCCGAGTGGAACGACGTGGACTTCGCGCCGGACGTCGCGCTGCGCGGCGGCGAGGTGCTGCAGCTTCCCGGCGACACGACGCTGCGCGCGATCCACACGCCCGGCCACGCCGGCAATCACCTGTGCTACGAGCTGCCGCAGGAACGGCTGCTGTTCACCGGCGATCACCTGATGCAGCACGCCACCGTGGTGATCAACCCGCCCGACGGCGACATGGCCGCCTATCTCGATTCGCTGCGCGCGCTCGAAAAGCTCGACATCGACTGGCTGGCGCCCGGGCACGGCTTCCTGATGGGCGAGCCGCGTGCCGTGATCGAGCGCGTCACTGCCCACCGCCTGCGGCGCGAGGCGCAGGTGCTGGCGACGCTGCGGCCCGCGCCGCAGTCACTCGCGGCGCTGGTGGCCACCTGCTACGCCGAAACCGACCCGCGACTGCACCCCATCGCGGCGCGCTCGCTGCTCGCGCACCTGCTCAAGCTCGCCGGCGAGGGACGCGCCCGCGAAACCGCGGACGGCTGGTCACTGGGCGCCGGCTGAAACCACCGGCAGCGCGCCGCTCGCGAGCAGCTCGTGGACCTGCGCGAACACGCGGTGCGCGCGCCGCGAGCGCGGCTGGCGCGCCCACTCCTCGCGCGATGTCACGCCGGTGGTCACCCCGAACACGGCGGCGCCGCCACGCCGCGCCATGATGCCCTCGACCACCGGGTCGTCGCCGACCACGCCGACCTCGTGCATCGCCACGCCCAGGCGCCGGGCCACGTAGCGCAGCGCGTGGAGCGAGGGCTTGCCCGTCAGGATCATCGGCGCGCGCGTCACGCGCCGGATCGCGCCGACGATCGCGTAGGAATAGCCCATCGTGCGGCCATGGCGCGTCGCGAAGAACGGCACGTCGGAGGCCACGTACAGCTTCGCGCCGGCCCAGATCGCCTCGCAGGCGGCCTCGATGTCCTTCATCGCGCACTCGGGGTGCCAGCCGACGTACACCGCCTGCACTTCGCTGGCGCGCGGCTCGCCCGCGTAGACCGTCTCGATGCCGGCGTCCAGCAGCGCCTGCCCGACGCCGCGCTTGCCGAGCACCAGCACGCGGCGGATCGCGTTGCGGCCCATGTGGTCGGCGGTCACGCTCGAGGGCGTGATCATCCGCGCGTCGTCCACCGGCAACCCGTAGGAGCGCAGCTTGGCCGCCTGCTCCGCCGGCGGGTAGGCGCTGCCGTTGGTCAGCACCACGAACGGGATGCCGCGCTCCTGCAGCGTCGTGAGCACCTCGACCGCACCGGGAAGGATCTCGTAGCCGCCGAGCGAGCGGTCGCTGAGCAGCAGCGTGCCGTCGAGGTCGAACATGAAACCGCGGATGCGCGGCAGCGCCTCCGGCCGGCGCGCCGGCGCGCGCCCGCGCCTGCGCCCCGTGCTGGCGCCGGCGCTGGCCCTGCGGCCCGTCGTGCCCGTCTTGCCCGCCTTGCTGGTCTTGCCGGTCTTGCGTTTCATCGGCCCTCCAGGCCCGGAGTGTGGTGCGCGCGCAGGTCCAGGCGGAAGCCCGCCTTGGCGAGCGAGACCTGCGTGAGATCGGGCCGCGCGGCCAGGCGCCGCACCAGCTCCATGACCGGGCGCAGCGCCGGATCGTAGTGGCGCGGCGCCGGCCCCGCGGCCCGCATCGCGTCCACTTGGCCCCCCGGCATGGTCGCGCGCAGCAGGAACTCCTCGTCGGAGAGCTGCGCGCCGATGCGCTGGCGCAGCTCGGCGAGCGGCGCCATCGGCGGCTCGGCGCGCAGCTCGCGCGTGCGCGGGAGCGAGGCGATGCGGTCCATGACGTTCGCGTCGATTGGCACGTTGGGCTTGCCGAAGCGCCCGAGCGCGTAGCGGATCACTTCATCGGGGATCACGGCGTAGCGCTCCTTGCCGGTGACGTTCATCACCGCCTGCGTCAGCACCATCTGCGCGAACGGCGTCATGACGATCGGCCAGCCGAGCTCGAGCCGCACGCGCCCGATCTCCGCCATCACCGCCTCCTCGACGTGCGCGATGCGGCTCTCGGCCAGGTGCCGGCGCATCGTGCCGATCATGCCGCCGGGGAGCTGGTGGTGCAGGTAGGCGGCATCGAAGGACTGCGGGCGGCCGACCTGGAGTCCCTCGGCGGCGGCCAGGGCGGAGAAGTAGCGATCGATCTCGACCAGCGCCGCCTCGTCCACCTGTACCGTGTGGCCGAGCTCGCGCAGGTTGCGGTACACGCGCAGCGCGTGCGGGTTCGACTGGCCGTCGGCGGCGGCGCCCGAGGCGCACTGCAGCGCGCTGACGCCGTACTCGGGCGCATCCATGTAGGCGAGCTCGGCGAGGCCGATGGTGCAGTGGGAGTGCAGTTCGAGCGGCTTGGGGTGCACGGCGGCGCGGATCGCCGGCACCAGCGTGCGCGCGCGCGCGGGCGTCAGCAGCCCGCCCGGATCCTTGATGTACACGGCGTCGACGTCCGGGCAGGCGGCCAGCTTGCGCGCGCGCTCGACGTAGTGGGCGTCGTCGTGGATGGGGCTCAGCGTGTACACCAGCGCCGCGATCACGTACTCGCCGCCGCCCTGCTTGACCATGCGCGCGCAGGCGACGTTGGAGTCGGCATCGTTCATCGGGTCGGCGAGGCAGAAGCGGCGGATGCCGTTGCGCGCCAGCACGCGGAAGGCCAGCGCCATGAACTCCGGGCTGGCCGTTTCCCAGGAGATGAAACGGAAGCCCGTCGACATGAACTGCAGCGGCGTGTTCGGCGTCGCCGCCGCCATCAGCCGGATGCGCTCCCAGGGGTCCTGCTGCTTGTAGCGCACCGCGACGCCCATGTGCGTCGAGGTGGTGAAATCGATCGCCTTGAAGCCGGCGCGCTCCATCACCGGGGCGATCGCCAGCGTGCGCGCGGTGTCGATGCCGAGCGCGGCCCACAGGCTCTGGTTGCCGTCGCGCAGCGAGGTCTCGACCAGCTGGATCTCGGCCATGACTACACCTCCGGCGCCGGCGTGGCCGGCAGCGTGCGCGCCAGGAAGCCCGTATCGACGCCGCCGTGCGCGAACTCCGGGTGGTCGAGCACCGCGGCGTGGAACGCCAGGTTGGTGGCCACGCCCTCGATGCGCGTCGCCGCGATGGCGCGCCGCAGGCGCGCGAGCGCGGTGGCGCGGTCGGGCCCGTGGACGATGATCTTGCCGAGGAGCGAATCGTAGAACGGTGGCACGCGCGCGCCGGCGGTGATGTGCGTGTCGACGCGCACGCCTTCGCCGGAGGGCCAGTCGGCGACGCGCACCGTGCCGGGGCTCGGGCGGAAATCCAGCGCCGGGTCCTCGGCGTTGATGCGGCACTCGATCGCGGCGCCCTGCAGGCGCAGGCCCGCCTGCTGCAGCGTGAAGTCCGCGCCGCCGGCGATCGCGATCTGCTCGGCCACCAGGTCGATGCCGCTGACCGCCTCGGTCACCGGATGTTCGACCTGGATGCGAGCGTTCATCTCGAGGAAGTAGAAGGCGTTGGCCGCGGCATCGACCAGGAACTCGACCGTGCCCGCCCCGCGGTAATCCAGCCGCCGCGCGAAGCGCACGCCGGCCGCGAGCAGCTCCTGGCGCAGCGCGTCGGGCAGCCGTGGCGCCGGCGTCTCCTCGATCAGCTTCTGGTAGCGGCGCTGCACCGAGCAGTCACGCTCGCCCAGGTGGATCACCTGGCCACGGCCGTCGCCCAGCACCTGCACCTCGACGTGCCGGCCGCTCGCGACGTAGCGCTCCAGGTACACGCGCGCGTCGCCGAAGGCCGCGCCGGCCTCGGCCGCGGCGAGTTCCAGCGCGGCTGGCAGCTCCTCGAGGCGGTCGACGCGCTTCATGCCACGGCCGCCGCCGCCGCCCACCGCCTTCACCAGCAGCGGCGCGCCGATGCGCCGCCCGAGCTCCAGCGCCGCGTGCGTGGATTCGACCGCGCCGCCCGGCACCACCGGCACGGCGGCCGCCTCGGCCTCGGCGCGCGCCCGCAGCTTGTCGCCCACCGCCTCGATCTGCGCGGCGGTCGGCCCGATGAAGACCACGCCGTTCTCCTCGCACAGCCGCGCCAGCGGCGCGCGCTCGGAGAGGAAGCCGTAGCCGGGGTGGATGGCGTCGGCGCCGGTGCCGAGCGCCGCCTGCACGATCGTCTCGACCTTCAGGTAGCTCTCGCCCGGCCGCGCCGGCCCGATGCATACCGTGCGGTCGGCGAGCCGTGCCGGCAGGCTGTCGCGGTCGGCCTCGGAGGCGGCCAGCACCGTCTCGATGCCGAGCTTGTGGCAGGTGCGGATGATGCGCGCGGCGATCTCGCCGCGGTTGGCGATCAGGATGCGGCGGATGGCCATGGCTTGCGGCGCGCCTGCCCGGCTGCCTAGCTGGCGCGGCGCACGCGCAGCAGCGCCTGGCCGTATTCGACGAGCTCGCCGTCGCGGGCGAGGATCTCGCTCACCGTGCCATGCACGCCGGCGCGCACGGTGTTCATCAGCTTCATGACCTCGACGATCGCGATCACGGTGTCCGGCTCGACGAGGCTGCCGACGTCGACGAACGGCGGCGCGCCCGGCTTGGGCGCGCGATAGAACGTGCCGAGGAGCGGCGAGCTGACCTCGCTGGTCGACGGATCGGCGGCGCCCGCCGGCGCGCCACGGGCGCGGCCGCGCCGCCCGCCGGCGCGGCGGCCGCCGGGGCACCTGCGGCGGCCCGCGCCGCGAGCGCCACGCGCGTGGCGGCGCGCTCCGCGCCGCCGGCGCCGTTGCGCCTGAGGCTGATCTTCATGCCGTCGACTTCGAGATCGAGCTCGTCGAAGTGCGAGGCCTCCAGCAGGCGCATGATCTCCGCCACGTCCGCAGCCGTCAGGCTCACCGCTTGCCTCCAAAGATCGACATGACGTGGGTCATCGGGTCGGCCGCGGCGCGCGCCACCGGAGTCGGGTCCTTCGCGGACCAGACGGTCTCCGGCCGGCTCTGCAGCAGCATGATCGACTGCGTGTGGCGATCGACCGCCCACTCGATGTCCTGCGGGCGGCCATAGTGCTTCTCGACCCTGCGGCCGATCGCGCGCAGTTCCTGCAGCTCGGCGTCGCTGAGGCAGGGCTCGCGCCGCTGCGCCTCGGGCACCGGCACCTCCTCGATGCCGCCCGCGCGGACCGGCACGTGCTGCACCAGCTTCTCGGAGATCTCGCGCACCGGGATCTCGCCGGTGATCTTGGCGATCACCCAGCGATCCGGCGTCACCTCGCCCCCCACCACGGCGGAGCCGAGGCCCCAGGCGCCCTCGATCGTGATCACCGAGCGATCGCCGGTCAGCGGGCTGCGCGTGAACATCACGCCGGCGGTGCGCGCATCCACCATCTGCTGCACCACCACGCCCATCGCGACGCCGTCCTCGGGGATGGCGCGGCGCAGCCGGTAGTTCAGCGACTCGACCGAATACAGGCTCGCCCAGCAGCTGCGCACGTAGTGCAGCGTCTGCTCCAGGTCCGTGACCCAGAGGTAGGTGTCCTGCAGCCCCGCGAAGCTCGCGTCGGCCGCATCCTCGGTGGTCGCCGAGGAGCGTACCGCGAGCGGTGCGTGGCCGCGGCCAGCGCAGAGCTCGGCGTGCGCGGCGGCGATGTCATCCAGCACCGCCGGCGGCAGCACGGTGCGCTCGATGCGCACGCGCAGCTCCTGGCTCAGCGCGGTGATGCCGGCGAGGTCCTCGGCGGCGAGCGTCGCCACGCGCGCCCGCACCGGGGCGTCGCGTTCCAGCGCCTGCAGGAAATGCTCGAAGGCGCCGGTGCGCACCACGAAGCCCGGCGGCACGGCGATGCCGGCGCGCGCCAGCTCGCCGAGGCTTCCGCCCTTGCCGCCCACCGACGGCCGGTCCTCGAGCCCGATGTCGGCGAACCAGGCGATGTGCTGCGACGATGGCATCCGCGGGTTACTGCAGCAGCGTGACGATGCCGCGCCCGCCGTCGACGCGCACGCGCTGCCCGTCCTTGATGCGCGAGGTGGCGGTGCCGGTGCCGACCACCGCCGGCAGGCCGAACTCGCGCGCGACGATGGCCGCATGGCTCATCGAGCCGCCGATGTCCGACACCGCCGCCGAGATCTTCTGGAAGATCGGCGCCCAGGTCGGGTTGGTCACCTGGCAGACGAGGATGTCGCCCTGCTTGAGGCGCCCGATCTCCTCGACCGACTTGACGATGCGCGCCGTGCCCTCGACCACGCCGGAGGAGGCGGCGAAGCCGCGGATCTCGTTGCCCTGCGAGCCGTCGCCGGCCTTGAGCCAGGTGTCGAGGTTCTCGCGCGTGATGCCCCAGAGCATCACGATCGCCGGGTCGTCGATCACGTCCGGCACCGGGCCGAGCGCCGGCGGGGTGTCGTGCTTCGCCCATTCGGCGAGCGCCGCGCGCCGCTCCTTGACGCGCGCCGGCCAGTGGTCCGGGCCACGCGGCGGCGAGCCGGCCGACCAGGCGTTCATCAGGTCGATGATCGCGTTCTCGAGCTCGTAGTGCGTCAGGTGGAACACGTCCTCGGCCGCGGGGAAGAAGCCGTGCTGCGCCAGCAGCGCGCCGAACTCGCGGATCTTGTTGAAGAACAGGTTCGTGTACCAGTGCTCGCAGTAGAACTTGTGCCCCTCGACGTAGGGGAACACGCGGTGCGCGAGCGTGATCATCTGGTCGTAGGCGGCGCGCTCCTCGTCGCTCGACAGCAGCTCGCGGTAGTCGGCGATCAGCTGCTTGCGCTCGGCCTGCAGCCGCTCGTACGGGCGCTCCAGCGACTCGCCGGCCTTGACCGCGCTGATGTAGCCCGGGATGCCGGCGAAGGCCATCGACAGGTCGTCGTTCCACGAGCGGTGGTAGTGGTAGAAGCCGTCGCCGACGTTGATGTTGAACCACGGGTCGCGCGAGACCTCGAGTTCCTTCAGCCACGCGACGCCGGGCTCGCCGGCCGCCCGGAGCGAGGCCATCACCTGCTCGGCGCTCGCGCCCTCGGCGAACCTGCCGTCCACGCCCAGCTCGACGGCGCGGCGCGCCAGGCGCCGCAGCTCCTCGTCGGGCCGGAAGATCTCGGCTTCCATCCCCGCCACCATGCGCGCGATGGTCTGGTCGGTGATCTCGGGGAAGGCCTTCTTGCAGAAGTTGAAGAAGGTCAGGTACGCGCCGTAGCCGAGCAGCAGGAACTCGAAGTGGTGGTGCCACATCCGGAAGTACCCTTCGAGGGTCTTCTGGTAGATGTCGAGCAGGTCCTGGTTGGAGGCAATGCCGCGCCCGGCATGCACGTGCTCGAGCGGCTCGAACTCCGGCAATGCGGGCTTCGGCAGCGCGCGCGCTTCCTGGATGAGCTTGAGCATCTTCTCGCGCCACTGCGCATACAGCCGCTCCCAGTTGGCGTAGTAGTAGAACGCGCGCTTCTGGAACTCGTCGGTGCGGCGCGCGATCTCGGCCGGGTCGCTCACGCCGTTGCCGCCGATGTAGACGCGGCCGTTGATGATGCGATGATCGATGCCGAGCGTCGTCGGCAGGCAGTGCACGCGGGTGTTGGCCGCGCCGAGCGCGCAGTAGGCCGCCTCGGCCGTCACCATGTCGAAGGCCGACATGGGCTCGGGGAAATGCATCGAGTTGTAGAACCAGAAGCGCTCATCGTCGGACTTGCCGAACTGGATGGTGTACGGGTACGCGGCCTGGGCGGCCTCGGTGCCCGGAGCGACCTTCAACGAGCTGGGCAGCGGAAATCCCTTGGACGGATTCGGCGGACTCATCGTGACCCCCCCGGGTACTGCGGTGCCTGCGCGCCGGGGCGTCCGGCGCCTGTGCTGGCGGGAAGCATTACCGCTCGGCAGCACAAATGCCAGTCCCGTCACGTGCTTAGGGTACCCCGGTTTCACTCGGTGACCCTCCCTCCTCCCGGCCATGTCCCGCATAAACCGGGGATGATTGATGTAAGTCAGTTGACCGGCCTCAAGCCGTGCCGTGGGTTCGCCGATAGCGGACAGGCCGCGACCACCGGACAGGGAGGACATTCGAGGTGCGTTACCAGGAATCGGGCGACCAGAGCGCTGAACTGCTGCGCCTGGCGCTGCCGCAGATGGCCCGCCACGGCGGGGTCTACCACCCCACGCACTACGCGGTCTGGTACGAGTACCTGGCGACGGTCAATCCGCCGCTCAAGGCGGCGTTGGACGGCCGGCTGGCCGAGCCCCGGCCGCTGGAAAGCGCCGAGGTCATCGCCCTCTACCGGCGCCACCTCGCGACCCGCGAGTCCCAGCACGCCGAGCAGTTCCAGCAGCACCTGCAGACGCTCCTGCAGCAGCTCGGCCGGGCCGCCGAATCGGCCGGCCAGGGCACCGAGGCCTTCAGCCGCAGCCTGGCCGACGCGGTCGGCAAGCTCACCGCCGATCTCGACGCGGAAGGCCTCGGCCGGCTGATCCACGAACTCGCGGCCAGCACCGAGGCCGCGCGCTCCTCGGCCGACACACTGCACGCCCAGGTCGCCGCCAGCAGCCGCGAGATCGCCGCATTGAAGGAGCAGCTCGGCGAGCTGCGCAACGAGGCCGCGACCGACGCGCTCACGCGCCTGCACAACCGCCGCGGCTTCGAGCGGGCCGTAGCGGCCCTGGTCGCGGACCGCGCCGACGGGCTCGGCCGCTGCGCCGTGATCATGGCCGACATCGATCATTTCAAGCGCATCAACGACAGCTACGGCCACCTGCTCGGCGACCAGGTGATCAAGGGCGTCGCGCAGATCATCCGCGACACCGTCGGCACGGCCGGTCTCGCCGCGCGCTTCGGCGGCGAGGAATTCGCGCTGCTGCTCCCGGACGCCGGCCATGCCGAGGCGCTGCGCCTGGCGGAGCAGATCCGCGGCAACGTCACGCGCGCCCGCGTGCGCCGCCAGGGCACCAGCGAATACCTCGACCAGATCAGCATCTCGCTCGGCGTGGCCTGCGCCCAGGCCGGCGAGATCCTCGAGCAGGTCATCGAGCGCGCCGACCGCGGGCTCTACCGGGCCAAGGAATCCGGTCGCAACCGCGTCGAATCGGTCGGGCAGGCTGCCTGATCGCGGCCGCCTGATCCCCGCCCGCCGCGGCGGTCGCCCGGCCGCCATGGGCTGGGTTAACCTTGGCGCGACCCACGTGGAGCCCCAAGGATGCTGCCCGATATCCCCGAGGACGACCCGGAAGATCCGCTGTACACGCCGGCGCAGCGCGCGGCCGCGGCGAGCCGCAGCACCTGGGTCAGTGTCGGCGTCAACCTGGCCCTGAGCGTGCTGCAGGTCACGACCGGCCTGCTGGCCCGTTCGCAGGGCCTCATCGCCGACGGCATCCATTCACTCTCGGACCTGGTGGCCGACTTCGTCGTGCTGGTCGCGAGCCACCACAGCCGCAAGGACGCCGACGCCGACCACCCCTACGGCCACCACCGCTTCGAGAACGCCGCCTCGCTCGCGCTCGGCGCGCTGCTGCTCGCGGTCGGCGTCGGCATGCTGTGGTCGGCCATCGTCAAGCTCGAGCATCCGGACGCCGTGCCGCGCGTGCACGTGGTGGCGATGTGGGTGGTGCTGGCGGCCCTGCTCGCCAAGGAACTGCTGTTCCGCTACATGCTGCGCGTCGCCAAGCGCGTCAAGTCCAGCATGCTGGTTGCCAATGCCTGGCACGCGCGCTCCGATGCGGCCTCCTCGCTGGTGGTGGCGATCGGCATCGGCGGCAACCTCGCCGGCTACCCGCTGCTCGACCCGATCGCCGCCGCGATCGTCGGCTTCCTGGTCGCGCGCATGGGCTGGAGCTTCGGCTGGGACGCGCTGCACGACCTGATGGACCGGTCGGTCGACGAACGCGAGGTCGCGGCCATCCGCCGCACGCTGCTCGACACGCCGGGCGTGCTCAGCGTGCACGACGTGCGCACGCGCAAGATGGGCGACATGATCGTGGTCGATGCGCACCTCGAGGTGCAGTCGACGCTCACCGTCGAGGACGGCCACAACATCGCGGTCGAGGCCCGCAACCGCGTGATGCAGCGCCACCGGGTACTGAACCTGATGACGCACGTCGATCCGTGGGAGCGACCCGACCTGGACCACGTGCCGCCGCCGGGCCGGGCGGCCTGAACCCGCCGACGCCCGGCGCCCTCCCCAAAAGGCAAGGGCCGCGCCTCGCGGCGCGGCCCTGCCCGTCGTCACCGGCTCCCGCGGCGCTCAGCCGCCGCTGGAGAAGAAGCCGATCGCCACCAGCACCAGCAGGGTGAGGCCGATGGTGATCAGCGTCAGGCCGAGGATCACCGAGGCGACGTGCTTGCCGCGCGACGGCGCATCCACCAGCCGCTTCTGCAGTTCGCCGCTCTCCAGCAGCCGCTGGAACTGCGCCGGGTGGTCGGCGTGGAACTCCTCGAGCGACTGCGTGCCGGTGAACATCACCACGTCCGGCGGCGGCAGCTTGTCGGGCCGGAAGTGGTTGTTGAAGAAGTGCACCGTGAAGAGGAACACGGCCGCGAGGAAGGCCTCCTCGGCGTGCACCAGCGTCGCGAGGTTGAACACCCAGCCCGGCAGGTACTGCGCGGTGATGTGCGGGAACGCCAGCATCAGGCCGCTCCAGCCGATGATGTTCGTGCCCCAGAACACCGCCCAGTAGTCGAACTTCTCGTAGTAGGCCCAGCGCTCGAACTGCGGCCGCGGTCCCTTGCCGAGGAACCACTTGAACATGCCGACGCAGTCCTTGAGGTCCTTCCAGTTCGGCACCAGCGACTCCGGCCCGAACCAGCGGAAGCCTTTCTGGCGCACCAGTTTCTGCATCACGTACACGAAGTGCACGAAGAAGATGCTGAGGAACAGCGCGGCGCAGATGTGGTGCACGCGCGCCGCGACGTTCGCCCCGCCCATCCAGCTGGCGACGCGCGCCGCCCAGTGGGTGTTGGAGAACAGCGCCGTGGTGCCGGTCAGCACCAGCGTCATCACCACCAGCGCGAAGCTCAGGTGCACGATGCGCCAGCCGAGCGGGAAGCGCTGGAAGTGCTTGTGCATGTCGAGGCCCAGGCCCTCGAGGTTCACCAGCTTGCGCTTGCCTTCCTTGCGGTCGCGCCACTCGCGGTAGTACCACAGGCCCGAGTGCGCCCAGAAGAAGGCGAACACGAACAGCAGCAGGCTGCGCATGAACAGCGCCGCCACGTACATCTGCGGGTACTTGTCGAAGTCGTGCGTGTTGGCGTGCGGCGCGAACGAGGTGTAGCCGGCCGTCGCGGTGTGCATGCCCTTCTTCTTGTCGTCGTGGCACTGCCTGCAGGTCTCGAGCCGGTTCTTGGCGCTGACCTTCGAGCTCGGGTCGTCGACGGCGCGGATGTCATGGCTGCCGTGGCAGTTGAAGCAGCGCGCCGTGTACGTGTAGCCGAGGCGGTTCACCTGCCCGTGGTAGGTGTCGTGGTAGGCCGCGATCTCCTCCTTGTGGCAATTGCCGCAGGCATTGACGTTGGCCAGCTTGAACTTGTCCGAGGACGTGTTGCTGATGCTGTGCGAGGTGTGGCAGTCGGTGCAGACCGCCGACTTGACGTTGTTGTTCTCGAGCAGCTCCTCGCCGTGGATCGAGGTGGTGTATTCCTCGAGCTGGTCCTCGTGGCACTTGGAGCCGCAGGTATCGGGGATCGAGCGGTGCCAGGCCGAGCGCCGCGCCGACCCCTTGGGCGGCACCGCGAAGGCGTGCGAGCTGTGGCAGTCCTCGCAATAGGCCTTCGGGTGCCAGGGCTCGTCACGGTCGGGCGTGGCGTGCATCGAGCCCTTGTAGGCCTCGGCATTCTGCATGACCAGGCCGAGCCGCTCGTTCTCGGCCGTCGTGCCCTCCTGCTTGACCTTCTCCCACAACGCCTCATGGCAGCTCACGCAGTTGGGCGCCTTGGCGTCCGGCTTCTTCTCGTGCTGCGCCTTCGCATCGACGATCTCGGTGTGGCAGTCGACGCACTTCATCTCGCTGTGCACGCTGCGCGCGTACTTGCGCGCCTCGATGGCGCCGAGCTTGCGGGTCTCGCCCTCCTCGTGCGCCGGGACCTCGATCGCCTCGGCCTTGCCGTTTTCGTGGCAGCTGAGGCAGGCGGCGTTGCCGAGCGGGTCCGCCGCGGGCGGCGGGTCGGTCGCGGCCTTGGCCGGGATCGCGTATCCGGCAATGAGAACGGCGGTGGCGGCGAGCAGGACCCGAAGTGACGCAAGACGCATGTACGGACTCTCCCTCAGAATCGGCTACGAGCTGGCCCGTTGCCCCCTCGGGGCAGGCTCGATGGCCAGGGTAACGGGCCAGACCCTAGCATCCCCACGGCGGCAGCCGAATCGTTGGGAACACTGACTATCCTTCCCGCCCGCCTTGCACGTGCCCCGGGACGCCTAGGTAAAACTGCCTAGCCACCACTTGAGTCACGGACGGCGTCTCTTAAGATAGCCCCCTGCCACCGACCCGGCCGGCCCTGCCGGCCGCGGGTCGGGTGGCCCAACATCAAAGGAGTGGGGGCATGGCTGATCCGGTGCAGATCCTGGGCTCTTATTGGTCGCTGGCCGTGGGCGCCGACCCGTCGACGCGGCAGTACTGCCCGCACGACTTCCGCAAGCGGGTGGAAACCGCCGCCCGGGCGGGCTTCCGCGCCATGGGCTTCTGGCACACCGACATCGCGCACATCCGTCGCCGCTACAGCTTCAAGCAGATGAAGCGGATCCTGGACGCCAACGGCATCGAGCACATCGAGGTCGAGTGGCTGCTCGACTGGTTCTGCACCGACGCGCGCCGCAAGGCCTCGAACAAGACGCGCCGGCTGCTGCTCGACGCCGCCGAGGCGCTCGGCGCGCGGCACATCAAGATCGGCGACCTCGGCAACGATTGCGCCGGCATCCCGCAGATGACCGAGGAATTCGCGCTGCTGTGCCGCCAGGCGGCGGAGCGTGGCACCAACGTGCTGTTCGAGATGCTCCCGGCGGCATTCTCGCGCGCGCCCTCGCTCGATGCGGTGCTCGCCATCACGCGCGGCTCCGGCGCGCGCAACGGCGGCATCATGCTCGACAACCTGCACCTGCAGCGCACCGGCACGACGCCGGCGGACATGCTGCGCAAGCTGACGCGGCGCGACCTGATCGGCGTCGAGATCAACGACGGCTACCTCGCGCTGGCGCTGAAGTTCGAGGACTCGGTCATCAACAAGCGCCTGCTGCCGGGCGACGGCGAGTTCGACATCGCCGGATTCCTGCATGCCGTCTGGGCCCTCGGGTACAAGGGGCCGGTCGGCGTCGAGGTCATCAACGAGTACATGCGCCTCTGGGACCTGGAGACGGCGGCCCGCGAGACGATGCGGAAGACGCGCGCCGTGGTGCAGGCGGCGCAGGAGAGCTTCCGGCGACGGCGACGCGCGCGCCGCTAGCGCCTCAGGCGCGGATGCGCAGCATCCCCGGATCGTAGAGCGGGTCGAGGGAGACGCGGGCCGGGTAGCGCCGGTCCGCGACCTCCACTTCCCAGCGGCCCGCCTCCAGCCACGCCGCATCGAGCGGCCCGTCCGCCTCGACCATCGCGAGCCCCACGGCCCCGCCCAGCGTGTGGCCGTAGGAGGCCGCGCGCACGTAGCCGACCGCGCGGCCGTCGCGGTGCACGACCTCCGCGTGGTACATCATCGGCTCCGGGTCCAGCAGCAGCACCTGCAGCAGCCGGCGCCGCGGCACCGGCGCACGCGCCCGGCGCTCGAGCAGCGCCTCCCGGCCGATGAAGCCGCCGGGCTTCTTCAGGTCGACCGCTAAGCCCAGCCCCGCCTCGAACGGATCGTCGGTGTTGTCGATGTCGTGGCCGTAGTCGCGGTAGGCTTTCTCGAGGCGCAGGCTGGCGAGCGCCTTGAGTCCCGCGTGCCGCAGGCCGAACGCCCGCCCCGCTTCCAGCAGCCGCTCGTGGACGTGCAGCGCCTGCTCGGTCGGCACGTGCAGCTCGTAGCCGAGCTCGCCGACGTAGGTGATGCGCACGCACAGCAGCCGGGCATAGCCGATGTCGATCTCGCGCGCGCCGCGGAACGGGAAGGCCGCGTTGCCCAGCTCCACGCTGGTCAGCGACTGCAGCAGCTCGCGCGAACGCGGCCCCTGCAGGTTGAGCTGCGCGTACGCGCCGCTCACGTCGGTGACGAAGGCGTGCGCGTCGCCGGGGATGTGGCGGCGCAGCCAGGTTTCGGAGTGCCGCAGCATCGTGTCGGTGACCACCACCAGGAAGCGGTCCGCCGCCAGCTTCGTGACGGTGACGTCGCCCTCCAGCAGGCCGCGCTCGTTGAGCCACTGCGTGTAGGTGATGCGCCCGCTCGCGCCGTCGACGTCGTTGGTGCAGATGCGGTTCAGGCACCGGCCGGCATCGCGGCCCTGCACCAGGAAACGCCCCATGAATGACATGTCCATCAGCACCACGTTCCCGCGCGCCGCGCGGTGCTCGGCCTGCCATTGCGGGAACCAGCGCGGCCGGCCCCAGCCGAGCGGACCCGGATCGGGCGCCACGCCCTCGCCCGCGTACCAGTCGGGACTCTCCCAGCCGCTGACCTCGCGGAAGTGCCCGCCGGCCGCGGCCAGCCGCTCGTGGAACGGCGCGCGCTTCGCGCCGCGCGCCGTCTCGAGCATGTGCGTCGGGTAGTGGCACTTGTAGACCATGCCGAGCGACTCGACCGTGCGCGCGCGGCGGTAGTCGGGATTGGCCTGGTACGGCAGCACGCGTTCGATGTTCATGCCGGTGACGTCGACGTCCGGCACGCCGTTGACGATCCAGTGCGCGAGCACGCGGCCGAGGCCGCCGCCGCTGAGGATCCCGATCGAGTTCAGGCCCGCCGCCACGAAGTAGCCGCGCAGTTCCGGCGCCTCGCCGACGATCGGCCGCAGGTCCGGCGTGAAGCTCTCCGGCCCGCAGAACAGCTTCTTCATGCCGACCTCGGCCGTCACCGGCACGCGCGACATGGCGCGCTCGAGGAACGGGATCATGCGGTCCCAGTCGGGCGGCAGCTCGCCGAAGGAGAAGTCCTCGGGGATGCCCTCGATGCGCCAGGGCGCGCACACCGGCTCGAACAGGCCGACCATCAGCCCGGCCCCTTCCTGGCGGTAGTAGCCGTAATGGCCCGGGTCCTCGAGCACCGGCATGTCCGGCGGCAGGTCCTTGATCGGCTCGGTGATCAGGTAGTAGTGCTCGGCGGCCTGGTTCGGGATCGTGACGCCGGCGAGCGCGCCGAACTGCCGCGCCCACATGCCGGCGCAGTTGACCACGTACTCGCAGCGGATCTCGCCCAGCGCGGTGCGCACGCCACTGACGCGGCCGCCCTGCTGCGTGACGCCGAGCGCCGCGACGCCCTCGAGGATGCGCACGCCGCGCTGGCGCGCGCCCTTGGCGAGCGCCATCGTGACGTCGACCGGGTTCACGCGCCCGTCCTCCTTCACGTAGAAGCCCGCCTCGATGCCCGCGGTGCTCGCGAGCGGGAACAGCCGCTGCACTTCCGTGGGCGAGAGTTCCTGCACGTCGACTCCGCAGTAGCGGTTGAAGGCCGACACGCGCCGGTACTCCTCGAGCCGGTCCTTGTCCGAGGCCACCTCGATGAAGCCGATGGGCGCGAAGCCGGTCGCCTGGCCGGTCTCGGCCTCGAGCCGGCGGTAGAGGTCGCGCGTGTACTTGCGGATCTCGGTCGAGGTCTCCGAGGTCGAGCCGAAGGTCACCATCAGGCCGGCCGCGTGCCAGGTGGTGCCGGAGGTGAGCCGGTCGCGCTCGAGCAGCACGACGTCCTTCCAGCCCATGAGCGCCAGGTGGTAGGCGACGGAAGCGCCGATCACGCCGCCACCGACGACGACGACGCGGGCCTGGGACGGGAGGGTCGGGGTGTTCATTGCGGGATTATCCGCCAGCGCCCCGATGCGACGAAATCCGGGGTGCGACGGCTGCCAACCCCGTCCGCGCCGGAGCTGCGTTTCATACCGGCAGGCACCCACTGGAACAGGAGCCCTCGCGATGAAACCCCTGGCGCTCGCCCTGCTGGCCGCCACCGCGGCCGCCTCGACTCCCCCGGCCCTGGCGCTCGGCCGCCTGGCCGACGTCTCGATCGTCGACCGCGACAGCGGCGCCGTGCTGCCGACGCATTGCTTCCACGGCGAGTACTGGGTCGCCGGGCGGCCCGGTGCGCGCTACGCCATCGCCATCCGCAACCAGCGCGGCGAGCGGCTGCTGGCGGTCACCTCGGTCGACGGCGTGAACGCAGTCAGCGGCGAGACGGCGGGCTGGAGCCAGACCGGCTACGTCTTCGGGCCCTGGCAGGCCTACGAGATCTCCGGCTGGCGCAAGAGCGACCAGCAGGTCGCGGCCTTCGAGTTCACGGCCGCGCCCGACTCCTACGCGGCGCGCACCGGCCGCGCGGCCAGCATCGGCGTCATCGGCATCGCGCTGTTCCGCGAGCGCGTGCCCGAGCCGGTGCGCGTGCCGGAGCCGATCGCGCCGCCCGCGCTCGAGCGCGCCGAGCGCCGACGCCGCCGGCGCGGGCGCCGGCGCCGCGGCCTGGCCGCGCCGGCGGCGCCAGAGGAGCCGTCCGGGCTGGCGAAGTCGGCCGCCGCGGCGCCGCGCCTCGGCACCGGCCACGGTGCGCGCGAGTATTCCTACGTGGAGCACACCGGCTTCGAGCGCCTGCACGAGCGCCCGGACGAGATCGTCCGCATCCGCTACGACAGCTACGCGCACCTGGTCGCAATGGGCGTGATCCGCGAGCGGCGCCCGCTGCCGCCGCCGCTCCCCGACGCCTTCCCGGACTCGCCGCGCGCCGGCTACGTTCCCGACCCGCCGCAGCTCGCGGAGCGCTAGACTGCGGGGCATGCCAGACGCGGCAGGGACGGCGGCGGGGACGGCGGCGGCGGATGCGGACGAGGCGCTGATGCGGCGCTTCGCGCGCGGCGAGGCCGCGGCCTTCGACGCGCTGTACCGGCGGCACGAGATGGGCGTGTGGCGCTTCATCCGCCGCAGCGTCGCGAGCCAGGCGATCGCCGACGAACTGATGCAGGACGTGTGGTTCGCGGTCGTGCAGGCGGCGCCGCGCTACCAGCCGAGCGCGCGCTTCACGACCTGGCTCTACACGCTGGCGCGCCACCGGGTGATCGACGCCTACCGGCGCGCGCGACCGCAGCAGAGCCTGGACGCACCGGATGCGGATGGCACGCCGCTGGTCGAGCGGCTCGCCAATGACTGCGAGGACGAGCCGCTGCAACATTGCGCGCAGGACGAGCAATCCGCGGCGCTGCTGCAGGCGCTCGCCGCGCTTCCCGGCGAGCAGCGCGAGGCCTTCCTGCTGCAGGCCGAGGGCGGGCTCGCGGTCGACGAGATCGCCGCGGCCACCGGCGTCGGCTTCGAGACGGCCAAGAGCCGCCTGCGCTATGCGCGCGCCCGACTGCAGCAGGCGCTGCGGGAGCATGCATGAACCCACCGGATGAACCGCGCCACGACGACGCCGCGCTCGATGCGGCCTGGCGCTCCGTACGCGAGGACTCGGCGCCCTCGCCCGCGGTGCGGGCCACGATCCTCGCCGAAGCGGCACGTGCGCGCCGCCGCGGCGCGTGCCGCCCAGCGGCGCGGCCAGCGCTTCGATCGCGCCGCGCCGGCCGCCAATGACGGGCGCTGGAAGCTGCGTGCCGCGGCCGCCGTCGCCGTCCTGGGCCTCGTCGGACTGATCGCGCAGCAGGCGCTGCGACAGCGCCCGGTGGCGACGTCGGCGCTTGCGCCCTCGCCTGCGCCCGTCGAGGTCGCACCGGCCGTGGCGCCTGACCTGGCGCCGGCCGCCGCGCCGCCTGCAGCCGTCCTGGCGCCACCACCTCCCCCGCGCGAGGAGCCCGCGCCGGCGATGCATGGATCGCGCCGCCGGTGCCGGCCGTGCCGGCGGCACCGGGCGCGGGGGCACCGGCCACGGCCACGGCGGAAGCGGCGCGGATGGCGAAGGCCGTGGCGCCGGTGGAGCCGGGCACCTGGGCGCGCGATACCGAGGCGCTGCTCCACGCGCTGCTGGCGCGTCGGGGCATCGCGCCCGACGCGGTGAGCGTGGGCTGCGCGTCCGATCGCTGCAACATCGCCGGCGCCGCGGACGCCGTGCGCGCGCTGCTCCAGTCGCCGGAGCTCGCCGGGCGCCTGCGCGTGGCGGTCCGCGCGCCCGTCGCGGGGATCCTGGAGTCCGACGCGCAGCCCGGAACGGTCCGCTACACTCTGGAGCGCGTGGACCACGCACAGGAGGGGCAACGATGACCACGAACACGGACGCAGGGCGGCGACGGATCGCGGCGCTCGCCGGAACCCTGCTCGCACTGGCCGCGGCCGGTCTGGCCGCGGCCGGCGCGCTCGACGCGCTCACCAACAAGGATGCCAGCGGTGGCCTGCGCGCCGCGCTCGGCCAGGGAATCGATGCGGCCGTCGGGCGACTGGGCGTAGCCGACGGTTTCCTCGGCAACCCCAAGGTGGCGATCCCGCTGCCACCGGCGCTCGACAAGATCGACCGCACGCTGCGGCGCTTCGGCATGGGCGGCGAGGCCGACAAGCTCAAGGTGGCGATGAACCACGCCGCCGAAGCCGCGGTGGCCGAATCCAGGCCGATCCTGAAGGACGCGCTCAAGCGCATGACGGTGGCCGACGCCAAGGCGATCCTCACCGGCGGCGACGACGCGGCCACGCGCTACTTCCAGAACGCCACCAGCGAGACGCTGCGCACGCGCTTCCGGCCGATCGTCGCCAATGCCACGGCGAAGCTGCAGGTCGCCGCGCTCTACGACCAGTACGCCGGCAAGGCGGCGCAGTTCGGCCTCATCAAGAGCGAGGACGCCAGGCTCAACGAGTACGTCACGCAGAAGGCGCTCGACGGGCTGTTCCTCGTCATGGCCGACGAGGAGAAGGCCATCCGCAAGGATCCGCTCGGCCAGGCGAGCTCGCTGATCAAGAAGGTGTTCGGCGCGCTGCACTGAGCGCGCACCGCCGGCCAGCGCGCGCGGCGGCGCCGCCGCCTCAGGGCGGCGCCTGCAGCGAGCGCTCCAGCGCCTCGATGTCCTCGAGCAGCCGCGCAAAGCGGCGCCCGAAGGGCGTCAGCGCATACTCCACGCGCGGCGGCACCTCGGCAAATACCCGCCGCGAGAGGATGCCGAAGCGCACCAGCTTGCGCAGCCGCTCGTTGAGCACCTTGGTGGTCAGTCCGCGGATCGAGCGCTGCATCGCGCCGGGCCGCACGATGCCGCGGTTCACCAGGTCGAGCACGCACAGCGACCACTTGCAGCCGACGATGTCCTCCACCATGCGCGCCACGCGCGGCGGCTCCGCGGCGGTCTTTTTCTTCTGCCTTGCAATCATCGATGTGCACCGAAAGGTTCGTAGGGCACCATCGCGAACCTGCTGTTCGCGCCCCGGCGCCGGCCGTAGATTCTCGCGCCACCCTCCACGCCTGCATAGGGGAACGCGACATGAAATGGCCACTGGTCCTGCTGCTGATCGTCGCCGCGCCGCCCGGTAGCGCCGCCGACGCGCCCGCGGTTCCCTACCCGCACGGCTATCGCTCCTGGCAGCACGTCAAGTCGATGCTGATCGAACCGGGCCATCCGCTCGCCGGCCTGGTCGAAGGCCTGCACCACATCTACGCCAATCCCAAGGCCATGACCGGCTACCGCGGCGGCCACTATGCCGACGGTGCCGTGATCGTCCTCGACCTGCTGCAGCCGGTGCAGGCCGACCAGGCCCTGGGCGAGGGCGCGCGCAAGGCGGTCATCGTCATGCACAAGGACCATCGCCGCTACGCGCTCACCGGCGGCTGGGGCTTCGAGGTGTTCGCCGCAGACAGCCGCGCGGAGCGCAAGGTGGGCGGCCAGGCCGCGCAGCAGTGCTTCGGCTGCCACCTCGCCCGGCAGGCGCACGAGTACGTGTTCAGCGAATACCGGCCCTGACCTGCGGTGCGGCGCCCGGAGCGGGCGCCGCACCGTCATGCGGGCGCAGGGCGTAGAATCCACGCCATGCATACCCGCGTGCGCGATGCGATCGCGGCGGTGGCCGGCGTGCTGGCGCTCGCCTGCTACATCCTCGCCTGTGGCCCGGCCTTCAGTCCCGACGATTCGCGGCTGCTGTTCGCCTCGAACGATCCGGCCGGCGAACACCTCGTGATGGCGCTGTACGATCGGCGCACGCGCACCAGCCGCCCGTTGCTGGTGCTGCCGATCGGCAGCACCGATTCGTTCAACGCCTATGCGTGGACGCCGGACGGCCGGGAGGCGCTGGCGCTGTGGATGGATGCCGACGACGCCCTGCAGGTCGCCGCCGTGCCGCTGCATGATGCCGCCACGGTGCGTCGCCTGCGCATCGACGCGGTGATCGGCGACGACGTGCTGGAGTACGCCTGGCACCCGGTCGTGGTCGGCGGCCAGCTCTACCTCGGCGGCAACGGGCACGTCTGGTGCATCGATCTCCTGCACGGCGGCGTACGGTCCCTGGAAGTCGCCGGGCAGCCGCGCCTCGTGGCCGCGAATGGACGGATCTTCTATGCGCGCGCCCTGCCGCCGGCCGCCGACGGCCGTAAGCGCGTGGAAGTCGGCCGGCTCGATGCCGGGCCGCTCGCCCTGGTCCCGCAGTTCTTCGCCGACGGCGCCGGCCATGAAGTCTTCGCCGTGAGCATGGACGGCACGCGCGTGGCGCTCGACGTCGCCGACAGCGACACCGCGCGCCTGCTGGTCTTCGAGCGTGGCGTGCCGCAACGGACGCTCGACGTGCGCGCGGCGGCGCCGGAACTCGAGTTCGCCGCGATGCCGCAGTGGTCGGCCGACGCCACGCGGCTGTACGCCACCTACCGGCGGCCACTCGACGGCCAGCGCAACGAGTACGGGGTGCTCGAGCTGCCGGCCAACGGCGGCGCGCCGCGCCTGCAGGTGCTGCTGGCCACGGGCCGCGCCAACGGCGTGATGCCGGTCGACATCTCGCACGACGGCCGCACGCTCGCCACGACATCCACCTTCCTGCAGAAACCGCTGGCCGAGTCCCAGGGCATCGGGGCCGTAGGGCTGGACGCCCGCGACCTCGCGCTGTTCCTCGTCGATCTCGGCGACGCCCGCCACCGCGTGACGCGGATTCCCATTCCGCCCGCAGGACGGCCGCGTGGGCCCTGATCCCGCCGCGCTGTTCGCGCTGGTCTGCGGCCAGCGGCTCGCGCACACCTGGACGCCCGGCGGCGTGCCGCTGCTCGTCTGCCAGCGTTGCACCGGTCTGTACGCCGGCGCCGCGATCGCGCTGGCGCTGCACGCGTGGCTGCGGCTGCGGCCCTCGACACCCTTCCTCGCCCTGCACGGCATCTTCCTGGTCGCGATGGTGCCGCTCGGACTCCATTGGGTGCCGCAGGACGGTCTCGCACGCACGCTCTCGGGGATCGTCTTCGGCGCCGGCGTCGTCGACTTCCTCTGGCTCAATCCCGCCGGACGCTTGGCGGTGCTGCGTCCGCCCGGACGCGGCACGTGGCTGCGCTACCTCGCGGTACTGGGCCTCGCCCTGCTCCTCGTGCCGCTGCTCGCGCAGCGGGGTGGCGCGTCCGCCGCGGTGCTGCTCGATGCACTCGCGCTCGCCGGGCTCGCGGCGCTGGCCGCGCTGGTGCTGGCGAACGGCGTCGTCGCACTCGGCGCCGGATTGCGCCTGCTGCGCCCGCTCACTCCTGCACGGGGTGGAAGCCGCGTTGCTCCAGCAGGGCCACCAGCCCGTCGCGCCCGACGAGGTGCAGCGCTCCCACGATGACCAGGCAGTCCTCGTCGCGCTCCAGCAGGGCGAGGATCCGGGGCAGCCAGCGGCGGTTGCGGTCGGTGGTCAGCACGCGGAACAAGTCTGGCGATTCATCGCGGCTCTTGCGCAGGGCCGCCTCGAGCCCGCGCGTGTCGCCCGCGCGCCAGGCGGCCACGATCTCGCCCGCCTCCGCGCCGAGTTCGTCCAGCTCGGCGAGCGTCTGGGCGAGGAACGCCCGCTGCTGTGCGTCGGTCAGGTGCGCGAACAGGCCGAACTGCTCCTCGAGCGTCTCGAGCCCGACGACGGGCTTGTGGTCCGCCTGCGCCTGGCCGGCGAGCTGCAGGTCGACGCCCGCCTCGGCCGCATAGCCCGCGCGCGCGAGCTCGGCCTGCTGCAGCAGCAGCGCGACCAGCCAGGGCCGCAGTCCATCCAGCCACGCGGCATCCAGCCCGAAGGCCCGCGCCCGCACGCCGAGCTGCGCATAGAGCGCGTCGCCGATCTCCGCGTGCAGCGTCCGGCCCGGCGGCAGCGTGCCCTGCGCCAGCATGGCCGCACGCAGCGCGTCGGGGGCGAAGTCGCGATCGACGGCGACCTCGAGCACCAGGGTCCGCGCGTGCTGGTAGGCCGCCTCGGCTTCCACCGGTAGCGCGCTGTCCTCGGGCCTGAGTACGTGCACCGAGCCGAGCAGGTACACCGTGTTGTGCCGGCCGTGCACGGCCCAGAGCGTGTGGTGGCTGCCGTCGGCGGCGGCCCAGGCGGGCAGCAGCAGCAGCGCCAGCAGCGTCGCGAGGATGCGTGGCGGCTGCTTCATGGCACGCCGTCGGCCTCCGGCAGCGCGAGCATCACCAGGCCCGCGCACAGGAAGCCGACGGCGCTCAGCGCGATCGCGGTGGAGAGCGAGTAGCGCGTGGCGAGCGCACCGAGCGCGAACGGCGCGAACGCCGCGATGCCGCGCCCGACGTTGAAGCAGAAGCCGCTGCCCAGCGAGCGCACGCGCGTCGGGTAGAGTTCCGGGAAGTAGGCGCCGAAGGGCCCGGCGTAGGCGAAGAACAGCGCCAGCAGCGGCCCGCACCACAGCAGCAGCCGCGGATCGCGCAGCCCGGCGTACAGCGGCAGCAGCAGCGTCGCCCCCGTGAAACACACCAGCAGCGCGCGGCGCTTGCCGATGCGGTCGGAGAGCCAGCCGAGCAGCTGGTAGCCGGCGAACATGCCGGCATTGAGCAGCAGCACGTAGCGCGCCATCGCCGCCGCGTCCAGTCCACGCTCGCGCACCAGGTAGGTCGGCAGCCAGGTGTTCGCGCCCCAGTAGCCCGTGAGCGCGCAGGCCGCCGCCAGCGTGCCGAGCAGCGTGTTGCGCCGCAGGCCCGGCGCGAAGATCTCCCGTATCGCGACGCGCCCGGCTTGCTTCCGCGCCGGCGCGGTCTTCCCCGCCGCCGGCGCAACGGCCGCGGCGCGCGCACGCTCACGCTCACGCTCGGCGCGCCAGGCCGCGGATTCCGGCACGCAGAGCCAGACGTACAGCGCGGCGAGCAGCGCCGCGCCGCCGCACAGGAACAGCACGCGCCAGCCGTGCGCGGGCAGCAAGGCGCCGGCCAGCAGCGCCGCGGCCGCGACCCCCACCGGCCAGGCGCTCAGCACCGCGGCGATGGCGCGGCCGCGCCGCTCGGGCGACCAGACCTCGGCCACCAGCGCGGCGACCACGCCCCACACTCCGCCGAGCCCCAGTCCGGCGAGGAAGCGCAGCGCCATCGCGTCCCAGCGGTTGCGCGCCAGCGCGAGCGCCGCCGTGAACACGGCGAACACGCAGACGCTGAGCAGCAGCGCGCGGCGCCGACCGTGGTTGTCGGCGAGCCAGCCCATCAGCACGCCGCTCACGCCCACGCCGATCATGCCGGCCGTGCCGATGAGGCCGGCCTCGCCGAGCGAGAGGTGCCACTCCGCGATGATCGCGGGCAACGCGAGCGCCAGCACCATGAAGTCGACGGCGTCGAAGCCATAGCAGAGGAAGCCCGCGACCAGCACATGCCAGCGCGTTGCGGCGCTGCAGGCCGGGCCGGCGGATGCGTTATGTGGCATGGATCGTCCTTTCGTCGCCAATCGCAGACGCCGCAAGCTCTGGCGCGTGCGCCGCCAGCTTGTATAACGTCAGGCCATGAACACGCAAATCCAGCGCCTCGCGGTCGGCGCGACGATGACCGCATGGCTGCTCGTGCTCGCGGGATGCGGCGGCGGCTCGTCCGGCAGCGGCGGCCAGATGCGGTTGTCCGTCACCGACGCCCCGGTCGACGGCGCGCTCGCGGTGGTCGTGAAGTTCAGCGGCGTGGAGTTGCTGCCGGCGAGCGGCAGCCCGGTCACGATCACGTTCGCGACACCGAAGACCATCGACCTGCTGCACGACAGCGGCACGGCCTCGGCGCAGCTGTTCGACCAGCCGATCCCGTCGGGCGCCTACACGCAGATCCGCATGCTGGTGATGGCCGACGGCAATCCCTCGAATTCCTACATCACGCTCGCGGACGGCACGATGCACGGACTGCAGGTGCCGAGCGGCATGCAGACCGGGCTCAAGCTCGTCTCCGGCTTCGACGTGCCGATGAGCGGCGTGGCCGACTACACGGTCGACTTCGACCTGCGCAAGGCGATCACCTGTCCGCCCGGGCAGGCGCCGGCCTGCCTGCTCAAGCCCGCGCTGCGCCTCGTCGCCAATGCTTCCGTCGGCAACATCCAGGGCATCGTCGATGCCTCGCTGGTGACGGCGGGCTGCACGCCCGGCGTCTACCTTTACGACGGCGCCGTGACCAGCCCCGAGGACTACGACAGCACGGCACCGGCCGCGGACATGAACCAGCCGCGGGCGTCGAGGATGCCGGTGCAGACGGCCGACGGCCTCTACTACCAGTTCACCTTCCTGGCGCCCGGCAGCTACACCGTCGCCTACACCTGCGAGGCGGCGGCCGACGATCCGGACCAGCCCGATCCGGCGGTGGTGTTCGCGCCGACCGTCACCGGCATCGGCGTCGCCGCGGGCGAGACGGTCACGCAGAACCTGCCCTGAGGTCCCGCGGCCCCGCCGCCGGGATCAGGCGGCGGGATCCGCTTCGCCGGCGATCCCGCGCCAGGTCGCGCCGTCATGCTCGCCGAGGCGCGGCGCCGGCCGGCCGAGCGCAAGCTCCGCGGCGGAGAAGTCGATCGGCGTTCGCACCGTAGGCACTCGGCTGCCCGCGACGTCGGCCGCGGGCAGCTCGCGCGCCAGCCCGCGATGGCGCACCTGCGGGTCGCGGAACACGTCGGCCACGGTATTGATCGGTCCGGCCGGCACGCCGAGCGCCTCGAGGCGCGCCAGCAGCTCGTCGCGCTTCCAGGCGGCCAGCAGGGCCGCGAGCCGCGGCACCAGCTCCGTGCGCGCGCCGACGCGCGCGGCGTTGCTGGCGTAGCGCGCATCGTCGGCGAGCTGCGGCTGGCCGAGCGCTTCGCACAGGCGCCGGAACTGCGCGTCGTTCCCCACCGCGAGCATGATGTTGCCATCCGCCACGGCGAAGGCCTGGTAGGGCACGATGTTGGGGTGCGCATTGCCGAGCCGGTGCGGCACCTCGCCCGAGACCAGGTAGTTGAGCGCCTGGTTGGCGAGGACCGAAACGCCGACGTCGAGCAGCGCCATGTCGACGTGCTGGCCGCGGCCCGTGCGCGCGCGCTGCGCGAGCGCCGCCTGGATCGCGATCGTGCCGTACAGTCCCGTCATGATGTCCACCAGTGCCACGCCGATCTTCTGCGGCGCTCCATCGGGCTCGCCGGTCAGGTCCATCAGCCCGCACATGCCCTGGATCATCGCATCGTAGCCGGCGCGGTCGGCGTACGGGCCGTCCTGGCCGAAGCCGGTGATCGAGCAGTACACCAGCCGCGGGTTGCGCGCGGCGAGCGCGGCGTAGTCCAGGCCGAACTTCGCGAGCCCGCCGCGGCGGAAATTCTCGACCAGCACGTCGGCGCCGTCGATGAGCGCGAGCACGCGGTCGCGGCCGGCGGCATCGCGCAGGTCGGCCACGACCGAGCGCTTGCCGCGGTTGCAGGCGTGGAAGTAGGCCGCATCGAGCGGCGCGCCGTCGACGCCGCGCACGAAGGGCGGGCCCCAGCGGCGCGTGTCGTCGCCCTCGGGCGCCTCGACCGTGATGACATCGGCCCCCAGGTCGGCGAGCGTCTGGCCGATCCACGGCCCGGCGAGGATGCGCGCCAGTTCGACGACCTTCAGTCCCGCGAGCGGTGCGCCCACGCCGGCACCCGCCTCGCTCAGGAGAAGGCCTGCAGGCCGGTCTGCGCGCGCCCGAGGATGAGGGCGTGCACGTCGTGCGTGCCCTCGTAGGTGTTGACCGTCTCGAGGTTCTGCGCGTGGCGGATGACGTGGTATTCGCTCTGGATGCCGTTGCCGCCGTGCATGTCGCGCGCGGCGCGCGCGATGTCGAGCGCCTTGCCGGCGTTGTTGCGCTTGATCAGCGAGATCATCTCGGGCGTCACCTGCCCGGCGTCGAACAGGCGGCCGACGCGCAGGCAGGCCTGGAGCCCCAGCGCGATCTCGGTCTGCATGTCGGCGAGCTTCTTCTGGAAGAGCTGCGTCTGCGCCAGCGGCCGGCCGAACTGGATGCGCTCCATGCCGTAGTTGCGCGCACGCTGCCAGCAGTCCTCGGCGGCGCCCATCGCGCCCCAGGCGATGCCGTAGCGGGCGCGGTTGAGGCACTCGAACGGGCCCTTGAGGCCGCTCACTCCCGGCAGCAGGTGGTCCTCGGGGATCTCGACGCCATCCAGCACGATCTCGCCGGTGATCGAGGCACGGAGCGACAGCTTGCCGCCGATCTTCGGCGCCGTGAGCCCCTTCATGCCGCGCTCGAGGATGAAGCCCTTGATCGCGCCCTCGTGGGCCGCCGACTTCGCCCACACGACGAACACGTCGGCGATCGGCGCGTTGGTGATCCAGGTCTTCGAGCCGGTGAGTCGGTAGCCGCCGGCGATCTTCTCGGCGCGCGTGCGCATCCCGGCGGGGTCGGAGCCGGCGCCGGGCTCGGTGAGGCCGAAGCAGCCGATCAGCTCGCCGGTGGCGAGCTTGGGCAGGTACTTGCGGCGCTGCGCCTCGCTCCCGAAGGCGTAGATCGGGTGCATCACCAGCGAGGACTGCACGCTCATCATCGAACGGTAGCCCGAATCGACGCGTTCGACCTCGCGCGCGACCAGGCCATAGGAGACGTACGAGGCCGCGGCGCCGCCGTACTCGGCGGGCAGCGTGATGCCCAGCAGCCCGAGCGCGCCGTACTCGCGGAAGATCGCCGGGTCGGTGTGCTCGTTGAGGTAGGCCTCGGTCACGCGCGGCAGCAGCTGCTCCTGGGCATAGCTGCGGGCCGCGTCGCGCACCAGGCGCTCGTCCTCGGTGAGCTGCTCATCGAGGCGCAACGGATCGCTCCAGTCGAAGGGTGCGGCGGCAGGCTTGGATGCGCTCGACATGTCCTTTAGACCCCATCGCAGGACGTGAGGCTGGCGATTAGAGCAGGGGCGATTACATGCGGTCAATGATTTAAATTGATTTTTTGATGCTCTTGTGGGATCAATGCCGCGATGCTCGAATCCCTGCCCCTGCGCTGCTTCGTCACCGTCGCCGAGGAACGGCATTTCGGACGCGCCGCCGAGCGGCTCGCCATGGCCCAGTCCGCCCTGAGCCGCCAGGTGCAGGCGCTCGAGCGCGCCGTGGGTGCGCGCCTGCTCAACCGCGCGCGCCGCTCCGCGGTGACGCTCACCGACGCCGGCGCCGCGCTGCTGGAGGAGGCGCGCCTCGCCCTGCAGCAGCTCGAGCGCGCCGAGACCACGGCGCGGCGCGCGGCGCGCGGCGAGCTCGGGCGCATAGAGGTTGGCTACGTCGTCTCGGCGGCCCTGAGCGGCGTGCTGTCGCGCGCGCTCGAGCGCTTCCGGTCACGGCACCCCGACGTGCAGGTGCAGCTCGTGCCGATGGAAACGCCGCGCCAGCTCGAGGCCCTGCGCACCGGACTGCTGGACGTGGGCTTCCTGCGGCCGCGACCCACCTACCCGCCGGGCGTGCGCGCCGCGATCGTGCATCGCGACGCCCTGCTGCTCGCCGTGGCCACCGACCATCCCCTCGCCCGCCGGCGCGTCACGCTCGCCGCGCTGGCCCGCGAGGCCTTCATCGTGCCGCAGTTCGACGAAAGCGCCGGCTTCGCCGAACAGCTCGCCGCGCTCGGCGCGCACGGCGGCTTCGAGCCGCGCATCGCCCACCGCGTGCGCGACTTCATCGCCGCCCTCGCGATGGCTGCCGCCGGCTACGGCGTGGTGCTCGCGCCCGCCTCGCTCGCGGCGATCAGCCTGCCTAACGTGGCCTACCGTGCGATCGAGGGCCATGCCGGCAACGCCGAGCTGGCGGTCGCGCACCGCGGCAGCGCGCTGTCGGTGGCGGCGCTGCGGTTCGTGGAGGCGGCGCTCGCGGTTGTCGGCGGCGGGCCCGCGCAGCGCGGCTGACACCCCGCGGCGCTACGCGTCGCGCCCGTGCCCGGCACCGCCGCCATCTTCCACCAGGTACTCCGCGAGGCCGCCGAGCCGCGGGCCGACCGCCCGGAACCGCCAGCCAAGCTCGCGGCAGGCCCGCTCGTCCCAGGGCGCATCACCGTAGTAGGTGACCGATTCGAACTCGCCGCCCAGCGCGCGCAGCGCGGAGCGCATGATGTCCACGCGCCGGACCGCATCGTCGGCGGAGCGCAGTGGAATGGCGCCGGGATCGAAGCCGGCGCTGCGCAGCTTGCGCATCGCCGTGGCGCCCCAGCCGCCGGTGGCGAAGGCGACGGCGTGCGTGGTGCTGGCGGCCAGCGCCGCGACATACCGCCGCGCGCCCGGGATCTCGGCGAAGGGCCCGCGAGCCTCGATGTACGCGTCGATCAGCGCCACGAAGGTCGCGCGTACCCGCCCTTCCAGCTCCACGGAGTGCGCGATGCCGTTGTCGGCCAGGATCTCGCGCAGCAGGCCGGAATCCGTGACGTGCACGTAGTCGTTCCACTGCGGCCGCAGGCCGATGTCGCCCAGCACCGTGCGCACGGCCTCCTCGTACAGCCGGGCGTCCACTTCGGTGGACTCGAGCAGGGTTCCGTCGATGTCGAAGAGGATCGCGTGCATCGCACCGTCACGGTGCGCGCGCCCGCACCGCGCCCACGGTGGAAACCACCGCCGCCGCCGCGCCGGCCAGCGCATACACCAGGATCGCGCCACCGAGCGTGCCCGTGAGGAACTTCAGGCCCACGATCGACTGCGGGCTGAGGAACTGCCCGAGGAAGGCGATGCTCATCCAGAGGCCCGTGCACTGGCCGCGCCGGTCCTCCGGGACATCGGACAGCGTCCAGGTGATCATCGTCGGCAGGATCATGCCGGCACCGAGGTTGGCGATCGTCGCGCCGACGACGGTGCTCTCCCAGTACGGAACCGTCGCCATGATGAAGTGCCCGGTCGCCATCAGCGCGAACGACAGCGCCAGCTTGGGCACCATGCGCCAGGCAAGCAGGCCGAAGGCGAGCGCGCCCACCGGGTTCGCCAGCATCGATACCGCGCTCCACTTGCCGATGTCGTCCGGCGACGCCATGCCGCGCTCGGTCAGCAGGAAGCTCGTCTGGATCGCCGTCACGAGGAACGCGGCCATGCCGAAGGCCGAAACGGCGCAGCGCCAGGACAGCATGCCCCAGCTGAACCCGGCGGCGGGCATCGGCCGCGTGGCCGGCGCGACCGGCGAGAGCGGCGAGAGCGGCTCCTCGCGCCGATGCGCCGGCTCCCAGATCAGCCAGGCCGTCAGCGGGATCAGCAGGAACGCGAAGCCATACAGCAGGAAGGTCTGCCGCCAGCTCGCCGCGCCGAGCGCACCGCTGAGCAGCGTCACGATGATCGCCACCACCGGTGCCGAACCGGTCTGCAGCGCGAGGTAGCGGCCGCGCGAAGCGCCGGCGAAGTGCGCGATGATCAGCGCCGTGCTGCAGGTCATGATGCCGGCCTCGGCAACCCCGACCAGCGCCCGCGAGACCACGATGCCGGGCAGCGTCTCGAGCCACATCGGTGCCGTGCCCACGAAGCCGTACAGGAGCGTCGCGGCGAACAGCACCCGCTTGTGGCCGGCGCGTTCGCCCAGGATGCCGAACAGCCATGCAAAGGCCGCGATGAACAGCGCCGGGCCGGTAGCCGTCCAGGCAATCAGTGCGTCGACATGGGGGGTGTCGGCAAAGTGCGCCGTCATGCGCGGCAGCACCGGCGCAATGACCTGGTTGGCCATCACCGCGAGCCAGGATACCGAGATCAGCGCCCACCCCAGCAGCGGCGTGGCCGCGCGCGTCCCGCCCGTCGTCGTTGCGTTCCCCACTCTCCCCCCTCCTGCCACCGTTCCCGAGCCGTTTTCCGCCAGTCTACCCCGGCGACCCGCCCGGCGGCGTGGCCCTCGCCGGGGCCCGGCGCGGCGGCTATCATGCCGGGACTTTTGCCGCCCGATCGTTATCTGGGACAACTCGCGGGAGAACGCAGGATGAAGCCGGAAACCCTGGCCGTACACGCCGGATACAGCCCCGACCCGACCACCAAGGCGGTGGCGGTGCCGATCTACCAGACCACTTCCTACGCCTTCGACAACACGCAGCACGGCGCGGACCTGTTCGACCTGAAGGTCCCCGGCAACATCTACACCCGCATCATGAACCCGACGCAGGACGTGCTGGAGAAGCGCGTCGCGGCGCTCGAGGGCGGCATCGCCGGCCTGGCGCTGGCCTCCGGCCAGGCGGCCATCACCTACTCGATCCAGACGATCACCGAGGCCGGCGACAACATCGTCTCCTCATCGGCGCTGTACGGCGGCACCTACAACCTGTTCGCGCACACGCTGCCGCAGTTCGGCATCCAGGTGCGCTTCGCCGACCATTCGAAGCCCGAATCGTTCGAACCGCTGATCGATGGCAAGACCAAGGCGATCTTCTGCGAGTCGATCGGCAACCCGCTCGGCAACATCACCGACTTCGCGCGCCTCGCCGACATCGCCCACCGCCACGGCGTACCGCTGATCGTCGACAACACCGTGCCCTCGCCCTACCTGGTGCGGCCCTTCGAGCACGGCGCCGACATCGTGGTCCACTCGCTGACCAAGTACCTCGGCGGCCACGGCAACTCGATCGGCGGCATCATCGTCGACTCGGGCAAGTTCCCCTGGGCCGAGCACAAGCAGAAGTTCCGCCGCCTCAACGAGCCGGACGTCTCCTACCATGGCGTGGTCTACACCGAGGCGCTCGGGCCGGCCGCCTACATCGGCCGCGCGCGCGTGGTGCCGCTGCGCAACACCGGCGCGGCGATCAGCCCGTTCAACGCCTTCCTGATCCTGCAGGGCATCGAGACGCTGGCGCTGCGCATGGACCGCATCTGCACCAACGCGCTCAAGGTCGCGCAGTTCCTGAAGAAGCACAAGAAAGTGAAGTGGGTGAACTACGCCGGGCTCGGCGACCACAAGGACCACGCCCTGGTGCAGAAGTACATGGGCGGGCGCGCCTCGGGCATCCTCACCTTCGGCGTCGAGGGCGGCCGCGCCGGCGGCGCGCGCTTCCAGGACGCGGTGAAGCTGTTCGTGCGCCTGGTGAACATCGGCGACGTGCGCTCGCTGGTGTGCCACCCGGCCTCGACCACGCACCGCCAGCTCTCGGCCGAGGAACTCGGCAAGGCCGGCGTCACCGAGGACACGGTGCGCCTCTCGGTCGGCATCGAGCACATCGACGACCTGACCGCCGACCTCGAGCAGGCGCTCGCGGCGGTCTGAACGGCGGCTACTTCTTCAGCGGCGGGAGCCCGAGGATCTGCCGGGCCTCGTCCGGCGTCGCCGGCTCCTTGCCCAGCTCGCGCGCGATGCGTACCGCACGCGCGACGAGCTGCGCATTGCTCGCGAGCTCGCCCTTGCGGTAGTAGGCGTTGTCCTCGAGGCCGACGCGCACGCAGCCGCCCATCAGCATCGCCAGCGTCGTCAGCGGCAGCTGCGCCGGGCCGACCGCCGCGCAGTTGAAGTAGGCGTCGGCCGGCAGCATGTCGATCAGCGACAGCAGGATCTTCGGCGTGGCGTCGCAGGCGCCCTGGTAGCGCATGCCGAGCACCAGGTCGATGTAGTAGGGCTTCTTCACCAGGCCCTTGTCGATGAGGTTCTGCACGTCGCGCAGCATCGCGTGCGAATACACCTCCATCTCCGGCTTGATGCCGCGCTCGTTCATGCGGCCGACGTAGTGCTCGATCTCGTGCGGCATGTTCGACCAGGGCACGCCGGCGTACTTGCCGGAGGTGCGCATCATCGAACCCATGTTGAGCGAGGCCATCTCCGGGCCGGCCTCGAGGCAGGCGATGCGCTCGTCCTGCGTCAGGTTCGGGCCGCCGCCGGTGCTGTCCTGGATCACCATCGGGCAGACGGCGCGGATCTTCTGGTGGATCTCGCGGAAGATCTCGACGCTCGCCGAGTTCTCGCCGGCCGCGTCGCGCGCATGCACGTGCACGATCGCCGCGCCCTCGTTGTAGCAGGCGAGCGAGGAGGCGGCGATCTCGTCCGGCTGCTCCGGCACGCTCGGGTTGATCTTCTTGGTCACGATGGCGCCGGTCTGCGCCACGGTGATGATGACCTTGTTCTCGGGAAGCTTCAGCGGCATGGTCTATTCTCCTCGTCGTGCGCGCTTCAGACGCGCTCGATCAGCATGGCGATACCCTGGCCGACGCCGATGCACATGCTGGCGACGCCGTAGCGGCCGCCGGCGCGCTCGAGCTGGCGCAGCGCGGTGGTGGCGAGGCGCGCGCCGCTCGCCCCGAGCGGATGGCCGATCGCGATCGCGCCGCCGTTCGGATTGACGCGCGCGTCGTCGTCGGCGATGCCGAGCTCGCGCACCACGGCGAGCGCCTGCGCGGCGAAGGCCTCGTTGAACTCGAACACGTCGATGCGGTCGGCCGTGAAGCCGGTGCGCTCGAACAGCTTGCGCGTCGCCGGCACCGGGCCGATGCCCATGACGCGCGGGGGCACGCCGGCCGTCGCGCAGGCGAGCACCCGGCCCCGGGGCTTGAGCCCGTGGGCCTTCACCGCCGCCTCGCCCGCGAGCAGCAGCGCGCAGGCGCCGTCGTTGAGGCCCGAGGCATTGCCGGCGGTCACCGTGCCGTCGGGCCGCACCACCGGCTTGAGCCTGGCAAGGCCCTCCGCGGTGGTGTCGGCGCGCGGATGCTCGTCGGCCGTCACCTGCACCGGCTCGCCCTTGCCGCGCGGCACCGCCACCGGCACCAGCTCGCCCTCGAAGAAGCCGGCGGCCAGCCCCTTGGCATGCCGCTGCTGGCTGCGCAGCGCGAAGGCATCCTGGTCGGCACGGGCAACGCGGTATTCGGCGGCGACGTTCTCGGCGGTCTCCGACATCGAATCGACGCCGTACTTCGCCTTCATCGCCGGATTGACCAGGCGCCAGCCGAGCGTCGTGTCCTCGAGCTTCGCGCCACGGCCGAAGGCCTGGTCGCTCTTGGCCATCACATAGGGCGCGCGCGTCATGCTCTCGACGCCGCCGGCAAGGATCACGCTGGCCTCGCCGCAGGCGATGGTGCGGGCGCCGATCGCCACCGCGTCGAGCCCGGAGGCGCACAGGCGGTTGATGGTGGCGCCGGGGACGCTGTCCGGGATGCCGGCCAGCAGCAGCGCCATGCGCGCGACGTTGCGGTTGTCCTCGCCGGACTGGTTGGCGCAGCCGAGGTAGACGTCGTCGATGGCCTTGGGGTCGAGCGAGGCGTTGCGCCCGAGCAGCGCGCGCAGCACGCCGGCCGCGAGGTCGTCGGGCCGCACCGTCGCCAGGGCACCGCCGTAGCGCCCGAAGGGCGTGCGCACGGCATCACAGATGTATACCGGGGTCGAAAGCATGGCGTTCCTCGGGCGTTACGGTGCGGCGGCGATGGATGGTAGCCGATGGCGTCCCGGAGTCGATATGACTTTCCGGGACAAGGCAATTACCGCGTGAGCTCCAGCAGCCGGCGGCGCTCGTCGACCACCTTCACCAGCGGGTGCTGGCGCGCGCGCCCGACCTCCTCGGCCGTGTACGCCACGAAACCGGCCGGCACCGGCACGTCGCTCAGGTTGCGCACCATCCAGTTCATCAGCGCCGCCAGCTCCGCGTCCGGGAGCGGCGACTGCGCCACGCCCGGCACACGCAGCAGGTAATCGCGCCCCGCCGGCAGGCCCGAGAATGGCACCAGCGTGCCGCGCATCGACGGCAGGCGCCCGGCCTCGCCCGCCCCGTCGGCCCGGTGGCAGCCCATGCAGTGCAGCTGGTAGTTGACCTGCGGCTCGTAGGCGCGCGCGCCGGAGGCCAGCGCCAGCGCGGCGATCAGCAGGGCGGCCCGGCCTGGCGCGCGCATGCCGCCCTCAGCTCGCCGCGCCGACGATGCGCACCGTCGTGCAGTGGTAGGGGATGTTGGCCACGCTGTTGCCCGAGCACCAGTTGTAGTCGTTGGATTGGCCCGGCTGGTACAGCGGCGTGTCGCGCTCGTTGCGGTTGCAGAGGCACCGTCCGCAGGTGCTCTTGCCGCAGCAGTCGTTGTAGGTGATGACGTAGTCGCGGCCATCCGCCGGGTTGTGGCAGGTGCCGATCCAGGTGACGGCCGACAGGTCGGTGCCCGGCGGGCAGGTCGTCTGCGTGCCGCCGCAGCAACTGCACAGGTAGCCGTCGATGCCGCAATGGCGCCAGTAGTTGCAGGAGGTCGGATCGTCCCAGCCGTGCGGCGGCGCGGCCGGCGCCGCGCCGGCGGGCTTGCCGCCACCCTGGCCGCCACCCTGGCCGTCCGGCTTCTTGCCCGGGGCCGGCTGCGGTTCGGCGCCACGCGCCACGGGCAGCAACGGCAGCGCCGCGGTGCCCAGCAGCAGCGCGCCGAGCCCGGCGAGCAGGCTGCGGCGCGAACTGCGGCGCGCCAGCAGTCGGGCGGTGTCCTCGGCCAGCCGGTCCAGTCGTTTCATGGTCGATCGCCCCTCTGTCGAATACGTTGCGCCCGCCCGCGCGGCGGCGGCCTCAGGCCGCCTGGTCGCGCGCGCGCGCCTCGAGGTAGTCCTGCACCGAGGCCACGCCGAGGCGCTTGGCCTCGAACAGGCTTTCCAGGTGCTCGCGCGAGTTGATGAGGCCGCGCGCGCGCAGCGTGCCGGTCTCGTCGATCAGCACCGCGAACGGCAGGCGGCTCACCTGGTAGGTGACGCCGAGCGGCGTCGACACCACGTAGCGGAACGCCTCCAGCCCCTGCGCGCGCACGAACTCGCGCTGCTCGGCCAGCTCGCCATCGCTCGCCAGCACGATCTCGAGCCAGCCCTGCTCCGACTTGCGGCTCGCCTTCAGCACCGGCAGCAGCACCTTGCACACCGGGCAGGTCGGCGACACGAACATCAGCAGCAGGCTCCGGCCGCCCGCGCCCGGCCCGCCGATGACGAGCGCGCCGCCTTCGAGGTCGGTGACCTCCATGCGCGGCGCGGCCTCGCCGACCTTCAGGCCCTTGGCGAGCATCAATGCCCCGACCGGCGTGATGCGCTCGTGCAGCACGCCGAGCTGGCGCGTCAGCGCCAGCACCGTGAGCGCCAGTGCGATCACCAGCACCCACAGCACGATGTTCGAGACGACCAGCGCCGTCACCGCGCGCCCCGCAGCGCCGCGGTGCGCGGCAGCACCTGCCCCAGCAGCCGCTCGACGGATGCGTACAGCAGCACCAGCGCCAGCACGCCGGCGCCGACGGTCAGCAGGTCGACGGCGCCGAGCGCGCGCTCCGACCAGGGCCGCCCGAGCGCGAGCAGCACCAGCGCGAGCAACGCATTGCGCCACACCATCCACGCGGCGATCGGCCGGCGTTCGGCCGGACCGGCGCAGCCGCAGTCCAGGTCGCGGCGCCCGCGTGCCAGGTTGATGCCCATCGCGGCCGCGTAGGCGAACAGCAGCGCGGCACCGGCAAGCGTCGCCGCCGCGCGCGTACGCGCCGCCAGCAGCCCCAGGGCGATGGCAGTCTCGATCAGCGGCACGCCCACGCCGGCCACGCCCAGGAACCATCCGGGCAGCAGGCGGTACGCTGCCAGCTGGCCGCGGAAGTGCGCCAGGGCGCGCCACTTGTGCCAGGCCGCGTGCGCGAACAGCAGCGCCAGCGCGCCTGAGAGCAGGCAGCCGGCGCCGGGGTCGAGCCGCAGCGCATCGCTCATGGCGTCACGAGCAGCGTCGGCGTCGTGCCAATCTCGCCGATCGAGCGCAGCAGCTTGCCGCTCGCGGGGTCGTAGACGTCGAGGATGTTGCTGCCCATGAAGATGCTGAACAGCAGCGGCCGCGCATCGCTGGTGAGCTGGATCGAGCCCGACAGCCGTTGCGTCGTGATCCGCTGCACGCGCTTGCGGGTCGCGAGGTCGTAGACCCAGATCGACTGGCCCGGGTCCTTGTGCGAATCGCGGTTGCCCTGGTGCATGATCGCGTACAGGCGGTTCTGCCCGGCGTGCACCGCGAGCTGCTGCAGCCCGCCCGGGCGCCAGCCCTGCTTGCGCTCGGCGGGCGTCGTCAGCCACCAGTCGGCGCCCGGCGCGAGGCCGTTCGGACCGTGGTTCACCGTGTGGATGTGGCCGTCGTAGGAGACGAAGTACCAGGTGTCGCCCAGGCGCACCGGTTTCTCGGTGAGCGGGTCGCCCTGCACGTCGAAGAACGGCGCCATGCGCGCCTGGTGCACGGACGCGCCGTTGTCGTCGAGCGTGATCGCGAGCAGGCCGCCGTTGGCGCACTGGCTGAAGAAGCTGCGCGGCCCGGTCGGGTAGATCAGCCCGCAGCCCGGCGTCTCGATCTCGCCGGCGAACTTGCGGCTCGCCGTGTCGACCACCGTCACCGACTGGCCGGGGTTGAAGTTGTAGATCAGCAGGAAGCGGTCGTCGTCGGTGAGCACCGCGTTGCCCATCACGGGCATGTTCGACGAGCGCTTGGCCGGCACGACGATCTCGTCGAGCACGTTGAGCGTGGCGCCGTCGTAGATCGTGACCAGGTCGGTGCGCGTGCCGCGCGTGCCGCGCGAGAAATAGGTCTCGGGCGCGTAGATGACCTTGCCGTCGCGCGGCAGTACCACGCGCGTGAAGCTGGTGCCGGTGCTGAGCATGCCGAGGAAGCGGCCACTGTCGCCGTCGACCAGCAGCGCCTGGCCGTCGGCGATGTGCGGGAAGACGAAGTCGTTGACCCACACCCAGTGCTTCGAGGGCGGGCTCGCGAGCTTCTCGACCACTGGCTCGCGGCCCATCTCCGAGGGCAGCGGCGGAGCCGCCACCGCCCCGCCCAGCCCGGCCAGCAGCATGAGGCCGGCGAGCGGGGCGCGCCACGTGGCGCGCCCCACCGCTGTGACTGCCCGCGCGCTCATCTGGCGACGTTGACGGTCTGGATGGTCGTGTACTCCTTCAGGCCCTCGACGTTGAATTCCGTGCCGATGCCCGAGGACTTCACGCCGCCGAAGCAGGCCATCGGATGCAGCCCGCCGTGCTGGTTGACCCAGGTCGTGCCGCACTCCAGGCGCACGGCGTACTTGGTCGCCTCGGCGACGTCGTTGCCCCACACCGAGCCGCCCAGGCCGACGTCCGCCGCGTTGGCCCGCGCGATCGCTTCCTCGACGGTCTTGTACTTGATGACGGGGATGGCCGGACCGAACTGCTCTTCCTTGACCAGCAGCATGTCGTCGGTGCAATCCGCCACCACGGTCAGCGGGTAGAAGAAGCCCGGCCCGGCCGGCATCTTGCCGCCGGTGAGGATGCGGGCGCCCTTCTTGCGCGCGTCCTCGACGAAGCTGCTGACGATCTCGCGCTGCGCCTTGTTGGTCACCGGCCCGATCAGGGTCTTCGGGTCCATGCCATTGCCGACCGGCACCTTGGAGACGTAGTCGGCGAACTTCGCCACCACCTCCTCGTACTGGCTCTCGTGCACGTACAGGCGCTTGAGCGCGGCGCAGGTCTGGCCACCGTTGATGAAGCAGCCCCAGAACAGCTTCTCGAGCAGCGGGTCGATCTTGGTGCCCGGCAGGATGATGCCGGCGTCGTTGCCGCCGAGCTCGAGCGTGAGCCGCTTGAAGGTGCTGATCGCGCCCAGCGCCACCTGCCGGCCGGTCTCGGTCGAGCCGGTGAACACGATCTTGTTGATGCCGGGGTGCTTGGCGATGCGATCGCCGATGGCGCCGGGGCCGGCGACGATGTTGACCACGCCCGGCGGCAGCACGCTGTTCATCAGCTCGTACAGGCGCAGCGTCGACAGCGGCGTGCACGAGGCCGGCTTGTTGATGACCGTGCAGCCGACGCGCAGCGCCGGCATCACGTGCCAGGTGGCGATCAGCATCGGCCAGTTCCAGGGGGTGATCGAGCCGACCACGCCGACCGGCCGGCGCTCGATGGTGATCTTGCCGGTGGCGTCGTCCTGCACCGTCTCGACGGGGAGGTTCAGGCTGGCGGTGACCCGGGCCCAGGCGGCCGCGCCGCCGGCCTCGACGTTGGCGCCCATGCCGTTCTGCGCCTTGCCCTGTTCGCGCGTGACGAGCTCGGCCAGCTCGGCGTGGTGCTTCTCGATCAGATCGCCGATCTGCATCAGCTTGGCCACGCGCTCGCTATCCGGCAGGGCCGACCAGGCCGGCAGGGCCTTGCGCGCCGCTGCAACGGCCCGCTCGAGCAGGGCCTCATCGGCGACCGGGCACTGCCCGACGACGGACTCGTCGGCGGGATTGCGCACCTCGAGCATCCGGGCCCCGGTCGTGATCAGCTGGCCGTCGACAATCAGCGGATAGGTCTTCATGGAATCCACCCCTCGTTGGAATTGCGGCAATCATAGCCGGATTCGCGCCCGGCGCGGCAGCGGCGGCCGGGGCGTCCCGGGGCCGCCCGGTTCAGCCCTTCGGCCTGCGGTCGATGACGCGGCGCGCCTTGCCAATCGAGCGGTCCAGGCCGCCCGGATCTGCGACGCGAACGCGGATCGTTATCCCGACCGAGGACTTGACGTGGTGCATCAGGTCGCGGGCGGCGGCCTCCCGGGCCTCGGCCCCGCTCGCGCCGCCGGCCGGCCATTCGACCACGACGGTCAGGTTGTCCAGGTGCCCGTCCCGGTCCAGCTCCAGCACGTAATTCGGGGCGAACACGTGCTGCTTGAGGATGATCTCCTCGATCTGGCTCGGGAACACGTTGACGCCGCGGATGATGAGCATGTCGTCGGTGCGCGCCTTGATGCGCCCGAGCCGGCGCATCGAGCGGGCCGTGGGCGGCAGCAGGCGCGTACGATCGCGCGTGCGGTAGCGGATGACCGGGAAGGCCTCCTTGGTGAGCGAGGTCAGCACCAGTTCGCCCTCCTCGCCGTCGGGCAGCACCTTGCCGGTCTCCGGATCGATGATCTCCGGGTAGAAATGGTCTTCCCACAGCACCGGGCCGTCCTTGGTCTCGACGCACTCGTTGGCCACGCCCGGGCCCATGACCTCGGAGAGCCCGTAGATGTCGACCGCGTCCAGGCCCATCAGCCGCTCGATGACGCCGCGCATCTCCTCGGTCCAGGGCTCGGCGCCGAAGATGCCGATGCGCAGCGAGCAGCCGTGCGCGTCGAGGTTCTGGCGGGCGAACTCCTCGGCGATGGTGAGCATGTAGGAGGGCGTCACCATGATGATGTCGGGCTGGAAGTCGAGGATCAGCTGGACCTGCTTCTCGGTCTGGCCGCCGGACATCGGCACGACGCTGCAGCCGAGGCGCTCGGCGCCGTAGTGCGCGCCCAGTCCGCCGGTGAAGAGGCCGTAGCCGTAGGCCACGTGCACGATGTCGCCGGGACGGCCGCCGCCGGCATGGATCGAACGCGCCACGAGCGTGGCCCAGGTCTCGACGTCGCGCTTCGTGTAGCCGACCACGGTGGGCTTGCCGGTGGTGCCGCTCGAGGCGTGGATGCGCGCCAGGCGCTCGCGCGGCACGGCGAACATGCCGAAGGGATAGTGGTCGCGCAGGTCGCTCTTGTTGAGGAACGGGAAGCGCGCCAGGTCCGCGAGCCCGCGGATGTCGTCCGGGTGCGCGCCGGCCTGGTCGAACACCTTGCGGTAGTGCTCGACGTTGCGGTACGCATGCGCGACCGACCACTTGAGCCGCTCGAGCTGCAGCGCCGTGATCTCGTCGCGGCTCGCCGTCTCGATCGCTTCCAGGCCGCCGCCGCTGCGCGGTGTCTTGCCCTTCTTCCCCGTCACGACCGCCCCCCTCGTCTTGAGTCTTATACGCTCCGCACGCCGCCTGCCGCCAGCCCCGGCTGGTCGGGCACCGCGTGCACGCTGACCATCGTCAGCACCTCGTACGATGCCACCATCTCGCCATCCTGGTTGGTGATGACGGTGTCCCAGCGCACCTCGCCCCAGCCCTTGTCCGCGCGCAGCGACTTCTGCATGCACGTCAGTCGCACCTTGATGCGATCGCCCGGCTTGGCGGGCTTCACGAACCGCAGGTTGTCGAGGCCGTAGTTGCCGAGCACCGGGCCGTAGCCGGGGTCGACGAACAGCCCGGCGGCCGCGGCGATCAGGAAATAGCCGTGGGCCACGCGGCCGCCGAACAGCGGGTTGCGCGCCGCCGCGGCCTCGTCCATGTGGGCGTAGAAGTCGTCGCCGCTGAGCGCCGCGAAGGCCTCGATGTCCTCTACCGTGACGGCGCGCTCCGCGGAGTTGAAAGTGTCGCCGAGCGCAAGCTCGTGCAGCGGCTTGCGGAACGGGTGCCGGCCCGGGTCGCGTTGCGTGCCGCCGCGCACCCAGCGCCCGCCGACCGCCGTGAGCGTGTCGGGCGAACCCTGCACCGCCGTGCGTTGCATGTAATGCAGGACGCCGCGCAGGCCACCCATCTCCTCGCCGCCGCCGGCGCGCCCCGGGCCGCCGTGCACCAGCGGCGCGAGCGGCGAGCCGTGGCCGGTGGATTCGGCGGCGCAGTGGCGGTTCACGACCAGCAGCCGGCCGTGGTACGGCGCGAGCCCCAGCACCAGCCGCGCGGCCACGGCATCGTCGGCCGTGAACACCGAACCTGCGAGGCTCCCCTCGCCCCGGCGCGCGAGCGCGATGGCGTCGTCCACGTCGCGGTACGGCACCACGGTCGCCACCGGGCCGAAGGCCTCGACCGCGTGCAGCGCGCGCGCCCTGGCCGTATCCCGGCAGCGCAGCAGGAGCGGCGGCAGGAAGGCGCCGCGCTCGCGGTCGGCGCCGAGCGGCGCGAGCGCCGCGACGTCGCCGCAGACCAGCTCGGCCTCGCGCCGCAGCTCCTCGACGCGCGCCAGCACCTCGGTGCGCTGCGCGCGACTGGCGAGCGGTCCCATCCTGACGCCCTCGGCGCGCGGATCGCCGACCACGACGCGGCCGAGGGCGGCGGCCAGCGCCTCGCTCACCGCGTCGGCGGATTCGGAAGGCACCAGGATCTTGCGGATGGCGGTGCACTTCTGCCCCGCCTTGCTGGTCATCTCGCGCACGACCTCCTTTATATAGAGGTCGAACTCCGGGGTGCCGGGCCGCGCATCGGGCCCGAGCACCGAGGAATTGAGTGAATCGGTCTCGGCGATGAAGCGCACCGACTGGCGCACGACGGCCGGATGGGTGCGCAGCGCCTGCGCCGTGCTCGCCGAACCGGTGAAGGACACCACGTCCTGGCAGTTCAGGTGGTCGAACAGGTCGCCGACGCCGCCGGCGATCAGCTGCAGGCTGCCCGGCGGCAGGAGGCCCGTGCCGACGATGCGGCGCACTACGCACTCGGTGAGGTAGGCGGTCGCGGTGGCGGGCTTGACGATCACCGGCATGCCGGCGAGCAGCGCCGGTGCCAGCTTCTCCAGCATGCCCCACACGGGGAAGTTGAAGGCGTTGACGTGCACGGCCGCGCCCTCGAGCGGCACGCAGATGTGCTGGCCGAGGTAGCTGCCGCCCTTCGACAATCCCTCGACGGCGCCGTCGAGGAACACGCGGGCGTTGGGCAGCTCGCGCGCGCCCTTGCTGGCGAAGGAGAGCAGCGTGCCGATGCCACCGTCGATGTCCACCCACGAATCCGCGCGCGTCGCGCCGGTGTGGAACGAGACCTGGTAGAACTCGTCCTTGTACTCGAACAGCTGCTTGCCGAGCGCGCGCAGCGCCGCGGCGCGTTCGTGGAACGTGAGCGCACGCAGCGCCGGCCCGCCGACATCGCGCGCGTGCGCGAGCATCGCGGCGAAATCCAGGCCGCCGGTCGCGGCGTAGGCGACCACCTCGCCGGTGCTCGCATCGCGCAGCGCGCTCGGCTCGCCGGTGCCGGCGCGCCAGGCGCCGGACGCGTAGCTCTCGAGCGTGCGCGCCGCCGCGCTCACTCCTGCGACCCCGCCGGCGGCCGCGTCGCGCTCACCAGCTGCGAGCGGCCGCGGAACAGCGCCACCGTCTCGCCCTTCTGGTTGGTGACCGTGACCTCGTGGATGCCGGTGCGGCCGCGGCGCCACACGGTCGTCGCGAGGGCCGACAGTTCGTCGCCGACGTGCACCGGGGCGAGGAAATCGATGCTGCCAGTGGCCGCCACGCAGGAGCCACCGCCGGAATTGCAGGCGAAGGCGAAGGCGCTGTCGGCCAGCGTGAAGATCATGCCGCCGTGGCAGATGCCGTGGCCGTTGCCCATGTCGGCGCGGATCGGCATCGCCAGCGTGCAGGTCCCGGGCGCGATCTTCACCAGGCGCATGCCCAGCGCCGGGCCGACGCGGTCGGTGGCGAGCATCGCCGCCGCCGACTCCTCGGCCAGCGCCTGCGGGTTCTTGTGCGAATGACTCATCGATACTCCTTCAGCGGCCGGTGAAGCGCGGCGCGCGTTTCGCGGTGAACGCCGCCACGCCCTCGGCATAATCCTGCGACCAGCCCAGCTCGCGCTGCAGGTCGCGCTCCACCTCGAGCTGCTCGGCGAGCGTGCGCCCCCAGGCGCCCTGCATCGCCTGCTTGGTGCGCGCGAGCCCGAGCGTCGGCGCCGCCGCGAGCTGCGCCGCCAGCGCGTCGACCGTCGGGCCGAGCTCGGCGTCCTCGACGCAGCGCCAGATCAGGCCCCACTCCTCCGCCTGGGCCGCCGGCAGCTTCTCGCCCAGGAAGGCGAGCCCGATCGCCCGCGCCGGCCCCACCAGCCGTGGCAGGATCCAGGTGCCGCCCGAGTCGGGTACCAGGCCGAGTTTACTGAAAGCCTGCACGAACGTCGCCGAGCGCGCGGCGATCACCAGGTCGCAGGCGAGCGCGACGTTGGCGCCGGCGCCAGCCGCCACGCCATTGACCGCGGCGATCACCGGCAGCGGCAAGGCGCGCAGCGCCAGCACCAGCGGCGCGTAGTGCTGCTCGATCGACTCGCCCAGGTCGACGCCCTTCGCCCCCGGCGCCACCGCGCGATCGCCCAGGTCCTGCCCGGCGCAGAAGCCGCGGCCGGCGCCGGTGATCACCAGCACGCGCGCCCCCTCGTCCTGCACGCGCCGGAGCGCCGCGCGGATCTCGGCGTGCATCGCCGTATTGAAGCTGTTGAGCTTGTCGGGCCGGTTGAAGGTGAGCCGCGCGATGCCCGCGTCGAGGCTGAAGCGGATGCACTGGTATTCCATGGCGCTCAATTCTCGTCGTAGGTGATCTCGACCCGCTCGCTGGTCGGGCGTGCCTGGCAGGAGAGCACGAAGCCGGCCTGCACCTCCCAGTCCTCGAGGGCCTGGTTGCGCTGCATCGCCACGCTGCCGGAGACGACCTTGACGCGGCAGCTCGCGCACACGCCGGCGCGGCAGGAATACGGCAGGTGGAGCCCGGCTTCCTTCGCGGCATCGAGGATCGTGCGGTCGCGCCGGACCGCGAGGTTGCGGCGACGCCCATCCATGATGACGGTGACCGTGGCCGTGTCGGCGGCCACGGCGGGCCCGGCCGCCTCGGCCGCACCGCTCCGGTCCGGGCCGAAGCGCTCGGAGTGGACCTTGCCGGTCGCGCCGAGCTCCTGCAGCGCGGCCGTGAGGTCGCGCACCATGCTGCCGGGCCCGCAGAGGAAGAACTCGTCCACGGCGCGCGGATCGAACTCGCTGCGCGCGAGCGCCTGCAGGCGCGCGGCGTCGATGCGCCCGTTGAAGAGTTCCACGTCCTGCGGCTCGCGGCTCATGACGAACTGCACCGTCAGGCGCTCGAGGTAACGGTCCTTCAGCGCCAGCACCTCGTCGACGAACATGGTGCGCGCGATGCTGCGGTTGCCGTAGACCAGCAGTACGCGGCTCGCGGGCTCGGCGGCGAGCAGCGTGCCGACGATGGAGAGGATCGGCGTGATGCCGCTGCCGCCGGCGATCGCGACATAGGACTTCGCCCGCCCCGGCTCGAGCGTCGGCTTGAAGCGGCCCGCGGGCTCGAGCGCCTCGATGCGCGCGCCGATCGCGACGCCTTCGGCCAGGTGGCGCGACATCTCGCCCTGCACGCGCACGCCGATGCGCAGCGTGCCGCCCGCGACGCTGGCGATCGAATAGGTGCGCCGCAGCTCGCGTCCGCCGAGCATGGCGCGGACCGCCAGGTGCTGGCCGGCCTCGAACCTGTAGGCCGCGGCGAGTTCCGGCGGCGGCTGCAGCTCCAGGCAGACGGCGTCCTCGGCAATGGGCGTGCGCTGGCGGAGCTCGAGCGGATGGAAGGTCAGCATGGTGCGCGGGACCCCGGCGGTGTCGCTAGATGCACTTGAAGCAGTCGAAGGGCTCGAGGCAGGCGCGGCAGCGATGCAGCGCCTTGCAGGGCGTGGAGCCGAATTCACTCACCAGCTCGGTGTCGGCTGAGCCGCAGCGCGGGCACGCCGGCTCCTCCGCCTCGCCGAGCGATCCGCGCGCGCCCGCGCGCCGGCCTGGTGGCGGCGCGATGCCGTACTCGGCCAGCTTGCGCCGCCCCTCGGCGCTGATCCACTCGCTGCTCCACGGCGGCGCGAGCCCCTCGAAGACGCGCGGGCGCGCAAAGCCGGCGCGCTCGAGCGCCGCGCGGATGTCTGCCTTGATGACCGCGGTCGCCGGGCAACCCGAGTACGTCGGCGAGACGCCGATCGCCAGCGCGCCGTCGGCGTCCACCTCGACCGCGCACGATGCCGAGATCCAGCACGCTGATCACCGGGATCTCGGGATCGGCGACCGCGGCGAGCACGGCGCGGGCCGCCGCGCCGCGCGCGTTCCCGGTGGCGGCATTCACCAGCGCGCTCCGGCGTGGATACGCGGCAGGTACTGCATCAGCGCCAGCAGGCGGCCGAGGTGTTCGCCGTGGCTGCCCTGCTTGCCGTACCAGGCGTACGGCGTCTCCGCCGGGCGCGCGAGGCCGGCCTCGGCCAGCGTGGCGTCCACGCGCCGCAGCCAGGCGTTGCGCAGCGCTTCGAGTTCCGGCGCGACGCCGGCCGCGGCCATCTCGCGATCGAGCTCGTTCGCGTCGCACAGTTCGCGCGTGTAGGGCCAGAGCCGCTGCAGCGATGCGCTCACGCGCGCGTGGCTCGCCTCGGTGCCGTCACCGAGGCGTACCAGCCAGCCGGCGCTGTAGCGCACGTGATAGCGCGTCTCCTTGAGCGCCTTCGCGGCGATCCCGGCGAGGCGCGTGTCGGTCGAATGCTGCAGCCGCTCGAACAGCTCGCACTGCCAGGCGTCGAGCAGGAACTGGCGCACGATGGTGTCGCCGAAGTCGCCGTTCGGCTGCTCGGCCAGCGTGACGTTGAGGAAGTCGGCTTCCTCGCGGAGGAACGCGAGCGCGTCCTCGCCGCGGCCCTGCCCCTCGAGCTCGCCCGCGTAGGCATACAGCAGGCGCGCCTGGCCGAGCAGGTCGAGCGAGGCATTGGCGAGGCCGAGGTCTTCCTCCAGGGCCGGCGCGTGGCCGACCCACTCGCCGAGGCGCTGCGCCAGCACCAGGCTGGTATCGGCCAGGCGCAGCAGGTAGCGCACGCGCGCGACGCGCTCATCGGCCGTCGCGGGCGGCTGGGTGGCCGCCGCAGGCGGCAGGGCGGCGGTCGCGCTCACAGCGTCTCGACCTCTTTCGGGATGTCGTAGAAGGTCGGGTGGCGGTAGATCTTGTCGCGCGCCGGCTCGAACAGCGCATCCGACTCGGCCGGATCGGAGGCGACGATGTCGGCGGAGCGCACCACCCAGATGCTGACGCCCTCGTTGCGGCGCGTGTAGACGTCGCGCGCGTGTTCGATCGCCATCGACGCATCGGCGGCGTGGACGCTGCCGACGTGCTTGTGGTCGAGGCCGCCGCGGGCGCGGATGAAGATCTCGTACAGCGGCCAGTCGCGTTCGGTGCTCATGCGGCGTGCTCCTCAGTTTCTCAGGCGGCGGCGGCGCGCGCCGCACGCTTGGCGGCATGGGCCGCCGCGGCTTCGCGCACCCAGCGGCCGGATTCGTGCGCGGCAGTGCGGGCCGCCAGGCGCTCGCGGTTGCAGGGACCGAAGCCCTTGACCACGTTGTTGAACTCGTCCCAGTCGATCGCGCCGTAGCGGTACTGCTGCGCATCCGCGTCCCAGCGCAGCTCCGGATCCGGCACCTCGAGCCCCAGGTACTTCGCCTGCGGCACGGTGAAGTCGACGAACTTCTGCCGCAGCTCGTCGTTGGTGAAGCGCTTGATCTTCCAGCGCACCGACAGCGCGGTGTGCGGCGAGGCGGTGTCGGGCGGGCCGAACATCATCAGCGACGGCCACCACCAGCGGTTGAGCGCGTCCTGCGCCATGCGGCGCTGCGCCGGCGTGCCGCGCGCCAGCTGCAGCGTCGCGTCGTACCCCTGGCGCTGGTGGAAGCTCTCCTCCTTGCAGACGCGGATCATCGCGCGCGCGTACGGGCCGTAGGAGCAGCGGCACAGCGGGATCTGGTTCATGATCGCCGCGCCGTCCACCAGCCAGCCGATCGCCACGCAGTCGGCCCAGGTCGGCGTGGAGTAGTTGAAGATGCTCGAGTACTTGGCGCGCCCGGCGAGCAGCTGCTCGACCATCTCGGCGCGCGGGATGCCGAGCGTCTCGGCGGCGCTGTACAGGTAGGCGCCGTGCCCGCCCTCGTCCTGCACCTTGGCGATCAGGATCGACTTGCGCAGGAGCGTTGGCGCGCGCGTGATCCAGTTGCCCTCCGGCAGCATGCCGACCACCTCGGAATGGGCGTGCTGCGAGATCTGCCGGATCAACGTCTGCCGGTAGGCGTCCGGCATCCAGTCCTTCGGCTCGATCTTCTCCTCGGCGTCGACGCGCGCCTGGAAGCGCGCCAGCAGCGCCGGATCCTCGTGCTCCAGCCCGGTCGCGCCGGACTTGCCACCCTGGTCGAGCAGACCCTGCGTGTACATCGAACCCCTCCCGCCCGCGTTGCCGAAATCTTGACACATGAGAATGCGCCTTACAATCATCTTTGTGTCACAATTCCGGACCCATGGCCAAACCCGCCGCCGATCCCTCCGCCGCCGCTGCGGCCGTACTGGTCGCGCATTTCCGCCGCCAGCGCCCGCTGCGCGGCGGCTCGCTGATCGTCACGGTGTTCGGCGATGCGCTCGCCCCCCGCGGCGGCGCCGTGAGCCTCGCGACCCTGATCCCGCTGGTGGGCGCCTTCGGTCTGACTGAGCGGCTGGTGCGCACCGCGGCGGCGCGCCTCGCCGCCGACGACTGGCTCACGACGCGGCGCAGCGGCCGGCTGAGCGAGTACCAGCTGTCGGCGGCCGGGCGGCTGCGCTTCACGGAAGCCACGCGTCGCATCTACGCCGGGCCCGCCACCGCCTGGGACGGCCGCTGGACGCTGGTGCTGCTGCCCGCGCTGAACGCCGCGCGGCGCCGCAGCGTACGCGCCGCCCTGGCCTGGGAAGGTTTCGGCGAGTTCGAACCCGGCTTGCTCGCGCACCCGACGCTGACGCCTGCCGATGCCCGCCAGCACTTGGCCACGCTCGGCCTGCGCGAGGTGCCGGCGATCTTCGCGGCGCGCGCCAGCGAACGCGACGCCGAGCAGCGCCTGCTGGCGCGCGGCTGGGACCTCGCGGACCTCGCGTCACGCTACCAGCGCTTCCTCGCCCGGTTCGCGCCAGTACGCTCCGCCCTTGCGCGCCGCGCGCCCGATCCGGCGGCGGCCTTCGTCATCCGCACGCTGCTGGTCCACGAGTATCGGCGCATCCACCTGCGCGACCCGCTGCTGCCGCATTTGCTGCTGCCGCGCGACTGGCCCGGCGCGGCCGCCTACGAGTTGAGTCGCGCGCTGTACGCGCGCGTGCTGCCAGCCTCGGAGGAACACCTGTCACGGGTGGCGGCCCGGCTCGACGGTCCGCTGCCGCCGCCCGACGCGGCGCTGTTCCGGCGCTTCGGCGCCTGAGGCGCGGGGACGTCCGCGGACCGCGCTGCGCCGGCAAACCGCTGCGCCAGCAGACCGCTGCGCCGGCGGGCCGCCGCGGGCTCAGCCGCCGCTCAGCGCCTGCACGATCTGCACGCTGTCGCTCGGCGCGAGCGGATGCGCGAGGTCGCGCACCTGCTGCTGGTTGACGAACAGCCGCATGTGCGGCCGCAGCCGGTCGAGTTCGTCGACGACGCGGAAGCGCAGGCCGGGGTACTGCCGGTCGAGGTCGACCAGCAATTCATCGAGCGTCGTGCCGCTCGCCGTCACTTCGGTCGACTCCGTATAGGAATGCAGCGGGCTCGGGATCCGCACCTTCATGCCGTCTCCACCGCGTAGATCTCCGGCAGGTGGCGCGCGATGCAGCTCCAGCTGGCGCCTTCGTCGCGGCTCGCCCAGACCTCGCCGCTGGTCGTGCCGACGTACAGTCCGACCCGATCGCAGGCATCGGCGCACATCGCCTGGCGCTTCACGGTCCACCACGCCTCGCGCTGCGGCAGGCCGCGATCGAGCCGCTGCCAGCTGCGGCCGCCGTTGCGCGAACGATAGGCGGCGGGCTTGCCGCCCGGGCTGGTGCGCGGCCACACGCCGCTCCCGTCCATCGGGAACACCCAGAGCGTATCGACTTCGCGCGGATGCACGACCATCGGGAAGCCCATGTCGGTGACGCTCTTCGGCATCGACTTGCCGATGCGCTCCCAGGTCTCGCCGGGCCGGTCGAGCCGATAGATGCCGCAGTGGTTCTGCTGGTACAGGCGGTCAGGATTCGCCGGGCTGTAGCGCACGCAATGCGGATCGTGGTACTCGAGGTGGCTCGGGTCGAGCTGCTCCACGACCTCCAGGCCCTGCACCAGCGGCCGCCAGGTGGCGCCGCGATCGAGCGATTCGTGCACGCCGCCGCTCGACATCGCGACGTAGAGATGATTGCGGTCGCGTGGATCGACGAGCACCGAGTGGAGCTTCGGGCCATCGGGTGTACCCACTTCCTGCCAGCCCATCCACTTGCCGTACTCCGGGTGGTCGTTGAGCCCGGCGACCGGCTCCCAAGTATCACCCCCGTCCTCGCTGCGGAACAGGCCCTGCGGCGCAGTACCCGCGTACCACACGTCCGGTTCGCTCGCGTGCCCCGGCGTGAGCCAGAAGCTGTGATCGACGACGTGCTTCTTCTCGCCCTCGCCGGCCTTGCGGAACGCCGGCGGCCGCGTGGACTCCTTCCAGCTGCGGCCGGCGTCGAGCGAGCGGAACATCGTCGGCCCCAGGTGGCCGGTGCGTACGGCCATCATCAACGTACGCGGCCGGCGCGGGTCCGCAACCAGGTGATGCACGATGTGGCCGAGCATGATCGGGCCGGTGAGCTTCCAGCGGCGCCGCGCGCTGTCGGAGCCGAGGATGAAGGCGCCTTTGCGCGTCGCGATGAGCACGCGCACTGGCGCGCCGCGCGAGGCCGGCCGCCGTGATTTCGACCGGGAAGGTCCGCGAACCGTCTTGCGTGCCATGGGGCCCTCCCTGGAATGATTGTCAGTGGCGTTCGGCTGCCTTATCCCAGCATGGCACGGCAGCGTCAAGTCGCGGGGTAGAAAGTCCGTCCTTCGGCCACCCTGCGCTGCAGCAGCGGCGCCGGTGTCCAGAACGCCGCGCCCACCTTCTCGCACCAGTGTTCGATCGCGCGCAGCACGTTCGCGAGCCCGAGCTGCTGCGCATGGAACATCGGCCCGCCGCGCCACGCCGGGAAGCCGTAGCCGTGCAGCCACACCATGTCGATGTCCACCGGGCGCGCGGCCACGCCCTCCTCGAGGATCTTCGCGCCCTCGTTGATCATCGAGTAGAGGCAGCGCTCGAGGATCTCCGCATCGCCGATCGCGCGCCGCTCGATGCCCTGGCGGCGCGAGTGCTCGACGATGAGTTGCTCGATCAGCGGGTCGGGCTGGCCCTGCCGCTGGCCCGGCTCGTAGCGATACCAGCCGGCGCCGCTCTTCTGTCCGAGCCGCCCGAGCTCGCACACCTGGTCGAGCAGGTTGCAGTCGCGCACGCCGGGCGGGCGCAGGTGCGCGCGCGCCTTGCGGTTGCGCCAGCCGATGTCCAGGCCCGCGAGATCCCCCATCGCGAACGGCCCCATCGGGAACCCGAACTCCACCAACACGCGGTCCACCTGCTGCGGCAGCGCGCCCTCCTCGAGCAGGAAGAACGCCTCGCGCGTGCGCTGCGCCAGCATGCGGTTGCCGACGAAGCCATCGCTACCGCCCACCATGACCGCGACCTTGCCGAGGCGGCGACCGACCTGCATCGCCGTGGCCTGCACGTCGGCGGCGGTCTGCGGCGTGCGCACGTTCTCCAGCAGGCGCATGACGTTCGCCGGGCTGAAGAAGTGCATGCCGATCACGTCCTCGGGGCGGCGCGTGCAGGCGGCGAGCTGCGCCACATCCAGATACGAGGTGTTGGTCGCGAGGATCGCGCCCGGGCGCGCGACGGCGTCCATGCGCTCGAGCACGCCGCGCTTGACCTCGAAGTCCTCGAACACCGCCTCGATGGCGAGATCCGCCGCGGCGAGCCGCGACCACTCGAGCGTCGGCTCGATGCGCGCGAGGCGCTCCTGCATCGCCGCCCCGGAAAGGCTCCCGCGCTGCACGCTGCTCGCGTAGTTGCGGCGCACGGTGTCCAGGCCACGCTGCAGCGCCGCCGCGTCGGCCTCGAGCAGCGTCACCGCTGTAGCCGGCGTTGGCGAAAGCCATCGCGATGCCGCCGCCCATGGTGCCGGCGCCGATGACGGCGACGCGCTCGACGGTGCGCAGCGGCGTGTCGCGCGGCAGGCCCGGGACCTGCGCGACCTCGCGTTCGCCGAAGAACGCATGGCGCAGCGCCGCCGCCTGCGGCGAGGCACGCAGCTCGAGCATCAGCGCGCGCTCGCGCTTCAGCCCCTCCGCGAAGGGCAGCTCGCAGGCCGCGCGCACGGCGGCCACGGCGTGGCGCGGCGCGATGAGCCCGCGCTTCTTCGCCGCCGCCGCTTCGGCCGCGGCGAACACGGCAGGATCTGCGGCGGGTGCCGGCAAGGCGCCGGTCCGCCGCGGGGCGGTGCCCGCCGCCGCGCCTGCGGCCGCGGCGGCGGCGGTGGCGACAGCGGCGAGACGCTGCGCCGCCGCCAGGGCCGCGGCATCCAGGTCCGTCGCCGCGAGCTCGTCGATCGCACCGCATTCACGCGCCTGCCCGGCGCGGATGGGCTCGCCGCCCGTGATCATCTCGAGCGCGCGCGCCGCGCCGATCAGGCGCGGCAGACGCTGCGTGCCGCCCGCCCCGGGGATGATGCCGAGCTTCACCTCGGGCAGGCCCACCTTCGCCTGGGCATCGGCCACGCGCCAGTGCGCCGCGAGCGCCACTTCGAAGCCGCCACCGAGCGCGGTGCCGTGCAGCGCGACCACCACCGGCTTCACCGAATCCTCGATCGCCTGCACGACGTCGGGCAACAGCGGCGCCTCGGGCGCGCGCGCGAACTCGCTGATGTCGGCGCCGGCGATGAAGGTGCTGCCGGCGCAGCGGAGCAGCAGCGCCCGCACCGCCGCGTCGGCATTCGCCGCGGCCACGGCCTCGACGAGCCCGGCGCGCACGGCGCGACTCAGCGCGTTGACCGGCGGGTGGTCGACGGTGATGACGGCGACGGCGCCGTCGCGTCGCCAGGTGACCGGAGCTGGATCCATGCGCGCCCCTCTATCAGTAGGTCTCGATGTGCAGCCGGCCGTTCGCCAGCAGCCCGGCGCGCAGCGCCTCCCAGTCGGCACCATGCGCGGCACAGACGTCGCGGAAGGCCGCGAGCACGCCGGCCTCCATCGCCTTCAGGCCGCACACGTAGACGTAGCCGTCAGGATCGCGCAGCAGCCGCATCACCCGATCGCCGCACTCGCGGATCAGGTCCTGCACGTGGCGCTTCGGCTGCCCCGGTACGCGCGAGAACGCCAGGTTGATGTCGATGAACTCGCGCGGCAGCTTCATCAGCGGGCCGTGGTACGGCAATTCCTCCGGCGCGCGCGCACCGAAGAACAGCAGCAGCTCGCCGCCCTCGCGCAACGCCATGCGCCGGCGGCGTCGCTCGGTCATCGCCCGCATCGGCGCGGAGCCCGTGCCGGTGCAGATCATCAGCAGCGAAGCGCCGGCGTGGTTCGGCATCAGGAAGCTGTCGCCATAGGGACCCACGACCCGCACCTCGGCGCCGGGCGCCAGGTCGCAGAGGTAATTGGAGGCGACGCCGACGACCGGCGCGCCATCGTGATCGACCGTGACGCGCTTGACGGTGAGCGCGACGTTGTTGTGCCCCGGCCGCTCGCCCTCGCGCGGGCTGGCCACCGAGTACAGGCGCACGAAGTGCGGCTTGCCCTGCGCGTCGGTGCCGGGCGGCAGGATGCCGAGCGTCTGGCCCTCGAGCACCGGGAACGACGTGGTGCCGAAGTCCAGCACGATGTGGCGCACGTCGGCGGAGGCGCCCGTTGCGGTGAGCCGCAGGTTGCCGGCAACGGTCGCGACCG